>NZ_CP137003.1:2400000-3016167 GCF_033110965.1 Raineyella sp. LH-20 | reverse complement strand
GGGCCTCCTTCCCGTCGATGCTCGCGTTGCGCCTCGGCGAGGCCGGCCACGACGTGATCGGCCTGGCCGCCCATGTGCCGCACTACCTGGCTCCCGGGGACTACCCGGACTCCGCGCTGGCCGTGATCGACGCGCTGCAGCAGGCCACCGGCGTGTCGCTGCCGACCTCCCCGCTGGAGCTGGTCCGATCCGCGGTCCGTGCCGAGATCGATTCGCAGGTGGCGTCCTCCGACGAGACCCGGGAGATGGTCGCCGACCTGGAGCACCAGTACGACCGGTTCATGGGGGAGCGCCGGCTGGAGGCCGCGCCGGAGCCGGCCGACCTGCCCAGCGCCGACGAGATCGCCGCCGAGGCGGAGAAGTTCCTCCGCAGCCTGGACGAGCCGCCGTCCGGGGACGAAGCGCCGCAGGGCTGACCCGTTGCGGAGTGCCGACCCGCGACACCGTCCGGGCCACCGCCACCGACTCCGACCGGACGTCGTAGGCTGGCCCCGATGAGCACCTCAGTCACCTCCAGCGACCCCACCACCTCCGAGATCCTGTCCGGTTGGGGACGCACCGCGCCGTCCCGCGCGGACGTGTTGCACCCGTACGATCCCGAGACGGTCATCGAGGCCGTCCGGGCCGCCGCCGACCGTCGGGCCGACGGCGGCCGCGGCGTCCTGGCCCGCGGACTCGGCCGATCGTACGGTGACGTCGCGCAGAACGGCGGCGGCCTCGTCATCGACATGACCGCGCTGGCGACCATCCACTCGATCGATCCGGACACCGCCACGGTGGACGTCGACGCCGGGGTGAGCCTGGACACGCTGATCAAGGCCGCCCTGCCGTACGGGCTGTGGGTGTCCGTCCTGCCCGGCACCCGCCAGGTGACCGTGGGCGGTGCGATCGGCAACGACGTGCATGGCAAGAACCACCACAGTGCCGGCTCGTTCGGCGACCACGTGCGGTGGATGCAACTGCTGGTGGCCGACGGTCGGGTGCTGGAGCTCACCCCGGAGGGCACTCCCGACGACCCGGACGCCTCGATCTTCTGGGCGACGATCGGCGGCATCGGCCTCACCGGCATCATCCTGCGGGCCCGGTTGTCGATGACCCGTACGGAGACGGCCTACTTCATCGCCGACGGCGTCGTCACCCACGACCTGGACGAGACGATCGCCGTGCACACCGATGGCTCGGAATCGCGGTACGAGTACTCCAGCGCCTGGTTCGACGCGATCAGCGCGCCGCCGAAGCTGGGCCGTGCCGCGATCTCCCGCGGGTCGCTGGCGAAGCTCGATGAACTCCCGGCCAAGCTCCGCAAGGATCCGCTGGCGTTCGACGCGCCGACGTTGGTCACCCTGCCCGACATCTTCCCGAACGGACTGGCGAACAAGTACACCTTCACCGCCGTGGGCACCGCCTGGTATCTGAAGAGCGGCAACTACACCGGCAAGGTGCAGAACCTGACGCAGTTCTACCACCCGCTCGACCTGTTCGGGGAGTGGAACCGGGCGTACGGCACTGAGGGTTTCCTGCAGTACCAGTTCGTCGTGCCGCCGGCCGCTGTCGAGGAGTTCAAGAGCATCATCGGTGACATCCAACGGTCGGGGCACTACTCCTTCCTGAACGTCTTCAAGCTGTTCGGCCCCGGCAACCAGGCGCCGCTGAGCTACCCGATGCCCGGCTGGAACGTCTGTGTCGACTTCCCGATCCGCCGCGGACTGGACACCTTCCTCAACGAGCTCGACGCGCGGGTGCTGGAGTTCGGCGGACGCCTCTACACGGCCAAGGACTCCCGGACCAGCGCGGCGAACTTCCACCGGATGTACCCGCGGATCGGGGAGTGGATCGCCACCCGTCGCCGGGTCGATCCGGACGGCCTGTTCCTGTCCGACATGGGCCGCCGGCTGGAGCTGTGTTGACCCTTCGTCGACGGTGCCCGGCGGCGCCTGCCACGGTCCGCTGAGAGACCCCGGAACGCCAGCGGGGCCGGATCCTGGACCCGGCGCGTACGCTGAGGCTGTGCAGCCCTCCGCGCCCGACCCCTCGACGACCACGCGTCGCAGCGCAGCCGACCGCTTCCTGTCGATGCGCCAGGGCCTGTGGCGCCTGTTGCCGGACCGGATCGGGCGGATCATCCCACCGGACTTCATCGGGTACGCCATCCTGAACCTGTTCACCTTCGGGGTGGACATGGCCGTCCTCACCCTGGTCTTCCGGGGAGTCCGTGCGCCCTATCCGGTGGCCACGACGGTGGGCTACGGCACCGCCCTGGTGCTGGCCTACCTGCTCAACCGGTGGCTGAACTTCCACTCCCGCGCCCCCGTCGGCCCGCAGACCGTCCGCTACGCCTTCGTCGTGCTGGTGAACTACTTCGTCCTGCTGCAGGGCGTCGGCACCGGCCTGGAGATGCTCGGCGTGCAGTTCCAGCTCGCCCGACTGATCGCCGCCTGTTGCGAGGGCTTGTGGACGTACGTCGGCATGCGGTGGATCGTGTTCCGTGCCGAGACCCGCCCGGTGCGGGCCGCCGCGACCACGCCGGGCGCCACGGCCCCGACCGACCCAAAGCCGACCGGGACCGAGGTCGACGCGTCCGGGTCGGACGGCACCGGGTCGGACGACACCGAGCCGGACGCGGTCCGGGTGCGGAGCTGAGCGGGAGAGCCGGGAGGTCGAGTGATGGACTACGCGATGTTCCTGCGGGGCATCAATGTCAGTGGCGTACGGGTGCCGATGCCCGAGCTGCGCGACTGCTTGGCCGACGTCGGCCTGGACGATGTCCGGACGTATCTGCAGACCGGCAATGTGACGTTCAGTTCGGCCGAGCAGCCGCGGGCGCTGCGCCCGATGATCGAGGAGGCGCTCACGTCGACCTTCGGTTACGAGGCCCACGTGCAGGTGCTGCCGCGCGCCGAACTGGCCGCGGTCGTCGCCGGCTACCCCTTCCCGGCCGAGCCGGACCACCATCGCTATGCGATCCTCTGTGCCACCGACCAGGTCGCGGCCGACCTGGTCGACCTCGCCCAGACCGCCGCCCACGAGCCCGGCGGTGACCGGGAGCGGGTGGCCGCCGGCACCAGCGTCGTCTACTGGTCCTGCCCGAAGGGCTCGACCCTCAGCACGCCGTTCAGCAAGGTCCTCGGGCAGCGGCGATTCCGCGCCACCACGACCAACCGCAACCTCAACACCCTGGAGAAGATGCTCTGACCCGCGGGGACGCCGACGACCGCGGGAGGCACCGACCCCGGCGTACGTCCCGCCGTCAGGACTCGGCGTCCTCCGGCGGCGCAGGGTCCACCGCGTCGGTCGCCGGCCCGGGCGTGCCGCGCAGCACCGTACGCCGCAACATCCAGTCGATGATCGGCCCCAGCACCATGCCGGCGGCGATCGCCACCAGAATGCCGATCAGCGGGTTGTCCGCGAACCAGGCGCCGGCCAGGCTGCCGATCAGCACGCAGTACAGCGCCCACAGGCTGGAGCTGACGACCACCACCCGCATGTAGCGGCGCCGCGAGTAGCCGACGACCCCGCAGACCAGGTTGATGACGATCCGTACGCCCGGGATGAACCGGCCGACGATGATGAAGGTCGCGCCCCGGCGGAAAAGCTCGTCGCGGGTCCAGGCGAACGGCCCGGCGATCCGGGGCCGCTGCCACAGCGAACTGCCGGACAGCCAGCGGGACCGGCCGACCGAGTAGGCGATGTTGTCGCCGCACCAAGCCGCGCCGGCCGACACCAGGAACAGCAGCGGCAGCAGCCAGGGATGTTCGTGCACCAGCAGCGAGGCCATCGAGATCACCACCGACTCGCTCGGCACGGCCGGGATCAGCGCGTCGCCGATGATGAGCACCGCCAGGAGGGCGTACGCCCACACCGAGGTGGTCGCGCCGAGGATGAACTCGGTGAGCTGGTGCAGCATGCGCCTGCTTTCGTCCGGGGCCGGGGCTCCTCCAGTCTCCCACGTCGGGCCGGACGGGCCGGCGGCACCGATAGGGTCGGGACATGACCGATATGCAGAACGGGAAGCCTGACGTCGAGCTCCCGCAGGGCCGCCCGCCGGCCAACCTGGAGATCAAGGACCTGGTGGTCGGTGACGGCGCCGTCGCCGCGAAGGGCGACACCGTCCGGGTGCACTACGTCGGGGTGGCACTCAGCACCGGACGGGAGTTCGACTCCTCCTGGGAACGTGGCGAGGCACTCTCGTTCACCCTCGGCGGACGCCAGGTGATCCGGGGCTGGGACATGGGGGTGAAGGGGATGCGCGTCGGTGGCCGCCGCCGACTCGTCATCCCGGCCTTCCTCGGCTACGGCGACCGTGGTGCCGGCCCGGAGATCCGCCCCGGCGAGACGCTGGTGTTCGTCTGCGACCTGGTCGGCATCGACGCGCAGGACTGAGGCGACCACGGCCTACCCTTGGGGTCAGGGCGGCGTTCCCTGACCCCAGGCGCCCTGACCGCCCCCGCCCCGAGACCGGAGGACCCTGTGGAGATCGCCCTGATCGTCGTCGCCGTGATGGCCGCCCTGGTGGTGGTCGCCGGCCTCGGGTGGGTCACCGTCGCGGTGCACCGGGCACGGGTCACCGCCGCCGCCCGCCGGCCGCTGACGATCGGCGGGACGACGACCACCCCTGCCGAGGTGCTCTGGCGGGCCCGCGAGCTGAGCGAGTCCCCGCACGTACGGGCCGTCGCCGCCGCGGAGATCACCTCCGCCGACGAGGCGGTGCTGGTCATCCAGGAGACCGTCGCGGCCCTGCCGCCGGCCCATCGTGACGATGCCCGGCGGACCCACGACGATCTCGACATCGCCCGGGCCACCCGCTCCTCGGCGACCCACGGGCTGGAGCAGGCCCGTTCCGGCGACACCCGCCGGCTGGCCGCCGACGTCTCGCACGGGCTGCTGACCGCACTGTCCCGGACCGCCCTGCCAGGACATCCCGCGATCGCCGGGGCGCTGGAGTCCGGCCGCCCGACGGCGGCTCCGGAGCGAGGCGGGGCCGACGACTTCGCCGGTGCTGCGGCCCAGGCCGTCGACCGCTTCCTCGGGCACGTGCCCGGCCTGGCCTCCCTCGGCCTGGATCCGGGCAAGATCGCCGGGATGGTGGGATCAGGGCTGGGCTCGGTGGCTGACCTGATGGGCGGCCTGGGCGGTCCGGCGACCCTCACCACCGGGCCGGCCGGCCCTCAGGGTCGGCGGCTGCTCGACGCGATGGACGAGCTGGGCCAACAGGTCCCTCCGGCCTACCTGCACCAGCTGGTGGACCGCAGCGAGGACGCCCTGCAGAGCGTCACCGCCAGCCTGGTGCGCTTCGAGCGGGAGTTCCGTCCCACCTCCCGGCGGGAACGCTGGCGGCGCAGCTACTGGCCCAGCGTCGGCGACATGGTGGCGGACGAAGCGCTCCGGCTCGGCCGGCGGGTGTTGGTCGAGGAGAACGAGACCCACCGGGCCCTGGCCGAAGCGGTCCGTTCGATGGAGGCGGCCGAGGCGCGGGTGCGCGGCACGGCGTGGGCTCTGGTCCAGCGGGAGGTCCCGCCGGGCACCTTCGTCGGCCCGGACCTGTCGGTGTACGCGGAGCGACTCGAGTCCTACCTCGACGAGACCGGCCGGCGACGCCCCCGGTGACCGGTCAGTCCCTGGCGTAGGTCCGGAAGAAGTTGCGCAGCAGCCGGCGCGGGTGCGGGACGGGGGAGCGGTGGGCCAGCTCCTTCAGCCCCTCCGACTCGTGCGGGTGGAAGTAGCCGTTGTGCTTGTACTCCTCGATCCGCCGGCTCAGCCCGTCGGCGTCCAGTTCGGGATGGAACTGGGTGGCGTAGAGGTTGCGCTTGATCCGGAACATCTGCACCGGACAGGGGTCGGAGGTGGCCAGCAGCACCGCCCCCGGCGGCAGTTCCCGGACCGCCTCCTTGTGCCCCACGAAGGCGTCGAAGCGCGCTGGCAGCCCGGCGCAGATCGGGTCCCGGCGACCGGCCAGGGTGAGCTCGACCGTCACCGGGCCGACCGCCTCGCCGTACGTACGGTCCACCACGGCGCCCTCGTGGGCGCCGAGCGTGCCGACCCCGTAGCAGGCGCCCAGGAAGGGGAAGTCCTGCTCGACCACCACGTCCACCACCCCGGCGAGCAGTGCCTCGACCTCTCGCTGCACCACCGACTTGCCCTCGGCCGGGTCGGAGGAGTTGAACGGACTGCCGCCCAGCACGATCCCGGACCAGGCGTCCAGATCGAGCTCGCCGAGCGGCTCGCGGTCGACACGGATCCGCACCAGGTCGTCGGTGCCCAGCCCGCCGAGACGGCGGAAGGCCTCGAACTCGTCATCGGCGATGGCGTCCTCGGCACGGGTCGCCAGGAGCAGGAAAGGGCGCATGCCGGTAGTCTGCCGCGTCACCCCAGGAGCCGGCCGACCGCTCCACGGAATGGCACACCCGCGCCCACCCGTCCGCAGCCATCGGGCCCGAACGATCATTAGGATGCAGTGGTGCCTCAGGATGCAGTGGTGCCTCAGGCACGGGGCCGATGATCGCCGGAAGGAAAGGGGACTGCGATGAGACTGATCGGCGCGATCCTCTCCCAGACCACGGCGGGCTGGCTGGACGCCCTCACCCTCCGGCTGGACGTGGTCCGCGCCTCGGCCGGGCCGCTGGGCCACACCGCGGCCATCCTGGTGGCCGTCGGCGCGTGTGTCTCGATCCTGCTCGGCCGCTCCGTCGTGCTCGCCGTCAACCGGATGCGCCGGGGCGGCATGGTGTTCGTGATGGCGCTCAACTTCGTCACCCTGGTGCTGACGTACGCCCTGCTGGGCCTGCTCGTCTGGGTGACGGGCGTGCTCATGATCGGCAGTCACGTTCCCGCCGAACAGGTCGTCTGGGCCGTGCTGTGGGCCTGCTCGCCGCTGGTGCTCGGCTTCGCGACCGCCATCCCTGTGCTCGGTCCGGCGATCGACCGGGCCCTGATGGCGTGGTCACTGCTGATCCTGTGGAGCATCATCCGCGACCTCTACGCGACCACACTGTGGCGCAGCGGGGCGATCGCCCTCGGCACGTTCCTCGCCGTCTGGGCGCTGTCGGCGGTCTACAGCCCGCTGCTGGCCCGCATCCGCGACGTGTTGTGGCGTAGGGCGACCGGCCGGCCGCTCTACGACTCGTCGCGCTATGTGCTGGAGCAGGCCACCATCGAGGGGAGCGAGGCCGACCTCAACGGCTGGTTGATCGAGCCGGACCGGGCCCAGCACGAGCCGGACCGGGTCGAGCAGGAGCCGGACCGGGTCGAGCAGAGGGAGCGCCGGTGATCGGGCACATCCTGCTCGGCGCCCTGCTGGCGCTGCTCTTCTTCGCCCTGCTGGCCCCCAACGAGTCGATGCACTGGTGGGCCACGCAGAGCCTGGAGGAGTCCGAACGCCGGGCCGAGCGGGTCCACGACCTGGTCGCCGCGGAGCGGGGCGGCCGGGACGAGCACACCAGCTACATCGTCTACATCTCGGGAGTGGGCGCGTTCGAGCCGGAGGCGAGTCTGGCCGGGGAACGGCCACTGCTCGACGCTGTCCGCACCAAGCTCGACGGCATCGGCCTGGTGAGCCAGATCTACCCGTACTCGATGACCAACCAGGGCCTGCTGGAGGCGCGGCTGAGCAGTTGGTGGTGGCGGATCGTGCACCGCCACACCTACGGCGGCCCGATGGCCCCGCTGGCCCGGATCGTCATCAACGTCCGCAACGCCCTGCAGGTCCTCGTCTCGCTCGACCGGCGCTACGGGCCGCTCTACTCCCTGGGCATCGCCAACGTCATCTGGGACGAGCTGCTGGACGCCGGCTATCACCCCGCCGACAAGCGGCCGATCGTGCTGCTGTCGTGGAGCGGCGGCGCCCAGATCGCCCTGGGCGCCAGCTGGTACCTGGCCGCCACCGGAGCGCCGGTGCACCTGATGTCGGTCGGCGGGTTCATGGACGCCGACCCGGGGCTGGACAAGCTGACCCACCTGTGGCACTTCAAGGGCAGCCGTGACTGGGTGCAGGGGGCGGCCGGACTGTTCCCGGGACGCTGGGCGATCCGGCCGAAGAGCTCGTGGAACCGCGCACTGGCCGACGGTCGGCTGACGATCCGCAGCATCGGTCCGCTGAAGCACCTGGGCCGGGGAAGCTATCTGTCCAACGCCACCAAGCTGCCCGACGGATCGACCGGACGCGAGATCACCGTGCAGACGATCTGCAGCACCCTGGTCGAGGCGGGGCTGGCGACGTGGCGTGCGCCCGGCACGCCTCCGGCACGGGTCAAGCCGGCCAACCGGCCGGGCCACCCGCGACGACCCTCGCCACTGCGGCGTCGCCGCCGCCGGCGGCGGAGCGGCTCGACGAGTTCATAGCACCCGTCGGTGGCCCGTCGGGGCCGGTCGGCGGGGCCTGGCCACGGCGGGCCACGTGATATTTTGGCGGCCATGACCTCCCCCGAGACCGCCGTTCCCGCCAGCGATTTCGTCCGCGACACGGTGCGTCGCGACAACGAGCAGGGGACGTACGGCGGCCGGGTGCAGACCCGCTTCCCCCCGGAGCCCAACGGCTACCTCCACATCGGTCACGCCAAGGCGATCACCGTCGACTTCGGCGTCGCCGAGGACTTCGGCGGCACCTGCAAGCTCCGCTTCGACGACACCAACCCGGAGACCGAGGACGAGGAGTTCGTCGCGTCGATCATCGACGACATCCGCTGGCTCGGGTACACCCCCGAGGAGGTCGTCTACGCCTCCGACTACTTCGAGCAGCTCTACGCCTGGGCCGAACTGATGGTCGAGCGGGGCCTGGCGTACGTGGACGAGCAGGACGGCGAGACCATCTCCGCGCAGCGCGGCGGCTACGGCCAGCCGGGCGTGGAGAGCCCGTTCCGCGACACCACGCCGGCGGAGAACCTCGCCAAGCTGCGGGCGATGCGGGCCGGGGAGTTCGCCGACGGCTCCCGGGTGCTGCGGGCGAAGATCGACATGCAGCACGAGAACATGCAGCTGCGCGACCCGATCATGTACCGCATCCGCCGCGGCCACCACCACCGCACCGGCGACGCCTGGTGCATCTACCCGACGTACGACTGGGCGCACGGCCAGAGCGACGCGATCGAGGGCGTCACCCACTCGCTGTGCACGCTGGAGTTCGAGTCGCACCGCCCGCTCTACAACTGGTTCCTCGAGCAGCTGCCGCTGCCCGGCGACCAGCCGCAGCAGATGGAGTTCGCCCGGCTGGAGCTGACCCACACGGTCACCTCCAAGCGCCGGCTGGCGAAGCTGGTCCGCGACGGCTTGGTCGACGGCTGGGACGACCCGCGGATGCCCACCCTCAGCGGGCTGCGCCGGCGCGGCTACCCGCCGGCTGCGATCCGAGACTTCTGCCGCTACGTCGGGGTCAACCGGACGAACAGTCGCCCGAGCATCGAGCTGCTGGAGTCGTTCGTCCGCCGTGAGCTCAACCGCACCGCGCAGCGCCGGATGGCGGTGCTCCGCCCGCTCAAGCTGGTGATCACCAACTGGCCGACCGACGCGGACGGCCGCCCCGTCGTCGAACACTTCTCGGTGGTCAACAACCCGGAGGACGAGGCCGACGGCACCCGTGAGGTGGCCTTCAGCGGCGAGCTCTACATCGAGCAGGAGGACTTCGCCGAGGTGCCGCCGCCGAAGTACTTCCGACTGTCCCCGGGCCGTGAGGTGCGGCTGCGGGGTGCCTACTTCGTCACCGCCACCGACGTGGTGAAGGACGTCGACGGCACCGTGGTCGAGGTGCACTGCACGTACGATCCGGACAGCCGCGGCGGCACCGCCTCCGACGGCCGCAAGGTGAAGTCGACCATGCACTGGGTGTCGGCGGCCCACGCCGTCGACGCCACCGCGGTGCTCTACGACCGGCTGTTCTCCACCGAGGCGCCCGGCGCGGCGACCGGCGAGCCGCTGGACGACCTGAACACCGATTCCCGCGAGGTGCTCACCGGCTGCAAGGTCGAGGCGGCGCTGGCCGACACGGCGCCCGGGGAGGTCGTGCAGTTCGAGCGGCTGGGCTACTTCGCCCACGATCCGCGGACGCCGATGCTGTTCCACCGTACGGTCGGGCTGCGCGACGAGTGGGCGGCGATCCAGAAGCGTCAGGGCAAGTAGGCCACCCGCCGACCCCCGCCGGATTACCCTTGTGGCGAGGGTCACATTTCGGCATCCGGGCAGCCCAGCGTCCTGAGCCTGGGGTCCTGAGCCTGGGGCCTGAGCCTCCAGAGTCCTGAGCCTCCTGGGGGTGCCCGGGCGTCCACCGCGTGGCCCGTCGCCGATGCATCGGCGTCGGCGCGGCACTCGCAAAGGAGCGGGACATGAAAGCGCTGGTGTATCACGGGCCCGGCCAGCAGGCATGGGAAGACGTGCCGGACCCCACCGTCCAGGAGCCGACCGACTGCGTCGTCAAGGTCGAGACCACCACGATCTGTGGCACCGATCTGCACATCATGAAGGGCGATGTGCCCACCGTGACCGACGGGAGGATCCTCGGCCACGAGGGCGTCGGCACCATCACCGCGGTGGGTTCCGCCGTCGGCAACTTCGCGGTCGGTGACCGGGTGATCATCTCGTGCATCACGAGCTGCGGGACGTGCAGCTACTGCCGCAAGGGACTGCCGAGTCACTGCCAGACGGTCGGCGGGATCGGCTGGATCCTCGGTCACCTGATCGACGGCGTCCAGGCCGAGTACGTCCGCATCCCGTACGCCGACACCAGCCTCTACCACCTCCCCGCCGGGGTCACCGACGAGCAGGGACTCTTCGTCTCCGACATCCTGCCCACCGGCTACGAGATCGGCGTCCGTGACGGCGGGGTCAAGCCCGGTGACGTCGTCGCGGTGATCGGCACCGGCCCGGTGGGACTGGCGGCGATCATGACCGCCGGTCTGCACGGTGCGTCCCGGGTGATCGCGGTCGACCTGGACGACAACCGGCTCGACCTGGCCAGGAGCGTCTTCGGCGCGACCCACACGGTGAACTCCGGGACCGACGGCTGGGCCGACACCGTACGCGGCCTGACCGACGGGCTCGGTGTCGACGTGGCGATCGAAGCGGTCGGCCTGCCGACGACCTTCGGTGCCGCCCTGTCGATCATCCGACCCGGTGGGCAGGTGGCCAACGTCGGCGTCCACGGCACGTCGGTCGACCTGCCGGTCAACGAGAAGTGGAGCGACAACATCCGCATCTCGATGGGCCTGGTCAACGCGGTGACCGGCGACATGTTGTTGAAGATGATCGCCGAGGGCAAGCTGCCGGTCGACAGGCTGGCGACCCACCGTTTCCGCCTCGACCAGATCGTCGACGCGTACGACACCTTCGGGCACGCGGCCCGGACGAAGGCGCTCAAGGTGGTGATGACCGCCTGAGCCCGGTCGGCCGCTGAACGGCGCCCGGAGCCGAGTTGTGGGGGGCGCCGCACCGTCCGGCCGTGGTCCGGCGGTCCGGGCCCGATGCTCGGGGGTCAGTCTCTCTTCAGGGCCGCCGGCTCAGGGCGTCGGTGTCCCGGAGTCGGTCGTCCGGGCGGCATGACGGCGGATCGCCAACCCCTGCAGGATCAGCGAGGATGCCAGGCACGCCCCGACCCCCTCCCCGGCCCGGAGCCGCAGGTCCACCACCGGTTCCAGGCCCAGCTCGTCGAGGACGATCCGGTGGGCCCTCTCCCGGCTGACCTGGCCGGCCACCAGATAGGCCTGGGCGGCCGGCTCGATCCGCACCGCGCACAATCCCGGAAGGGAGCCCGCCAGGCCGTCGAGCACCACCGGTGAGCCGGCCTCGGTGGCCCCCAGGACCACGCCCGTCAGCACCGCGATCTCACCGCCACCGAGGGCTGCCAGCAGTCCACGTACGACGTCCGGTCCGGTCACCACGGGGGCGTGGTCGCCGGCGCGCGGGACCACCCGCCCCGCCCATCGGGCGACAGCCGATTCGACCACCAGGAGCTTGCGCCCCACCATCTCGGCATCGGCTCCGGATCCCAATCCGACGGCCGCCGCAGGCTCGATGCCGGTCAGCGCACAGGTCAGCGCAGCGGCCACGGTGGTGTTGCCGATGCCGACCTCCCCGAGCGCCACCAGCCCCCGCCCGGCGACCTCCCGGCCGATGGCTCGGCCCGCCTCCAGCAGCCGGTCCACGTCCGCGCTGCTCAGCGCGTCCGTCCCGACCAGGTCGCCGCGCGTGTCGCGGGGCCGCCGTGCGCGTGCCCCCGGCACGGGCGCTCCGTCCATCCCGGCGTCGATGACCACGATGTCGAGGCCGGCCGAGACGGCCGCCACGGCGCCGACCGAGCGTCCCGCCACTGCCGCTTCCATCACGTCGTGGCCGGTGCTGGCGGGGAACGCGCTGACCCGATGGGAGACCACGGGATGATCGGTGCCGGCCAGCACGAGCGTGCCACCGTCGAGGTCCGCACCGCCGATGGCGATGAGACGGTCCAGCACCCGGTCCAGCAGTCCCAGCGATCCGGGCGGTGACAACAGCTCGTCGGCCCGGTCGGTGGCCCCGACCATCCGGTCCTGGGACGGTGCACTGACCCGCAGGTGGGAGGGCGGACGCGCCGGTTGCTCGCCGGTCGGCCATCGGTCGTGCATCAGGACATCCTCGAGCGGCAGGCGCTTCGACCAGGCGACGCGTTCGAGGCCTGGGGCGGGCGGGCGTTCATCCGGCCAGCCCAGGCACAGCCAACCGAGCGTCTCCACGCCGTCGGGCAACCCCAGTAGGTCGGCCAGCGCTTCGGGCTCGAACAATGTCACCCAGCCCATGCCGAGCCCCAGCGCCCGGGCGGTGAGCCACATGTTCTCGATCGCCGCAGCGCAGGACCACAGATCAGCATCGGGGAAGGTCGCCCTGCCCAGCACGCCGACGGCGGGGACCCGCCGATCACAGGCGACCACGACCCCCAACGGCGCCTCGCGTAGCCCCTCGAGCTTCAGATCCAACAGCCGGGCCGCCCGATCGGCCTCGAGTCGACCGGCCTGCTGCAGCCGCGCCCGATCGGCCATCGCCGCCGCCCGATCACGGAGCTGCGGGTCGTCGACGACGATGAACCGCCAGGGCTGGGAGTGCCCCACCGAGGGCCCGTGGTGTCCGGCGGTGATCACCTGTCGTACGAGGGCGGACGGAACCGGATCGGAACGGAACCGACGGATGTCCCGGCGAGCATCGATGATGCGACGTAGTGCCGCGACATCGGCCGGGGGAAACGCCCATCCGGCCGGATCGTCACCACGGGAGCGGGCGGAGCTGGTGTCCCCGATGGTCGGCACCGGCCGGGGCCACACCGCGGGCCCCTCACCGGGCCACGGCGATGGCGTCCGGGTGGCCGACGGGGCCTGATCGGGCGAGGAAGGATGGGGACCGTCCGACACAGCTGTACCTTTCTTTGTGTGCGCCCCATCGTCACCCGTCGAGGGCTTCCTCGCCGGCGAGACTCGCGGATCCGAGTGGGTGTCCTCCGGAATCCTTCATCCCGGGTGGGGTTGCCCGGCCGCGATGAAGGTCACTCGGGGATAGATCACACCGGCATCGGGCCGGCGGCCCCGATCCGGCGCAGCACCGGGACCGGCACCTCACCGCTCGGGTCGGCTGCCAGGGCCCGGCCCCAAGCCAGCAGCGCGGGCACATCGATGTCGTACGGCCCGGTGGACGCGTACGGCTCGAGCCGCGTCACCGCCCGTGCCGACACCGAGGCGGCGCCACGGAGGTTGCCGCGGCGGTGATGGGTCAGTGCGACGGCGAGTTGCGCCAACCCCTGCCAGAGACCACGCCACCGTGGCTCCGACGCCTTCCACTGATCCTCGAGGACCTCGTGGGCCTGGAACGGCAGACCCCGGTCGAAGTAGTCCTGCGCAGCGTCCAGTGCCTCGGTCGGGGTGCGGAGACGCTGCGGCACCCGCTCACCGACGTCCTGCTGCCCGCGGGCCAGCGGCCGGCCCAGTGCATCGCGCGGGCGGGCGTTGGCCGGACGTCCGGAGGCATCGCGATCTCGCGTCGTCATACCTCCAGTCTGTACTCGCCCTGGGAATCGCCGTTGCTCTTGCGGGCGGTCCGGTCGGCGAGGACGCTGGTGCCGTGATCAGGTCGAGCGTACGCGCGGTGCTGTGGGGTGTGCTCGTGCTCCCGCTCGCCGCCTGCGCGTCGGCGGCACCCCCGATCGCCGGCACGGTGCAGGTCGACACGGTCACACTTGCCGCACCGCTGCTCCCGCCCGCGGCCGCTCCGGGGATGCTGCCCTCGCCGGCGCCGTCCTCGGCCGCTGCTCCCGGTGTCTCCGGAGTCTCGGGTGCGAGCGATCCATCGGTCGCCGGCACGGCGAGCGGCACCGGTGCGCCGACCGCCGGTGTGGGGGCGCCCCTCGCCGCTCCGGTGCGGGTCGTGCAGGCGGTCGGGCCGGGCACCCACGTGGCGGTGGGGGACACCGTGGCCCGTGTGGACGACTCGGCCGTGACCGCGGCACTGCGTCTCGCCCGCTCCGACGCGGCGGTGGCACGTTCGCTGGTCACCTCCTTGGAGTCGCGACGCCAGGACGTGGCGACGACCCGCCGCGACCTGACCGATCAGCGTGCCACACTCGACGCGACCATCGCGCAGCTGACCGCCACCCGCAGCCGGCTGGCGGAGCAACTCGCCGCCTTCCGGGCCATCACGGCGCCCACCGCTCGACAAGCGGCTCCGACACCGACCAGCCCCGATCCGCCCTCGGGCGCCGCGGCACAGCCCCGCTCACCGGCGGCGGATCCCGTCACGGCCCTGGCCGCGCTGGCGGCCGGTCTGCAGAGGCTGGACACCGGCCTCGCCCAGGCCCGGACGGCGCGCGCCCGACTGGATGCCGCCGACGCGCGGCTCGTCGACGCCGAGCATCAGCTGGACAACGCCACCGAGCTCGCCCGGCTCGCCACCGACGGCAGCGATGCGGCCGTCCGGCTCGCCGAAGAGGCCGTCCGCGCCACCACCGTCACCACGCCGGTCGCCGGCACGGTGACCCACAGCGCCACCGTCGGCGACGTCCTGGCGGCCGGGGCGACGCTGGTCGACCTGCGACCCGACGGCGCCAGCACCGTCACCGCGTGGGTCACCCCGGCCGCAGCCCAGGACCTGTGCGCCGGGACGCCGGCGACCGTACGGGCCGACTGGCTGGCCGGCACCCGGGCCGCCACCGTCACCGTCGTCGGGGACCGCGCGGAGCTGCCACCGTCCTCGTACGCCGGGGAGGACATCCATCTCACCCGCGCGGTGGCGCTCCGGCTCACCGCCGAGGGCGACGCCCTGCCGGCCGGCGCACCGCTCGACCTCGTCCTGGGGCGTTGCCCCACCACACCGAAAGACCGATGACCATGGCCCGTACGCATCGTCCCCCGAGGGCACTGCTTGCCGCGGTGGCGGCACTGGTGCTGGTCGCCGCCGGCCTCGGCGGGTGGTACTGGTGGCGGTCGCGGACCCCACCGGCACCGTCGGCAGCACTCACCGGGATCGTGGAGACGACCTCCTACCAGGTCGCCGCCGCCACCGCCGGCCGGATCACCGAGGTCGGTGTCGTCGAGGGGGCCCGGGTCGCGGAGGGCGACGTGGTGGTGCGCCTCGACGACCGGGCGGCGGCACTGCAGGTGCAGCAGGCCGACGCCGGGGTGGCGGCCGCCCAGGCGGCGGTCCGCCAGGCCCGGGCCGACAAGGTGTCGGCCGCCGATCTGGACGCTGCCCGGGCCCGGCAGACCCAGGCCGAGGCCGCCCGCTCGATCGCCGAGGTGCAACGCGACCTCACTACGGTCCGGGCGCCACACGCCGGCGTCGTGACCACGGTGAGCACGAACGTCGGTCAGAATGCGTCGCCCGGACGGACCCTGGTGACCCTCGTCGACCCTGCCCAGCCGTACGTTCGGGTCTACCTGCCCGAGCCCCGTCTCGGCGAGGTCCGCGTGGGACAGCCGGTCGACATCACCTCCGACCTCGACGCGACGATCCGGCACGGAACGGTCATCACGATCGCCACCGACCCGGAGTTCAGCCCGCACGACATCGTCACGAAGAGCCAGCGGATCACCCTGGTCTACGAGGTGCGGGTGCGGATCGACGACACCTCGGGGGCGCTCAAGGCCGGGTTGCCGGTGGACGTGGCGCTGCGATGAACAGGTCCAGGCGCCTCGGCGGCCCGGGAGACGACAACCGGACCGACGCCCCGGACGTCACCCGCGGCCCCGACAGGGGCGCGCCCGGAACGATCTCCGCCCACGGCCTGTCCCGGCGGTTCGGGGAGGTCGTCGCCGTCGACCGGGTCGACCTCGACGTCCGCACCGGGGCCGTGTTCGGCCTGCTGGGCCCGGACGGAGCGGGCAAATCCACCCTGCTGCGACTGCTCGCCACCGTGCTGCGCCCCGACACCGGCGACGCCGTCGTCTGCGGCGCCTCGGTGACCCGCCGGCCCCGGGCGGTGACCCCGCGGATCGGCTACATGTCCCAGCAGACCTTCATGTACCCCGACCTCACCGTCCGGGAGAACCTCGACTTCTTCGCCACTCTGCGGGGCGTGGACGCCGGTCGGCGGCGGGAACGGGGCACCCGGCTGCTGGCGGGCATGGGGATGGCGGAGTTCGCCGGTCGGCCCTTCGGCACACTCTCCGGCGGGATGAAGCAGAAGTGCATGCTCGCCGCCACGCTGATGCACCAGCCGGACCTGCTGTTGCTGGACGAGCCGACCACCGGCGTCGATCCGGTGTCGAGGCGTGAGTTCTGGCGGATCCTCGCCGACCTGCACCGGGCCGGCACCACGATCCTGGTCGCCACCCCGTACATGGACGAGGCGGAGCGCTGCACCGAGGTGGCGTTCATGGCGGCTGGCACGATCACCACTCGCGGGACGCCCGAGCAGATCACCGCCGACGTGCCGGGAGTGTTGTGCGAGGTACGGGCGCCGGCCCCGCGCGAGGTGGTGGCCGTGCTGACCGGCCGACCGGGCGTACGCTCCGCACACCTGCGGGGAAACGCGGCCAGGGTGCTGCTGGCCCCCGGCCACACCCCCGACGAGCTGACCCCGGTGTTGGCCGCCGCGGGCATCACCGCCGAGGAGGTCGTCGTCGTGCGGCCCGACATGGAGGCCGCCTTCGTGGTGCTGGCCGAGGCCGGGCGGGCGGCATCGCGACCATGAGAGCGACCCTGGCCCGGGTGGGGGCGATCACCCGTAAGGAGTTCCGGCACTTGCTCCGCGACCCGCGCTCGCTGGCCGTGGTGCTGCTGTTGCCGGTGATCGAGCTGGTGCTCTTCGGCTACGCGGTCAGCTTCGACGTCGGCCAACTGCCGACCGTCGTGGTCGACCAGGACCGGTCGGCCGCCAGCCGGGCGTACGTCCGCAGCTACAGCGCGTCCGGCTTCTTCGACGTGCAGACCGATGCGACCGACCTGACACAGGTCGACACCTTGTTCCGGGAGAACCGGGTCCGGGTTGCGGTGGTCGTGCCGGCAGGCTTCGGGCGGGCGGTCGCGGCGGGGGAGAAGGCCCAGGTGGCGGTCCTGGTCGACGGTGCCGACGTCCAGGCCGCCCGGATCGGCCAGGCGTACGCCATCGCTCTCAACGCCCGGTACGGCGGTCAGCTCACCGCAGCCTGGGCCGACCGGCAGGGGGCCGCGCTGACCGGTGGCGTCGGCCTGCTCGAACCGCGCTCGCGCACCTGGTACAACCCCGAGCGGCGCTCGTCGTTGTTCCTCATCCCCGGTCTGGTCGTGGTGATCATCATGATCGTCACGGTCCAGCAGACCGCGACCAGCCTGGTTCGGGAGCGTGACCTGCACACGTTCGAGCAGATGCAGGTCAGCCCGCTGCGGCCGGCCGAGTTGCTGGTCGGCAAGATGCTGCCCTGGACCCTGCTGGCCTTCCTCGACCTGTCGGTCATCGTCGCGCTGGGGATCGGGATGTTCGGCGTCCCGTTGCGGGGCAGCGTGCCGCTGCTGGTCGTCGCCTCGGCGGTGTTCATCCTGGCCTGCCTGGCCCTGGGGCTGATCGTGTCGGCGGTCAGCCCGTCGATGGAGACAGCGAACGTGCTCGCGCTGATGATTGCCTTCCTGCCCTCCTTCCTGCTCTCCGGCCTGGCGTTCCCGCTCGCCTCGATCCCGGTGTGGCTGCGGTGGCTGAGCTATGCCTTCCCGGCCCGCTACCTGGTCTCGATCTCGCACGGTGTCTTCCTGCGCGGTGCCGGATTCGCCGAGCTGTGGGTCCCGCTGATCCAGCTCGCCGCGTACGCCGGTCTGGTCGGCCTGGTCGCGACCGTGCTCGCGCGCCGGAGGACGCCATGAGCCCGGCGAGGATCCGGCTGCTGGTCTGGAAGGAGTTCAAACAGCTGCGGCGCGACCCACTCCTGTTGCGGATCATCTTCGCCATGCCGGTGCTGCAGCTGATCATGTTCGGCTACGTGGTGGCCGCCGACGTCACCCACCTGCCCACCGCCATCGTGGACCTCGACCACAGTGCGGTCTCGCGCCAGGTGGCGGAGGCGTTCACCGCCTCCGGCTACTTCACCGTCGACGCCCATCCGGTCTCCGAGGCCGGCATCCGCCCGCTGATGGACAGCGCGACGATCTCGGTCGCGGTGGTGGTGCCGGAGGGCACCCAGGCGGCCCTCGACCGTGGCGAGACCGCGCCGATCGGGGTGATCGTCGACGGCGCCGACGGTCAGACCTCCGGGGTGGCGCTCAGCTACGCGACCCAGATCGTCCAGCAGGTCAACGCCCACCGGCTCGCGGCGTACGGCGTGGACACGACGGCCGCCCCCGGACTGGACGCCCGGATCCGGGTGGCGTACAACCCGTCGATCCGCGCCGTCAACAGCATGTTGCCCGGGCTGATCGGCATCATCTGCATGATCTCGATCACCGTGGTGATGAGCCAGGCGGTGGTCAAGGAGCGCGAATCCGGCACCCTGGAGCAGATGTTCGTCACCCCGATCACCCACACCGAGTACCTGATCGGCAAGGTGATCCCCTACACGCTGGTCGCCCTGGCCCAGGCCACCCTGGTGGCGGTCGTCGCCGTCACCTGGTTCCGGGTGCCCTTCAACGGCGGTCCGGCCGCCGTCGGAGTGGTCGTCGTGGGCCTGCTGTTGTTCATGCTGACGGCGCTCGGCCTGGGCCTGCTGATCTCGGTGGTCTCCCGCACCCGCCACCAGGCCCAACAGACGGTGATGTTCCTGCTGCTGCCGGCGATGCTGCTGTCGGGCTACATCTTCCCGTTGGAGTCGATGCCCCGGGTGCTGCTGCCGGTGGCGTACGCCATCCCGCTCACCCATGTGCTGATCGTCCTGCGGGGCGCCTTCGTGCACGGTGCGGGGTTCGCCGCGATGGCAGGTCCGTTGCTGGCCCTGGTCGGATTCGCGGTGTTGATCTTCGGCGCGGCGCTGCTCGCGGTCCGCCGCCGACTGCGGGGGGCGTGATGAGGCTGTTCAGACGCGGCCGTGCCGAGCCGGTCCGACGCGGCCGTGCCGAGCCGGTCCGACGCGGCCGTGCCGAGCCGGTCCCACGCGGCCGTGCCGAGCCGGCACCGGCCGCCGATCCCGACCTCGCGGTCCGGGTGCAGGACCTGCGTCGTACGTTCGGGAGCTTCGCGGCGGTCGACGGGATCAGTGTCGCGGTCCGGCGCGGGGAGGTCTTCGGCTTCCTCGGCCCCAACGGATCGGGCAAGACCACCACGATCCGGATGCTCACCGGCGCGCTGGCCCCCAGCTCCGGGGAGATCGAGGTGCTCGGCACCGACGTCGCCCGTCATCCGGAGGCGATCCACCACCGGATCGGCTACATGTCCCAGCGGTTCAGCCCCTTCGAGGATCTCACCGTCGAGGAGAACATGCGCTTCTACGCCGGCGTCCACGGGATCTCCCGGGAGACGTACGCACGGCGGCGGGAATACGTCCTGGAGATGGCCGACCTGCGCGGCCGCGAGAGGGAGCTGACGGCGGATCTGTCGGTCGGCTGGCGCCAGCGCCTCGCGCTGGGGACGGCGACCATCCACGAGCCGGAGCTGTTGTTCCTCGACGAACCGACCTCCGGCGTCGATCCGGTCGCCCGCCGACAGTTCTGGGACCTGCTCCACGACCTGGCCGGGCGAGGGGTGACGCTCTTCGTCACCACCCACTACATGGACGAGGCGGCCAACTGCACCCGGCTGGCCTTCATGTATCGCGGCCGGATCGTCGCCGACGGCACACCACGCGACCTGGTCACCGGCGGGACACCGGTGCTCGAGGTCCACGGCCCGGAACCGGACGCGGTGCACGCCTGGCTGGAGGCCGCCAGCGACGTCCGCGACGTCCACCTCTCCGAAGGGGCGCTCCGGGTCACCGCGCCCGGGACCGATCCCGACGACCTGACCCGACGCCTGGCGGCGGCCGGCTTCCCCGACGTCACCGTACGATCGGTCGAGCCCTCCGTGGAAGACGTGTTCGTCGGGCTCGTCACCGCCCGGTAGCACGCGATCCGGTGCCACCGGGCGGAGCGGGATCAGTGCTTGCGGGCGGCGCGGGGCGTGCGGGTGACGCTGGCGGTGGCGCAGCTGAGCACGCCGACGCCCATGGTCAGAGCGGATACGCCATAGGCGAGCACCGAGGTGAACAGCGAGGCGCGCAGCAGGTTGGCCTGCATCACGGTCTCGCGGGTGCCGGAGAGCTCGGCCGCACGTTCCTCGTCACCGGCTTCGGTGGCCTCGATCCACTCCTCGCTGATCTCGGCGAAGGTTCGACCGCCGCCGATGGCGAGAGCATGCTTCTCCATCACGGCCGCCTGGGCGAAGGCGGTCACCGGGCCGGCGACCGGACGTCCCTGGAGACTGGGCGAGTCGGGGTGGACCTCGATCTTCTGGGCCTTGAGCTCACGGGTGATGACGTACCAGGCGGCGCCACCGGCGCCGATCAGGGTCGGGCCGGCGAGGCGCAGGAGCGTACGGGCAAGGGCGTTTCCCATGGGGGACTCCGATCTGGGTGTGGGAAGGCGAACGTACGCCACCCTAGACACCCTGGACTGTGCTCGCCCTGTGTCCGCCCCGCCCACCGGCCCGCCGACGGCCCCGGTCTCGGCACCTGGCCGTACGCGGTCAGGAATCCGAGGTCGGCCGGGACCGACCGCGCTTGACCTCGGCGCGCCGCCGCTTGGTCTCCAGACGCCGGCGTCGGGAGGCCTTGGTCGGCTTCGTCGGACGACGCGGCGCAAGGGGCGGGGCGAGCGCTGTCCGCAGCAGTCCGGCGAGTCGGTCGCGGGCTGCGCGCCGGTTGTGGTGCTGGGAACGGAACTCGGCCGCGTCCACGGTGAGGACCGTGCCGGTCAGCCGCCCGGCGAGTCGCCCGAGCGCCCGGTCGAGCCGGGCCTCGTCGATCCCGAGAGCGGCCAGCTCGGCGAGATCGAACGCCAGCTGCACCCGGGAGTCGGCGGTGTTGACCCCCTGGCCACCCGGCCCCGAGGCATGGGTGAACCGCTCGCTGAGCAGCGCGGCGGGAATGACCAGCCCCCGGGGCAGGCCGGGGCCGGGCGCGATGACGAGGTCGTCCACAACCGACAGTCTGGCGCACCTACGCTGGAGGGAGGAATCGAGGAGGTGCGTCGTGATGGCCACGGTCTGTTTCGTCGGGACCGACACCGAGGGCATCGCGCAGCTGGCCGAGGCACTGGCCCGCAGCCGCTCCGACGGCGACTACACCACCGCCTGCGCCAACGTGGTGGCGTACGACGCGGTGACTCCCCAGGTCCGCACCGCGGTCGAGACCTCGCGATACCCGGTGCCGCTGGCTCCGCCCCGACCGGTGGACCTCGCCGAACTCGACCACCACCAGCGCGTCATCGTCCTCGGCTTCCGCAACGCCCAGGGCTACGTGCCGCTCCCGCCGGGCATCCGCCCGTCGTACGAGGTGTGGCCGATCGAGCCGCCTGAGGAGGAGGCCGATCCTGGCCGCCGGATGAAGGTGATCCGCAAGAACCTCGAGCACCGACTCGCCCGCCTGGTGTACGACCTGAAGTCCCCCGAGCGGGAGTGCTGTGGCAGCGGGTGCGCGAACTGCGTCCTGGACCGCTGAGCGTACGGGGCCGATGAGCGTACGGGGCCGATGAACGTACGTGCCCCACGACCGGCCGGCACGCCGGAACCCTGCCTTGACGCTCGCCGCCGGGGACACCAGACTCCGAGTTAAACACACCACTACCGGAGTTATCGCGCCCGGCGACCCGACCGCCCCGGCGCCCGCTCACCGCGAGAGGACCCCGCCCATGACCGACCCGACGCAGCCCCTCGCCGAGCCCGACCTCACCGCCGCCGCGCTGGACCAGGCCGGGGACGGCATCATCGTCGTCGACGTGGCCGGCACCATCACCCACTGGAACCACAAGGCCGAGGACCTCTTCGGCTTCACCGCCGACCAGGCGATCGGCCGCAGCGTGGAGATCATCATCCCGGAGCGGCTCCGGACCGACCACTGGCACGGCTTCGACGCCGCGATGTCCACCGGCCACCTGGCCACTGACGGCAAGCCCCGTCGCACCCGCGGGCTGACCGTCGACGGCGGCAAGGTGTATGTCACGATGACGTTCGCGGTCATCAACGCCCCTGACGGGACCGCGGTCGGGGCCGTCGCGGTGGCCCGCGAGTACATCAAGGAGTCCTGACCCGGCAGCCACCCCGAGCCGGCCGACTCCCGACCAGAGAGGCGAGTTCCGATGGCCGGTACGGACGGCAATCGTCAGCACAGGCATCGCCCCACCCTCACCGCCGTCGCCGTCGTGGTGCTCGGCGGGATCACCGCCGGTCTGGTCGGCGCCGCGATGGTGGCGGTGATGCACCTGGTCGAACTCGCGGCGTACGGCCGGCACGGCACGTCCCTGGTCCAGGCCGCCGCGCCGTGGCGCCGGATCCTCGCTCCCGCCCTCGGCGGGATCCTCGCCGGCCTCGGCTGGTGGACCCTGCGCCGGGGCGGACACCTGGTGCCACTGCGCACCGCCCTGCACGACCCGGCCCGCCGGATGGGCGTGCTGCGCACCACCGCCGACGCTCTGCTCCAGATCCTCCTGGTCGGCTCGGGGGGCTCGCTCGGACGCGAGGGCGCGCCGCGCCAGACCTCCGCGGTGCTGGCCCAACACATCGCCCGCAGTGGGGGCCTGGCACCCGACCTGGGCCCGACGATCCTGGCCGCCGCGGCCGGCGCCGGCCTGGCCGCCGTCTACAACGTCCCGGTCGCCGGGGCGTTGTTCGCCCTCGAGGTCCTGCTGGTCCGCTGGACCCCGCTCACCATCATCGTCACCGCCGCCATGTCGGCGATCGCGACGGTGGTCGCCTGGCCGGTCGTCTCGGTGCGGCCGACCTACGACTTCCCCGCCGCCGCGCCCCAGTTCGGCGCCCTGTGGTGGACGCTGGTCGCCGTGCCGCTGACGGCGCTGCTGGGCCTGGGCTTCGCGACGCTCGCCGGGGTCGCCGAACGTCGCCGGCCCCGCGCGGGGTGGCGACTGCCGGTGGCGATCGGGGTCACCGGTGCCGTGCTCGGTGCCCTGTCGGTGCCGGTGCCCGACCTGCCGGGCAATGGGCAGGAGATCATGCAGACCGCCTTCGCCGGCGGGGGATCGGCGACAGGCTTCCTCCTGCTGCTGGTGCTCAAGCCGCTGGTCACCGGCCTGTACGTACGCTCCGGGGCGGTCGGTGGCCTGCTCACCCCGGCGCTGGCGACGGGTGCGTCGGCCGGCGGGGCGGCGGCCTGGATCGTCCGGGCCGGTGGAGGACAGGCCTCGGTGGCGCTGTGGGCACTGATCGGCGCCGCCGGGGTGCTGGCGGTCACCCAGCGGGCCCCGCTGTTCGCGGCCGCGATGGCCTGGGAGCTCACCGCGGCCCCGCTGTGGACGGTGCCGCTGCTGCTGGTGGTGACGTACGCCTCGCTGGGCTGCGCCCACCTGGTCGCCCGCAGGCTCCGGCCAGGACCACCACGACCACCAGGACCACCACGACCACCGCGACCGGTCAGCGGAAACGGTCCAGCAGGCGGATCCCCGGCGTCATCCCCGTGACGAACGCGAGGGCGGCGCCACGGCGGCCGGGCGGCGGCTCCAACGGCAGCAGCCGCTGGGTGGCGACGGTCTGGCTCTCGGTGAAGGCGAGCAGCCCCTCCACGCCGTGCCGGCGGCCCAGCCCGGAGGCCTTCCAGCCGCCCATCGGCGCGGCATGGGAGGCCCACGCCGCCGAGTAGCCCTCGTTGACCGTCACCGCGCCCACGTCCAGCCGACCGGCCACCGCCTCGCCCCGTCCTGCGGCGGTCCAGACACTGGCCGACAGGCCGAACTCGCTGTCGTTCGCCCGGACGATCGCCTCCTCGAGGTCGGCGACCGGCTGCACCGACACCACCGGGCCGAAGGTCTCGGTGCACGCCATCGTCGCCTCCGACGGCACGTCGGCCAGCACGGTGGGCTCGACGTACCACGGGGCCAGGTCGGGGCGGGCGTGGCCGCCGGCCAGCACTGTCGCGCCCCGGGCGACCGCGTCGTGCAGCTGGACGGTCACCCGCTCCAGCTGTGCCGGGGAGGCCAGCGTCCCCATGTCGTGGCGCCAGTCCAGGCCGACCCCGAGGCGGAGCCGGCCGACCACCGCGAGGAACGCCGTCAGGAAGGCGTCGTACACCGCCCGGTGCACATAGATCCGCTCGGCGGCGATGCACAACTGGCCGGCGTTGGCGAAAGCGGACCGTACGGCCCCGGACGCCGCCCGGCGCAGATCGGCGTCCGGCAGCACGATCAGCGGATTCTTCCCGCCGAGCTCGGCGGTCAGGCCGATCAGCCGTTCGCCGCACCGACGGGCCACCTCCCGTCCGGTGGCGGTCGACCCGGTGAACATCAGGTGGTCGATGCCCTCGATCAGTGCCGGCCCCAGCTCGGCCCCCGGCCCCACCATCACCTGCAGCAGGTCGTCGGGCAGCCCGGCGGCCCGCAGCAGCGCCACGCCGTACAGGGCGGTCAGCGGGGTGCGGGAGTCGGGCTTGAGCACCACCGCGTTGCCCGCCAGCAGCGCCGGGATCGCATCGGAGACGGCCAACGTGAAGGGATAGTTCCACGGGCTGATCACCCCCACCACGCCCTTGGGCCGGCGCAACTCGACGGTCCGAGTGAGCACCGGCACGGCCCCCGGCCGGCGCTGCGGACGGAGCAGGTCGGGTGCCACGTGCGCGTAGTGGCTCGCCGTCCGGGCGGCGTCCACGACTTCCTCGAACGCATCGAGGCGGCTCTTGCCGGACTCCAGTTGGGTGAGATCGAGGATCTCGTCGCGGTGGTCGAGCACCAGTCGGCCGAACCGGGCCATCACCGCGGCGCGGGACCGTGGCGTACGCGCCGCCCACGCCGGTTGTGCGGCCCGGGCCAGCAGGATCGCCTCGGCCACATCGGCGGTGACGGAGCGCGGGACGGTGCCGAGAACGCTCCCGTCGAGCGGTGTCCGCACCTCCAGAGTGGCCGACCCGGCGGCGGAGACCAGGCGTCCCAACCGTTCCCACGGCACGGTGGTCCTCATCGCGCGACTCGGGGTCTCGGCGAGGCTGGTGTTGTCGGCGAGGCTGGTGGTGTCGGTGAGGCTGGTGTTCTCATGGCGACTCGGTTCTCCCGGAGGCACCCGACGCTGGGCGTCTTTCCACTGTACGGCGCAGAAGCGTCCGGGCGCAGGCCGAGGAAGTCCACCCAACACCGGGCCGTGCCGCGGTCCGACAGGCAGAATTGGGCCATGGCCACCACCGATCCGTACGACCTGGAGCGATTCGTCCGCGCCCAAGCGGACGGCGTCTACGAACAGGCCCTCGCCGAGTTGCGCGCGGGCCACAAGACCAGCCACTGGATGTGGTTCGTCTTCCCGCAGGTCGCCGGTCTGGGCCGCAGCGCGACCGCGGAACGCTATGCGATCTCCGGCCTCGACGAGGCCCGGGCCTATCTCCAGCACCCCGTCCTGGAGCACCGTCTGCTGGAGGCCGCCCGGGCCGTCGCGGACGGTCCGGCCACCACCGCCGAGCACCTGCTCGGCCGGGTCGACGCGATGAAGCTGCGCTCCTCGATGACCCTCTTTGCAGCGGCCAATCCGGGCGGCCCGGTGTTCCGTCAGGTGCTGGAGCGCTACTTCGGCGGCGTCCGTGACCCGCGGACGATGAAGATCCTCGGCCTCGCCCACCACACCGACCCGGTCTGAGCCCGCTCATCCCGGCCGGTCGGTCACCGCCCTCCCGGGCCTCGGTCAGCGGGCCGTCCGCAGCATCCGGCGCAGGCCCAGTCCGGTGAGGGTCGCCACCGTCGCCGCCATCGCGACGCCGGCGACCGCGTACGCCACCACCAGGACGGGGAGCGGGGTGAAGAAGTCGATGAACGGGGAGGGCAGGAACGGGAACACCAGGCCGACCAGCCAGGCGGCCATGTTCAGCGGGATCCACCGCCAGGCGCGACCCACCACGCGGCGCATCACGACCCACTGCAGCGCCGGGATGGCCACCAGCAGCACCAGGGCGCCGACGATCGTGGCGATGATCACCGCGACGCTGCCGCCCGGCCCACCCCCGAAGGGCGGCAGGCCCAGATCGGACAGGGTCGAGGGAAGCATGCCGATCGCCCAGGCCACCGCCGCGCCGACGGCGGTCGCGACGATCCAGCCCGCCCGGGACACGGCGACCTGGCCTCGACGCAGGGCGGCCGATTGGGCGACGCCGAGGCAGGCACCCTCGACCGCTCCGGCGAGGATCATCGTGAGGTACTGCGCGCCGAGGTCGGATCCGTAGACCATCATGGTGCCCACGAAGGATGGCCGACCGCCGACGCCGATCCAATAGGTGTCCCGCCCGAAGCCGAGACCCAGCACCCCCACCGCGAACCCGACAACGGGCGCCAGGAAGCCGATGCTCTCCCCGAGGGTCACGTACGCCACCCACCGGCCCAGGCGGAACCCCGGCCTGGGCCCCGAGGGGCCGCCGGCCCCGGACGGACCTTCCCTGTCGACTCCGTTCACCCCTGGGCCTCCTCCTCCAGCTCTCCCATCGCCTGCACCCGTCGGGCGGCGCGGCGGCGGACGATCCACCAGCCGAGGGCCAGCACCACGAACCAGACCGGCGCGACGAACAGCGGCTGACGCGTCTCGGGCCGCAGTGCGAGCAGCACCACGACGAAGACGAAGAACACCAGCACCACCCACGACATCACCCGGCCCAGCGGCATCGGGAAGGGCGAGGTGATGTGCGCCTCGGGACGCACCGTGCGGTAGCGCAGGTAGCTGATCAGGATCAGGCTCCAGATCACGATGAACAGCGTCGCCGCCACCGAGGTGACCACGGTGAAGGCGCCCATCACCGACTCGTTGGCGGTGAGCACCAGGGAGGCGCCGATCAGCACCACCGAGATCCACAGGCCGGTGGCCGGCACGTCACGGGCGTTGAGGGAGCCCAGCCAGCGCGGCGCCATGCCCTTCTGGGCGAGCCCGTAGAGCATCCGGGAACTGGAGTAGATCCCCGAGTTGCAGGACGAGGCGGCGGAGGTGAGGACGACGAAGTTCATCACGCCGGCCGCGCCGCCGAAGCCGATCAGGGTGAACAGATTCACGAACGGCGAGGTGCCCGGATCGACCAGGTGCCACGGCGTGACGACCATGATCGCCGCCAACGCCAGCACGTAGAACAGCAGCACCCGCACCGGGATGGAGTTGATCGCCTTGGGCAGCGTACGCACCGGGTCCTGGGCCTCCGCGGCGGTGGCGCCGACCAGCTCGATGCCGACGAAGGCGAAGACGGCGATCTGGAAGCCGGCGAAGAAGCCGGGCAGCCCGGTCGGGAAGACCCCGCCGTGGTTCCACAGGTTCGTCACCGAGGCGTGGATGCCGTTCGCCGAGGTGAAGTGCAGCATCAGCATCGTCGCGCCGACGGCGACCAGGGCGGTGATCGCCAGCACCTTGATCAGCGCGAACCAGAACTCGATCTCGCCGAACAGGCGCACGGTGAGCAGGTTGAGCGCGAGCAGCACGACGAGGGTGAGCACGGTCAGCCCGATCGCGGCGGACAGGTCGCCGACCCAGAACTTCCAGTAGCCGGTGATGGCGACGATGTCGGCCATGCCGGTGAAGACCCAGCTCAGCCAGTAGGTCCAGCCGATGGCGAACCCGGCCCAGGGCCCCAACAGGTCGGCCGCGAAGTCCTGGAAGGACGCGTACTCCAGGTTGTGCAGCAGCAACTCGCCCATCGCCCGCATGACGAAGAACAGCATCACGCCGATGATCACGTAGACCAGCAGGATCGACGGGCCGGCCAGCGCGATCGTCCTCCCGGATCCCATGAACAGGCCGGTGCCGATCGCGCCGCCGATGGCGATCAGCTGGATGTGCCGGTTCGCGAGGTTGCGACGCAGATGGTCGTGGGCCGGCGGATCGACGCGGTCGACGGAGGTACGGGTTGGAGCTGACACATCGGTCATCGTACGGTCGGACGGGTCGTCGAGGGCGGCCGGGACCACAAGCTTCGATAGGATGCCCGGGACTCGGGCCCGCGGGGACCGGCACGGCGAGAGCCGGACGACGGCGGTCCACCGCGTTCCGTCGGGGTGGCGAACGGCTCAGCAGAGGCACGACCGAAGGGAATCGACATCGTCATGACAGCAGTGCCCGGACCGATCGACCCCGGCACGACCACCCTGCAACGTACGAGGAGCAGGACCCGGTGGTTCGGCATCTGGTTCCCCGTCACGGTGTTCCTGCTGTTCCGGCTCTACGCCGCCGTGGCGATCAGCTACCTGTCCGGGCGGCAGGTGGCGATGCCGGCCAGCACCCGCGACACCTTCATGTACGGCCCGCTGCCCGCCCACCCCGGCTACTGGAGCGTGATCACCAACTGGGACGGGCAGTGGTACCGCTACATCGCCAGCGACGGCTACGGCGGGGTGAGCCCGTCCGGCAACTCGCCGTACGAGATCTACCACACTTGGGCCTTCCCGCCGGGCTTCCCGCTGATCACCCGACTGGTGATGCAGACCGGGCTGTCCTTCCCGGTCGCCGCCACCGTGGTGAACGTGATCTGTGGCGCCGCCGCGATGATCCTGCTGTTCCGCCTGCTGGCGGACCGCAAGGGGTCCTTCTACGCGGGCGCCGGCATCGTGCTGTTCAACAGTTTCCTCACCGCCCCGCTGCTGCAGGCGGCCTACAGCGAGGCGATGGGCCTGCTGCTGCTGGTCACCGCGTTCCTGTTCCTGTCGAAGCGGCGCTACCTGTGGGCGACCGTCGCGATCGTCGCGCTCAGTCTGGTCCGCATCATCACGCCACCGTTCGGCCTGGTCGCACTGGTCCACCTGATCGCCCGCTGGCGCCACCGCACGGAGGATCCTTTCGGCTGGGGCGAGCGGATCTCCCTGACGGTCCTCGGGCTGGTCTCGGTGGCCGGCGCGATGACCTGGTCACTGACCTCCGGGCTGATCTCCAGTGTCCCCACCGGCGGCAGCTCCCGGGTCGAGGACACCAGCATCGGCGCCTGGTTCATCGGCACGTACAAGATCTTCGGCTGGTGGTTCCCCGCGCTGATCGTCGTCGCGCTGGTCGCGGCCGTCGTCATCTCGATGCTGCCGATGATGCGCGGCTGGGGCCTCGACATCCGCACCTGGTTCTGGGGCTACCCGCTGTTCCTCGCCCTGGTCACCGGGCCCAACTTCGGGCTGCTGCGTTACCTGCTGCTGTGCTTCCCGCTACTGTTCCCGGTGATCGGGTTCCTCGGCTGGGGCAAGCGCTTCGTGGTGGTCAAGGTCTCGGTCGTGGTGCTGCTCGGGCTGGTGCTCCAGTGGTGGTGGATCGGGCACCTGCTGGTGATCTACCCCGGCTCGATGATGCCATGAGACACCCGTCGGCCCGCCGCCCACATCGCCGGCCGGGACCGCCCCGGGCCTGATAGCGTCCCAGCATGGACAGACCCGGACGTACGTTCATCGAGAAGGTCGAGGTGGCCGGCGATCAGCTGGCCCGGACGATCAAGAAGCTCTACTCGGACGCCGACGCGCGCCGCGTCATCATCCGCAACGCCGAGGGCCGCGAACTGCTCAGCGTCCCGCTCACCATCGGCCTGGCCGGGGGAGCACTCGCCGTCGTCACCGCCCCGGTGCTGGCGGCGGCCGCCGCCATCGGCGGCACGTTGGCCAAGGTCCACCTCGACATCGAGCGCGAGACCCCCGACGGTGACTGACCCGGCCGCCACTGGAGCCCGCTGAGGTCAGCCCGCGGTTCCTCACGCGTGCGGCCGGGAAGCCCTTCGCCGCCAGCACACGTGATGATCGTCGTGGCCTTGCCTGCCTTCGCCGCGGCGACCGACACTGGACCGTGTCCGACCCCACTGAGTCTCCTGCCGCGTCTCCTCGCCCCGGACAGCGGACGCCCGTCGCACCGTACGCCCGCCGGTCCCGCCGCGGCCTGATCACCCTGGCCACGGTCACCCTCGGCTCGGGCATCACGATGCTCGACACCACCGTGGTGACCATCGCCCTGCCGACCATCGGACGCGAGCTCACCAGCTCCCTCGACGGCCTGCAGTGGGTGAACAACGGCCTGACCCTGTCGCTGTCCGCCCTGATCCTGGTCGGCGGCAGCCTGGGAGATCGGCTCGGCCGACGGCTGGTCTACCTGGTCGGGATCGCCTGGTTCGCCCTGGCCTCGCTCGCCTGCGCGCTGGCGCCGGCGACCGGCTGGCTGGTGGCCGCCCGGGTGCTGCAGGGCGTCGGCGCCGCCCTGCTCACCCCCGGGGCCCTGGCGATCATCCGCAGTTCCTTCCGCGAGGAGGACCAGCCGGCGGTGATCGGCACCTGGGCCGGCGTCTCGGGGATCGCCGTGGCGATCGGCCCGTTCCTCGGCGGTTGGATCCTCGACGTCCTGTCCTGGCGGTGGATCTTCCTGGCCAACCTCCCGCTGTGCGTCATCGTCGTGCTGGCCGGCTGGACGGTGGTCCCGGAGAGCCGCGACGAGGCAGCGGGCGGCCGCTTCGACCTCGCCGGCGCGGGGCTCACGTCGGTCGTGCTCGCCGCGCTGACCTGGGTCCTCATCGACGGCGCCCAGTGGCCCGCGCTGCTGGTGACCGTGGTCGCCGTGGCGATCGCGGCCGGGGTGGTGGCGTTCGTCCTGGTCGAACGCCGCGCACACTATCCGCTGGTGCCGCTGCGGCTCTTCTCCTCACGGGTCTTCACCTCGGCCAACCTGATGACCTTCCTGGTCTACGGGGCGCTCGGCGCGGTCCTGTTCTTCCTGGTGCTCCAGCTGCAGAACACGGCCGGCTTCTCGCCGCGCGACTCCGGGCTGGCCACCCTGCCGATCACCATCACCCTGATGCTGCTCTCCGCACCGATGGCGACCCTGGCACAGCGACTCGGACCGCGCCGGCCGATGACCGTCGGGCCGATGGTCGTCGCCGTCGGGGTGCTCATCCTGTCCCGGGTCGGCGCCGGCTCCGGGTGGGGGAGCGTGCTGGTCGGCACCAGCGTCTTCGGACTGGGCCTCGCCGTCCTGGTGTCACCACTGACGGCCGCGGTGCTGGGCGCCGCCCCCGAGCAGTACGCCGGTGCGGCCAGCGCGATCAACAATGCGGTGGCCCGGACCGGCGGCCTGCTTGCGATCGCGGCGCTGCCGGCGGTGGTGGGACTCTCCGGTGCGGACTACCGCGACCCGGACCTGCTCACGGCGGGCTACCGCCTCGCGACGTACGTCACCGCCGCGCTGCTGGTCCTCGGCGGCCTGGTCAGCTGGTTCGGGCTGCGTGGGACCGGGCCGGCGGCGCGCCACCGCCCGGAGGCGCCGACCCCCACGGCCTGACTACCCCTTGATCACCCCCGCGGCCTGACCCGCCCCTGCGGCCTGACTACGCCCGCGGCCTCACCGGCGTCACCCCATGGTCAAACTGTGAGCGTCGTTCACCACCCGTGTGGTGACTGTGAACCACATTCACTCATCGCCCCGACTAGAGTGAACGCCATGCACAGTTCGTCGGCGACGTCATGGCCCGCCCTCGGAGCGCTCTGGGGGATCGGCGGAGACGCTCCGGGCCCCAAGCGGCGCTACACCGTGGCGGAGGTCGCCCGGGCCGGCATCCGCGTCGCCGACGCGCAGGGCCTGTCCGGACTGACCCTGCAGGTCGTCGGCAGGGAACTGGGCCTCACCACCACCGCCCTCTACCGCTATGTGGACTCCAAGGAGACCCTGCTGGAGCTGATGGCCGACGTCGCGCTGGGCCCGGCACCCGGACTCACCGGGGCGCTGGCCGATCGGATCCACGACTGGTGCGACGCGCGCTGGCGGGTGCTGCAGGCCCATCGGTGGCTGGCGGACCTGCCGATCCGGACGACACCGCGCGGCCCCGACGGCATCGCCTGGCAGGAGTCGCTGGTGTCAGGACTGGCTGACGTCGGCGTCGGTGATCCGGTCGGCGTGGCCCGGCTGCTGACGATCATGGTGCACGGGCACGCCGCCGCCGGGGGCGCGGAGGATGCCTCGACGGATCCGCCGACCTGGTGGGCGGCGACCGTGGAGCGTACGGCGCCGACCACCACGGAACTGGCCCGCCGCCGCACCGACCGCGCCGAGGACGACCTCGCTGGGGCGGTCGAGCGGCTGATCGCCTCGCTCGTGATCGAGTCGGCGTACGGGCTGCGCCCGCCCGGCGTACGCTGATCGGTCGATCCCGGGAGGAGACCGGATGACCACCCTCGACATCGACACCCCTCGGGGCCCGGGACGGCTCGTCCTCGACGAGGCCGCCGAGCCGCGGGCGATCCTGCTGCTCGGCCACGGCGCCGGCGGCGGGATCGACACGTTCGACCTCGCCGCGCTCGCCGACGCCCTGCCGCCCGGCGGCATCACGGTCGCCCGCTTCGAGCAGCCGTGGCGGACCGCCGGCCGGCGCGTCGCCGGGGCGGCCGGCGGACTCGACGAGGCGTGGCGTACGGCGCTGGACGTGGCCGTCGAGCGCTGGCCGGGCCTGCCGCTGGTCGTGGGCGGGCGCAGTGCCGGCGCCCGGGTGGCCTGCCGATGTTACGCGCCGCCGGCCCGTGGGGTGGTGGCGCTGTCCTTCCCGCTGCATCCGCCCGGCCGGCCCGCCGCCTCACGGGTCGCCGAACTGGCCGCGGTGCCCGGTCCGGTGCTGGTGGTGCAGGGGACACGCGACCCGTTCGGGCATCCCGCCGAGCTGCGCGCCGCGCTGGCGGACGTCCGGGCGGACGCGCCGGTGACGATCACCGAGATCGAGGGCGCGGTGCACGGTCTCGGGCCGACCCGCAAGGCCGACGACCCGGCCGACCGGGCTCGGTCGATCACCGCACCGGTGGCCCGGTTCGTCCTCGACCTGGCGCTCAGGCCAGGCCCAGGATCGCCCCCAGGTCGTAGCTGACCGGCTCCTCCAGCTGGGCGAAGGTGCACGAGGTGGGCGTACGGTCCTCTCGCCAACGGACCCACTGGGCGGTGTGCCGGAAGCGTGGTCCCTCCATGTGGTCGTAGCGCACCTCGACCACCCGCTCCGGGCGCAGCGGTGTGAAGGACAGGTCCTTGCGGGCGTTCCAGCGGGATCCCGCGGCCGCCATCGGGGAGCGCGGTGTCTCCTGGTCGCGGTTGTCGGGCGTGGTCTCGGCCGGCTGCTCCCACGCCCACGGATGGTCCTCGAACGTGGTCACCAGCGGCTGCAGTTCGCCGAACAGCTCCTCGCGGCGGGCCATCGGGAAGGCGCCGATCACCCCGACGTGGTGCAGCGTGCCCTCCTCGTCGTAGAGACCGAGCAACAGCGACCCGACCGCGTCGGTGCGGTCCTTGTACAGCCGGTAGCCGGCGACGACGCAGTCGGCCGTACGGTCGTGCTTGTACTTGAACATCACCCGCTTGTCCTCCTGGTACAGCAGATCCAGCGGCTTGGCGACCACCCCGTCGAGCCCCGCCCCCTCGAACTCGTCGAACCAGCGGGCCGCCAGGTCACGGTCCCGGGTGGCCGGGGTGAGGTGGATCGGCGGCCGGGCGCCGGCGAGTGCCTCCTCCAGCGCCGCCCGGCGCTCGGCGAAGGGCCGTACGGTGTAGTCGACCGACCCCAATGCCAGCAGGTCGAACGCCACGAAGCTGGCCGGTGTCGCCGCGGCAAGCTTGCGCACCCGGGACGCGGCGGGGTGGATGCGCTGCTGGAGCAGGTCGAAGTCGAGCCGGTCGCCGGTGCTCGGGTCGATCATCACGATCTCGCCGTCGATGCAAGAGTGGTCGGGGAAGTTCGCGATCACCGCCTCGACCAGCTCCGGGAAGTAGCGGGTCATCGGCCGTTCGTTGCGGCTGCCGATCTCCACCCGGTCCCCGGAGCGCCAGATGATCGAGCGGAAACCGTCCCACTTCGGCTCGTAGAGCACCTCGCCGCGGGGGAGCTGCTTCACCGGCTTGGCCAGCATCGGACCGTACGGGGGCACGATCGGCGTCCCCCACTCGGCATCCCGCTCCGCCTTGGGCGCCAGATAGTCGGCGTCGGGCCGGTCGGTGCGCCGCTTGCTCGGTGGCACCCTCGGTGGCTCGCCGGGCATCTTGGGGTAGTCCGGTGGGAAGTTCAGCTCGCCGAGTCCGCGGGCCAGATCCGCCTCCCAGAGCGCCAGCGCGCCGGCGACGTCCCCGACATGGTCGTCGATGTCGGACCACGGGCACGGCCGGTCGGCGAGCAGATCGGGGACCGTACGGACGGTGAAGTCCGTCGGCGTGGCGTCGGCCAGCTCGGCCCAGGTCAGCGGGGTCGAGACGGTGGCGTCCGGCCGCGGGCGGGGGCTGTAGGCGGCGGCGATCGTACGATCCCGATTGGCCTGGTTGAAGTCGACGAAGATCCGCTCGCCGCGTTCCTCCTTCCACCAGGAGGTGGTGACCAGGTCGGGCAGCCGCCGCTCGAGCTCCCGGGCGATCCCGATCACCCCGTGGCGGACCTGCTGGAACTCGTGGGTCGGCGCGATCCGGGCGTAGACGTGCACGCCCCGGTTGCCGGAGGTCTTGGCGTACGCGGTGAGACCGACCTCGGCCATCACCTCGCGCAGCGCCACCGCTGCCTCGACGGCGTCCCGGAAGCCCCGGCCGGGCTGGGGATCCAGGTCGATCCGCAGTTCGTCGGGATCGTCGAGGTCCGCGGTCCGCACCGGCCACGGGTGGAAGGTGATCGTGCCGACCTGCGCAGCCCAGGCGAGCGCGGCCGGCTCGTCGAACACCAGCTGGTCGTGGCGGCGTCGCGACGGATAGGTGCAGGTGACCCGGCGGAGGAACTCGGGAGTGCCCTGGGGCGGCCGCTTGGAGAAGAACTCCTCGCCCTCGATTCCCTCGGGGAAGCGCTGCAGCGTCATCGGCCGGTCGCCGTTGAGCCGCAGGAATGGCTCGGCGACCGTCAGCAGGTAGTCGGCCAGGTCGCGCTTCGTGAACCCGGTGCCGCCGGGGCCGGCGGCGGGCCACAACACCTTGCCCGGACTGGTCAGGGTGATCTCGCGGACGCCGCTGGGGCCGGGGACCGACAGGACCGTCGTCTCGCTCATGAGGTCAGCCTAATCTGACCCGTCGCCGGTCGCAGTCCCGCGACACGACCGGCGAATCCCGCGCCACGCCGTGCCGGATAACGGATTGTGTCGTTTTCGCCACATTCCGCACGAAGGTCCATAGAGTGGAACGGTGCGGCGGCAACGAGGCCGTCCGCCATCCCCGGATTGAGGAGTTCGAATGAACAATCGACTCACCCGACTGGCGGCTGTGGGGTTGGCCGCCGGGTTGTCCCTGGCGACACTCGCTGGTTGCGGTGGCAACCAGGCCACCCCCGGTGCCAGCACTCCGGCCGGCGGCAGTGCGGCGAAGATCGCCCTGCTGCTGCCGGAGACGAAGACGACCCGCTACGAGACCTTCGACAAGCCGTACTTCGAAGAGGCGCTGAAGACCGAGTGCGCGAACTGCACCCTGATCTACAACAACGCCAACCAGGACGCCGCCAGGCAGCAGCAACAGGCCGAATCCGCGATGACCCAGGGCGCCAAGGTACTGGTGCTGGACGCGGTCGACGGCAAGTCGGCGGTCACCATCGTCAACCAGGCCAAGGCCAAGGGCGTGAAGGTGATCGCGTACGACCGCTTCGTCGCCGGCTCGGACTACTACGTCTCGTTCGACAACCAGCAGGTCGGCAAGCTGCAGGGGACCACCCTGGTGGACATCCTGCACAAGGCGGGCAAGACCTCCGGCGACCTGGTGATGGTCAACGGTGCGCCGACCGATGCGAACGCGGCCGACTTCAAGAAGGGCGCCCACAGTGTCCTCGACACCGCGGGGTTCACCATCAAGGCCGAGTACGACACTCCCGACTGGAGCCCGGACAAGGCACAGGCGTTCATGGAGAGCCAGCTGACGACTGTCAAGCCGAACCTGGTCGGCGTGTACGCCGCCAATGACGGCACCGCCGGTGGTGTGATCACCGCCCTGAAGGCCGGCGGCGTCTCCCCGATCGTCCCGGTGACCGGCCAGGATGCCGAACTCACCGGCATCCAGCGGATCCTCGCCGGAGACCAGGCGATGACCGTCTACAAGGCGATCAAGCCGCAGGCCCAGGACGCGGCCAAGAACGCCGCGTTGCTCGCCGCGGGCAAGCCCGCCGCTTCCTCGTCCACCCAGGAAGGAGTCCCGGCGACGCTGCTCACCCCGGTCGCGGTGACCAAGACCAACATCAAGGACACCGTCGTCAAGGACGGCTTCTACACGGTCGCGCAGATCTGCACGACGCAGTACGCCGACGCCTGCAAGGCAGCAGGACTCCAGTAGCCGACCGGATCACAGGAGCAGACGACCATGACCACCACCTCCCCGCCCGAGGTCCTGTCGATGACGGGCATCGCGAAGCGGTTCGGCGCCGTGCAGGCGCTCAGTGACATCGAGTTCCATGCCAGGGCGGGCGAGGTGGTGGCCCTCGTCGGTGACAACGGTGCCGGGAAATCGACACTGATCAAGGCGATCGCCGGCGTCCACCTCGCCGACGAGGGCCACATCTTCTTCAACGGCGAAGAAGTGCACATCCACTCGCCGGCCCAGGCGCAGAAACTCGGCATCGCCACCGTCCACCAGGACCTGGCACTGTGTGACAACCTCGACGTCGTCTCCAACCTCTTCCTCGGCAGCGAGGTCACCCACGCCTCGGTGCTGGACGAGGTGGCGATGGAGAAGCGGTCCTGGGGGCTGCTGCGTGAGTTGAGCGCCAAGATCCCCTCGGTCCGCATCGCGGTGGCCAGCCTGTCCGGCGGCCAGCGCCAGACCGTGGCGATCGCCCGCGCCCTGCTCGGCGAGCCACGCTTGGTGATGCTCGACGAGCCCACCGCCGCCCTCGGCGTCGCCCAGACCGCGGAAGTGCTCAACCTGATCCGCCGGCTGCGGGACCGCGGCCTGGCGGTGATCCTGATCAGCCACAACATGGCCGACGTGATGGCGGTCGCCGACCGGGTCGTCGTGCTGCGGCTGGGTCGCAACAACGGCGAGTACCGGGTGGCCGACACGACGGTCGAACAGATCGTCGCGGCCATCACCGGTGCCGTCAACAACATGCGCCCGGACGCCGGCGGCGAACCCGGCAATGCCGCGCCCCAGGAAGGGAGCCAGCGATGAGCACCGAGAAGTCGGGACCGGCCAGGCCGGCGGGGCCGCGGCGTGCGTCCCGCAGGGATCTCGCCGAGATGCCGGGGGAGCTCCCGCCGGCCATCCCGCCGGCCGACCTGCAGGACGAACGCCTCATCCAGGAAGAGGGCATCGCGGGCTGGGTGAAGGCCCAGGGCCTGCGGCTCCGCGGTGGCGACGTCGGTTCGCTGCCGGTGGTCATCGGCCTGGTGCTGATCTGGGTCATCTTCTCGATCCTGGCGCCGGCGTTCATCTCGGCGCAGAACCTGGTCAACCTGATGATCCAGCTGGTGCCGATCGGCGTCCTGTCGCTGGGCATCATCTTCGTCCTGCTGCTGGGCGAGATCGACCTGTCGGTCGGGTCGGTGTCGGGCCTCACCGCCGCCGTGGTGGCCGTGACGTTCGTCAACACCGGCCTGCCGCTGCTCGTCGCAGTGCTGCTCGCGGTGCTCTCCGGCACCGTGATCGGCCTGGTGTACGGGGTGGTGTTCAATCGGTTCGGAGTGCCGAGCTTCGTCATCACGCTGGCCGGCCTGCTCGCCTTCCTCGGCGTTCAGCTCCTCGTGCTGGGCAACCAGGGCACCGTCAACATCCCGTTCGACTCCGCCCTGGTGCAGTTCGCCAACGGCACGTTCCTACCCGCCTGGTTGAGCTACCTGCTGGCGGTCCTGGCCGCCCTGGTCAGCCTGGCGGCCGGGCTCAACACCAACCGCCACCGCAGTGTCGCCGGGCTGTCCACCGTGCCGGTGAGCATCGTGGTCACGAGAGCGGTGCTGCTGGCCGCGGTGCTCGCCGTGATCACCCTCGTCCTGGACCGCGACCGTGGCGTGCCGCTGATGTTCGTGCTGTTCGTGGTCGTGATCGCGATCATGGACTTCGTCATCCGGCGCACCAAGTGGGGCCGTACGATCATGGCCGTCGGTGGCAACATCGAGGCGGCACGACGGGCCGGCATCAACGTCCGCCGGGTCTACCTGACGGTGTTCATGACCTGTTCGAGCTTCGCCGCGCTCGGCGGTGTCCTCTTCGCCGCTCGCCTGGCGGCAGCGAACCAGAGCACCGGCACCGGTGACGTGAACCTGAACGCGATCGCTGCGGCGGTGATCGGCGGGACCAGCCTCTTCGGTGGACGCGGCTCGGCCTACTCTGCACTGCTGGGCATCTTCGTCATCCAGTCGATCAGCAACGGCCTGGACCTGCTGGACCTCAACTCGGCCATCCGGTTCATCATCACCGGCCTGGTCACCCTGCTGGCCGTGATCATCGACTCGACCACCCGCCGGCGCCGGGCGGCATCCGGCCGCGCCTGATCTGTCGGGCGCCTGATCTGTCGGGCGGTCGACCGACAGGTGGCGTACGGCTGAGCCACGCGGCCCCCGACGGTCTGCTGACCGCGAGCGAACGTACGGCCCCTCGTCGCACCTCACCGGTGTGGCGAGGGGCCGTACGGCGTGCTGGGCTGTCACGACTGACCGGGTGTCCCCACGACCGCTACACCATGCCCCACATGCGTGAGTACTCGACGTCGACGCGATACTCCCGTGGCAATGCGCCCGCCGCGCGCAGGATCGTCTCGACCCGGCCCAGCTCGGCGGCGTACGTGGACAGTTCCACCATGCGTCGGGTGTGGCGGACCTGCAGGTCGGGGACCGCGTCGGCCAGGGCCCGGACGACCGCCTCCGTGCGGTCGATTCGCGCCCGTGCCGCCGCAAGGTCGCGGAGCAGCCCGGCGGGATCCGCGGTGCCATGCCCGACGCCGCCGGGGAGGTCGAGGGTGACGATGATCCGGGCCCGGCAGACCGTGTTGTCGGGTCTCATGGCGGTGGACGTCCTCTTGCTCAGAGCGAGGACCAGAAGCCGGCGAGTACACCGGCCGACAGCCCGAAGCCCAACAGGATGTTGACCACCGCACCCGCACTGAAAGCCGCCAGCGGACGCCAGCCCACCGAGGTCAGATCGCGGAACCGGGTGGTGAGACCGATCGACAGGAAGGTGAGGGTGAACACCCAGGTCCTGATGTCCTTGATCGGGTTGATCACGTCGGTGGTGACCGCGGCCGAGCCGGCTGTTCCCACCGCGAGGATCAACACGGTCAGCACGATCGAGCCCACGAAGAAGCCGAGGACGAACTTCGGGAACCGGTGCCAGATCTGGGCGACATCGACCCGGGGCCGCGGCGCGCCGGCAGCCGCAGCATCCCGCCGATCCCAGTAGGTGATGGCGATCACGGCGAGGATCAGGCTCCAGATGCCGATGAAGATGTCCCGCCCGACCACCTTGACCAGGGTGAACGCGGCCAACCCTTGCTCCCCGAAGGCGCTGGCCGCGGTGATACCGGCGGCGTCGGCGAACTCCGAGGACCCGATCCAGGCGCCGGCCACCCCGGGATGGAGACCGAGGGCCTTCGCGATGGCGGTCAGCAGGAAGATCGCAGCCACCGCCCAGACCACGACGAGCGAGATGGTGACCGAGACCTGTTCCTTCTTCGCCTTGACCGACGAGCCGACGGCGATGGAGGCCGACACGCCACAGATCGATCCGCCGGCACCGAGGGTCGCGGCGAAACGCTGGTCGAGACCGAGCAGCCGGGTGCCGACGACGTAGATCACCAGAAACGTCGCCAGCGCGATCACCGTGGCCTGGACGAAGGCGACCGGGCCGGCCTTCACGATGAGGGTGAAGGGGAGTGTTGCCCCGAGCAGCACGATGCCCACCTTCACATAGAGCTCGGTGCGCAGGGCGGAGTCGAGCCAGGCCGGGGCGGGGGCGAGGTTGCCGACCAGCAGGCCCACCACCAGGGCGACCAGGGGCGCCTCGAGGTTGTAGGCGCTCGCCCATGACCAGGTGGCAACGATGGTGATGACCACCGCGCCCAGGAAGAGGGCGGTGAACCCGGCGACGAAGTGCGCCGTACGGATCCGGAGGAACTGTGCGACCAGGGTGAACAGCGCGCCGAGGACGACATAGAGGGCGACGATGGTGACGGCATGACCACCGAGCTGGGCGCCCAGCGCCGGGAACGAACTCCACTTCGCGATCTGCGGGGCGATCGCCGCGATGCTGCCGCCCAGCGCCCACAGCAGGACGCTGAGGACGACGAGGAAAAGGCCCACCCACACCGACCACCAGTCTTCACTGCGCAGCAGCGGCGAACGACTGTCGGAGCCGACCGGACGGTCGTCCGTGGCAGCGGCAGTGGGCAGGTCGGACGGGTGGGGCATGGCTCTTCCTTTCGGGCAAGACACTCCGCGCGGACCGGGCGAGCCCCTGCGTCACCCCGGAACGGGCACGAGGAGCGAGGCCGGCGTCGGACGAGGCCATCATTGCGCGTCCCGGAGGTCACGTCCGTCCCGGGGGAGCCCCGACGGTCATGTCCTCGGGAGACGTCCGTCACGACTCCGGGGGTCACCGCCATGTCCTCGGTCACCGCGCCACGACAAAGGAGAACGTGTCGCGGCAGCGCCTGCCCCAGCAACCCTCAAGTCTCAACCCTCAACCTCAGGTTGAGGTGTCGGTCGAGGTCAGCGGTAGACGATCACCTTGTCGCCGACGCGCACCTGGCTGTAGAGGGTGGCGATGCCGTTGTAGTCGCGGACATTGACACAGCCGTGCGACGACCCGTTGTAGCCGCGTGCGGCGAAGTCGGAGGAGTAGTGCACCGCCTGACCGCCGGAGAAGAACATCGAGTACGGCATCGGGGTGTGATAGAGCGTCGAGACCCAGTCCCGGGACTTCCACTCCACCTGGAACGAGCCCTCACGAGTGGGGGTCAGCTCCGAGCCGAACCGTACGTCCATCCGTAGCTGGGGCTGGCCGTCCACCACCCACACCAGCTTGCGGGTGGACTTGCTGATGCAGATGGCCCGACCGGTCAGACACCGCGGGTCGAGCCCGGCCGTGCTGGTCCCGCGGCCCGACGAGCTGTCGGCGAGCTCAGCAGCCGTGGGCGTGTGGGTCATCGCCCGCAGCCGATCCTGGGTGGTCTGGTCGACCGCACCGGTGACCGGCAGACCACGCTTGGTCTGGAAGCCCTTGACCGCCGTGACGGTCGCGTCACCGTAGTAGCCGGTGACGGACCCGGAGAACCAGCCGATCTGCTTGAGCCGGGCCTGCAGGTCACGGACCTGCTGACCGGAGTCGCCGCGCTCCAGGATCGCCGGTCCGGCGGTCGGTCGCGGCGAGGGAGTGGCCCCGGTGGGGGTGGGCGACGGTGTCGGGGCCGACGCGGACGGCGACGGAGACGGAGAGAGCGCGGACGCGGTGGCTGTCGGCTCGGCGGTGGCACCCGGTGAGGCCGTCCGGGACGGCGTACATCCCGTCACGAGCAGTGCGGCCACAGCCACAGTGGCAAGTGCGGCACGCGCGCGGGCGGCGATCCCCATGTCAGAGTCCTTCGGCAGGTGGCGTCACGCCACGGTGTGAGACGTCCGGATGACCCCAGCATGGCACGGGTGTCGGCGCTGGACGTCGACCGTACGACGGCGATTCGATAACGTCGCCGGGACGCCGCCGCCCGCCGTGGGGACGGCGCCCGCCGGCTCGCTGATGTCGACACGGCACGGGCTGCGAAGGCCCTGTGTCATAGGATCGCGGCCATGGAGAAGCGCCCCCGGGGGGAGCGTCACCCGCGACCCGGCGGTGCGGGTGATCGTGGTGTGGGTCGGCATCATGGCGGTGGTCACCCTGGTCGGGTCGCTGGGCTTCTACTGGTCGCAGCCCGACTGGACCTTCTTCGAGAGCCTCTACATGGCGGTCAACGTGCTCGCCACGGTGGGCTTCAGCGGCGAACACCCGATGGACCCGGTCGGCAAGATCTGGACGATCGTGCTGTCCTTCGTCTCGGTGGGCGTCGTCTTCGGGACCGTCGGCGTGATGGCCGACGCACTGATGCAACGGGCGATGACCGGAACGAGGAGGGCCAGGCGGATGCAGAAGCGAGTTGACCGACTCAGCGGTCACTACATCGTCTGCGGGTACGGGCGGGTCGGGTCGATGGTGGTCCGCGAGCTGCTGGAGGCCGGACACGAGGTGGTGGTGGTCGACGTCGACCAGGCCTCCACCACCCGGGCCGCGGAGGCCGGCATCCCGATCGTCCCGGGCAGCGCCACCGCCGACGAGACCCTGGTGAGCGCCGGGGTGGAGCGGGCCAGTGGCCTGGTCACCTGCGTCGACTCCGATCCGGACAATGTCTTCGTCGTCCTGACCGCCCGCTCGCTCAATCCCGGCCTCTTCATCGTGGGCCGCGCGAGTTCCACGGAAGGCATCGCCAAGCTGCAGCAGGCCGGCGCCGACCGGGCCGTGTCGCCGTACGTGATGGGTGGACGTCGGATGGCCCAGCTCGCCGTACGTCCCGCAGTCGTCGACTTCATCGACGCCGCGATGTCCAACACGGAACTGGACTTCTCCATCGAGGAGGTGCAGGTCGTCCCGTCGAGCCGGCTCGTCGGGACGACGGTGGGTGCCCTGCGTGCCCGTGGCATCTTCACCCTGGCGATCATCGAGGAATCACGCCGCTACGACCACCGGCCCTCCGATGATCGCCGCATCGACGCGGGCGATCATCTGATCGTGTCGGGGACCAGCGAGACGCTGCGCGCCATCGACCAGGCCTGAGCTGCGCCGCGCCCGCGGCGACACGCAGGGCCGGGCCCGCGGGATCCTGTCGTCCCCGCCCCTCGCCGAGCCGGTGAGCCGTTCCGCGTCGCGTCCATCGGCGGTAGCGTCGGGTCCGTGAGGATCGCCACCTGGAACGTGAACTCGGTGAAGCAGCGCATTCCCCGGCTGCTGCCCTGGCTGGAGGAGCGGCGCCCGGACGTCGTCTGTCTCCAGGAGACCAAACTGTCCGACGACGCCTTCACCGACCTGCTCGCCGCACCGTTGGCGGAGCTGGGCTATCAGATCGCCCACCACGGCCAGGGCCAGTGGAACGGGGTCGCGTTGCTGTCCCGGGTCGGACTGGACGAGGTCGAGACAGGATTCGCCGGCCAACCGGACTTCGAGGGACGTCCCGAGGCGCGCGCGATCAGCGCCACCTGTGGCGGTGTGCGGGTCCACAGCCTGTACGTGCCGAACGGGCGCGAGGTCGGCTCCGACCACTACGCCTACAAGCTGGCGTGGCTCGACGCGCTGGCGACGGCGGTGGCCGGCGGGCCGTCCGAGGTGCTGCTGTGCGGTGACATGAACATCGCCCCGACGGATGCCGACGTGTTCGATCCCGCGGCGTACGAGGGTCAGACCCACGTCACCGGGCCCGAGAGGGAGCGCCTCGCGGCGTTCGGGCTCACCGACGTGGTGCGGGCGCACTGGCCGACCGAGCGGGTGTTCTCCTACTGGGACTACCGCGCCGGGATGTTCCACCAGGATCTGGGGATGCGGATCGACCTGGTGCTGGCCTCCGCCCCGGTGGCGACACGGGTCGCCGCCGCGTGGGTGGACCGGGCCGCCCGGAAGGGCACCGGGCCGAGCGACCACGCGCCAGTCATTGTGGATCTCGACCAGGCTCCCGACGGGAACATCGGGCCGGTGGTCCCACCGCCGTCCAATCCACGGCGTGGCCGTGGGGTGAAGCTTCCGCAGGCCCGCTGAGCCGCCCCTCTCAGGCCAGGATCCACTGCATCGCCTGGTTGTAGGGGGTCGGGATGCCGTGCCGGGCGCCCAGGGCGACTACGTGGCCGGCGAAGATGTCGACTTCGGTGGGTCGGCCGGCGAGCACGTCCTGGTACATCGAGGTCTGGCCCTGGGGCGGTTGACCGGCGAGCACTCGGTCCCAGGCGGCCAGGTCGGCCTCGCCCAGGTCGATGCCCTCCGGCCGGGCCACGGCGATCACCTCGTCCATCAGCGCCAGCATCAGCGAGCGACCCGGTCCGTCGTGCTGGAACGCGCCGTACGGCTCCCGTCGCACCGCGGATGCCTGGTTGATGCCCACGTTGACCAGGAACTTCCACCACATCTCGTGGGGCATGTCCACCGGTGCGACCCAGACCAGTCCGGCCCGGTCCAGCACCTGCTGCGTCGCCTGCAGCCGCTCTGCCGTCCCGAGGCCGGACCCCACGCCGATCGCCAGGCGCCCCGGCTGGCGGAAGATGACCCGGTCACCGTCGCGCTGGGCGTCCATGGCCAGGGCGATGCACAACAGCACCCGCTCGCTGCCGTACGCCGCGGCGATGGCCTGCTCGCTGTCCAGCCCGTTGAGGACAGACAGGAAAGTGGTCTGATCGCCGACAAGCGGGGCGACCTCGGCGATGGCCTCGGCCAGTTGCCGGTGCTTGACGGCGATGAGGACGAGATCCGCGGTCCGGTCGGCGGTCAGCGCCGGATCGACCACCTCGGCGTGCAGCGGCTCCCCGTTGACGGTCAGGCCGGTCGAGCGCAGCCGCTCGGCCCGCTCGCCACTCGCGACCAGCCAGGTCTCCAGCCCGGCCTCGGCGAAGTGCGCCGCGTACATGGCCCCCATCGCCCCGGCGCCGACCACCGCCACCGTACGGATCGTTCCCTCAGTCACAGGGGCAGCCTAGGCCACCCACGAACGGCCCGCTTCAGCACAGCGTGGCCCGCATCGCCACGCACTGCTGCGCCACGAAGCCGGCGCGCTCGTAGAGGGGCAGACCGGCCTCGGTCGCCATCAGCTCGGCGCGACCGACGCCCGTCCGGCGAGCCCATGCCAGCACCGCGTCGAACGCCGCCCGCCCGTAGCCCAGCCCTCTGAAGGGCTCTGCGGTGCAGACATTGCTCACCAGGACGTCCCGACCATCCGGACTGGCAGGGGAGGGGGCGGCGTCCCGGATGGCGCCCACCGCGCACGCGACGACGCCTCCCGCCGCCTCGACCACCATGATGCGGTAGTCCGGGTGATCGAGGCGGTCGGCGAACCACTGGCGGGCCGTCACCCGCCACGGACCGCATGTGTCCGATGTCCCCATCGCGCGAAACATCTCGGCGCGCAGCTCGACCAAGGCCTCGAGGTCGGCAGGCCCGGCCACTCTCACACGTACGTCAGACATGGCCTCATCGTCGCACCCGATGCCCGACACCGGACGCCCGGAGACGCCGGTGTGGCGCGGCCCTCGATGAATCGAAGGTCAGCGACCGGCCAGGTAGGCCGCGATCGCGTCGTTCACCCGCTCACCGGTGGCGGTGCGGCTCACCAGGGACTGCACCCGGCCCTTGAGACCGTCCGCGCCCCCACGGGTGTACTGCGCGTCCACCACGGTGGTCAGCCATCCGTCACTCATCGGCGTCGGCTGGTCGCCGTGCTGGTCACGGACATACGTGGCGATGGCGTCCCCGATCCTGACCAGCTCCGTGTTCGCGTCGGCCGGCAGCGTGCCGCGGCGCTCGGCGGGGACCGAGGCGATCAGGTCGCGGGCAGTGGCCAGGTCGGTGATCGCGCCGTCCAGGGCCGGGGCCGTCGTCAGGTCGGCGGTGGTGATCCCCGAGAGCAGCGTGGTGGCCTTGGCGATGGCGGCCTTGATCCGCAGTTCCTCGGCGGCGGCCTGCACCGTGGAGGTCACCGCGGCGAGCCGGGCCTCGAAGCGCGTACGCAGCTGGCCGGCCGGCAGGGAAGCGACCTTCTCCTGCGCGGTGGCCAGCGCCTGCTGGGCCGCCGTGAGCTGGGCGTCGGTGCGGATCCCACCGGTGGGGGCGGCGGCCTTCTCCGCAGCGGCGACGGTGTCGCGGGCGGCGACCTGGGCGGGGGTGGTCAGCAGGTCGACCCGGATCGACCCGATCACCAGCGGAAGGTTGCTGGCCCCGACCAGGCGCATGTCGGCGTTGCCGTTCTGGCGGTTCTGGAACATGGCGCTGTTCATGCTGAGCGAGACGACCTGCCAGCGGTCGACGGCCTCCGGACGGATCTGCACCCGGTCGGTCGACTGGTACGCCTGGCCGGTGGCCTTGTTCTCGTACTGCAGCACGAAGGAGCCGCTGACCGGCGAGCGGTATTCGATGGTCGCCATCGCCGTGTACGGCCCGCCGATGACGTAGCGGTCGTCGACACCCAGGTAGAGGTTGTTGCCCGAGTTGAAGGTGTTGCGGTCGATCTGCAGCGCGCGGCGCCCGTCGACGGTGATCTCGTGGGCCGGACCCGACTCGTACGGGATCCAGGTCAGGCCGTCGGGCTCCGAACCGATCCGCATCTCCACGGCGTCGACGGCCGGGCCGGTGCCTGCCGACGGGATCTGCTCGACGGCCAGCGAGATGCCGGACACGGCCAGCGGAAGATTGGCCGGAGCGAGCAGGCGGATGTCCGACGCGCCGTTCTGGCGGTTGGTGAAGGAGATGTTCGGCAGCGGGATGGTCGCCGTACGCCACTGGCCGACCTGGTCGGGGGCGATCGTCACGCTCGTCGACGGGCTGTACGCGGAACCAGTGGCGGTGTTGTCGTACTGCAGGGAGAAGCTTCCGGCGACCTCGGAGCGGTACTGGACCGTCGCGGTGGCGTTGTACGGACCGCCGCTGAGCTTCGCATCGTCGGCGTGCAGATAGAGGTAGTTGGCGCCGCCGCGAGGGTTCGTCGTCAGCTGGAGGGCATTGCGTCCGTCGACGGTGGCCTGCTGGAAGGGGCCGTCCTCGTACGCCACGGCGCTCAGTCCGTCGGAGGTGCCCGCTGCGGTGTCGAAGGACACCCGGTCGGTGGCCGGGACCGGGTTGGCGTTGTTCCCGCCGGTGGCCGGGTCCTGCCAGGGGGAGTGCTCGGCGACGTACGCCCTCCCCGCGGCATCCTTCTTGAGGGTGTACGAGTAGTGGACCTGGCGGTCGGTGCCGACGAACTCGGCGGTGAGCGCGTCCCGGGTGACGGTCAGCCGCATCGCCCCGAAGTACGAGGCGTCGCGGTACACACTGCCGGTCGTCGCGCCGAACAGAGGGGTGATGCCGTCGCCACCGTTGCCGGTGATCGCGAGGTGGTAGCCGTCGGCGGTGGTGATCTGCTCGGCGTGGTGGTCGTGGCCCGACAGCACCAGGTCGACTCCCGGCTGCAGCACCCAGGCACGATCGGGGTTGTTGCCGGCCTTGCCGGAGGAGAAGACCGGCTGGTGGGCACCGGTCAGCTGCCAGGCGGCCGTGGAGGAGGCGATGGCGGCCTGGTACGCGCCGAGGATGGCCGGGTTGTCGCCGGTCTGGCAGTTGGCGTCAGGATTGAGGAAGTCGACCAGCCCGTTGCCGAAACCGGCGACGAAGGCGGCCGGCACCCTGAAGTAGTCGAGGCTGGGCTGCACCGACTCCGGGCTGCAGCCGTTGCCGTAGTCGTGGTTGCCCATCACGGGGAAGAACCGGCCCGCGTCGATGTCGGCCTTGTACGGCGCTTGGGCCTTGACGATCTCTGCAGGCAGGCCCTGCTGGTAGGTGTTGTCGCCGACCGTGAGGATGGCGTCGGCGTTCCAGGAGTGCACCAGGTCGGCCACGGCCTGTTCGTTGTCGCAGGACCGGTCGACACCGCAGCTGCCGTAGTCGCCGATGACGGCCAGAGTCACCGAGTCCGCGGTGGCGGCCCGGCCGGGGATGCGGGGGAGGGGGTCGGCGGCGCGGGCCGGCGCGGCGAGGCCGGTGCCGGTGCCGAGCAGCGCGAGCGCCACGGCGGCGGCCCAGGCTTGGCGAAAGCTGGGCATGATGCTCCATTCGTCGGGGACGCCGGGACGCTAGTGCTGCAGGATGGCGGATTCCTGAAGGAATCCTGAACGTCGGGCGACGGCGAGCCTCCGGGAGCGTGTCCATCCCTGTTGGGTGCTGATCGGTGCTGTCGAGTGCTGATCGGTGCTGTCGAGTGCTGATCGGTGCTGCCACCTCGTCGCCGACAGGCGGCACACCGGGCGTCGGGTGGAACACTGGTCGGGATGAACGAGCAGACCACCGCGGCCCATGTCCGCGTCGAGGGAGTGTCACGCCACTTCGGCGTGGGGGAGTCACGGGTCGAGGTGCTCCACGACGTGTCCTTCGACGTCGCCCGGGGCGCACGCTGCATCATCGTCGGGGCCTCGGGATCGGGGAAGTCCACCCTGCTCAACGCGATCGGCGGCCTGGACAGCCCGGACGCCGGCACGATCCGGGTGGCCGACCAGGTCGTCACCTCGCTGTCGTCCCGGGAGCTCACCCGCTACCGGCGGCGCCACGTCGGTTTCGTCTTCCAGTTCTACAACCTGGTGCCCGACCTGACCGTACGGGAGAACATCCAGGTCACCGCCCAGCTCGTCCGCCGCCCGCTCGACCTCGACGACCTGCTGGAACACCTGGGGATGGCCGAGCACCAGCACAAGTTCCCCGCCCAACTGTCCGGCGGCCAACAACAGCGCTGTGCCATCGCCCGGGCACTGGTCAAAGGCTCCGACCTGCTGCTGTGCGACGAGCCGACCGGCGCACTGGACCGGCACACCTCACAGCAGATGCTGGAGGTGCTCGAGGACGTGCACCGACGCTACGGCGCGACGCTGATCATGGTGACCCACAACGAGGCGATCACCGCGATCGCCGACCAGGTCATCGAACTGCAGGACGGCCGGGTCGTCCGTGACGAGGCCAACCCTGCCCCGCGCCCCGTCGCCGACCTCGACTGGTGAGCCGGAGTCTCGACCGATGACCGCCGCGACCGTCCTGCTCACCGTCCGCCACCAGTGGCGCGGGTTCCGGACCACGTGGGCCCGCTGGACCGCGATCGCGGTGCTGCTGACCGTCGGACTGGGCCTCGTCGTCGGACTGCTCGCCTCCTCGACCGCGACCCTGCGCGGGATCGCGCTCGGGGCACGCGCAGGACAGCTCGCCGACGGCATGTTCATCACCGACACCCCGCTCACCGCCCCGCAACTCGCCGACGCCGAGGCCGTCGGCGCGCGGATCGTGCCCACACCCTACGTCGACGTGCCGGGCCGTTCCGGCGACCGGGCCACCACCGTCCGCGTCTTCCGTGCCGACCAGGCGGTCAGCCGGCCGACCCTCGACGCCGGCACCCTGCCGAGCAGCCCGGCGGAGGCGATGGTCGAGAAGCAGCACGCCGCCGCGCACGGCCTGCAGGTCGGCGACACGGTGAGCGTCGACGGTCGGCCGCTGCGGATCAGCGGCATCGGCAGCCTGCCGGACTACACACTGGCCAGCCCGACCCCCGGCCAGACCAGCGACCCGCTCGGGTTCGCGCTGATGGTGGTCGATCCCGTGACGTACGAGGCGCTGGCGGCGGCCCATCCGCGCGACGTGGTGTCGGCGTACGGCTACCTGCTGGAGGGTGGCACCCAGGACCAGTTGCGCCGGCAGCTGCAGCGGGTGTCACTGGATCCTGGCGTGGCCCGTAATCCGTACGTCCCGCGGGCGGTCGAGGCAGCCAGTGCCTCCGGGGTGCCGCTCAGCGTGCCGGCGATGTCGCTGTTCCTGCCCGCTGCGGACAATCCGCGGATCACCGGGGCCACCTCGGACGCCCGCACCACCCTGGTCGTGACGCTGGTGTCGACGATCCTGGTGATGCTGCTCGTCGCGTATGTCCTCGCCGAGTTCTCCCGGGACCGGATCCTGCGCGACGCGGTGGTGATCGGCACCCTCTCGGCGATGGGAACGACCGGGGCGTCGCTGCTGCGCTCCTACCTGGTGTTGCCGTTGGCGGTCACGGCGGTCGGCTCGTCGCTCGGCACGGTCCTCGGCCGACTGATGGCGCCCTCCCTGGGCCTGGTCACCGGTTACTACTCGATCCCCGCGGTGTCGGTCGAGCCGTCCGCACCGCTGGTGGCGGGGGCCATCGCGGGCCCGCTCGCCCTGGTCGCACTGGTCAACGTCCTGGTCGTCCGCGCCGCGCTGGCCCGTCCGACCCAGGAGCTGCTGCGCCCCCAGGCATCGGCCGGCCCGGCACTGCCGCTGCGGCTGGACCGGCTGCCGTTCGTGACGATGTTCCGGGTGCGGCAGGGCCTGCGGACCCTGGGCAGCTACCTGCTGATCGCGGCGGGCCTGCTGCTGTGCACCCTGCTGATGGCGTTCGGACTCGGGATGCGCACCTCGATGGACGCCTACCTGGCCCGGGCCGAGGCCGACCTCACCTTCCACGACTACTACACGCTGCAGTTTCCCGATCTGACGCAGGTGCCGCCCGGCGCCCATCCGGCCGTCGCGGTCGGGATGCAGGTGCTCGGCGCCGACGGGCGTCGAGGAAAAGCGCTCACCGTGCTCGGCATCCAGCCGGGCGACACGTACTTCCCGGTCGACGTGAGCGGACTGGGCCAGCACGACCTGGTGCTGTCGAAGGCGGCCGCGCAGAAGTACCGGTTGAGGGTGGGCGACACCATCGCCCTGAGCGACGGCAGGTCGCTCAACTGGGCCTTCCGGGTCGTACGGATCGCCGACTACGACGCGATCGCCTTCGGCTTCACCACGCCGGCCAACGCCGAAGCGCTGCTGGACCCGGCGGTCCCGGTGGCCGCGGAGCGGATGGCCGCCACGGCCGGGGGAGCGACCGAGCCCTACTACAACTCCCTGCTGTCGGACCATCCGCTGGACCTCGACCCCGATCGGGTGCTCAGTCACACCACCCGCGAGGAGATGCTCGCCGGGGTGGTGAAGTTCAACGCGCTGCTCTCCCGGATCGTCTCGCTGGTCACCTGGTCGTCGATGCTGATCATGGTCGTGGTCCTGTACGTGCTGATCCGCATGGTCGTCGCCCGGCAGCGGTACTCGATCTCGCTGCTCAAGGCGCTCGGCTACAGCGACCGACAGGTGGCCCGGCTCTATCTCGACAACTACCTGTGGCTGGTGGTCGGCAGCATGGCGGTGGCCATCCCGGTGGCAGTGGTGATCATGAGCCGGGTCTGGCGGCTGATGACTGTCCAACTGCCGCTCGGCATCCCGTTCTTCGTCACCCCGCGCGACGTCGCGGTGATGGCCGGGCTCGCGGTGGGGGCGTACGTGGTGGTGCGGCTCGCCACCGCGCACGACACCCGGTCGGTGCCGGTGACCGAGGTGCTCAAGTTCCGCGAGTGAGACGACCACGTCCGCCCCGCACCGGCACCTCGTGCCCGCCGAGGAAACGTCACCGTAACACCGGCAACGCGAGGTCGTAACGTCACGAACACGCGGCTGTAACAGAGTCTGAACATCCCGGAAACACGTGCCACCGAGGCTGAGCAGGTGGTTCACGAGATCAACACAGGCGACACTGCGTGGCTCCTCACCAGCGCGGCGTTGGTGCTGTTGATGACCCCGGGACTGGCCTTCTTCTACGGAGGCATGGTCCGCGCCAAGGGCGTCCTCAACATGGTGATGATGAGCTTCGTCAGCATAGCGACCGTAGGGGTTGCCTGGGCGGTCATCGGCTACAGCGAAGCGTTCGGCAACTCCCTCGGCGGGGTGCTGGGCAATCCGGTGCAGTTCGCCTTCCTCGATGCGTACGTGAACGGCGATCCCGCCGTCGGCACGGTCCCGGCGCTGGCCTTCGCGGCGTTCCAGGGCTGCTTCGCGATCATCGCGGTGGCGCTGCTGTCCGGTGCCATCGCCGAACGTACGACGTTCGCCTCGTGGACCCTGCTCTCGGTGCTCTGGCTGGTCGTCGTCTACGCCCCGGTGGCCCACTGGGTGTTCGCCGCCGACGGGCTGACCGCCCCGCACGGCGGCTGGATCGTGAACCGCCTGCACGCCGTCGACCTGGCCGGCGGCACGGCGATCGAGGTCGCCTGTGGTGCCGGTGGACTGGCGTTGGCGATCGTGCTGGGGCGTCGCCTCGGCTTCGGGTCGACCCCGATGCGTCCGCACAACATGACCCTGGTGATGTTGGGCGCGGGGCTGCTGTGGTTCGGCTGGTTCGGGTTCAACTCCGGCTCGGCGCTGGTCGCCGGCACCTGGGCCGCGCTGATCTGGGTCAACACCCTGCTCGCCCCCTGCGCGGCGATGCTGGCCTGGCTGCTGGTCGAGAAGCGCCGCGACGGGCACGCCACCTCACTGGGCGCGGCCTCGGGCGCGGTCGCCGGTCTGGTCGCGATCACTCCGTCCGGTGGCTCCGTCAGCCCGCTGGGCGCGATGGCGATCGGCCTGCTCGCCGGCGCGATCTGCGCCTGGGCGGTGAGCTGGAAGTACCGCTTCGGCCTCGACGACTCCCTCGACCTGGTCGGCGTGCACCTGGTCGGCGGTGTCGTCGGCACCCTCGGGGTCGGTCTGCTCGCCGATCCGCGGACGGCGACCCACGTCCGCGGGCTCTTCTACGGCGGGGGCGTCAGCCAGCTCTGGCGGCAGGCCGTCGCCGTCCTGGTGGTCGGGGCGTTCTCCTTCGTGATGACCTGGCTGCTCGCCACCGTCGTCTCGCGGACGATGGGCATGCGGGTGAGCACCGAGGCCGAGATGACCGGCATCGACCTCGCCGAACACTCCGAAACCGGCTACGACCTGACCCCGGTGCAGCACTCCGCCTTCCGCGGCGTCAGCCGACCGCACGCCCACGGTCTCGGCGATCGTCCGGCGGGGCCCCACACCGCCTGAGCCAGACCGTACCCGTGGTGTGCATTCGCGCACGGGCGACCGGGAGGGAATGCACACCACCGGTACGGTCTACGATCCGCCGGCCGAAGGATCGGGGGGTGCCGCTTCGCCTGTGTCTGCGGGGGCGTAGCGTCGCACCGACGCCGTCGTCCACTGTCGGACGCGGCACCGAAGGAGAATCATGACTGTCGTCGTCACCGCCGTCTTCCATCCGCTGCCCGGTCGCAAGGACGACTTGGTGGCCGCCATGCAGACCGGCATCGAAGCCGTACACCGCGAGGACGACGGCTGCCAGCTCTACGCGATCCACGACGCGGAGGACGGCACCATCACCATGATCGAGAAGTGGAGCAGCCCGGAGGCACTGGCCGCGCACGCACGCGGTGCGGCCGTCGGCATCCTGAACGGCGACGTCGAGGCACTGCTCGCCAGCCCGACGGTCGTCACCCGGATGACGCCGATCCCGAGGGGGACGGACGCCCAAGGCCGCCTCTGAGACCCGCAACACCGAGCCAGACCGTACCCGTGGTGTGTCGTCCGGCCCCCTTCCCGATCCGGAACGCGTACGACGGGTACGGTCTGATGCCCGACAGCCAATGGCTGGCCGGAGCTGCCGTCCGACGCGCACCAGCGGCACGACCCGGACACCGGGCGTCCGGTGCGGTGCGGGCCCTGGCGGTCAGGCCGGCTCTGACCGCCGGCGGACGATCTCGTCGATCCAGAGCGGAACGTACGGCGACGTGCATCCCGGCGGAGTCGGGTAGTCCTTGAGGACCTCCAGCCGCTCGCCGATGGCGATGGCGCGCTTCCGGTGGTCGGGGAACTCGATGCCGATGGTGCCGAGGCACTCGTTCATCGCCCACTGCAGCCGCTCGGGCGCGCCCTTCATCTCGGCCTCGATGGTGTCGAGCAGTCCACCGAGGTCGAGACCATCGGGCCTCTTCCGGACGCGCTCCGTGGTCAGCGCCCAGCCGGCGCTCGCCACGACGGGATCCGGGTCGGCGAACCAGACCAGCCGCAGGTCCTCGGCACGGGGGCTCTTCTTCACCAGGTAGGTGACCAGCCAGTCCTGCACCTTGGGCGTACGAGCCTCGCGGAGCATGGCGTCCAGCTCCTCGCGGGCGTACGCCCTGGGGCGGCAGATCAGCACCGCCAGCAGCCGGGCGGCGGTGTCGCCGGTCGCCCACAGCCGGCGTGCCAACTCGGGCTGGGCCTTCAGCCGCTTCGCCACGGTCCGGAGCTGGGTCAGATTCACCCCGTGGTCGTCACCGTGGCGCTCGTTCACCGCACGGATCCTCGGGTCCTCCAGATCGCCCAGCTCGGCCATCACGTCGGTCAGCAGCGGGTCGGTCAGCGACGTCGGGTCGGCCACATCGAGCTCCTGTCCATCCGGGTGTGCCCAGCCTAGGAGAACCTCACGGCGACCGACATCAGGCGATGTCGCCGCCTCACTCGGCCGGCGTCTCCCGCTCGGCGGCTGCCGCCGCAGCCTTGGCGTCGTTGACCGCGGCCTGCGCCATCTCGGCCACCCGCTCGGCCGTGGGCACCATGTCGTAGGCCGGTTGCGACCCGGCCGTCAGCGCGCGGGTGTCACCCTCCTCGCCGCCCTCCGGTCCAGCGCCGGATCCCGCCTCGACACCGGGAGCCTGCTCGCCGTACGCACCGATGGTGCCACCCACGGCCGGCGGCCGGGCCTCGGCAGGAGCGTGCTCGCCGAACGCTTGGGTGACCGCGTCGATCGCTTTGGTCAGCTCCCCGGGAATGACCCAGAGAGTGTTGTTGTCACCTGCGGCGAGCTGCGGCAGCGTCTCCAGGTATTTGTACGCCAGCACCTTCGGGTCGGCATCGTTGCGGTGGACGGCCTGGAAGACCAGGTCGATGGCCTTGGCCTCGCCGTCGGCACGCAGGATGGCGGCCTGCTGGTCGCCCTGTGCCTCGAGGATCGACTGCTGACGGGTGCCTTCGGCGGTGAGGATCTTGGACTGCCTCTCGCCCTCGGCGTGCAGGATCGCCGCCCGCTTGTCCCGTTCGGCGCGCATCTGCTTCTCCATCGCCTCCTTGATGGTCGGCGGCGGGTCGATCGCCTTGATCTCCACGCGGTTCACCCGGATGCCCCACTTGCCGGTCGCGTCGTCGAGGACCGTCCGCAGCTGCGCGTTGATCTCTTCGCGAGAGGTCAACGTACGCTCGAGGTCCATGCTTCCGATCACGTTGCGCAGCGTCGTCACCGTCAGTTGGTCGATCGCCTGCAGGTAGTTGGCCACCTCGTAGACCGCCGCGCGCGGCTCGGTGATCTGGTAGTAGAGCACCGTGTCGATGTTCACCACGAGGTTGTCCTCGGTGATCACCGGTTGCGGCGGCGAGGTGAACACCTGCTCACGGATGTCCAGCCGGCTGTTCACCCGGTCGGCCAGCGGGACGATGAAGTTCAACCCGGGCTGGAGGGTCGCCCGGTAACGGCCGAAGCGTTCGATGATGTAGCGGCGGGCCTGCGGGACGACCCGTACGCTCCCGAGGACGAGGAAGACCACCAGGATCGCCACGACGATGATCGGGACCAGCACCCATTCCATTGCTCTCCACCTCTGTTCACTGCAGGTGTGACTTCACGCCGTCGCTCACGGCAGGAGTTCACGGGGATAGACGACCACCCGTGCGCCGTCGATCTCGAGGACCTCGACGGTGGCCCCGACCGGGATGACCTGGGTCTCGTCGAAGGACCTGGCCGACCATTCGTCGCCGGCGATCTTGACCAGGCCTTGCGTGGCGGTGACCTCCTGGAGGACCACCGCGCTGCGCCCGATCAACGCCTCACTGCCCTCGCGGGACAGCGGGGGAGCCGTGATCTGACGCCGGGCGATGGGGCGGATGACCAACAGGCCGAGGGCGCCCGAGATGGCGAAGGCGAGGACCTGGGCCAACAGCCCGCCGCCGAGGCCGGCCACGACCGCCGCGACGAGAGCGGCGGCGGCGAGCAACCCGAAGGCGAAGGTGAGGGTGAAGACCTCGGCAGCCCCCAGGGCCGCAGCGAGGATCAACCACAGGAACCAGGGCATCGGCGTCGGCCTCCCCTTTGACGGCGTACCTCAAATCTACCGGAGGGCCGCCGCGACGGAAGCGCTCAGCGGCCGGCCGGAGGCTGTGTCCCGCGACAGCGCCCGGAGGAGAAGTCTCCCGCGCGGGTCAGTGTTTCAGAAAGCGGAAATAGCAGGCCACGAACACCAGGACGATCCCGATGTTGGCGATCAGTCGCAGCCAGAATCGATCCCGGAAGAACGCCAGGTCCACGCCGACGATGAGGACCACCATCACCGCGACGGACACCGCGGAGACGACGACCGACTGCTTGCTCATGGTGGCCTCCACCGGACCTGCGCCCAGATCCCCGGCGACCGAACATCTCCGTCGGCCGAGCGACCGATACCGCTCCAGCATGCGCGCGGCAGGTCGACCGAACAAGAGCACGACCGTACGGCGCCGTGGCCCGGAGGCCTCAGAGTGTCAGACCGCGGTCGCCGCCAGCTCCCGCACCACATCGAACTGGCCGGCGTGCCGTGCATACTCCACCAGGACATGGAAACAGATCCATCCGAGGGTGGGCGGATCGTCGGTGAACCGTCCCCCGATGTGCGCTCTGGCGTCGAGTGCGTGACTGGTCAGCACGGCCCGCGTTCGCGCGCCGATGTGGCGCAGGTCCGAGACCAGGGACTCCGCGGTCGCGTCCTCGTCGACCGTCCACCTCGGGGCCACCCCGTTGGCGCCGGGCCCAGCGGCAGGATCGTCGACATTCCAGTCACCCCACGGTGCGGTGACCTGCTCGCCGAGGAATCCCCAGACGAACCACCGCCGCTCCATGTGAAGGACGTGGCTGAGCAGTTCGATCGGGGACCAGCCACTGGGCAGTCGTGACACCCGCCGCTCTGCCAGCGGGAGTGCCAGGACGCCCGCGATGATCTCCTCCCGCATCACATCGAGGTTGTCCGCCCAGTCCGCGGCGTCGGTTCGTCCGTCTCGGGCTGGCTCGCCGGCGGTCCGGCTCGTGCGCTGGTTTTCGGTCACCCTCGCAGCGTAGGACTGCCAGGGGAGCAGGCGGCGTCGGCTGAAGGTCACCTGCCCGGGGGCACCGTGGACGTCATGCCCGCAGGTGCCGCTCGAAGAACCGCACCGCCGACGCCGCCTCGAAGAACGGCAGCTCCCTGTGCTTCCCGGAGTTGGAGCCCGAAGGCCGCCCCCCGGATCAACGGCTCCTCGGCGACGAGCGGCATGCCGCATCGAGCGCGGGCGAATAGCAGGCAGCAGACGCGCCAGCGGCGAAAGTTTCGCAAATTGTGCCGAACCTGCGAATGCCGAAAGCGCGGACAGGTGCGAACCTTCGAAGGAGCTCCGACCTGCCGAGCAGTGAACGCCAGGCAGGGGTGGGTGCGAAAGAAGGCGAAACCGCAAACCTTCCCGTCCGCGAAACGTTCGACGATGGACCGTACGTATTGCGGTCGCGTTTCGTACGAAACTTTCGCTGGCGGGCCGGCTGCTGGGCGCCGTGGACCTCGAGCCACCCGCACGGCATGGGCTTCCGAGGCTGTCCGTGTGCGGCGTCTGCTGTCCCGCCGGGACCGGCGGATCTCGGAGAGTTCACGGGGAAACCTCGACCGCGCGGGCGGACAGGGGCATGGCACGATTGTTTCGTGACCGAGTTGCTGACCACCGCCGACGTAGCGACGATCCTCCAGGTCTCTCCGCAGCGGGTGCGTTCGCTGGCCCGCGACGGCGTGTTGCCTGCGGTCCGCGATGAGGGCGGGTCCGGCTGGCTGTTCCGTGCCGACGGTGTGCAGGAGTATCAGGAGCACCGCTCGCCGCGCCGGGGGCCCGGTCCCCGTGGCCCCCAGGGCGTTCCTGACCGGTCGCCGGCGGTCCGCGGTGGTGGCCAGGCGGCGTCGCCGCGATCGGAGGAATTGGCGGCGCTGCAAGTCGAGAACGAGGAGCTGCGTGCCGAGGTGGCCCGGTTGCGGGCACAGTGCCAGGACCTGTCGGCGCACCTGCAGCGTTCGCGCTCTCTCAGCGAGGTCCTGGTACGGGAGCTGGGGTGATCCAGTAGGCCCAGGCCAGGCGGCGTACGGTCGAGAGTCGCTGGGGGGCATCGATGTCGGGCTCGAGGGTGGCCAGGCTGCCCACTGCGCGCTGGTGGGCTCGCACCAGCCCTCGGGCGTGCAGCGGCATCCCCGGGGGCACGTGGCGCCCGTTCGGCGCGCAGGTGACGAACAGCGCCCCGTGGTCGCTGCCTTCCAGGGCATTCACCAGGCGCTGCCGGTGGCCCAACCAGGCCTTCACCGCACCCCAGCCCCAGGCGGGTATCCGGGCGTAGACCTCACCGGTGTCGGATTCGCTCTGCCAGGCCGACGGGAGTGGATCGACAGCCTCAGTACGCAGCCAGGCGCCGTCGACGGTGGTCCGCAGGTCCTCGGTGCGCAGCTCGATCAGCTTTTCGCTGGAGATCCCTGCGGCGGCGACGAGGGCGATGGCTGCGGCAGCCCTGCTCATGAACGCGTTGTTCTGGTGGCGCAGTGCGCGCACCGTCAGGACCGTGTGCTCTGCCGTGTGTGCAGTCAGTTCCTCCAAGGGTGTGGCGTCGTGTACGGCCGCCGGGGCCGGCTGCTGGGTGCACGCCGCCAACCAGCGCAGTGCCGAGGCCCTGGCCCGTACGGTCCGTGGTGACTCCGGCGTGGCGCGCTGGTTGCCGTGGGCGCGCTGGCGCAGGCTCCCCTCAGCGGCGGCCCGCAGGTAGTCCTGTACGGCGTCGGGGGAGAGCAGGTCCTCGATGGTGACCCGCGCCATGGCCTTCACTCCGGCGCCTCGGGTGTAGTGGTCCAGGGCGGCGGTGATGGCCCATTCGCGCTGGCGGGTGGTGGAGGAGGAGGCCTGGCGGGACAGCTCATCCACCAGGTCGGGAAGCACAGCCAGGACGCGATCGGAGGGCGAGAGCATCAGCACCTCGCGATAATAACAGGCCTGCGCGACATCCGCCCCGCTGCCCCTCCGGTACCACCCGCACGTCGGTCCCGCGCCGCGCCCCAAAAGCACCAAGGGGAGGGGGTGCCCAAGCCTGTTATCTTCGCTTCGCCAGGGACGGCCTCTGGCAGGAGCGGGGAATACTGCGCCACGACCTGGCGTGGGCACTGTCTCTTGCGGTCCGGCAGATCACGAGACCGACAACGGGTTGGCCGCCACAGCGGCCGCAAGCTCGCCGGGCAGCTCGTCGAGGTACTGGCCAGTCGTGGCAATGGAGGAATGACCGAGCATCTGGGCGACCAGCTTCACGTCCCAGCCGGCCGACAACATGATCGTCGCCGCCGTGTGGCGCAGCGCGTGGGGCGTCACCTCCCGGGCTCGCTCCGGGGCCACCAGCTGGACCCGCTGTTCGGCACGGCGCAGCAACCGTTGGACATCCCTGGGATCCAAGCGGGCCCCACGGCCGGTGCGGACCAGGGCCCGGGAGGCATCCGCCCGTTGTTCCGGACTCAGCTGGGGGCCGGGGGCGGGGCGTACGGCGAGGTAGGCATCCCGCCGCTCGGCGAGCCAGGGGGAGAGCGGGACCTTGCGGACCTTGCCACCCTTGCCCTCGATCCGCCAGATCACCTGACCGTCCTCCGTCCACATGTCCTCCAGATCGGCCCCGCACAGCTCCGAGACCCGAGGCCCGAGGACCGCCAGCACGGACAGGACGAACCGGTCCCTGGCCCAGTTGCGCTCATGGGGACGAACTGCGCTGGACTCCGGCTCACCAGGCCCGTACTCGAGAAGGGCAAGGGCCTGGTCACCGGTCAACGCCGTCCGCGCGGTCCGCAGCCCGCCACGCACGGTCGGATTGAGGACCGACCACTGCATGGGGGAGAGCTGCACCCACCCGTTCTGGGCCGCGTGGCTGAAGAACTTCGACACGGACTGGCGAAAGCGTCGTTGGGTCGCCACGCTGATTCCCGGGGCCCGCTTGCGGGCCGGGTCGACGAAGCGCCGATCGGGGAGCGAGCCGAAACGGGCGATGGCCGTGTCGACGTCCTGGCCGCTGATGTCGTCCACCACGACATCAGCACCGACGATCCCGGTGAAGTCCGCCAGATCTGCGGCGTAATTGTCCCGGGTGGCAGGGGAGAGGTTGCCCACTGTCACCTGGGCTGCGACGGCATCGAGATAGCGGTCGACCGCCGCCCCCAGGGTGATACGCAGGGCCTTTGGCGGTGCCACCATCGTCTTCTCCTCCAGTTCTCACAGTGTCCTCATCGTCGTGCCTCGTCGAGGACGACGACCGATCACGCTCGTACTCCGCCGGGACGCCTGGTGGCGGACCGATTCCTGATGCGGACACGTCACCCTCCGGGTCGATCCGCACACATGGACGATTCAAGCGCACCGGTCAGACACTGCCAGCCGCGGCTGCACACCGACCGCAGGGGAGTCGTACGAGTCGACGCGCGGCCCGTGGTGGCGGACCAGGGGGAAGCGGTACATTGCCGGCAAGCGATCTCGACCGGCCGCCATCCGTGTGGCGGCCCGCCGCGCTGTCGCCCGGCCATGAGTCCCGGTAGTCCACCTCCTGCACCAGGCAGCCAGACGATGCAGCGGACAGCCCGTCCGCACAGCCGGCGCGGCAGTTGCCCGGCCTCGCCACGCCGCGTCGTCCTTGTGCAGTACTACGACATTAGAGTCGCGACCCGTCCGGCCGGGACGGAGGGGCGTACGAACGACACCGCACCTCGGCGTCCCGGGCGCTCGTTCGACACCGATCCGCCCGTACGACGACGTCACCACGGGGACCGGGCACCGGGACCACGCAGGACGGCCACGGCGCCGGACCCACCACATCGACACGATTCGAACGCCGTTCGAATTCGGTCGGCCGAATCTGGACGTTGGTCCGAATCCATCCGAATCCAGATGTTGGAGCGATCGGCCGGCAGCCATCCAGGAGGAGCACGGCGGCCGCACGGTTCGACAGGAGGTCGTCCGGGCGGCGATCCAGCGGGACGGGCGGCGTTCCGAGGTGACGCGACGCAACGGCGCTATGGGCACAACGGCACCCGAGGGGGAGCCATTCAGCCCTCCAGCCGAGCTTCACCCTTTCGTTTCTGACATAATGTGCATTATCGGACATCCGTTTCGACGACTTCAGGCAACAGCAGATCCCTCGGCTGGACCAACACGCCCAGACTCATCAACCAACACGCCCAGACTCATCAACCGGGACCTCCGGCTCGTCCCGGACCGTCGAGGCACGAGCCTCACGCTCGATGCCGATGTGAACCGCCCCGGCATGTCCGGAGACTCGCTGGTTTGACTCCTCAGCTTGCTGCTGAGGGTTGTTGTTGAGCGTAGTGGGCCTGCTCGAGAACGACCGGTGGCATGTCTCCGCAGTACTCGTTGAGGCGGCGGTGGTTGTACCAGTCGACCCACTTTGCGGTGGCGATCTCGACGGCGTTCACGTCCCTCCAGGGTCCCTGCCGGCGAATGACCTCGGTCTTGTACATCCCGTTGATGCTCTCGGCCAGGGCGTTGTCGTAGCTCGATCCGACGGCGCCGGCTGAGGGGGTGATGCCGGCGTCGGCGAGGCGTTGGCTGTGGGCCAGGGAGAGGTATTGGCTGCCGTGGTCGTGGTGGGCGACCAGGGCGGTGAAGTCGGCACGGTCCTCCCGCTCACGCACCCAGATGGCCTGCTCGACCGCGTCGAGGACGAGGTCGGCGGTCATCGTGGTAGCGGCCCGCCAGCCGATAATCCGGCGGGCGTAGGCGTCGACGACGAACGCCACGTAGGTCCAGCCGGCCCAGGTCGACACGTAGGTGAAGTCGGCGACCCACAACCGGTTCGGCGCGAGCGGCTCGAAGTTGCGATTCACCAGGTCGGCCGGCTTGGGCCCGATCCCGGCGATCGTTGTCCGTTTCACCTTGCCGCGGACCACCCCGGCCAGCCCCGCCTGGCGCATCAGCCGCTCGATGGTGCAGCGGGCGACGGGTATGCCTTCCCGGTTCAGCGCCAGCCACACCTTGCGGGGTCCGTACACCCCGAAGTTGTCGGCATGGATCCGCCGGATATGTGCCAGCAGCACCTCGTCGCGCTGCTCGCGCTTGGAGGGCAGCCGGTCGCGCCACTCGTAGTAGGTCGACGGGGCGATCTTCACACCATGCTCGGACAACACGGCACAGATCGGCTCTACCCCCCATCGCAACCCACCGGTGGCGGGCTGGTGGTCGGCGTGCTCGCGGATGAAGTCCACGATCACTGCCCGGGCCGGTCGAGCTCGGCCGCGAAGAAAGCCGACGCCGCCTTCAGGATCGCGTTCGCCCGCCGCAACTCGGCGTTCTCCCGCTTCAACCGCTTGACCTCGGCCGACTCCTCCGACGTGACCCCCGGCCGGGCGCCCTGGTCGACCTCGGCCTGCCGCACCCACTTACGCACCGTCTCGGCCGTGGAGATCCCCAGCAGCTCCGCGACCCGGGCCATCGCACCCCAATCGGTGTCCTGATCCGGCCTGATCTCGGCATACATCCTCACCGCCCTGGCCTTCAGCTCAGCCGGATACCTCTTCGACGTGTTCCCTGCCATGACTCCAACCTTCCCAAGGTTCGGAGTCTCCGGACATGCCGGGGCGGTTCAATGCTCAGGCCATGGCAATGCCGATGCCCACGAACGACCAGGTCCACAGCACTGACGTGCCCGCCTGTCGGCGCATATGACTTCGGACCTTGATCTGGGACGTGACGATACGGCACCCAGGCACCAGCAGACCTCCGCACACTTCCCACGACAACCTGGTATTCCGGCCGCTCAGCCGAAGCCTTCGATTACTCCCCCCTCGCGATACTCGGTACACGCCACCTGTGCTCAGGCGTCGAACGACCGTCGGATCCGCACCACAGGCCACACCTGCCGGTGCGGCACGTCCGACCCGCGATCGCTGCCGCGACTCCCCCGGTTCCATGCTCATCCGCGGCGGCAACGTGGCTCGTCGAGCGCCCGACCCCCTGACAACCCAGACCAACCTCCACGCGGCCGGCCGACTCCCCCACATCTCGCCTGACCACCCGGTCCCGAACATTCTCCATCGACACTGACACTGTCACCCAATGTCACTATTCCAAAGAGATTAATGACATTCCGCGACCGATTGACATTGACTGACTAATAATTGACATTGATTCAATGGCGTGCCTGGCAGGCGTGGTGGGCAGCGGTTTCCACCGGCCGGCAGCCCGCGTCTGTCATCGATTAGTGCTGTCACTGTGTCAGTGTTGCGGGAATCGTTGGTGACTCCGTCAGTGTCATTTGACATGATGCTCGACCGTGGGCAGACTTCGACCAGATCAGTGACCGTGTGCACCGAAGCCACCGAGCGTCAGGGGATGAAGGCCGTGAGCGCCAACAAGAACGACGTGATCACGATGCTTGCGGCGGGCGGCGGCCTGTACTCGCGGCATGTCACCCTGTCGGATGGTGCGACGTGCATCGTCAGTTACCGGCTGTCCGACCTCCAGCAGATCGGCGACGTACGGTTCCCCTCTCCTCTGGTGATCGAGCTCGACATGCCCAGGGCCGATCGTCCGCACCTGGTCATCACCTCCGAGCTGGTGAACGGCAGCGTCGCCGCCACGGAGCTGACCATGACGGCGCGGCCCGGTCAGCCGATCTCCCCCAGCGCCATGGCTGAGGCGACCAACATCGACCGGTGGCTCGACGAACTGTGGCAGCTCCTCGGTCTGCCAAACACTGTCAAGATACCGAATGACAGTGCCGCCATTTCTGCCACTATGAACGGCGAGACTCTGACTAATGACAGGAGTGTCACGACACCGCGCGACGGCCACGACGGCCACGACGATACGGCTCCCACCCCTGAACAGCGCACCCGGATCGCACCGCGCGTGCCGACGGGACGACGCGGCGGACCAGCGCTCCCCGATGACCACTACCGCCTGGTCGCCGACGTGTGGCGCCAGCAAGGGATGAAGGCCGTCCAGGCCAGATGGAACAGGTCGTACGAGACGGCCGCGCGATGGGTCCGCAAGGCCCGCGAACTCGGCTTCATCACCGAAGCGTGACCATGCACGAGGGAGCGGATGATCGACGCCCTGCGTGACGAGAGCCTGTCGCTGGCCGAGATCCGCCGGTTGCCGGCGCTGCCGGACGATCCCGCCCCACCCGGCGCGCCCCTTCTCGCCTCACCACCACTGAGCCCACGCTAAGGATCCGCCCCTCTGCAGGACCGGAAATCCGATGGACATGGCTCCCCCACAGGTGAACGATTGTGACGCAGCTCATACTTAGCGTTGTCCTAGGGTCTGCGTCCGCCCGGTCGCCGTCGCGTGCGCGCCAACCGGACAACCGGGCTGCACATCCGACTCGGCACCCCTGCGGTGCCACTCCCGGAGGGAGCAGTTGATGCCCGTCCATACCCCCCGCGGCGTACGGTCGCCGTTCCTCAAAGTCCTGGTCGCGCTCGTGACGACCCTCCTCCTCGCCGTCGGCACCGCGCCCGCACAGGCCGCCCCGCCACTGACCAGTCCGGTGACCTGGACCGTCAAGGTCGGCCAGCAGTCCCAGGACGGCGCCATCCAGGGCATGGCGTTCGCACCTCAGGACATCTCGATCAACGTCGGCGACACCGTCCATTGGGTCGCCAACTCGATGGAGATCCACACCGTCAGTTTCTTCACCGCCAGCACCCCGGCCGTGCCCTTCGATCCCGCGATCGGGTACATGGTCACGCCCACCCCGCAGACGACCATCTCCGCACCCGGCCAGTTCCGCAACTCCGGCGTGATGTCGACCGATCCGGCGGACATCCAGCACTACAACCTGACGTTCACCGGCACCGGTGACTACCACTACGTCTGCTACGTCCACGGCGCGATGATGGTCGGCACCGTGCACGTACGACCCGCGGGCACCCCGTACCCGTCCACCCAGCAGAACTACGACGCACAGGCCGCCAAGATCGCCGCCACCGTACGGTCCGACGGCGTCCGGCTCCGGGCCAAGGCCCAGGCGGCCGCCGACAACCACCACGTCTTCGTCGGCGCCGCGGACCAGACCGCGCTGGTGATGCGCTTCATCCGTCCGACGGTGTACATCCGCACCGGTGAGCAGGTGACCTTCGACATGGGACGCAACAGCGGGGTCCCCATCCCGCACACGGTGACGTTCGGGCCCGAACCTGCGGACCTGGCGCCCCACGGCGATCCCTCGGCCTACTCCGGCGGCGCCCTGTCCTCCGGCCTGATGCTGCCACCGCCGTACAACACGTTCGCCGGCGTCCCGTCGACGTTCACGGTGACCTTCACGCAGCCCGGCACCTATCACTACCTCTGCATGCTCCACGACACCATGGGCATGGTCGGCGACGTCGTCGTCCAGTGACCTGCTCCGCCCGCTCCGTTCACCGGGGCCGGGGCGCCACGGCGGGGGCTTCCCGCTCGGCGACCCGGCCCTGGTGGCGTACGTACCCGCGCCGTACCTCATCGAGCAGCACCATCGCCACCGGCAGCACGGCCAGCGCCGCCCAGTCGGCCAGCAGCAACGGTGCGGTGCCGAAGACCCCCTGGAGCAGCGGCACATAGCTGAGCGCGGCGAGCAGCACGATCTCCGCCACGATGCCCCACACGATCCGGCGGTTGGAGAAGATCCCGATCGTCCACAACGACACCGACGTCGTACGGCAGCCGAGCACGGCGCCGATCTGACAGAAGATGATCGCCGCCAGGGTCATCGTGGTGGCCCTGGCGTACAGCTCCCCGTCGGCCGCGAACGGGACCGCCGGCCAGCCGTTGGCGACGTTGACCACCAGATACCCGACCAGTGCGAAGACCGCCTCCAGCAGGCCGTACCAGCCGAACGCCAGGCCGAGCACCCGCCGGTCCATCAGCCGCTGGCTGCGAGGCCGAGGTGGCCGGTCCATCACATCGGACTCGGGGCGCTCGGTGCCCAGACCGAGGGCCGGCAGCAGGTCGGTGCCGAGATCGATGGTGAGGATCTGCATCACCGTCAACGGCAGCGGGACGACGCCGCGGGACACCAGGAACACCGCCGACGGAGCCGCCTCGGCCATGTTGCTGGTCAGGATGTAGGTGAGGAACTTGCGGATGTTGTCGTAGACCCCGCGTCCCTCGTCGATCGCCGTCACGATCGAGGCGAAGTGGTCGTCGGTGAGGATCATGTCGGCGGCCTCCTTCGACACGTCCGTGCCGGTGCGGCCCATGGCGATCCCGATGTCGGCCCTCTTCAGGGCCGGCGCATCGTTGACGCCGTCACCGGTGACCGCGACGATCTCCCCCATCGACTGGAGGGTCGCGACGACCCGGAACTTCTGTTCTGGCGCGACCCGGGCGAAGATCAGCTCCCCACGCAGCGCCTCGACGAGGTCCTCCTCGGACATCCGCGCCAGTTCGGTCCCCGAGACGACCCGGACGTCAGCGCCGCGGACGACGCCGATGCTGCGGGCGATCGACTCCGCGGTCAGGCCGTAGTCGCCGGTGATCATGATGATCCTGATGCTGGCCCGGTGACAGGTGGCGACCGCCTCGGCGATCCCCTCGCGGGGCGGGTCCTCCATCGCCACCAGGCCGAGGAAGGTCAGCTCCCGCTCGACCTCGTCGACCGTGTACGTGGCCGGGTCGGCGACGACGTCGACCGTACGCACCGCGACCGCGAGCACCCGCAGCCCACGACGGGCGAACCCGTCGTTCACCGCGGTGATCTCGGCCCGGTCCGCCTCGGTCATCTCCCGCCGGACGCCGTCGCGGACGATCCACGAGCACTGCGGCGGCACGCACTGCGGGGCTCCCTTGACGTACGCAAGCCGGCGCCCGTCCGCCTGGTGGATCGTCGTCATCCGCTTGCGTCGGGAGTCGAACGCCAGTTCCCGGAGTCGTGGGCGCTCCCGTTGCAGGGCCTCCGGGTCCAGGCCGGCCTTGGCGGCCACGACGAGCAGGCAGGCCTCCGTCGGGTCGCCGTGGACGGTCCACCGGGATTCGTCCGGGGCCGGCGGTCGCACCGCGCTGTTGTTGCACAGGCCGGCCGCTTCGAGGAGCGTACGCAGCGCAGGGTCCGTCGTCGCGGTGGCATCCTGCGGTGCGGTGCTGGCCAGCGGTGCGGCAGTGTCCTGCGGTGCAGCGCCGGCCGGGCCGACTGTGGCCCGATCGTCCGTGGTCGTCGCGGTCCCGGTGGTGCTTCCGGTGGCGACGGGGTCCTGTCGGTGGATCATCCCCTCCGGTGCGTATCCACGTCCGTCCACCGCGTACCAGACTCCCGGCACCCACAGGTCCGTGACGGTCATCTCGTTCTGCGTCAACGTGCCGGTCTTGTCCGAACAGATCACTGTGGTGCAGCCGAGGGTCTCCACCGACGACAGCTTCTTCACCAGCGCATGGCGCCTGGCCATCCGCTGGACCGCCATCGCCAGCGACAGCGTGACGGTCGGCAGCAGCCCCTCGGGGATGAAGGCGACCACCATGCCCAGCCCGAAGACGAACGCCCGTGCCCAGGGCTCACCGACGAACACCACCGCCACCACGACGAACAGGGCGCCCAGACCGAGCGCCAGCACCGACAGCTGCCGGGTCAGTCGGCCCAGTTCCTTCTGCAGTGGACTCGGTTCCTCCCGCACCGACTGGGTGAGGTCGGCGATCCGGCCGAACTCGGTGGCCATCCCGGTGGCGGTCACCACGGCCCGGCCGTCGCCGTTCATCACGCTCGTTCCGGCGAAGACCATGTTGTGCAGCTGCGCCGCCGGCAGGTCCTCGGCGACCGGACCGGCGTCCTTGTGCACCGCTCGTGACTCGCCGCTCAGCGCGGACTGGTCGATCTGCAGGTCGCTGGCCTCCACCAACCGGGCATCGGCACCGATCCGGTCGCCCTCCGCGACCACCAGCAGATCTCCGGGCACCAGGTCCTGGGTCGGGATCTCCCGCACCTCGCCGTCACGGACCACCGTCACGTGGCCCGACAGCAGCTTCTTGAGTTCCTCGGTGGCCCGCTCCGCGCGATACTCCTGCCAGAACCCGAAGACCCCGTTGACGACGTTCACCACGACGATGGCGATCCCGAGTTCGACGATCCCGGCGAGCAGCGCCACCAGTCCCCCGACCCACAGCAGGATGGCCATCGGGCTGGTGAACTCGGCAGCGAAGACGAGCACCAGCGGTCGACGTGCCTGTTCGCGCAGGACGTTGGGTCCGTGCCGGGCCAGCAGTTCGGCGACCTGCGACGACGCGAGCCCGCGGTCGCCGGGGCCGAACGTCCGCAGTGCGTCGTCCGCGGTGAGCCGGTGCACGTCCGTGCCGGTGGATGTCCTGGACTGTGTGATTGCGTCCATCGTCGCCACTCCTCCAGAGCGCGTACGCCAGGCCCGCGCGTACGCCCCGCTTCCTCACTGTAGTTCGCCGGGACCCGTTCCGATCCGCGCTCGGCGCAAGAGACATCGCAGGGCCTGACCATGCCGAGCACCCGAGGAGCGCTGGCCGAGTGACTGCAGGGCTCGCCGTGCATCGTCGCATGCGCCGAACATCCGCAGTGCACTGGCCGGCGCAGGATCTCACCCGGGCGCAGGACCGCCCGGGCCCGACCCCGAGCACGCCCGGAATCCACCCCCGTGAGCGCTGCGTACGGCGTTGCGCTGGGTCACCATGGACGCATGCAGACCAACCCCTACGGCTCCAATCCCTACGGCACTGGACCGTCCGGCGCCCCGCCGTACGCGGCCGGCCCGTACGATCCCCGCATCGGCCACTCCCCCTCGATGACCACTGGCGAGGAACGTTCGGTCGCGATCCTGGCCCACCTGTCGGCGATCATCGCGATGATCGTGAGCGCCGGCTGGCTCAGCTTCGTCGGCCCGCTCATCGTCTGGTTCCTCTACAAGGACCGCAGTGACTTCGTCCGCAACGCCGCTGCCGGTTCGTTCAACTTCAATGTCTGGGCCTGGGTGATGAATGTCGTCGCCTGGATCCTGCTGTTCACCGTCGTCCTCGCCCCTTTCGCGGTCGTGCTGTGGATCGTCGCCGGCGTCATGACCCTGTGGTGCCACATCCGCGGAGCGATCCTCGCCAACCGCGGCGAGCTCTACCGCTACCCCGCGACCATCGGCCTGCTCCACTGACATCTCCGGCCGAGGGCCAGGGCTGACTGATGTTCCGGCGCCGGGATCGTGTCCGACGATCCCGGCGCCGGACCACGTCGTACCCCAGACCACGTCGTACCCCAGATGTCGGACCGGGCCCTTCGGCCCCGAACGTGTCGGACATCCCGGCCCCTGTAGCCCCCTGAACACAGCCCCCAGAACGCCCCGACGCCGCCGGCGATGCCTCTAGGCTCGGAACATGAGAGAACGGCCCCTGGAAGAGCTGCACGCGGTGGTGCACGGCCATGTGCAGGGCGTCGGATTCCGCTTCTGGACCGAACGCCAGGCGGCCCGGATCGGGCTGGTCGGCTGGGTCGCCAACCGGCCGAACGGGACCGTCGAGATCATTGCCCAGGGCACCCACGCCCAGGTGATCGAACTGCTGCGTACGCTCAAGTCCTCGATGACGCCGGGGCAGGTCGAGCGGCTCGAGCGGGAGATCCGCACCCCCACCGTCCGCTACGAGGACTTCGGTATCACCTACTGACCTGTATCACCTACTGACGGCCGCCTTCGGCCCCCCGGGTACCTCCGACGAAATTTCCATAGGGCAAACCTATGGAAATTTTCACGAACACCGTCTCCCCGGCCGGCCGGTAAGAATGCCCTCGCCCGATCCGACCGCCACCATCCGCCGACGCGCCGCCCGGCCGACACCGCGTCGTCACCAGGTGGTGCGACGATGGGGCCCGTGGCGGGTCGTCAGGCATGGTCGGTGTGGGTGATCGGAATCGTCGTCTACGCGGTCGCGGTGATGCAGCGGTCGACCCTCGGCGTCGCCGGTATCGAGGCGTCCGACCACTTCGGCGCCGGCGCCGGGATCGTGTCGGTCTTCGTGGTGCTCCAGTTGGCCGTGTACGCCGCGGCCCAGGTGCCCGTCGGGCTGGCCCTCGACCGGTTCGGCTCGCGCCGGGTGATCACCGTGGGCGCCGTCCTGATGGCCGTCGGACAACTCCTGGTCGGGGTCACCGGCTCGGTCCCGGTCGCGATCATCGGACGCATCCTGGTCGGCCTGGGCGACGCCATGACGTTCAACTCGGTGATCCGCCTCGTCCCGGCCTGGTTCGCGCCCCACCAGGTGCCGATCCTCACCCAGCTCACCGGCCTCATCGGCCAGGCCGGCCAGATCCTGTCGGCCATCCCGTTCCGCGCCGTCCTGGAGAACGCCGGCTGGCAGACCGCCTTCCTCGCCGCGGCCGGTGCCTCGGTGATCGCCGCCGTGCTGATGGGGGTCTTCGGCCGCACCGCCCCATCCGGCCAGTGGCGGCCGAACACGTCCGGTTCTCCCGCCGCACTGCTGACCAGTGTCCGCGCGGTGGTCACCACGCCATCCACCGCGGCGGGCTTCTGGGTGCATTTCAGCACCTGCTTCTCGGCGATGCTGTTCCCGCTGATGTGGGGCTTCCCCTACCTCACCGCCGGGCTGGGCTACTCCCCGGCACTGGCCAGCACGCTGCTGTCCTTCTTCGTCCTGGTGGCCATCCCAGCCGGCCCGGTGGTGGGCCGGATCACCGCCCGACATCCGCGCCGGCGCGCCGACGTAGCGCTGCTGCTGGTCTGGCTGCAGGTCGTCTGCTGGACGATCACCCTGCTGTGGCCGGGCGTCCCTCCGGTGGGGATGCTGGTGGTCCTGATCGTCGCCCTGGCGTTGGGCGGGCCCGGCTCCAACATCGGCTTCGACTACATCCGCACCTCCCAGCCGCCACAGCGGGTCGGGACCGGCACCGGGATGGTGATCATGGGCGGGTTCATCGCCTGTCTGGTGAGCATCCTGGTGATCGGTCTCGTCCTGGACGCCGTGTCGACCGACGGGCACGACAGCCGACAGGCGTACACCGTGGCGCTCGCCACCCAGGCGCCGATCTACCTGATCGGCCTGGTCGGCATCTACCTGTCCCGCCGACGACTGCGGGCCGCCGGCCGGCACTGACCCACTCCCTGCCCGGGCCGGGAGACCGCCCCGGACATCCGGCCCCCCTCCGGACGGCCACCGCACGGCGAGCCTGACCTCCGGAAGGTCGTTTCCCGCGACGGCACGACCCCCCGCCGCCGCGCAGGGCCGCCTGAGATAGTGAGCCGCAGTCAGCAGAACGGAGCAGTCCCGTGCCCACCCGATCCCCCGTGGAGACCCTGCGGTTCCTCGCCGCCCCGACCGACGTCCTGTTCGACGGTGAGGACATCGTCAACGGCGGGCGGATCCTGGAGTGGATCGACAAGGCGGCGTACGCCGTCGCCGCGAGCTGGAGCGGTCACTACTGCGTCACCGCGTACGTCGGCCACGTCTCCTTCCGCCACGGCATCCCGTCGGGACACCTGGTGGAGGTCGAGGCACGGATCGTCTACACCGGGCGCACGTCGATGCACATCCAGTGCACCGTACGCCACTCCGATCCGAAGACGCTGCGCTGGGCCGAGGCGACCAACTGTCTGGTCATCTTCGTCGCCACCGACGGCCAGGGGCACTCGGTGCCGGTCGCGGAGTTCGATCCGATCACCGCCCGGGAACGGGCGCACGCCAAGGCGGCCGTCGGCCGGGCGGGGATCCGCAAGGAGATCGAGGACGAGATGGCCCGCCAGGCCTACACCGCCGACGGGACCGCCCCGAAGGTCGTCACCCGCTTCCTGGCCCAGCCGACCGACGTGAACTGGGGCGGCAAGGTGCACGGTGGCACCGCGATGGAGTGGATCGACCAGGCGGCCTGGCTGTGCGCCAGCCAGTGGTCCGGGATGACGCCGACCGTGGTCTACTCCGGCGGCGTACGGTTCTATCGGCCGATCCACATCGGCCATGTCGTCGAGCTCGAGGCCCGGCTGCTGCGGACCAACCGCAAGACGATGGACATCTCGGTGCACGTCCGGTCCGGCGACCCCCGCACGGACCAGCGGGAGCTCACCACCCACTGTGCGATCACCTACGGTGTCCGGGGCCCGGACGGTCGGCTGTGCGACATCCCGCAGTGGCGGCCGGTGTCGGCCGAGGACGAGGCGCTGGCGGCACACGCCCTCCGGCTCCGCAAGATCCGCGGGCACCGGGTCCCCGGGCTGACCACCGGCTAGTTCCGCGGGGCCGCCTCGCTAGGCTGGCGGCTGCCACCAGGCAGGGGAACAGGAGGGGACATGTCCTCAGCAGTGCTCATTCCGTCCGCACAGCTCATGCAGGAGATGGCTGACGGCACGATCAAGCAGGTCAACCCGTTCAGCGGCACCGAGGTGTGGACCGTGCCGGGTCGGGCGCACCGCCCCCTGGGCATCAGCCACCCCTCGCCGCAGCCGTTGCGTACCGAGGACCACGGCCGCTGGTGCGCGTTCTGCGAGCAGCGCTACCTCGAGACCCCGCCGGAGAAGTCCCGGATGGTCCGCGACGGCGACGGCTGGCGCCAGCTCGACGGGGTCGGCGCCGACCACCTCCACGACACTGTCGCCGAGTTCCGCCGGATCCCGAACCTGTTCGAGATCGTGTCGTACGACTACTGGCGCGCCAACTACGGCTACGACATGCCCGCCGACCTGCAGCGCCGGATGGACGACTACCTGGCCACCACGCTCGGCCGCGACCACGTCCTGCGGATCGTGCAGACCCGGATGCGCGCCGCCGGGCTCTCCAACAGCGACTGGGCGGCGCTGTCCGAGGACGAGCGACGGGCCCAGGCGGCAGGCTTCTTCGGCGGCGGCCACGACGTGATCGTCGCCCGGCGGCACTTCACCGACGGGGCGTACGACGACACCGGCCTCGCCTCGTCGGGCACCCTCACCGCTGAGGAGCACTACCGGTACATGACCTTCACCGTCGAGGCGATGAAGCGTCTCTACGCGGCGAACCGCTACGTACGTTACGTGGCGGCGTTCCAGAACTGGCTCAAGCCGGCCGGCGCCTCCTTCGACCACCTGCACAAGCAGTTGGTGGCGATCGACGAGCGGGGCGTCAACAACGAGCTGGAGATCGAGCGGATCCGGGCCAACCCGAACCTCTACAACGAGGCCGCGGTGAACTACGCCGGCTACCACAATCTGGTGGTCGCCGAGAACGACCACGCGGTCGCCTTCGCCGGGTTCGGGCACCGCTACCCCACCCTCGAGGTCTACTCCAAGAGCGCCGCACCGGTGCCGTGGAAGGCCACCGAGGAGGAGGTCCGGGCGATGTCGGACCTGCTGCACGCCTGCCATGCAGCGACCGGCGTCGACGTGCCCAGCAACGAGGAGTGGTACCACCGCCCGATCGATGTGCTGGAGCCGATGCCGTGGCGGATCATGCTGAAGTGGCGGGTGTCGAACCTGGCCGGGTTCGAGGGCGGCACGAAGATCTACCTCAACACCCTGTCCCCCACCACGGTCCGCGACCGGGTCGTCCCGAAGCTCTACGAGCTGCGCGACCGCGGCCGGATCGCGCCGATGCGGATCGCGACCGAGGCGCGGTGCGAGCCGAACTCGCTGCGCTACATCGAGCAGCTGCGGCACTGACCGGACGCCGAGCACCGGCCGTCCAGCCACCCGCCGGCCCGGGCGGCCCAGCCACCCGCCGGGGTCGGCCGGTCCGGATCACTCGAAGGGGGTCGGGTCCCCGGCGCCGATCCGGTCGACGGTGACCTCGTCACCGGTGAAGTTCACCACGGTGGTCGGCTCGACGCCGCAGTCGCCGGAGTCGATCACCGCGTCCACCTGGTGGTCGAGCTCCTCCTTGATCTGCCAGCCGTCGGTCAGCGGCTCCTCGAAGCCCGGCAGCAGCAGCGTGCTCGACATCAGCGGCTCGCCCAGCGCGTCGAGCAGGGTCAGTGCGGTGACGTGCTGGGGCACCCGGACGCCGACCGTACGCTTCTTCGGGTGCACCATCGCCTTGGGCACCTCGCGGGTCGCCGGCAGGATGAAGGTGTACGGGCCGGGGGTGGCGGCCTTGACCGCGCGGAAGACGGCGTTGTCCATCTGGACGTACTGACCCAGCTGCGCGAAGTTGGAGCAGACGAGGGTGAAGTGGTGCTTGTCGTCCAGCTTGCGGATCTGTCGGATCCGGTCGAGGCCTTCCTTGTTGCCCATCCGGCAGCCGAGCGCGTAGCAGGAGTCGGTCGGGTAGGCCACGAGTCCACCACCGCGCAGGATGTCGACCGCCTGCTGGATGGACCGGGACTGCGGGTTGACCGGGTGGACGTCGAAATACTTCGCCATGGAGGGACAGCCTACCGTCGGTCTGCCGTCACTGTGCGGGTCGGCGCACTAGTCTGCTGGGCGTGACGTACGAGATCCTCACTGTTCCGTTGGCCGAGCTGCGCACCCGCACGTCGATGAAGTGGCGCCGCTACCCGCCGGACGTCCTCCCGCTGTGGGTCGCGGAGATGGACTGCCGGGTGGCTCCCCCGGTGGCCGCCGCCCTGCACGAGGCGATCGACCGCGGCGACACCGGCTATCCGTCCGGTCCGGTCTACGAGCAGGCGGTCGCCCGGTTCGCCGCCGACCAGTGGGGGCTGGAACTCGACCCGGCCAGGATCGGCCTGATGCCCGACGTGATGGGCGGCATCCGCAACGCCATCGAGGTCACCACCCGACCCGGTGACCACGTGGTGGTCGATCCGCCGGTCTACCCACCGTTCTTCGCCGCCGTCACCGGCACTGGACGTCAACTGCTCGAGGTGCCGATGGCTGCCGACGGCCGCCTCGATCTGGCCGCACTGGAGGCGGCGTTCTCCGGGCGTCTCGGCGTACGGCCCTCCGCCTACCTGCTCGCCAGCCCGCACAACCCGACCAGCCGCGCCCACTCCGCCGAGGACCTGGCGACGGTGGCCCGGCTGGCCACGGAACACCGGATCCGGGTGATCGTCGACGCGATCCACGCCCCGCTCACCGATCCCGGCATCGACTACGTGCCCTATCTGTCGATGCCCGGTTCGGAGGACGCGCTGGTCCTCTTCAGCGCCTCGAAGGCCTGGAACCTCGCCGGCCTCAAGGCCGCCGTGATGGTCGCCGGCCCGGCCGCGACGAAGGACCTCGCGGCGGTGCCGTACGACGCCGCCCGTGGGGCGGCCAGCCACCTCGCAGTGCTGAGCCACACCGTCGCGCTCGACGAGGGCCGGCCGTGGCTCACCCAGTTGCGCAGCGAGATCGCCGCGAACCGGGCCCTGGTGGACCGGCTGCTGGCCTCGACGATGCCGGCGGTCACCCAGCTGCCCGGCAATGCGACCTATCTGGCCTGGCTGGACTGCACGGCGCTGGGGCTGGCCGATCCCTACCGGCACTTCCTGGACTCGGCGCGGGTCGCGCTCAACCCGGGCCCGGCGTTCGGGTCGATCGGCCGCGGACACGTACGCCTCAACCTCGCGACCTCCCCGGAGATCCTCACCGAGGCGATCTCGCGGATGGCCGCCAGCCTGGGCTGAGGCACCGTACGGGTCGCTCAGCCGATCCGCACCAGATCGGCGGAGGCCGACGCACTGGCGTGGACGCTACCGATGCCGATCACCGAGAGGAACACGGTGGGTCGCTCGGCCCGGGTCTCGACCCGGATCCGCCGACCCGGCCGGATCGTCACCGTCCCGGTGACCTCCGGCTCGGCCGCCAGCACCGCCGACGCCGCCGCCCCGGCCGCCTGCGGATCGGGCCCGCCCTCCAGTGCCGAGGCCGCCGCCGCGTCGGCGGCGGCCCGGGCGGCGTGCTCGGCCACGGCGGTCGCCCGTCGCATCGCGGTCACCTGCTGGCCCCCGTCGACGACCAGCCCGGCCATCAGTCCCAGCGCCACGGTGACCAGCAGCACCATCACCGACAGGGCGTGCCCCCGCTGGTCGCGGCGCCCTGGTCGGGCCGGCCCAGGGCCGGCTGCGTACGTCGTCATCGGATCCCCCCGGTGTTCTGCGCGGTGTCCCCCACCCGCGACATCGGCATGATGGCACGCCGACGGTTCGTGGCGCGGCGGCCACGGCCACCCCGCCCCTCCCGGCCGGACGGGCGCGCTTTAGGCTTGTCGCGTCCCGTTCACGAACGAAAGGTATTCACATGCCGGGCAAGGTAGCTCTGCTGACGGCCGGTGGCTTCGCCCCCTGCCTGTCCTCCGCCATCGGCGGTCTCATCCAGCGCTACACCGAGATCGCCCCCGAGCGCGAGATCATCGCGTACAAGCACGGATACCAGGGTCTCCTCCAGGGGGACTTCCTCACGGTGACGCCGGCCGTCCGAGCGAGCGCCGGTCTGCTCCACACGTACGGCGGGTCGCCGATCGGCAACTCGCGCGTGAAGCTCACCAATGAGAAGGACCTGCTCGAGCGCGGTCTGATCCAGCCCGGGGAGAACGCTCTCAAGGTCGCGGCCGATCGCCTGGTCGCCGACGGTGTCGAGATCCTGCACACGATCGGTGGGGACGACACCAACACCACCGCGGCCGATCTGGCCGCCTACCTGCACGAGCACGACTACGAGTTGACCGTGGTCGGTCTGCCGAAGACCATCGACAACGACATCGTGCCGATCCGTCAGTCGCTCGGCGCCCAGACCGCCGCCGAGATGGGCGCGGTCTTCGCCCGCAACATCATCGCGGAACACAACTCTGTCGGTCGCGAGCTCATCGTCCACGAGGTGATGGGCCGGCACTGCGGCTGGCTGACCGCCGCCACCGCCCGCGAGTACCGCAACTGGCTGGACACCCGCGCCTGGCTGCCGGAGATCGGGCTGAGCCGCGAGGCCTGGGAGGTACACGCCGTGTACGTCCCCGAGGACGAGTTCAGCATCGACGACGAGGCGGCCCGCCTCAAGGAGATCATGGACCGGGTCGGCAACGTGACGATCTTCCTGTCCGAGGGCGCCGGTGTCGAGGGCATCGTGCAGGAGCTCGAGGAGTCCGGCGAGGAGGTGCCGCGGGACGCCTTCGGGCACGTCAAGCTCGACAAGATCAACCCGGGCAACTGGTTCGCCAGCCAGTTCGCCGAGCGGATCGGCGCCGAGAAGGTGCTGGTCCAGAAGTCCGGCTACTACTCCCGGTCCGCCGCTCCGGTCGAGTGGGACGTCGACCTGATCTCCTCGATGTGCGATCTCGCCGTGGAGTCGGCGCTGGGCAAGGTGCCCGGCGTGATCGGCAACGACGAGGAGCACGACGACGAGTTGCGCGCCATCGAGTTCGAGCGGATCAAGGGCGGCAAGCCGTTCGACGTGACCAGCGAGTGGTTCACCGAGATGCTGCGCCAGATCGGCCAGCCGATGCCGAAGTCCACCAAGCCGCTGCAGGACTGATCCGCGGCCTGCGGGACCTTTCGCTCGTGGGGCGGCCGCTGCGGCGGTCGCCCCACGGCCATGTCCCGATCCACGGCCATGTCCCGCCCCGCCCATGTCCCGACCTGGGCGGACGGTCGACGTACGCGACCTCGTACGCCATCTCCTGCGCGTCGCCGGGCCTGCGCTCGGTCTTCCAGCGGGAGCTTCAGTGCCGACGCGCCAGACGTGCCACCGCGGCCAGCAGGGTGCCCACCCCCATCCCTGCCACGGCACCGGTGATCCATCCGGTGCGCAGCGCGAGCCGGGCGTTGCGTACGGCCATCCTGCGGCTGACCTGGATGCTGCCGGGTGGCGGGGCGGCGGCCGCAGCGACCCGGTCGTCGGCGCCGCCGACCGTTGCCATGTCCGGTACACCGGGCGGGGCCGTGTCCGGTACACCGGGCGGGGCAGGCGGGCTCGCGGCCGCACCCACCAGCGGGGCGTCGATGTCCTGCACGCGGAGCGGATTGGCCTGCTGGACGGCGGTCGCCATCCAGGCGGCGACGTAGAGGATCAACCTCGCGAACAGGTTGAGGAACAGCATCAGCACGATCACCGGGCCGAACAGTGCCGCGGCCGCGTTGCCGGTGAAGGCGGCGACCAGGAAACTCGTCAGGTACGACAGCAGACCCAGCCCCACCGAGCCGATCAGGGCGGCGCGCCAGGTCACCCGAAAGGCGAATCTCTCCTCCGGGAACACCGTCAGCAGGTAGACGAAGAGCACCCAGCCGGCCGCCGCGGTGGCGAGGATCCCCACCAGACGCAGCGCCGCGCCCACACCGGGGATCCCCTCCCCGCCGATCAGCTGGAGCAGGAGGTCGGTCAGCGTGGTCGAGGCGTTGGCCAGGGCGATGGTGAGCGGGATCAGCACCAGCAGTCCCAGCATCAGTGCGACGTTCACCGCGGTCTCCGCGAGGATGCCGCGCTTGTGCCCGGCGAGGTCGAACTGCTGTCGGGTCTGGGCGCGGATCGCGTTCTTCAGGTTGCCCGCCCAGCCCGAGGCCGAGTAGATCCCGGACAGCAGACCGACCAGCCCGATGGTGCCCCAGTTGACCAGGAAACTGCGGACGATCCCGGAGATCGTCCGCTGCAGGTCGGGCCCGATCCCGGACAGTTGGCGGGTGATCGACTCCTCGACCAGGACGAGCAGGTCGGGACGTACGACGGTGAGGGTGAATCCGATCGCGGCGAAGGTGATCATCAACAGCGGCACCAGTGCCAGCACCGAGAAGTAGGTGATCGCCCCGGCGAACTGGTCGCCCAGCCGGGTGCCGTAGCGGTGCTGCATCCGCAGCAGGTGCGCGATCCAGGGCACCCGCTTCGCGCGGGCCGGCACCTCCTTCAGCCTGGTCATCACCGCGTCCTCCGGGCCCTCGGGCAGCCGGTCGAGGGTCAGCTGGCCTGACGGCGGCGACGCCGGGCGGCGAGCTCGTCGCCGGGCACGACGGTCGGGGTCTCCTCGGCGTTGCGTTCGGCCGGCAGCTCGGCGAGGGATCCCTCCACGTCGCGCCACACCGACCCGATGGCGATGCCGAACATGCCCTGACCGCCCTTGAGCAGGTCGATCACCTCGTCGTCGCGGGTGCATTCGTAGACCGAGACGCCGTCGCTGATCAGCGTCACCTCGGTGAGGTCCTCCACCCCGCGATCACGCAGGTAGTCGATGGCCGTACGGATCTGCTGCAGGGAGACGCCGGCGCTGAGCAGCCGCTTGATCACCTTCAGCAGGAGGATGTCGCGAAAGCTGTAGAGCCGGGCGCTGCCCGACCCGCTCGCGCTGCGGACGCCGGGCGTGACGAGGCCGATCCGGGCCCAGTAGTCGAGCTGGCGGTAGGTGATGTCGGCGGCCTTGGCGGCGACCGGACCACGGAATCCGACGTCCTCGGGGACCGGCGCGAAGTCACCGTCGAAGAGCGTCGCCTGGGCGAGCGGGGTCTCGGTGCGAGACGTCGGAGTGTCCGCCGTGCTGCTCATGTTCTCCGCCTTCCGATGACCTGCTCGGCTCTCGAGCTGACGACGTTGACACTAATCAGGGCACGCGGACGTGGCGGTGCGCCGTACGGCGACACGCCCACCCGGTGCCTCAAGCTGAGGGACGGGTTGAGGGTTCAGGTCAGACTCTACGCCGGGCCGTCGTCGTCGGCATCCCCCGGCGGGTCGTCATCGCCCCGCTGGTCGTCCCCCTCGTCCCCGCCGGGCCCCTCGTCCTCGCCGGGCCCGTCCCCGTGCTCGTCCTCGAAGTCGTCGGCGCTGACGTGGTCGAGGAACTCGCGGAACTTCTCGACCTCCTCCTCGGCCTCTTCCTCCTCCTCGAAGCCGGCCACCTCGAGGACATCCTCGGCGCAGTAGACCGGGGCCTGGCAGCGCAGGGCCAGCGCGATGGCGTCGGAGGGACGGGCGCTGATCTCCACTCCGTCGACCAGCAGGACGGCGTAGAAGGTGCCGCCCTCGAGTTCGGTGATCTGCACCTCCTTGAGGGCGTGCCCCAGGCCGGTGAGGGTGTCGATCATCAGGTCATGGGTCAGCGGACGCGGCGGGCGCAGCCCCTCGAGGGCCTCGGCGATCGCGTTCGCCTCGTTCCAGCCGATCCAGATCGGGACCATCCGGTGGCCACCGACCTCCCGCAACAACACGATGGGCTCGTTGTTCGGCATCTGGGCCCGAACTCCGACCACGTCCATCTCGCGCATGGCCCCACCCTACCCGCGGGCGTCCCCGGCGCCAGCCCTCCGGCCGGGAGGATCGTACGGTGGCGTCAGCCGAGTTCGCGCTGCACCCCGGAGCGCACCATCGCCAGGTGCGTGACGTTGATCAGCCGGGTGAGCTCCTCGATCGTCTGGCGGGAGCTGCCCCGTCGGGTGTGCGCGGCGGTGGCCTGGTTGATCAACCCGACCTCCTTGTCGGCGGCGATCTTGATCTGGCGCAGGTGTCGCGGATCGATGCCGAACGTCGCGAGCTGCTTGGCCGCCACCGCCACGGCGAAGGCGTCCTGGTCGTAGTAGTGCGTGCCGCGCCGGGGGGTGATGACCAGGAGCCGCTCGAGTTCGGCCAGGATCGGCTCGGCCAGGCCGGACTTCTCGATCAGTTCCGCGCGACTGAGCCGTACGGGGCGCCGCTTGCGGTGCTCGGCGGGACGTGTCGGCGGGTCGCCGGCCGCGCGAGAGTCGACACCGCGAGGATCGACACCGCGAGGATCATCGCTCCGAGGGTCGGCGCCGTTCAGCGGGCGGCGCGGGGGCGGGGCCACCGGCTCGGGCGGTGGATCGGGGACACCGGGACTGGGGGTCTCGATCCGGGGCGGGGTGAGGCCCCGATCGATCTGGTCGAGGTGCTCGCGGATGACCTTCAGCGGCAGGTAGTGCGTCCGCTGCATGGTGAGGATGTAGTGCAGGCGCTTGACATCCCCCTCCGAATACTTGCGGTATCCGGAGGGAGCTCTCTCGGGGCTGAGCAGTCCTTCGGTCTCCAGATAGCGGATCTTGGAGATCGACAGATCAGCGAACTCGGGCGTGAGTTCCTTGACCACCCACCCGATCGAGTGTCGGGCCTCCGTCATCAGCGGGAGCCACGTCCGCCGGTGAAGTAGATCATCCGGAACTTCCCGATCTGCACCTCGTCCCCGTCCTTGAGGAGGATGTCGCCATCGACCAGCGTCCGGTTGACGTACGTCCCGTTGAGGCTGCCGACGTCACGCAGCAGGATGCCCTCCGGACGGCGGAGGAACGTCACGTGGTGGCGCGACACGGTGATGTCGTCGAGGAAGATGTCGGAGCGTGGATGGCGGCCCGCGGTGATCTCGTCACGGTCCAGCAGGAAGCGGGCGCCGGCGTTCGGGCCGCGGCGGACGACGAGCAGCGAGGAGCCGGTCGGCAGCGCGGTGACCGCCGCCTTCTCCTCGGAGTTGAGCTCGTCGGTGTCGTTGTCCTCGGTGTACGCCGGGATGACCTTGGTCGTCTCGGACGCCGTGACCAACGGCTCGCCGCATTGCGAGCAGAACTTGCTGCCTTCGGTGTTCAGGTGGCCGCAGGAGGGGCACAACATGTCAGTCAGTTCCTTGGTCTCGAGGGTGAGCAGTCAGGACTCGATCAGGTCGGCGTACGCATCGGCGTCGAGCAGGTCGTCGACGCCGTCGTCGTCGTTGAGGTCGACCTCGAACAGCCAGCCGTCACCGTACGGGTCGTCGTTCACCAGGGCGGTGTTCGTATCGAGATCGGGATTGACGTGGGTGACCGTGCCGGCGACCGGCGAGAGGATGTCGCTGGCGGCCTTCACCGATTCCACCTCACCGACGACGTCACCGGCGGCGATGAGGTCATCCACGGTCGGCAGGTCGATGGAGACGACTTCGCGGAGCTGGTCGACGGCGTACTCGGTGAAACCGATCCGGACCGCCCGGCCGTTCCCCGACCGGACCCACAGGTGTTCCTCGCTGTACTTGAGGTCTTCGGGGAGCTCCATCCGTCCTCCTGGGTCTGGGTGACCTTCGTCGCTGAACACTGAACCTTAGCCTAACGCCGAGAGTCCGGGGGCGCCGGTAAGCCGACGGGGCGCCGAAACACGCGCGTAACGCCCGGGTCAGTTGCCCTTGCCCGTCCCCGTGTCGGCGTTCGGATCCGTACGGGCGAATTGCGGGGACCGCGCGGTGTGCAGGGACGTGATCGTCAGGTTATCCGACTTGGTGATGGTCACCTGCCCACCGACCCGCGGGTCGGTGATCTGGCTCACCAGGCCGCCGCGGAACCGGGCCGCCTCCTCCAGGGAGTGCGGATCGCCGATCACCTCGAGGGTGATCGGCGTCGACACCGCCTGGCCGTCCACGACGATCCCCGAGGCGCCGCTGCCGACCCAGGTGCTGGCCACGACCCGGATCCGGCCGTTGATCTGCATCACCTCGCCGCCGGCGTCGCGCATCTCCTCGAGGGCGTCGAGGATCATCGCCGGTTTCACCTTGGCCTGGGGATCGGTGATGGTGATGGTGATCCCCTGCCCCTGGGCCGGGATGGTGCCGGCGAGGATGCCCAGCGCGGTCAGCCGGTCCTCGGCCTGGGCGCGGGCCAGCGTCTCGTTATCCTGGCCGGACTGGAGCTGGTCGCGGGCGGCCTGGAGGGACTCCAATTCGTTCTGCAACCGCCGGGACTCCTGGTTGAGCCCGTCGAGCATGCCGACCAGGTCCGACTGGCGCAGGGAACTGTACGAGTCGACCTGGCCGCGGCTGCGGATCTGGGTGACGACGGCGAAGGCCACAACGGCGAGCAGGATCGCCACCACCACCTGGGTGCGCTCCGGCCGCAGCCAGTCCCGAAAGGTGGGGCGCACCGGCGACGGGCTGGCCTCGTCGGGCGTCTCCGACGCCGGAGGGGCCGCTGTGACGGTCGCCGATGCCGCATCGCCTGCGGCGGCGTCGACGGAGGTATCGTACGCGGCGACCTCGGCGTCAAGGCTGTCCTGCGGGGCCTCGACACTGCCCTGCGGGGCCTCGACACTGTCCTGCGGGGCCTCGACACTGTCCTGCGGGGCGAGGCCTGCGTCCGGTGCTTCCTCGGCCGCTGCGCCGGGCTCCTCCCCGGTCGGACCGAGGTCGCCCCCTTCGGCAGACTCGCTCGGCTCCGGCGTCATGCCGGTCGCTGTGGGCTCGTCGTTCTCCGGAAGGTCGTCCCCCGCCGGAGCTTCGTCCGGCTCGTCCGACTCATCGCCCGGCGCGGGTGTGTCTTCGCCCGGCGCGGCTGTGTCCTGGTCCGACTCGGACGTCTCCGCGGCCGGCCCATCCGGATCCTCGACCGACGCGTCCAGATCCTCGACCGGTGCGTCCGACTCGTCGGTCGACGGAGCGACCCGGTCGTCCTGCGGCCGGTCCTGCCCGAGCTCGGCATCGGCCGGCCCCTCGGCCCCTTCGTCCCGTTCGGGGCGTTCGATCTCCTCATCACGCATGGAAGATGACCCGTCGGATGGCGGCGACGTTGGTGAAGATGCGGATGCTGAGCACCACCACCACGCCGGTCGAGAGCTGCGAGCCGACACCGATCTGGTCGCCCACCCAGACGATCAGGGCGGCGATCAACACGTTGGAGAAGAACGACACGACGAAGACGCGGTCGCTGAATCGTCCCTCCAGCCAGGCCCGGAACGCGCCGAACATCGCGTCCATCGCGGCGATGATCGCGATCGGGAGGTACGGCTGCAGGGCGGCCGGGACGTCTGGCTGGAAGATGATCCCGAGGACGATGCCGACGACGAGCCCGATGATGGGGATCACGGGGTGCCTCCCTTCGCTTGGCGGAGCGTGACCCTGGTCGCGGCCGGCAGCTGCACCTTCTTCTGCCGGGTGATGGTCATGCGGATACCGATGTTCTTCTCCAGGTAGTTCCACCAGACACCACCGTCGGTGGTGATGAAGGTCTGCTGGAGGCTGTTGGGGTCGCCGATCACCGCGATGGTGTACGGCCGGGTGAGGGAACGATAGTCGACGGTGATCGCGTCGCCGGCTCCGCGGATGGCGGTCAGTCCGGTGAGCCGGTGATCGTTGATCGCGATCCCCTCGGCTCCTGCCTGCCACAGTCCGTTGACCAGTTGCTGCAGGTCGGTGTCGATCACCCGGGCGTCGGCCGCCCCGGTCGACGCGTCGTCCACCACGATGACCAGACCAGGCCCGACCACAGGAGCCGCTCCGGTCGGGATGGAGAGCTGCTCGACCTGGCCGGCGATCCGCGCGTTCCCGGCGTCACTGGCCAGGCCCTTCTGCTGCAGGGCGTACGTCTCGGCGCGGGTGGCCGCAATCTCCTGGCGGAGCTGGTCCTGCTGCTTCTGGGTGGCCTCGATCGCCGTCACCATGGCGGCCCGGTCCGTCTGGATCTGCGGGGCCGCCCGAGTCGTCAGCACCATCGACATCGCGAACAGCGCCGCCGCGGCGGCGAACACCGGAAGCTGGGCCCAGCGATGCGCTCGACCGCCCTGGGCCCAGGCACGTTCACGGGTGTAGTCGGGGTCCACCGCACTGGCCTGGATCTCGCGCAGCAGATCCATGCTGTCGGTGCGCGCGGTCGCCCCCCGCTCCGTCCGCCCTCCGTTCACACCGACAGCCTAGGCGATTCCGAGTGGCTCTCTCGGCGGCCTCCGCGCCGGATCCTGCTCGCCAGCACCGCGCAGGTGAGCAGGCCGAGGAGACCGACCGCGGCACCTGTGAGCTGGATCACCGCACCGAACCGTACGGCCGGGGTGATCGTCGTCGACAGCGGCACGTCCACCACCATCGCTTCCGGCGTGTACCACGGGACCTGCGCCAGCACGCGACCGTCCGGGCCGAAGGCGGCGGTGTGCCCGACGGTGGAGACCTGGACCAGCGACCGCCCCGTCTCGACCGCCCGCAGCCGGGCGAACGCGAGCTGCTGGTCGAGTTCGTCGGTGCGGCCGAAGTCGGCGTTGTTGGTCGGTGAGACCAGCCACTGCGCGCCCTCGCGGACCGACTCGCGGCCCAGCGCGTCGTCGATGATGTCGTAGCAGATCGCCACACCGACGTCGGCCGGACGACCGTCGCGGGTGGTCAGTGCGAGCGCCGCCGGACCGGTGCCCGGCTGGAGGTCCCGCCCGATCAGGCCGATCAGGCCCGGCACGATCTTGTCGTACACCTCCCGGTCGGGCACGTACTCCCCGAACGGCACCGGATTGCGCTTGTCGTAGATCTCCCGGGTGCCGCCGGTCGAGGGCCAGACGTACTCCGACTGGTAGGTCCGGCCGTTCCGGTCCGTCGCCGAGCCGAGCAGCAGCGGCGCGCCGAGCCGGGCGGACAGGGCGTCGAACCGGCTCTGCAGCGACGGCCAGTGGGACGGGTCCCACTCCGCCGCCCCCTCGGGCCAGACGACGACGTCCGGGTGGGCGTCAGCGGGCACCAGGGCGGTCGCCTGCAGGTGGGCGTCGAGGACGTCACCCGGTTGGCCGCCCATGAAATAGCCGGCCCGTTCGTCGCCGCCCTGGATGCCGGCGACCCGGATCGTCCCGGTCGTCACCGACGGGTAGCCCGGCACGGCGACCAGCAGGACGACCAGCGCCAGCCACCCGGTGAGCGGCAGCGCCCGGTGCGCGGGACGTACGTCACGACGGACCAGTCGCCGGGCGCCCGGGACGGCAGCCGCGGCGACCAGGGCGAGGACGAAACCGGTGCCGGCCAGCCCGAGCCAGCCGACCAGGTCCACCAGCGGGCTCCAGGCCAGTGCCTGCGCGAGCCGTCCCCAGGCGAACCCGCGGTAGGGCCAGGAGCTCGACACGACGTCCCGGGCGGTCCACAGCCCGGCGGTGACCAGCGGGGTGAGCAGCCAGCGCCCGACCGGCCCGGGCCAGGCGTGGCGCGCCCAGCGGTGCAGCCAGAAGATCGCGACGTAGCCGAGTGCCCACCACAGGGCCATCACGGCGCCCAGGGCGGCCCACGGCAGCCAGCCGAGGAAGAGGGTGGCCCAGTGCACCAGCGGCAGGTAGAAGGCCAGACCGCTGAGCAGGCCGACCAGCGCGGCCGACCGCGGGCGGGCCGGGATCGCGGCCGAGCCGAGCACGAGGGCCAGTCCCGGCACCAACAGGGGCCACCAGCCGGGCTGCGGGAAGGCCAGGCGCATCGTCAACGCGCCGGCGACGGCCATCGCGGCGATGACCCACCACGGTGTCCGGCGATCCGTGGTGTCGACTGTCTGCACCGGTGCCGGTCCGGTGATCACGCTGGCGTTCACCGGTCCGGGAGCATCTCAGCCTGTGCGTGGACGGTGGACAGCCGCTGTCCGACGGTGATGGTGCCCGCGACCGCGAGCAGCACCACGGCGGCCTCTGCCGCCCACGGCACACCCAGCCCGGACAGCAGCAGACCGAGCAGGATCACCACCAGCCGGTCCGCCCGGGCGGCGATGCCGACGTTGGCACGGAACCCTTCGGCCTCGGCCCGAGCCTTGACGTACGACGTGATCTGCCCCATCGCGATGGCCCAACCGGCCAGACCGACCAGCCAGGCCGGGTCGCCGGTGCGGACGAAGTGGATCATCGTCGCCGTCATCACCGCGGCATCGCTGACGCGATCCAGGGTCGCGTCGAGGAAGGCCCCGTAGCTGGACTGCTGGCCGCTGAGGCGGGCCATCTGGCCGTCGACCGAGTCCGACATCACCAGCACGCCCATCGCCAGTGCGCCCTGCCACAGCCAGCCGAACGGGACCGTGACGAACGCCACCAGCACCAGGCACAGAGTGCCGACCCAGGTGACGGTGTTCGGGTGGACGCCCCAGGCCAGCAGCAGCCGGGCAGGAGGTGTCATCACCCGGCGCCAGCCGTGGCGGAACCGCTCGAGCATCAGCAGGTCCGTCCCGCCGGACCGGGCCAGGCTGCGGCGAGCAACCGACGGGTCTCGCCGAGCAGCTGAGGGATCGCCTTCGTCCGCGCCACGATCGGGAAGAAATTGGTGTCCCCGCGCCACCGCGGCACGACGTGCTGGTGCAGGTGCGCGGCGATGCCTGCGCCGGCCGCCTCGCCTTGGTTCATCCCCAGGTTGAACCCCTGCGGCCGGCTCACCGAGCGCAGCACAGTCATCGCGGTGCGGGTCAGCTCGGCGATCTCCAGCACCTCCTCCACCGTCAGATCGGTGTAGTCGGCCACGTGCCGGTAGGGGCACACCATCAGGTGGCCGGCGTTGTACGGGTACAGGTTGAGGATGACGTACGCGACCCTGCCGCGGTGGACGATCAGCCCGTCCTCGTCCGAGCCGAGGGGGGCGGTGCAGAACGGGCAGGGGTCGCCGGCGTCCGCCAGCGGGTGCTTGTCACCGCTGACGTACGCCTGGCGATGCGCCACCCACAGGCGATCGAACACGTCCGGATCGCCGGCCAGCGTCGACGCGTCGACGGTGACCGACGGTCCGTCCGGCGCCTCCGGGCGCTCCCGCTGCACCGCCATCTGCTCAGACCTGGACCTTGCGCTCGATCGCGTCGACGATCTCCGTGATCGCCTCGTCGATCGGGACACCGTTCTTCTGCCGACCGTCGCGGTAGCGGAACGAGACGGCACCGGCCTCCCGGTCCTCCCCGCCGGCGATCAGCATGTAGGGCACCTTCTGCTTCTGCGCGTTGCGGATCTTCTTCTGCATCCGGTCGTCGGAGGAGTCCACCTCGACGCGTACGCCGCGGGCCCGCAGCGTGTCGGCGACCTGCTCCAGGTACTCGGTGAACTCACCGGCGACCGGGATCCCGACCACCTGGACCGGCGCCAGCCACACCGGGAACGCGCCGGCGTAGTGCTCCAGCAGCACGCCGAAGAACCGCTCGATCGACCCGAACAGTGCCCGGTGGATCATCACCGGCTGCTGGCGGGAGCCGTCGGCCGCGGTGTACTCCAGGTTGAACAGCCCCGGCTCGAAGAAGTCCAGTTGGATCGTCGACAGCTGCCAGGTCCGTCCGATCGCGTCCTTGGCCTGGACCGAGATCTTCGGGCCGTAGAAGGCTGCGCCGCCCGGATCGTCGACGAGCTCCAGGCCGGAGGCCTGGGCGACCTCGGCGAGCGTACGGGTCGCCTCCTCCCAGGTGGCGTCATCGCCGACCGACTTCTCCGGGTCACGGGTCGACAGCTCCAGGTAGAAGTCGTCGAGGCCGTAGTCCTTGAGCAGGTCGAGGACGAAGGTGAGCAGGCGGGTCAGCTCGTCCTTCATCTGCTCGCGGGTGCAGTAGATGTGGGCGTCGTCCTGGGTGAAGCCGCGGGCCCGGGTGAGGCCGTGCACGACACCAGACTTCTCGTAGCGGTAGACCGACCCGAACTCGAACAGCCGCAGCGGCAGTTCCCGGTAGGAGCGCCCGCGCGACTCGAAGATCAGGTTGTGCATCGGGCAGTTCATCGGCTTGAGGTAGTAGTCGACGCCCGGCTTGACCACCGTGCCGTCCGCGTCGCGCTCCTCGTCGACCCGCATCGGCGGGTACATGCCGTCGGCGTACCAGTCGAGGTGCTTGGAGGTCTCGAACAGGTGCCCCTTGGTGATGTGCGGGGTGGAGACGAAGGAGTAACCGGCCTCCAGGTGACGCTGCCGGGAGTAGTTCTCCATCTGCATCTTGATCAGCGCGCCCTTGGGGTGGAAGACCGGCAGACCGGAGCCGATCTCCTCAGGGAAGGAGAACAGGTCGAGCTCGGTGCCCAGCTTGCGGTGGTCGCGCTTGGCGGCCTCCTCCATCCGGGTCTGGTAGTCCTTCAGCTCGTCCCGCGACGGCCAGGCGGTGCCGTAGAGGCGCTGCAGCTGCTGGTTCTTCTGGTCACCCCGCCAGTAGGCGGCCGAGGACCGGGTGAGCGCGAAGGCCGGGACGTAGCCGGTGTGCGGCACGTGCGGGCCGCGGCACAGGTCCTCCCAGGCGCGTTCGCCGTTGCGGCGGACGTTCTCGTAGATGGTCAGCTCACCGGCGCCGACCTCTGTCGCCGAGCCGTCCTCGGTGCTGGCCGACCCCTTGTCGGTGATCAGTTCCAGCTTGAACGGCTCGTCGGCGAGCTCCGTACGGGCCTCCTCGTCGGTGACGACCCGACGGTGGAAGCGCTGCTTCTCCTTGATGATCCGCTGCATCTGCTTCTCGAGGGCCTTCAGGTCCTCGGGGGTGAACGGCTCGTCTACCAGGAAGTCGTAGTAGAAACCGTCGGTGATCGGCGGGCCGATGCCCAGCTTGGCCTCCTCGTGCAGGTTCTGCACGGCCTGGGCGGCGATGTGCGCGCAGGAGTGGCGCAGGATGTTGAGCCCGTCGGGGCTGCCGATCAGGACCGGTTCGACGGTCGCCCCGTCGGGGACGGGGAGGTGGAGATCCTTGATCTCCCCGTTGACGCGGCAGGCGACGATCGTACGATCCTCGCCGAACAGGTCCAGACCCGTGGTGCCGTCGTCGAGGACCTCGCTCGAGGTGTCGGACGACCGGACCAGGGACACAGTGATGGACACGGCGGTTTCCTCTCTCCCCGCCCGGATGTCGCACACATACCGGGTATGCGGCCGGGCAGGCTCATGGTCGGGGACGCCGGTGGCGTCGGTCCCCGAGCCTACCGCGCCGGGCCGCCGGAGGATCCCAGCGGACAGGCCGGTCGGAGGGACTTCCGGCACGAGAGGGGACGGCGAGGGGTCAGGCGGCGGCCGCCAGCCTGGCGTGGCGGACGAAGCCACGGACCAACTGCTCGGCCTGCCGGGCCAGTGCGGGTGCCTCGGCGGTCACCTCGCGCGAGTGCTCCACCAGCAGCCGGCCGGCCTCCTCCCCCGGCCCGCCCGCGCGGCCGACGAATCCGTCGCGCCAGCTGTCGAGGGTCCGCGGCGTCACTTCGGGATGGAACTGGACGCCCAGATGCGGCCCGTGCCGGAAGGCCTGGACGCATTCGGCGCTGGTGGCCAGCACCTGCGCATCGCACGGGGCGATGATCTGGTCGTGGTGGAAGGAGTACCACCGACCGCCCGGGATCTGCTCGGTGTCAATGGATTCGACCGGGACCAGGCCGGTCTCTGGCCTCTCGGCACGCACGACGCGTCCGCCGAGGATCCGCGACAGCAGCTGCGCACCGAAACACACGCCGAGCACCGGGACACCCCGGCCGACGGCCTCGGCGATGTAGCGGGACTCGCGGTCCAGCCAGGGCACGTCCCGATCGAGGACCGAGTCGAGTGATCCCATCACCACCAGCATCCGGATGCCGTGATCGAGCCGGGGCGGATGCTCGGCAGCGGTGAAGGACGCGATCCGCACTCCGAGCCCGCGCCGTTCGAAAGCGGGGCCCAGGGTGCCCAGGTGGGCGGTTTCGTGACCGGTGGTGACACCGTGGACGAGGGCGAGCACCGAGTGCGTCATCGGAAGCCTCCTGTGACTGACCGACCGGCCTGCCCCTCAGTCTGGTGACCATCTGTGACACCCGCGTTACGGGTCGATGGGGGTTGTGTTGCAGCTCGCCGGGTCCGGCCCCGAGGGTGGCCCGGTCGGTCCCGCCGTGGGGCGCGACCGCCCGCGCTCAGCGCTGCAGGTAGGCCAGCACCGCCAGCACCCGGCGGTTGTCATCGTCGGAGGAGACCAGGTCGAGCTTGGCGAAGATGTTCGCGATGTGCTTGCCGACCGCCCTCTCGGTGATCGACATGGCGTCCCCGATCGCGGCGTTCGAACGGCCCTGCGCCATGTGCTCCAGCACCTCACGTTCCCGTGGGGTGAGGGCGGCGAGCGGGGCGCCACGACGCCGCAGCAGCTGGGCGACCACCTCGGGATCCATCACGGTGCCACCGGCGGCGACCTGACGTACGGAGCTGATGAACTGGTGGACGTTGGCGACCCGGTCCTTGAGCAGGTAGCCGACGGCGCCCTCCTCCGAGGCGAGCAGTTCCCGGGCGTACAGCTGTTCGACGTACTGGCTCAACACCAGGATCGGCAGGCCCGGACGGCGGCGGCGGGCCTGCACGGCCGCCCGCAGGCCCTCGTCGGTCCCGGTCGGTGGAAGGCGTACGTCCAGGATGGCCACGTCGATGTCGGGACGCCCGAGCGCCCGGACCAGCGACGGTTCGTCCGCGACGGCCTCGACCACCTCGATGTCATGGGCCTCGAGCAACTGGATCAGTCCGGCCCGGAGGAGCGCATGATCTTCGGCGACTAAGGCACGCACGGCAGCTCCATGGTGAGGATGGTGGGCCCACCCAGTGGGCTGGTCACCGCCAGTGTCCCATCGAAGGTAGCCAGCCGGCGGCGGATGCCACTGAGTCCGCTGCCCCGGCTCTCCTCGGCGCCGCCTCGTCCGTCGTCACGTATCACCCCGCGCAGGGTGCCGGGCCCCAGCTCCAACGCGATGTCGCCGCGGTCGGCGCCGGAGTGTTTGACGACGTTGGCGAGCGCCTCGGAGATGACGAAGTAGGCGCAGGCCTCCACCGGAGCGGGCAGTCTGGCCGACTCGTCGGCACCGAATCCGCGGACGCGTACGTCGATGTCCAGCGGCAGGTCGAGGGCCAGCGCGCGGACCGCGCCGACCAGACCGCGGTCAGCCAGCACCGGCGGATGGATCCCGTGGACCAGGCGCCGCAAGTCCTGCAGTGTGGCGGTCACCGAGTCCTGGGCCTCCTCGAGCAGTCGGCGGGCCCGCTCGGGGTGGGCGGCGATCAGCTCCTCCGCCAGGCCGACGGTCATCCCCAGACTGACCAGGCGGACCTGGACCCCGTCGTGCAGGTCCCGCTCGATCCGGCGGATCTCCTGGGCCGCGGAGTCGACGCTGTCGGCCCGGCTGGTGGTCAGGGCGGCCACCCGGCTGCTGAGGACGGCGGTCCGCGACGGTCCGAGCATGGCGTTGGTGATCGTGGCCCAGGCTCGGACCAATGGCGGTGTCGCGTACCACCATGCCGTCAGCAGGCCCGCGGCCAGGAGCCAGCCGACCAGGCCCTGCAGCCACCAGTCGGCGAGAGGGACCACCCACGGCGTCAGCGCCACGAGGGGCAGCAGAACGGCGGCCGCCGCACCGGCGAGGAACACCGGAGGAAGCAGCACCAGGGACAGCCCGGCGGTGGCGTTGACACCGATCCACAGCAGGTCGCGCCAGGTCGCCTCGTCGGTCAGCAGCGCACGGACGACCACGAAGAACCCGCGGTGCTGCGGCCTCTCGGAGCGGTAAGGACGCGCCACGTCACGGCCGAGCACGTAGCCCGCACCGCTGCGGTGGGCGTTGAGGAGCCGGCGACCGACCCAGACGGCACCGATCAGCAGCGGGATGCCCACCCACAACACAGTGAGCGGCAGGCTGACCAGGACGACCACCCCGGGGATCAGGCAGACCACCGAGAGCAGCGCGGCGATCAGCGCCACCAGGGTCAGTTGCAGTCGCCGCTTCATTGCTCCATCATCTCGCGCCGTCCAGGGCGGACGGCCCCGTTCGTGGTGACAGGGGTGCCAGCACCCCTGGTGATCCGGGTGCTGCCCCCAGTGCTCGCCCCGGCCCAGGAGCCGAGACTCGATGTATGACGACACACCTGGAAGCACCGGTCGGACCGGCAACGGCCCCCGTCCCTCCTCCGGACGGGCTTCGGCAGAGCTCCTTCCGACCCCTGATCAAGCGGATCAAGGCCCGTGGCCTGATGGCCGGGACGACCCGCTACTACCTGGTCACCGGCGTCGCCCTGGTGATGGTCCTCGCCGCCGTCGTCGCCGGCCTGGCCCTGCTGGCGGGTAGCTGGTGGACGCTGCTGCTGGCCCCGCTGCTCGCGATCACCTGGGGACAGGTCAGCTTCGTCGTCCATGATGCGGGCCACCGGCAGCTACCAGGCCCACGCTCCGTGAGCGATCGGGTCGGCCTGGTGGCGGCGAACATTCTGCTCGGTGTCAGCTTCGGCTACTGGAACGACAAGCACGACCGCCATCACGCGAACCCGAACCACGAGGGTCTCGATCCCGACGTGGCCGAGGGCATCATCACCTGGTCGGAGCGCCAGCACGCGAAGAAGACTGGGCTCGGCTTGTGGGTGTCGCGCCACCAGGCCGCCCTGTTCTTCCCCCTGCTCACCTTCCAGGGGTGGCTGCTGCAGGTCGAGGCCATCGGCTGGCTGGTGCGCCGGCCCCGCGGAACCCGCGCGGTGGAGGGGGCGTTGCTGGCGCTGCACTGGTCGCTGTATCTGGGCCTGCTGGTGTGGCTCCTCTCACCGCCGCAGGTGCTCGCCTTCATCGTCGTCCACCAGGGCATCTGGGGCTTCCTGCTGGCGTCGGTCTTCGCACCGAACCATAAGGGAATGGAGATGCCCGAGGGGCAGCAGACCAGGCGCGACCACCTGCAGAAGCAGGTGCCGACATCCCGCAACATCATCGGCTCACCCCTGGTCGACTTCTTCATGGGCGGTCTCAACTACCAGGTCGAGCATCACCTGTTCCCGTCGATGCCGCGGGCTCATCTGAAAGACGCCCAGCCGATCGTCGAGGAGTACTGCCACGAGATCGACATGCCCTACGTCAAGGTCGGGATGATCGAGTCGTACGGCCAGATCCTGCGCTATCTGCACGCCGTCGGCAACGGCCGGCAACCCGAACGGCTCGTCTGACCGGGTGCTGGCCGGCCGCCCGGACGACCTCGCGGGAGACCTGAGGCCGAGCGTCCGGTGTCGCGCCGCGGGAGCCGGTTCGTCCGTCAGCGGTGAGGTCGAGCCCGCACAAGAGAAGAGCCCCCCGGGACGTCCGGGGGGCTCCTGCAGCATGGTGGGCGGTACTGGGTTCGAACCAGCGACCTCTTCCGTGTCAGGGAAGCGCGCTACCGCTGCGCCAACCGCCCGAGGTGGAGACGGGATTTGAACCCGCGTGCACGGATTTGCAGTCCGTTGCCTCGCCTCTCGGCCACTCCACCGTCGAAGGATCTTCGCCTGAGGGAGGCCGTACGTGCTGAGGCCGTACGGATCCGCCCCGGGGGCGGGATCCGCTCCGAGCGGACGACGGGATTCGAACCCGCGACCCTCACCTTGGCAAGGTGATGCTCTACCAGCTGAGCCACGTCCGCATGGATGCCGGCAGCCCCTGCCGGGGCGACCATCATCACTCGCTGCCCCGGATTCCCCCCGGGGCGTTGAGAAACTCTAGCCGACCGTCCGGAGCCGGCGCAAATCGGCGCGCCTCCCACAGCAGGTCGCGCCCGGGCCGCTCGTACGCTGGACGCATGGCTGACTTCACCGATCGTCTCGCCGCCGCCGTCCGTACGATCAGCGACACCGCCCGCCCCAGCTCCCAGCCCCGCCCAGACTGGGCGGTGGTGGACCTGCGCGGCGCCTATCCCGAGCACTCCACCCTGAACCTGCGCAGCCTGCTGGCCGGCACCGAGTCGTTCGAGGCGCTGCACACGAAGGTGGAGCGGCTGGGCGCTTCCGACCACATCTCCCACGTGTTGGTGCGCGTCGGCACGCTCACCGTCGGGGCCGCAACACTCGACGCGATCGCCGAACTGTTGGCCACGCTCGCGGCGCGCAAGCACGTGGTCGCATCCCTGCCCACGATCAGCGCCGGCACCCTGCTGCTCACCCGCACCGCGCGGGAGATCACCGCTCCCCCGTCGGCCAGCGTGCTGCTGACCGGCCCGGCCGCCGAGCGCACCTATCTCGGCGGCTTCCTCGGAGCACACGGTGTCGGGTTCGAGACCGAACGGATCGGGCGCTACAAGTCGGCGGCTTCGACCTTCACCGACGACTCGATGGACGATGCCGAGCGCGAGCAACTGCAGGCCTACCTGGACACCGTCCGCGACCAGTGGGCGGCCCGGGTGGCTGCGGATCGCGGGCTGCCGCTCGATCAGGTGGCCGGCTGGCTGAGCGCCGACCTGGTCACCGCCGAACAGGCGGCCGCCGCCGGAGTGATCGATCGGGTGGCGTACGACGACGAGATCGTGCAGATCGACCCGGCGGCACGGATGGGTGCCCTGGAGTTCGTTCTGCCCACGGTCGACCGGGCGTCCCGGCGCACCGTCGGGCTGATCCGCCGCGCGGCCGGCGCGGACCGGGTGGCGGTGGTGCGGGTCGAGGGGATGATCGTCTCCGGTCCGAGCCGTCCGGGCACCCCGTTCTCCGCCCCGACCTGCGGGTCGGACACGGTCGTGGGCCAACTGCGCACCGCCAAGGCCGATCGGTCGACGAAGGCGATCGTGCTGTCGGTCAACTCCGGCGGGGGGTCTGCGGTGGCCTCCGATCTGATCAGCCGCGAGATCGCCACCGCGCAGGTCCCGGTGGTGGCCTCGATGGACGATGTCGCCGCGTCGGGCGGCTACTACGTGGCCTCGAGGGCGCGGGAGATCGTCGCCAGTCCCTTCACGCTGACCGGATCGATCGGGGTGATCATGGCGCGGCCGGTGCTGCGTGACCTGCTGCAGCGCCACGGCATCGCCATCGACCGGCTGGGTGATGACCGGGCACTGATGTTCTCCGCCGCCCGCGAGCTGACCGATGACGAGCGGGCCTTCCTCCACGCCATGGTCGTCGACGTGTACGACCGGTTCGTCGACGAGGTGGCCGCGGGGCGTCATCGGGACCACGACGAGATCGACGCGATCGGGCAGGGCCGCATCTGGAGCGGCGCCGATGCACTGCGGGTCGGTCTGATCGACCGTTTCGGGGATCGTACGGCCGCCGTCGAGCGGGCCCGGGAGCTGGCCGGGCTGCCTGCCTCGGCACCCGTGTGGCGCCCCTCACCGCGTCCGCACCGCGGACCGCTGGCCGCCGTGCCGGAGCTGGGACGCGGCGTCGAGGGGCTGCTGGAGCCGTTCGGCCAGGAGAAGGTGCTGACGCTGCTGCAGCCGGGGCTGCGCGTGCGCTGGTGAGGGCGAGCGGGTGGCGGACCGTCCCGGGAGATTCACGGCAACCTCGATCACCGTTCATCGGGACGCCACCTGTCGTCTCTAGCGTCCCGGGCGATCACGTTCTCCCGGGAGGTTCTCATGTCCTTGTCCCTGTCCCGCCGTTCCCTGCTGATCGCCGGCGCGGCGGCCGGCGCCATGACGATGGCTCCGCCGCTGGTGGCGTCGGCGGACCCGCGCGTCGGGTCGGATCCGTTCGCCTGTGGCGTCGCCTCGGGTGATCCGTGGCCCACCAGTGTCGTGCTCTGGACGCGGCTGGCTCCGGAGCCCACCGCCCTCGACGGCTTCGGCGGGCTGCGCGATCCGCTCCAGGAGATCCCGGTCAGCTGGGAGATCTCGACCGATGAGGCGTTCTCCTCGCACGGCGTCGTGCGCCGTGGGGTCGAGCTGGCCACCCCGCGATGGGGCCACTCGGTGCACGCCGAGGTCGACGGCCTGGAGCCAGGCCGTGAGTACTGGTACCGCTTCCGCGTGGGCAACGAGGTCAGCATGGTGGGTCGTACGAAGACCGCGCCGGCACCCGATGCCGATATCGCGTCGTTCACCTCGGTGCTGGCCACCTGCCAGAACCTTCCCGCGGGCTACTTCACCGCCTTCCGCCACATCGCCGACGAGCAGGTCGACCTCGTCCTGCACGTGGGTGACTACATCTACGAGGGCGGCGCGGCGGGCACCATCGGCCGCCCGCACGCCCCGCTCAAGGAGATCTGGGACCTGGCCGACTACCGCGTCCGCTTCGGGCAGTACAACGCCGATCCCGACCTGATCCTGGCTCGCCGGTCGGCTCCGTTCATGTGCGTCTTCGACGACCATGAAGTCGAGAACAACTGGGCCGCCGACAGGTCCGAGATCGACAAGGAGGCCGACCAGGACCGCGAGGTGTGGCTGGCGCGCCGCGCTCGGGCCCTCCAGGCCTGGTACGAGAACCTGCCGGTCCGCAAGGCCCAGCGTCCGGTGGGGCCGGACGTGCAGGCGTACCGCCACCTGCGCTTCGGCCGCCTCGCCGACGTGCACATGGTCGACACCCGCCAGTACCGCTCCTTCCAGAACGATCCGAAGACCAACGTGACCGATCGCTGGCTCCCGGGCCGCACCATGCTCGGCGCCGCCCAGGAGAAGTGGCTGCTCAACGGCCTGGCCGACAGGTCGGCGCGGTGGCGCGTGATGGCGGACCCGGTCCAGATGGCTCAGCAGGACGCGGCCGCCGGGGACGCCGTCAACGTGCCCAACGATCCGTGGGACGGCTACGCCTGGTATCGCACCCACCTGCTCAGCCAGGTCCACGACCTCGGCGTGACCAACTTCGTCCACATGGCCGGCAACGGCCACTGGAACATGGCCTCCGACCTGCTGGTCAACTTCGACGAGGCGGACTCCCCGGTCGTCGGGGCCGACTTCATGGCGACCTCGATCACCTCCGGTGGCGACGGCTCGGAACAGGACGCGACGGCCCGGAACCGGATGGCCGCCAGCCCGTGGCTCAAGCTGGCCAACACCCGCCGCGGCTACCAGAAGACGGTCTACACCAAGGCTGAGTTGCGCCAGGAGATCAAGGTGCTGCCGTACGTGACGAAGCCGGACGCTCCGGTCTACACCCGCGCCACCGCGGTCGTGCGCGACGGCGTCCCCGGCATTTCGGACATGATCCGGGGCACCATCGTCTGACCGGTCCGACCGCGCGACGTCGGCGCGGAACAGCTGAGGGCCCCGGGGATCACCCCGGGGCCCTCTGTGGTGGGCGGTACTGGGTTCGAACCAGCGACCTCTTCCGTGTCAGGGAAGCGCGCTACCGCTGCGCCAACCGCCCGAGGTGGAGACGGGATTTGAACCCGTGTACACGGATTTGCAGTCCGTTGCCTCGCCTCTCGGCCACTCCACCAGGTGAAGAACTCCCACCCGGGGCGACACCGCGCTCCGGGTGATCCCGGTGCTTCGCAGGCGTCAGATCCTGCTGGGGTTTCCCAAGGGCGAGACCCTCTCCGAGCGGACGACGGGATTCGAACCCGCGACCCTCACCTTGGCAAGGTGATGCTCTACCAGCTGAGCCACGTCCGCAGCGAATCGTGCAACCCGTACGGGTCACCTTCATCACCAGCACCCCGGCGACCGAGGCGCGATCAGGAACTCTAGCAGTCCGACTTCGAGGGGCCAAATCCGTTCATCGCCCGGATCCCGCCTCCCGTCGGCACCCGCTCCCGACATCGCGCCGCCCGTCTCCGTTCGGCGAAGAGATGTCTACCAGAGCGAGTTACACCGATGCAACTTCGCCCACCACCCACCGCCGATTTGGCGACCCGGTCGAGTCGTGGCTATTGTTGGCTCTCGCACGGGCGGTTGGCGCAGTGGTAGCGCACTTCGTTCACACCGAAGGGGTCGCTGGTTCGAATCCAGTACCGCCCACCATCGAAAGGCGTTCCGGCCAGGTGAAACGCTCCTCCGGGTGATCCCGGAGGAGCACACCTCGGGGCATGATCTGCCCGGCCGGGTCGGCCCGAGGCACACCCTCGACAGGCCGGCCGCGGATTCTCCTTCCCACAGTGTCATGTTGACCACATTGTGAGCACTGGTCCCAGCAGGTGATACGGCAACTTGCATTACCCGTGAATTCCGGGTCACAGTTCTCCTATCCACCTTGTGAGACGCCGTCCCAGGACGGCGCTCCTGACCAATACTCCCCGGCCACACGTCCGGAGCATCCGGAGGCTCGGGGGGGAAAGGAACCGGCAATGACGGCCCCGGCCCTCGTCCTGCTCGCCCATGGCCACAGCGATCCCCAGATCGCCGAGATCACCCATGCGATGCGGAACGAACTCATGGCCAGGTGCCCGGAGCTGGTCGTACGGGCGGCCTATCTCGGCGGATCGGGGCCTTCTCCGGTCCAGGTGGCCAGCAAGCTGGCCCGGCTCGGCACCGAGGAGATCGTCTTCGTGCCGCTCGAGGTCGGCTGCGCCTACCGCGCCAGCGCCGTCGTCTGTGCGGCGATCGCCCGCGTCGAGTCGGCCTGTCCCGATCTGCGGGTCCAGCTGTCGCGCCCCATCGGCCCGGAGCCGATCCTGCTGACCATGCTGGACCGTACGCTGCGCCAGGCCCTCAGCGACCACCACGTGACCGAACTGGACGGACTGGTGCTCTCCACCTCGGGCACCCAGGACGTACGCAGCCGCGCACTGCTGGCCCGCCGCACCCGCCAGTGGGGCATGCACCACAAGCTGGCCTGCGTGACGGCGTACGTCGACGAGACCGGACCGTCGGTCGAGGAGGCCATCCAGACCCTGTGGAACCAGGGCCGCCGGCACGTGGCGGTGGGGTCGTGGTTCCTCAGCACCTCGGATCTGTGGGCACACCAGGCGGAGGCAGCACTGAGCGCCGGCGCGGTCGTGGTCAGCCGTCCGATGACCGCAGGCCCGGAGGTGGCCGAGCTGGCCATGCACCGCTACGTGGTGGGCGCGATGGATCTGATCGACTTCGGCAGCCTGGTGCCGCAGGTCGAGGCCGGCGACGACCTCGACCTGTCCCCCGAGCTGCACGCCATCGGCGCCTGAGGCACTCTGGCGCCTGCGTCGCACCTGACCCGACAGTGAGCCGGATTACACTGGCCGCCATGACGTCCACACCCCGGGATCCCCAGGAACCGACCCTGACATTGACGGACCAGGAGTGGCGCGCCCGACTCTCCCCCGCCGAGTACCACGTGCTGCGCGAGGCGGGCACCGAGCGACCGTTCACCGGCGAGTACGAGACGACGACCGCCACCGGCGTCTACCGGTGTCGCGCCTGCGGCGCCGAGCTGTTCCGCAGCACGGAGAAGTTCGACGCACACTGTGGGTGGCCGGCCTTCTGGTCACCGCTGGCCGAGGACCGGATCGTCGAGCTGGTCGACGACAGCCTGGGCATGCGACGCACCGAGGTGCGCTGCGCACGGTGCGGCTCGCATCTGGGCCACGTCTTCGAGGGCGAGGGCTTCGACACCCCCACCGACCTGCGCTACTGCATCAACAGCATCTCGCTGACGTTCGAGGAGACGGACCGACCGTCCGGCGACTGACCGGCCGGTGCAGGCCTGCACAACGATCGGGCCTGCACAACGATCGGCGCCGCACAACGATCGGGTGAGCCGGCGGCCGACGCCGCGAGCTCACCCGATGTGTGAAGGATGCTCAGAGCGCCGGATCCCAGCGGTCGACCAGCTCGATCAGGTCGTAGCGGCGCCCGGTGTAGAAGGGCACCTCCAGACGGGTGTGCCGACGGGCCTCGGCGCCCCGCAGGTGACGCATCAGGTCGACGATGCGGTGCAGTTCGTCCGCCTCGAAGGCGAGGATCCACTCGTAGTCGCCCAGCGCGAACGACGAGACGGTGTTCGCCCGGACATCGGGGTAATCGCGGGCCATCATGCCGTGCTCGGACAGCAGCCGGCGACGCTCCTCGTCAGGCAGCAGGTACCACTCGAGCGAGCGGACGAACGGGTAGACCACCAGGTACGGATGCGCCTCCTCCTCGGCCATGAAGGCCGGGACGTGGCCCTTGTTGAACTCGGCGGGACGGTGCAGCGCGACCTGCGACCAGACCGGCTCGAGCGTACGGCCCAGCCGCGAGGCGCGCAGCGTGTTGTACGCGGCCTGCAGGGTCTCCACCTGGGGGGCGTGCCACCACACCATCAGGTCGGCGTCGGCGCGGAGGCCCGACACGTCGTACCAGCCACGGACCACCAGATCGGCGTCCTCCTCCTGGTAGCCGGCCAGTGCGGCCAGCGCCTCCTGGGCCGCCTCGACCCCGATGGTCGGGTCGGTCCGCCGGAACACGGACCACATGGTGTAGCGGATAGTGTCGTTGATCTCGCGTGCCTTCTTCACGGCGATGCCTTTCTGGAGAGTGGACGGGGGTCAGCGGGCCAGTGCTTCGGCCCGCAGGGCCGGGCCCTCCTGATGGATGAAGGCCACCAGTCGGGTCAGCACGTCGGGATCGGCGGTGGCCGGCACCCCGTGGCCGAGGTTGAAGATGTGACCGGGAGCGGCAGCGCCGGCCCGGATGACGTCGCGGGTCCGCTCCGCGATGACCTCCCACGGCGCCGACAGCAGCGCTGGGTCGAGGTTGCCCTGGACCGCGCGACCCGGACCGATCCGGCGGGTCGCCTCGTCGAGCGGCACCCGCCAGTCGACGCCGACGACATCGGCCCCGGCGCCACCCATCAGCCGCAGCAACTCCCCGGTGCCGACGCCGAAGTGGATCCGCGGCACGTCGGCCACCCGGGACAGCACTTGGGCCGAGTGCGGCTGGACCCGCGTCGCGTAGTCGTACGGGGCGAGGCTGCCGACCCAGGAGTCGAAGAGCTGCACGGCCTGGGCGCCGGCGTCGATCTGCACCCGCAGGAAGGTGGCCGAGATCCGGGCCAGCTTCTCACACAGTTCGTCCCACAGCAGCGGCTCACCGGCCATCAGTGCCTTGGTCCGCGCATAGTCCTTGCTGGGCCCGCCCTCGACGAGGTAGGAAGCGAGGGTGAACGGCGCCCCCGCGAAGCCGATCAGTGCCTTGTGCGGGGCGAGCTCGGCGCGGATCGTACGGATCGCTTCGGCGATGTCGGGGATCGACTCCGGGTCCAGGTCCGGGAGGTCGCGGATCTGCTGCGCCGTACGGATCGGCTCGGCGATCACCGGCCCCACCCCGGCCTTGATCTCGAGGTCCACCCCGGCGGCCGCCAGCGGCACCATGATGTCGGAGAAGAAGATCGCGGCGTCCACGTCGTGACGCCGTACGGGCTGCAGGGTGATCTCGGTCACCAGCTCCGGGCGGCGACACGACTCCAGCATCGGCACGCCCTCACGCACGGCCCGGTACTCCGGCAGGGACCGCCCGGCCTGGCGCATGAACCACACGGGGAGAGCGTTGCCCTGCTGTCGGGCGGCAGCGGACAGCAGGCTGGGGGTTTCAGTCACCGGGTCATCCTCGCATGCCGCACCGACCACCTGCCGGTCGTCCGTCCCGCACCGCGGCCCTCGCGTACGGCACCCCCCGCGTACGTCACCCCGAGCACGGCGCCCTGCCGTGCCACCCCTCGGGACCCGGCGAGTCGCTCAAGAGTCCGGCGCCCGGGCAGCCTACCCTACAGGGGTGGCAGCTCATCCTGATCCCACGGCAGCACCGACCCCGTTCCAACGGGTGGTTGCCGATCTGCGGACACACCAGTGGCGTGCCGGTGTGACGATCGAGGAGATCCCCTCGCCGCAGCGGGTCGCACCGTACGCCGTCGCGATCACGGTGGACCTCACGCACCGTGACCAGGACCTCGGCACCGGGCGCGTGGTGATCCTGCACGACCCCGACGGCGTCGACTCCTGGCAGGGTAGCTTCCGGGTCGTCGCGTACGCCAAGGGGGAGGTGGACCCGGAGATGCTGACCGACCCGTTGCTCGCCGAGGTCGGCTGGTCCTGGCTGTTGGACGCTCTCGCCTCCCACGAGGCGACGTACGTCGCACCGAGCGGCAACGTCGCCTGCATGTGGGGCCGCTCCTTCGGGGCACTCGAGGAAACGCCGCTGCAGGCCGAGATGGAGATCCGGGCGTCCTGGACCCCGCGGCTCGACGCGGACGGCGGCGGCATCGCCGCCCACCTGGACGCGTTCGCCGAGCTGCTCTGCGACCTCTGCGGCATCCCTCCCCTGCCCGAGGGGGTCGTGATGATGACACCGCTGCGACAGCGTCGGCAGGAACGCTGACATGGACGGTGACATGGACGATCCCGACAACGAACTGCCCACCCTGCTCACCCCGCGTGACGGCACCCCCTCGGTCACCGACACCGATGCCGGCTACGAGGCGATGATCGCCGCCCTCGCCGACGGCCGGGGCCCCCTCGGCATCGACACCGAACGGGCGCACGGCTTCCGCTACTCCCCCAAGGCCTGGCTGATCCAGCTGCGCCGCGAGGGGGCCGGCACCTATCTGCTCGACCCGGTCGCACTGGCCCCCGACGACGAGCTGGCCGACCTGTCCGGGCTGCGCGACGCGGTCGCCGACGCGGAGTGGGTGATCCACGCCGCCACCCAGGACCTGCCCTGTCTGGTCGAGGTCGGGCTGAAACCGGATCGGCTGTTCGACACCGAGCTCGCCGGACGGCTGCTCGGCTACCCGAAGGTGTCGCTGGGGGCGATGACCGAGCAGTTCTGCGGAGTGCACCTGCTCAAGGAGCATTCGGCGGCGGACTGGTCCACCCGGCCGCTGCCGGAGGACTGGCTGGCGTACGCCGCCCTCGACGTCGAGCTGCTCGGTGAACTGCGCGACGCAATGGCCACCGAGCTCGTCGCCGCGGGCAAGGACGAGTGGGCCCGCCAGGAGTTCGCCTACCTCGTCGAGGACGCGGAGCGGCGCCGTCCCGCCCGCGAGGAGCCCTGGCGACGGGTCTCCGGCCTCCACGACGTGCACGGACGCCGCCAGCTCGCGCTCGTCCGCGAGCTGTGGACGGCCCGCGAAGGCATCGCCGCCCGTCGGGACAAGGCACCGGGACGGATCCTCAACGATCGGGTCATCATCGCCGCGGCCACCCGGCCCGGACTCACCGCCGGCAATCTGGCCGACCTCTCCGGCTTCCGCAAGGGGGTGGCCAAGCGCTACCTCACCGTGTGGTCCGACGCGGTGCGCCGGGTGGAGACGATGGCTCCGGAGGAGTACCCGGCGGTCCGCCCTCCGCGCCGCGGCCACGGCGCCCCGCGGACCTGGCAGGGCCACAACCCGGAGGCGTACGCACGCTTCACGACCGCCCGGGAGGCGCTGCACCGGGTGGCCGAGCAGCACACCCTGCCGCCGGAGAACCTGCTCGCCCCCGACACCTGGCACCAGCTGTGCTGGCAGCCGCCGCGCTCGATCAGCCCGGTCGCCGTGGACGAACTGCTCGCTGCCGCCGGCGCCCGACGGTGGCAGCGCGAACTCACCCGGGAGCCACTGGCCGCGGCGCTGGCCGGCTGAGCGTCCGCTGCCGCCTGAGGCGGTCGGCTGTTACTGCGTGTCCTTCAGCCGGCTCCGATCGATCGCCGGCTCCACCGGCGGCAGGTCCAGCCGCAGCATGTGCTCGACCACCGAGCGGGCGATCTCCTGGCCGGTCAGTCCGAGATCGGCCAGGAGCTGACCTCGTGACCCCTGGGCCAGGAAGCGATCAGGGATCCCGAACGCCTGCATCGGCGTGGTGATCTCCCGATCGGTCATCGCCTGTTCGAGCCGGGCACCCACGCCGCCGACGACACAGTTGTCCTCGATGGTGACCACCAGGTCGTGGTCGGCGGCCAGGTCGAGCAGGTCATCGCCGACCGGCAGCGCCCAGACCGGGTCGACGACGGTCGCCGGGATGCCCTGCTGGGTGAGGCGCCGACCGACGTCGAGACCGGTGCCGACGAACTGGCCGTACGCCACGACGAGCACCCGCGGCCGCCCCTCGGAGGCGAAGAGCACGTCGACCGCGCCGTGGTGGCTGATCGCGTCGATGTCGTCCGGCAGCTTGTCCTTGGAGAAGCGGACCAGCGACGGGGCGTCGTCGATGTCGACCGCCGTGTTGAGGGCTTCGCGGAGCCGCTGGGCGTCTCGCGGCGCGGCCATGTGCAGGCCCGGCACGACCTGGAACACCGACATGTCCCACATGCCGTTGTGGCTCGCGCCGTCACTGCCGGTGATCCCGGCCCGGTCGAGGACGAAGGTGACACCGGCACGGTGCAGGCCGACGTCCATCAGCACCTGGTCGAAGGCCCGGTTGAGGAAGGTCGAGTAGACCGCGATCACCGGATGCAGGCCCATCGCCGCCATCCCCGCTGCGGAGGTCACCGCATGCTGTTCGGCGATCCCGACGTCGAACGTACGATCCGGGAAGGTCGCCGCGAACCGGTTGAGACCGGTCGGGTGCAGCATCGCCGCGGTGATCGCCACCACATCCTCGCGCCGGCCGCCGATCCGGACCAGTTCCTCGGCGAAGATGTCGGTCCAGGTGGCCGTGACGATGCTGGACAGCGGTTCACCGGTGTGCGCATCGATCTGGCCGATCGCGTGGAACCGGTCCTCCTCGTTCTGCTCCGCGGCCCGGAAGCCGTGCCCCTTCTGGGTGATGCAGTGCACGATCACCGGCCCGCCGAAGTCCTTCGCCTGCGCCAGAGCGCGCTCCAGGGCGGGCTCGTCGTGGCCGTCGATCGGCCCGACGTACTTCAGACCGAGGTCGGCGAAGAGGCCCTGCGGCGCCAGGACGTCCTTGAGCCCGATCTTGAGGCCGTGCAACAGCTCGTACGCCGGCCGACCCACCAGTGGGGTCCGGCTGACGTTGCGCTTGATCATGTCGAGCAGGTCCTCGTAGCGGCGATCGGTGCGCATCACGGCGAGGTGCTGGGCCAGTCCGCCGACGGTCGGGGTGTAGGAACGCCCGTTGTCGTTCACCACGATGACCAGGCGCAGGTCGTCCTGGACGGCGATGTTGTTGAGGGCCTCCCAGGCCATGCCACCGGTCAGCGCCCCATCACCGACGAAGGCGACGACCGTACGATCCGTCTCGCCCTTGAGTTTGAGCGCCTTGGCCATGCCTTCGGCCCAGGACAGCGCGGCCGAGGCGTGGGAGTTCTCGACCCAGTCATGTCCGGACTCCGCCCGGCTCGGGTATCCCGAGAGGCCGCCGAACTGACGGAGCTGGTCGAAGCCGTCCTGGCGGCCGGTGAGGATCTTGTGCACGTAACTCTGGTGACCCGTGTCGAACACGATCGGGTCGTGCGGCGAAGTGAAGGTGCGGTGCACTGCCAGGGTCAGCTCGACCACGCCGAGATTGGGCCCCAGATGACCGCCGGTGCGGCTCACATGGGTGATGAGGAAGTCACGGATCTCCGTGGCCAACTCGTCCATCTGGGTGCGGGTCAGGTCTCGCAGGTCCGCCGGACCCTGGATCCTCTCCAACAGTGGCATGCAGATCAGTCTAAGGGGCCACCCCGTGGATACTCGACTTTCGATGGGGCCACCGGCACACTCACATCTTCGGCACGAAGGTGGTGCCGCGCAGCGCGTCGTCGACCAGACCGATGCCGATCCGCACCGCCCGCAGCCGGACAAGTTCCTCGCGCCAGATCCGCACCGCCTCCTCGACGACGGGCGGCTCGACCTCGTCGCGCAGGCTCACCCGGGCCCTCGCCAGACCCTCCTCGGAGGCTGCCACCTGCGCCTCCACCACCTGGGCGGCGAACTGCGCGAGCACGACCGGATGGCGCCGCAGCAGCGCATAGCCGCGGAAGTCCGCCGGACAGCAGTCCAGCAGGAAGGCCACCGCGCTGCGCTCCCAGTCCTCCTCCCCCGGCGGCCGCACCGCCCGGGGCCAGGCCGTGGGCAGGAACGGCGGCTCCGACGGTCCTCGCTGCCTGCCGGAGGCTCGACCATCCGCTCCGGAGTGATCAGACATCCGGCCGTCCGCCGGCCGACGACCCTGCCCCGGTCGCCACTCCCCTTGTCGTATCGCCGCCATGGCACCCCCTCAACCTAATCGTACATCTGTTCGTTACAGTAGAGCGGTGGGCAGACACCGCCGGTCGCCGGTCGCCGGGCGACGGTCGACGAAGCCGCCCACAGTGAGGCACCCGTCGATCGAACATCAAATCTCCAGCTATTATGTATCGCAAGCTAACTGGTCGTCCGATATTCTTTGGATCGTGCGTCGCCCAGCAGCACCACGTACGACCCCGGGACGTACGACCCCGGGACGCCCACCCACGACGAGCGATCCGGCACGACAAGTGACCCGGTACGGCCACCGATGCACGATCACCCCGTACGCCCCACCACGTACAACACGACGAAGCACCCCACGGACGGTCCGCTGCGACGGCCCGCTGCAGACCAAGGAAGGCCCTGATGCTGGAGATCTCGCACCTCACCCATCGCTTCGGCAGCACGCTGGCGGTGGACGATCTGACCCTGACCGTCCCCGACGGTCGGATCACCGGTTTCATCGGCCACAACGGCGCCGGCAAGTCGACCACCCTGCGCGCTGCGGCGGGCATCCTGTCCTTCACCGTGGGCACCATCACCATCGACGGCCACGACCTGCACGACGATCCGATCGCGGCCAAGCGCGCCACCGCCTTCCTTCCGGACAACCCCGATCTGTACGACTTCATGACCGGACTGGACTTCCTCGGGTTCATCGCCGACCTGCACCGGATCCCGCGCGCCGAGCGCCGGGAGCGCATCGCCACGTACGCCACGGCGTACGAACTCACCGACGACCTCGGAGGCGTGATCGGCGGCTACAGCCACGGCATGAAGCAGAAGCTGGCCCTGATCAGCGCCTTCCTGCGGCGCCCGCGCCTGCTGCTGCTCGACGAGCCCTTCCTCGGCCTCGACCCGGTGGCGTCGCACACTCTCAAGACCCACCTGCGGGCACTGTGCGCCGACGGCGGGGCGGTCCTCTTCTCGACCCACATCCTCGAAGTTGCCCAGACCCTGTGCGACGACATCGCGATCATCCGCCGCGGGCGGCTGGTCGTCTCCGGCCCGACCGCCGCCGTGGTCGGGGACGCCTCGTTGGAGGACGTCTTCCTCGAGCTGCAGGGGGATCGGCGATGACCCCGGCTCTGGCGCTCACCCGGGTCCAGCTGTGGGCCCTGCTGGTCGGGATGGGCGGTCGGACGAAGACCCGGCGTCGTTGGTCGGTGGCCGTCCTGGTGTCGATCGTGGTGCTCATCACCGCCGCCTTCAGCGGGCTCTACTCCGCCGGCGTCGCCCAGCTGCTCGTCGAGTCCCGCTCCGCCGACCTCGTGCTGGTGATCATGCCGGCGGTGACCGCGCTCGGCGCCGTCTCGGCGAGTGCTTTCGGGGTCAGCCGGTCGGTGCTGGGCGGCCGCGACGACACCCTGCTGCTCGCCCAGCCGATCCGCCCGAGCACGATCGCGCTGGCGAAGCTGGCGGCGGTCGCGACGCAGAACGTCCTGCTGATGGTGGTCTCGGTGCTGCCGACCGGCCTGGTGTGCGCCCGCCATGTCGCGGTGCCGGCCTGGTACTGGCCGGCGCTCCTCGCCGGCACGATCCTGCTGGCGCTGGCCACCACGGCGGTGTCGGTGGCCATCGCCCTGGTGTTCACGGTCGCCGCCCCGCGGCGCCGCGGTCGGGTCGTGGCCAACATCGCGATCCTGCTGGTCATCGTCGCGGCGACACTGGCCCTCGCCCCCGGCATCCGCCACGTCGAGGACCTGCTCCTCGCCGATCCCACCGCGGTCCGCACGGTGTTGGGCACCTGGGCGGCGGTGTTCATGGCGCTGCGTGACCTGGCCCTCGACGGGTCGCCCCGGGCCGCCGGCGTCCTGCTGGTGGTGGGCGTCGTGCCACCGGCAGCGGTCGCCTGGCTGGTCTCGGTGGCGTACGTTCCGCTGCTGGCCGGGCGACGCGACACTGCACCGACGGCCCATGGCCGCGGCCGGGCCGATCTGGCCGGGCTGGTGGTCCGTTCGCCTTTCGCGGCGCTGCTGCGGCGGGAGACCCACCGTTTCTTCACCAGCACCGTCTACCTGGTGAACAGCGGTTTCGGAGTCGTCCTGCTCCTTGTCGGCGCCGGCTGGCTGGTCGTCACCGGTGGGTTCCCGGCCGAGGTCGGGTCGATGGCGCAGGTGATGGGCGTGCCGTTGGCGGTGCTCGGCGCGGCCGTCCTCGTCGTGCCGGTCGTCCTCACCTGTACGACGGCGCCGAGCATCTCGCTGGAGGGCGATCGGCTGTGGATCCTGCGCGGAGCGCCGATCGCGCCCCAGCTGGTGCTCGCGGCGAAGGGCGCACTCAACGTGCTGGTCGTGCTGCCGGCCCTGCTCCTGGCGGGCGTCGTGCTGGCCGTGGTGACCGGCGCGGGCCTACTGGACGGGGCGCTGCTCCTGCTGGTCGGCGCACTGGCCACGGTGCTGGTGGCAGAGGCGGGTCTGGTCACCAATCTGCGCTGGCCGGTCCTGGACGCCCCCAGCGACGCCGTGGTGGTCAAGCAGAGCGTGAGCGTGCTGGTGGCGATGGTGATCGGGTGCGTCGCCGGTGTGGTGCTGACGGCGGTCGGCCTGTTGACCGGCCGAGCTCTCGGCGCCACCAGCGGCCTGGCCGCGATGGCGGTGGCTGCCGCAACCCTGGACCTGTTGCTGTTCATGGTGCTCCGCGGCTGGGGGGTGCGGGCCTTCCTCCGGCTGGAGTGACGCCGCGAAGCGCCGGGGCGGCCCTGGTCGTTCGGTCCGCCCCGGTCACTCCGTAGCCCAACCGCTGCGGGTGATCCCCAGCCGAGCAGGCGGGTCAGCCCCAGCCGAGCAGGCGGGTCAGCGCGGCGGCGACCGCGCCGAGGATCACCACCACCAGGAAGGGGGCGCGCAGTGCCAGCGCCACCGCGGCGACCCCGAGGGCGACCACCCGGGCATCCAGCACCAGTGCCGTGCCGCGGGCGAAGGTGTTCATCACCACCAGGGCGGACAGCAACCCGATGGTGAGCACCGTCGTCAGCCGGGTCATCGACGGATGCTCCAGCACCCGGTCCGGCATCAGGTAGCCCGACAGCTTCAGGCCGTACGCCGCCAGGCAGGCCAGCAGCACCCATCCCCACAGACTCATCGCTGCTCCCCCGTCCTCATCGCTGCTCCCCCGTCAGACGCGGATGGCCGGGCCCCCACAGCGCCCACAGCACCGCCACCAGCGCCGCGGCCAGGACCGGGATCCCGGCCGGCACGAAGGGCGTGGCCAGGGCGGTGACCAGGCCACACACCACCGCGATCGAGCCGGCCTCGCGGCGACGCAGCCGCGGCCACAACAACCCGAGGAAGGCGGCCACCGCCGCTCCGTCCAAGCCCCAGGTCCGCGGGTCGCCCAGCCCGGCGCCGATCAGCGCCCCGACCAGGGTGAAGACGTTCCACAGGACGAAGACCCCCAGACCGGCGGTCCAGAAGCCCCGCCGCACCTCGATCGGCTCGACCTGGCTGGATCCCACAGCGGTCGACTCGTCGATCGTCACCTGCGCGGCGGCGAACCGGCGCCACCTGCGGGGACGGAGCAGGGCGTTCATCGACACGCCGTAGACGGCGTTGCGTACGCCCAGCAGGGTGGCGGCCAGCGTCGCCGTGGCGCCTGCTCCGCCGCCGGCGAGAGTCCCGATGAAGGCGAACTGCGACCCACCGGTGAACATCAGCAGCGACAGCGCGCAGGTCTGCCAGACCGACAGGCCGGACGCGACCGCGAGGGCGCCGAAGGAGATGCCGTACAGGCCGGTCGCCACGGACACCGACAGTCCCAGCCGGACGGCGGGTGAGGTGAGGAGGGCGGGCACCCCCGCAAGCCTAGGCGAACACCGTCCGTTCCCCGGCCAGCAGCCGCCGGGTGAGCGCGACCAGGGCATGGTCGCTGCCCAGCGGGCCGACCAGGCTCAGTCCGACCGGCAGACGGCGGCGGGTGGCCAGCGGGATGGTCACCGCGGGGAGGCCGCCCAGCGGGCCGATCGCCGACAACAGGGCCGTACGATGCCGGCCGCGGCGCCCGGCCGCACCGCCCAGGTCGCGGGTAGGCGCGACCGTCGCGGTGGCCGGGACGAGCAGCACGCCGTTGCCGACCGCTTCGGCGACCGAGGCCCGGGCGGCGGCCTGGGCGCGGCGCACCCGCTCGGCGCCGTCGGTCGCCAGTGCCCGCCCGGAGCGCAGCGCCGCCTCCTGTTCCTGGCCCAGGTCGTCGGGATGGGCGAGCGCCCAGTCGCCGTACTGTCCGGCCGCCTCGAGATCACGGACGTCGCGGAACGTGTCGCCCCAGCCTGCCACGGTGCTGCGGGGCAGGTCGATCATCCGCAGCGGCGCCACCTCGTTGTCCCAGCGGCCGGTGATCGCGTCGATGGCGCGAAGGACGTCGGGGTCGGCGATCCGGAGCAGGTCGGGGCAGAGCAGCACCTCGTCGGGTTCGCGTCGGCCGGACTCCGCCAGCAGCGTCGTGGTGACGGCGGCGAGCGTGGCCAGGTCACGGGTGGCCCAGGCGACGGCATCCAGTGACGGGGCGAGGGTGGTCACACCGTCGGTCGAGACCGCACCGTGGGTGGACCGCAGACCGAAGAGGCCCTGATAGGCGGCCGGCACCAGCAGGGATCCGCCGCTGTCGGTGCCGAGGGCGATGTCAGCCTGGCCGTGGGCGACGGCGGCGGTCGCCCCGGACATCGCCCCACCCGGGATCCGGTCGACCGCCCGGGCGTTGATCGGCATGCCCGCCCCGCCGGCGCCGGTGCCGCCGAGGGCGAGATCCTCGAGCTGGGCCAGTCCGACCAGGTGAGCGCCGGCCCGCAGGGTGGCGGTGACGACAGCGGCGGATCCGGCGGCCGGTGTCGAGGCCGCGAGCACCGCAGCGTTGCCCAGCCCGGTCCGGTGTCCCGCCACCCGGATCACGTCGGCGACGGCCACCCCCCGTCCGTCGAGCGGGCCGGATCCAAGCGGGTCGACCAGTGGGGAGCCGGCCTCGCGCCAGATCCGCGGATCGAGGGCCGGCAACGGCGCGTCAACCTGAGCGGAGGCGATCCGCCAGCCCTCGGCGGTGCGCTCCCACAGCAGGGTCATCACGCCGCGCCCGCCGCTGGGGGCGCGGTGGGTGAGGGTGATCAGGGTGCCCGCCGGCCCGATCTCGCGCTGGTGGGTCTGCACCAGGTCCTCGATCACCGGCAGCGGATCGGCTCGGACCGCCTCCACCACGGCGGCGAACCCCACCACCATGCCGCCGGCGCGGCCGAGCAGGGTCTGTTCACCGGGCACGAAGAAGCGCTCGACCACGCGCGGGTCACCCACCCGCAGGGCGTCGACGAAGTCACGGAAGGTGGGGGCCAGACCGGCGTCGTGGCTCGGAATGCGCGGCGTCACGGCTCCACGCTAGCGCCGCGGTCGGTCGCTGTCCGGCACCTGTTCGGCGGGAAGGGCACCGGGTCGACGTTCCCGCGGGAACGTCACGCCGCCCGATCCGGCACGCTGCTCACCGGAAACGTTCCCGCGGGAACGCCCGGGGGGTCCACGACGACGGTGTCGGCGCCGTACGACGGACCGCCGGCGCCCCCGGAGGACGACTGGCTGAGCCCCGACAGACGGCCGGGGCCGGCCGGGTGGTCTCCCACCCGACCGGCCCCGGTCGCCACGATCACTGCGGATCCGGTCGCCTGACCAGGCGCCCGATCAGCACTGCCGGATCAGGCAGCGGCCTTCATGTGGCGCAGCACGTACTGCAGGATGCCGCCGTTGCGGTAGTAGTCGGCCTCGCCGGGGGTGTCGATGCGGACGACGGCCTCGAACTCGACGACCGAGCCGTCGGGACGGGTGGCGGTCACGTGCACCGTCTTCGGGGTGACACCGTTGTTGAGCTCGTCGACACCGGAGATGTCGAAGATCTCCTCACCGGTCAGGCCCAGCGACTCGTGCGACTCGCCGGCCGGGAACTGCAGCGGGAGAACGCCCATGCCGATCAGGTTCGAGCGGTGGATGCGCTCGTACGACTCGACGATGACGGCCTTGACGCCCAGCAGCATGGTGCCCTTGGCGGCCCAGTCACGCGAGGAACCGGAGCCGTACTCCTTGCCGCCCAGGACGACCAATGGAGTGCCGGCGGCGCGGTAGGCCTCCGACGCGTCGAACACGGTGGTCACCGGGCCCTCGGCCTGGGTGAAGTCGCGGGTGAAGCCGCCCTCGGTGCCGGGGGCGACCTGGTTGCGCAGCCGGATGTTGGCGAAGGTGCCGCGGATCATCACCTCGTGGTTGCCACGACGGGAACCGTACGAGTTGAAGTCCTTGCGCTCCACCCCGTGACCGGCGAGGTACTTGCCCGCCGGGGAGTCGGCCTTGATGTTGCCGGCCGGCGAGATGTGGTCGGTGGTCACCGAGTCGCCGAGCTTCAGCAGGACGCGGGCGCCCTTGATGTCGCCGACCGGCTCGGGGGTCTCCGGCATGCCGTCGAAGTAGGGGGCCTTGCGGACGTAGGTGGAGTCCTGGTCCCAGGTGAAGGTCTTTCCCTCGGGGGTGGGCAGTGCGCGCCAGCGCTCGTCGCCCTTGAAGACGTCGGCGTAGTCCTTGGTGAACATCTCCGGGGAGATCGAGGAGGCGACGACTTCGTCGATCTCGGCCTGGGTCGGCCAGATGTCGCGCAGGTAGACGTCGTTGCAGTCCTTGTCACGGCCGAGCGGCTCGTTGTTCAGGTCGATGTCCATGGTGCCGGCCAGGGCGTACGCGATGACCAGCATCGGCGAGGCGAGGTAGTTCATCTTCACGTCGGGGCTGATCCGGCCCTCGAAGTTGCGGTTGCCGGAGAGCACCGCGGTGACCGCCATGTCGTTGTCGTTGACGGCCGCCGAGACCTCGGGGATCAGCGGGCCGGTGTTGCCGATGCAGGTGGTGCAGCCGTAGCCGACGGTGTTGAACTTCAGCGTGTCGAGGTACTGCTGGAGCCCGGACTTCTCGTAGTAGTCGGTGACGACCTGCGAGCCCGGGGCGACCGAGGTCTTCACCCACGGCTTCGGCGCCAGGCCCTTCTCGACGGCCTTCTTGGCCACCAGCGCCGCCCCGAGCATGACCGACGGGTTGGAGGTGTTGGTGCAGGACGTGATCGCCGCGACGGTCACCGCACCGTTCGGCAGCTCGAAGGAGGTGCCGTCGGCCAGGGTGACCGGCACGGTGGCCTTCGGGTCCTCGGTGTAGGAGGGCACCGTCGCCTCGAACTTGGCCTTGGCCTCGGACAGCAGGATGCGGTCCTGCGGGCGCTTCGGGCCGGAGATCGACGGGACGACCGTCGACAGGTCCAGCTCGAGGTACTCGGAGTACTTGGCCTCGTGGGTGGTGTCGAGCCACAGACCCTGGGTCTTGGCGTACGCCTCGACGAGGGCGATCTGGTCCTCGGAGCGGCCGGTCAGACGCAGGTAGTCGATGGTGTGGTCGTCGATCGGGAAGACGGCGATGGTGGAGCCGTACTCCGGCGACATGTTGCCGATGGTGGCGCGGTTGGCGAGCGGGATGGAGGCGAGGCCCTCACCGTAGAACTCGACGAACTTGCCGACCACACCGTGCTTGCGGAGCATGTCGGTGATGGTGAGGACGAGGTCGGTGGCGGTGACGCCCTCGTTGAGCGCACCGGTCAGCTTGAAGCCGACGACGCGCGGGATGAGCATGGAGACCGGCTGGCCGAGCATGGCGGCCTCGGCTTCGATGCCGCCCACACCCCAGCCGACGACGCCGAGGCCGTTGACCATGGTGGTGTGGGAGTCGGTGCCGACGCAGGTGTCGGGGTAGGCCTGCAGGACGCCGTCGACCTCACGGGGGAAGACCACCCGGGCGAGGTTCTCGATGTTGACCTGGTGCACGATGCCGGTGCCCGGGGGGACGACCTTGAAGTCGTCGAAGGCGGTCTGGCCCCAGCGGAGGAACTGGTAGCGCTCGCGGTTGCGCTGGTACTCGACGTCGACGTTCTGGGCGAAGGCCTCGGGGGTGCCGAAGTGCTCGACGATCACGGAGTGGTCGATCACCATCTCCGCCGGGGAGAGCGGGTTGACCTTGGCCGGGTCGCCGCCGAGGTCGGTGATCGCCTCGCGCATGGTCGCCAGGTCCACGACGCACGGCACGCCGGTGAAGTCCTGCATGATCACGCGGGCCGGGGTGAACTGGATCTCCTTGCTCGGCTGGGCGTCCGGATCCCACGCCGCGAGGGCCTTGATGTCCTCGGCGGTGATGTTGGCGCCGTCCTCGGTGCGCAGCAGGTTCTCCAGCAGGACCTTCAGGGAGTACGGAAGGTGCGCGGAACCCTCTACCGCGTCCAGGCGAAAGATCTCGTAGTTCGTGCCGTTGACCTCCAGGCCGGCCTTGGCACCCAGGCTGTTGACGCTCATGTACGCTCCCTCGACAGGTTTCTCTTGACGTCAAGATATCACGGTTCCCGTGCAAGTCCGATCCAACCACGAGACCAGGGCGCGCGCAGGCGTCCCGGCAATCCCGTCCCGCGGTCCGGTCGACACCTCGACCTCTCGTAGGCTGAAGGGCACAACACTGTGCGGGAGCTCCACGGCAGGGGCTGAGAGGACGTCGGCAACGGGCGTCGACCGCTGAACCTGCCCGGGTAATGCCGGCGAAGGGAGTCACATCATGGGCGACGCCCATTCCACCGCTGCCGCCGTCAGCGACATCACCATCGGTCCCGTACGGGGCAGTCGGAAGACCTGCCTCGAGGCGAGTGGTCCGGCCGGAGAGCGCCTGCGCGTCCCGGCCCGCCGGATCGAGCTGACCAACGGTGAGCATCTCGACGTGTACGACACCTCGGGGCCGTACACGCGCTACCAGGGTCCGGGCGAGGTGCACGACCTCGCGGTGGGCCTGCCCCGCCTGCGCGACGACTGGTCGCGACCGGAGGCCGTCCCGGCCGATCCCGCCGACCCCGCCTCTCCCCCGGTACGCACCCAGCTCGCCTGGGCCCGCAACGGGGTGACCACCCCGGAGATGGCCTTCGTCGCGGCGCGCGAGGGGCTGCCGGTCGAGCTCGTACGCTCCGAAGTGGCGGCGGGCCGGGCCGTCATCCCGGCCAATCACCGTCACCCCGAGGCCGAGCCGATGGTGATCGGCAAGCGGTTCGCGGTGAAGGTCAACGCGAACATCGGCAACTCGGTCGTCCGCAGCTCGATCGCCGACGAGGTGGAGAAGATGGTGTGGGCCACCCGTTGGGGCGCCGACACGATCATGGACCTGTCCACCGGGCGCGACATCCACCTCACCCGGGAGTGGATCCTGCGCAACTCGCCGGTGCCGGTCGGCACCGTGCCGATCTACCAGGCCCTGGAGAAGGTCGACGGCGACCCGACCGCCCTCACCTGGGAGCTCTACCGCGAGACGGTGATCGAACAGGCCGAGCAGGGCGTCGACTACATGACGGTGCACGCCGGAGTGCTGCTGCGGCACGTCCCGCTGGCCGCCCGCCGGGTCACCGGGATCGTCTCCCGCGGCGGGTCGATCATGGCGGCGTGGTGCCTGGCGCACCACACCGAGTCGTTCCTCTACACCCACTTCACCGAGCTGTGCGACATCCTCGCGGCGTACGACATCACCTTCTCTCTCGGCGACGGGCTGCGTCCCGGGTCGATCGCCGACGCCAACGACGAGGCCCAGTTCGCCGAACTGCGGACGTTGGGTGAACTCACTCGGATCGCGAAGGCACGGGGCGTCCAGGTGATGATCGAGGGCCCCGGACACGTCCCGCTGGACAAGATCGTCGAGAACGTACGCCGCGAGGAGGAGTGGTGTGACGAGGCGCCGTTCTACACACTCGGCCCGTTGGCAACCGACATCGCCCCGGGCTACGACCACATCACCTCGGCGATCGGGGCGGCGATGATCGCCCAGGCGGGCACGGCGATGCTGTGCTACGTCACCCCCAAGGAGCACCTCGGGCTGCCTGACCGCGACGACGTGAAGGTCGGCGTGATCACGTACAAGATCGCCGCCCACTCGGCCGACCTGGCCAAGGGGCACCCCGGCGCACAGGCCCGCGACGACGCCCTGTCGCGGGCACGATTCGAGTTCCGCTGGGAGGATCAGTTCAACCTCGGACTCGACCCCGACACCGCGGTGGAGTTCCACGACGAGACGCTGCCGGCCGCGCCGGCCAAGAGCGCACACTTCTGTTCGATGTGCGGGCCGAAGTTCTGCTCGATGCGGATCAGCCAGGACGTCCGTGACTACGCCGAGAGCCACGGACTGACGTCGGTCGAGGCGATCGAAGCGGGCATGGCGCAGAAGTCGGCGGAGTTCCTCGACCACGGGGCGCAGGTCTACCTACCGGTGGCCGACTGACCCGTGCGGAGCGTACGTGGGCCGGCCCGACGACGGAACGCGGCCCACGTACGCCTCCGGCCGGCATCGCCGCGTCGGTCCGACAGGAGAATGTCCGAGCCGCCTCTCCGCCCGCCAGGATCGAGGCTCCCGCCGGACAGCGCATCCCCCGGACGATGAGCCGGTCAACTACTATGCGGCTGTGAACCTCTCTGCGCGCACCGAGTACGCCGTCCGCGCGATGGTGCACCTGTCGACCGCCGATCCGGCCGAGCCGATCACCCTGGACTCCGTCGCCCAGCAGGAGGACCTGCCCCGCAAGTTCATGGAGGCGATCTTCGCCGACCTGCGCCGAGCCGGTCTGATCACCAGCTTGCGCGGCTCCCGCGGCGGCTACTTCCTCGGGCGCGGCGCCGACACGATCACGATCGGCGACATCATGCGCGCCGTGGACGGCCCCCTCTGGGAGGTCCGGGGCCTGCGCCCGCAGGACACCGAGTACCGCGGCGCCACCGAGCACCTACCCACACTGTGGGTCGCCGTCCGGGCGTCGCTGCGGGCGGTCCTCGACTCGACCACGCTCGCGCAACTGACCAGCGGCGACTTCAACCAACTGGTCACCGACCTGACCACTGACGGGGACGCCTGGGCGAACCACTGAGGACCACCTCCACCCTGATGCCTGGGCGGAACCACTGAGCCTCGCCCCCACCTGACACCTGGGCGAACCACCGAGCCTCAGCTCTACCCTGCGTGCCACCTCTACCCCTGCGTGCCACCTCTACCCCTGCGTGCCGCGACCCGGCACAGCCGACCGCATCCACACACCGATTTCACCTCTTATTCCTACATCTTTACTGATGTATTGACTCACCTTATTGTTCCCGCTAGCGTCGAGGTCACGAAGCCCACCGCCTCCCTCGAAAGGGCGCCCCATGACCCAGCTGCTCACCGTCTCCGGCAGTCCGTCGGCCACCTCCCGCGGAAACGCCCTCGCCCGGCTCGTCGGCACCCAGCTGACCGGCGAAGGCCACCACGTGGACCACCTCTCCGTCCGGGACCTGCCGGCCGACGCGCTGCTGCACGCCGACTTCGGAGATCCGGCCATCCGGGCGAGCCAAGACGCAGTCGCCGGGGCCGACGGCCTGGTCATCGTCACACCGGTCTACAAGGCCTCCTTCTCCGGAGCCCTCAAGGCCTGGCTGGACCTGCTGCCGCAGGCGGCGCTCGACGGCAAGACCGTGCTGCCACTGGCGACCAGCGGCTCACTCGCCCACGCTCTGGCCCTCGACTACGCCCTGCGGCCGGTACTCCAGGCCCTCGGCGCCCGCCACGTCGTGCAGAGCCACCTCGTCACCGACACCCAGATCACGGTCCAGCCGGACGGCACCGTACGCCTGCACGAATCGGCCGTCGAACGGCTCGACGCCGCCGTCGAGGCGTTCTCCGCCGCCCTGCCGTACGTCTCCGCCGCCGCCTGACACCGAGAGGACCCCACCATGCTCGACATCAACTGGTTCCTGCCGACCTACGGAGACTCCCGCGGGATCGTCGGCGGCGGCCACGGGCAGCCGGCCCGGACCGCCTCGAAGGATCGCCCGGCCACCCTCAGCTACTTGTCCCGGATCGCCACCGCCGCCGACGACCTGGGCTTCGAGGGCCTGCTCGTGCCGACCGGCGCCTGGTGCGAGGACGCCTGGGTGACGGCCGCCATGCTCGCGGGCATCACCGAGCGGATCAAGTTCCTGATCGCCCTACGGCCCGGGGCGATCAGCCCTACCCTCGCCGCCCAGATGGCCGCCACCTTCCAGTGGCAGTCCGGGGGGCGGCTGCTGCTCAACGTGGTCACCGGCGGCGAGTCGCACGAACAGCGGGCCTACGGCGACCACGAGGACAAGGCGAGCCGGTACGCCCGCTGCGACGAGTTCCTGCGGATCGTGCACCAGCTCTGGGAGTCCGACCAGCCGGTCAGCTTCCGGGGCGCGTACTTCGACATCGAGGACGCCACCCTGCAGCGCCGGCCCGACCCGCGGCCACCGCTCTATTTCGGCGGATCCTCCGGGCCGGCGGGGCCTGTCTTCGCCGACAACTGCGACGTCTACCTGACCTGGGGCGAACCGCCCGCGGCGGTGCGGCGCAAGGTCGAGTGGATCCGTGGTCTCGCGGAGGAACGGGGCCGCACCGTGGAGTTCGGCATCCGGCTGCACGTGATCACCCGGGACACCTCGGCGGCGGCGTGGGCCGAGGCCCAGCGGCTGCTCGACGGTGTCTCCCCCGAGCAGATCGCCCGGGTGCAGGCAGGGCTCCGACGCTCCGAGTCCGAGGGACAGCGACGGATGCTGGACCTCAACCAGGGCACCAAGGACGGACTCGAGGTCTCCCCCAACCTGTGGGCGGGCGTCGGACTCGTCCGCGGCGGCGCCGGCACGGCGCTCGTCGGGTCGCACACCGAGGTCGCGGACCGACTCGAGGAGTACGCCGAGCTGGGCCTGACGAAGTTCGTGCTGAGCGGCTACCCGCATCTCGAGGAGGCCTACTGGTTCGGTGAGGGTGTCCTGCCGATCCTCGAGGAGCGCGGCCTGTGGAAGCACCCCGGCCGGGCCGGCGCCGCACCGGTCAGCCATGTACCGTTCGCTGCGGCGCTCTGAGCCCGGACATGACGACGACCGACATCCCGCCGAGGACCGGACAGGACGCGCCGACCGTTCCCGTCCTCGATGCGGACAGCGCACGGACGATCGCCCGGGGCCTCGCGGCGACGTACACGGACGGGGCGGCGCACCGTGACCTCCACCGGGAGCTCCCGGCAACGGAGATCGAGTCCCTGAGCGCCAGCGGCCTCCTGGCGCTGGGAGTCCCGACAGCCTTCGGCGGCCCCGGCGCCAGCGCCGCGACCGTGGCCGAGGTGCTCCGGATCCTGGCCACCGCCGATCCGAACATCGCCCAGATCCCTCACTCCCACTTCGTGTACCTCAACCTGGTGCGACTTGCCGCGCCACGAGACCTGCAGGAGGAGATCTTCTCCGCCGTGTTGCAGGGAGCCCGGCTCGGCAACGCCCAGTCCGAACTCGGTGGTCCGACCGCTCTCTCGGTCACCACCCGGCTCAGCCCGGACGCCGCCGGCGGCTACCGGCTGACCGGCCGCAAGGGCTACGCCACCGGCGCCTTGTTCGCGACCTGGATCCCGGTACTCGCCGGCCTGGCCGACACCGATGAACAGGTGGTCGCCTTCGTGCCTCGCGACGCCCCGGGCGTGACCGTGATCGACGACTGGGACGGCATCGGCCAGCGCACCACGGCCAGCGGCCAGGTGCACCTCGAGGACGTCGCCGTGCCCGCCCACCGGGTGATCAGCCGCGCTCGTGCAGTGTCCGGACCGTACGGCTACGGGGCGTACGCCCAGTTGTTGCACGGCGCCATTGACGCCGGGATCGCGGAGGGGGCACTGGCCGAGGCGGCGGCGTTCGTCCGGACGACGGCGCGCCCGCATCACGAGGCCGCGGTGGCACGCGCCGTCGACGACCCCCTCACCATCCAGCGGGTGGGCGAGCTCGAGGTGCGACTCCGCGCCGCCACGGCCCAACTGCGAGTGGCCGCCGAGGCGGTCGACGCCGTGCAGGCGACCCCGGACGAAGACCTGGCCACCGAGGCGACCCTGGCGGTCGCGGCACTCAAGATCCTCGCCACCGAGGCGGCCCTGGCGGCGGCCGAGGGCGGCTTGGAGATCTCCGGCACCCGCGCCGCGGGACGTACGTACGACTATGACCGGCACTGGCGCAACGCCCGCACCCACACGCTGCACGACCCGGTGCGCTGGAAGTACCAGCACCTCGGCAGACACCGGCTCACCGGCGAACGACCGCCACGCACCGGGACGCTGTGATCGCGCTCGGCCTCGCGTTCGCCCGCCGCAGCCGTCCAGCGGTCCTCCGCCCAGCACCGCCCTGCCCAGAACCACCTGCCCCAGCAGCACCCGTCCCCATCAGCACCTGCCGGCCCGCCGACACCTGATCCACCACGACAGAGGCCCCGATGACCGACCGACCCGCCCGGACCCCCGGGCGCGAGATCCTCTTCAACGCGTTCGACATGAACTGCGTCGCCCATCAGTCCCCCGGCCTGTGGCGTCATCCCGACGACCGGGCCCGTACGTACACCACCCTCGGCTACTGGACCGACCTGGCCCGCACCCTCGAGCGGGGCCTGTTCGACGGCCTCTTCCTCGCCGATGTCCTCGGCACGTACGACGTGTACGGGGCGACCAACGAGGGTCCGCTGCGGACCGGCGCCCAGGTCCCGGTCAACGATCCGATCCTGCTGGTCTCGGCCATGGCAGCGGTCACCGAGCACCTCGGCTTCGGGGTGACGGCGGGCACGGCGTACGAGCACCCCTACCCGTTCGCCCGGCGCCTGGCGACCCTCGACCATCTCACCGAGGGCCGGGTCGGGTGGAACGTCGTCACCGGCTATCTCCCCTCCGCGGCACAGAACCTGGGTCACCGCGACCAGATGTCCCACGACGAGCGCTACGACCATGCCGACGAGTACCTCGAGGTGATCTACAAGCTGCTCGAGGGCTCCTGGGAGGACGACGCGGTGCTCGACGACGGCGAGAAGGGGTTCGTCGACCCGGCGAAGGTCCACGCGATCAACCACCACGGCCGCTGGTTCGACGTGCCCGGCATCGCGATCACCGAGCCGAGCCCACAGCGGATGCCGGTCGTCTACCAGGCAGGCACCTCGCCACGGGGCGTGACATTCGCCGGCGAGAACGCGGAGGCCGTCTTCATCAGCTCACCGACCGTCGGCATCATGCGCGACAGCGTCCGGAAGGTCCGGGCCGCCGCCCTGGCGGCCGGACGGGACCCGCAGGCCATCCGGGTCTTCGCCATGAACACGATCATCACGGCCGCGACCGATGAGGAGGCGTGGGCGAAGTTCGAGGAGTACCGCCGCTACGCCGATCCGGAGGGTGCGCTGGTGCTGCTGTCCGGATGGACCGGGGTCGACCTGTCACGGTTCGACCTGGACGAGCCGGTCGGCAACGTGGAGTCCAACGCCATCCGGTCGGCGGTGGAGACCATCCTCGGCGCCCGGCGGGAGGACGGCCGTCCGTGGACGGTCCGGGACTTCAGCGAGTACATCGGTGTGGGCGGATTCGGACCGATCCTCGTCGGCTCGGGAGCCACCGTGGCCCGCAGGCTGGCTGCGCTGCAGGACGAGACCGACGTCGACGGCTTCAACCTGGCGTACGCCATCACGCCCGGCACGTTCGAGGACATCGTCGAGTTCGTGGTGCCGGAGCTGCAGAAGCTCGGGCGCTACAAGACCGCCTACACCCCCGGAACGCTGCGTCACAAGCTGTTCGGACGCGGCGACCGGCTGCCGACGGAGCATCGCGGCAGCCGGTTCCGGATCGGCGGCGACCTGTCCACCGCCTCGGACCGCCTGGAGTCGATCACCTCCCAGCTCGCCGGGATCGCCCGACCCTGACCCACCCGGTCCCGACCGCTCCCGACCAGCGGGTCCGCCCCGCTGAGGCTCCCACCCTCTTCCCACCCCTGGAGAACCCCATGACCGCACAGCTCCGCCGCCTCACCGGCCCCGCCCCTCGCCCCGCGCTGCTGGCCGCGGCACAGCGCCTGATCCCGGTGTTCAACGAGCTCGCCGCCGGCGCCGTCGCCCGGGAAGCCGACCACGTGATCGACCACGACGCGATCGACCGGCTCCGCGCCGCCGGCTACACCACCCTGCGGATCCCGACGGAGTTCGGCGGGGCCGGCCTCGGACTGGCGGAGTTCTACCCCTTCGTCATCGAGCTCGGCACCGCCGATCCCAACCTGGTGCAGGCCCTGCGGGCCCATCTGCTGTGCGTCGAACAGCTTCTGGTCGCTCCGCAGGACGAACGACGCGCCCGGTGGTTGCACCGGATCGGGGCCGGAGCGGTGGTCGGCAACGCCGTCACCGAGGTCGACAACCGGGCCGGTCAGGTCACCACCCGGGTGTCCCACGACGGCGACGCCTACCGGCTGGACGGAACGAAGTACTACAGCACCGGAAGTCTGTACGCCGACTGGATCCAGGTCCATGCCGAGGACGAGGAGGGGCGCAGCGTGTGGGCCTTCGTCCCGTCGGACGCGCCCGGCGTCACGATGACGGACGACTGGGACGGCTTCGGCCAGCGACTGACGGCGTCCGGCACGACAGTCTTCACCGGCGTCCCGGTCGCCGCCGACGAGGTCGTGCCGAGCCCCTACAGCACGGCGGCGAGCCACGCCCAGGCGCTGGCCCAGTCCGTCCACCTGGCCAACCTCGCCGGGATCGCACAGTCGATCGTCCGCGACGCCACGGCGTACGTGGCCGGCCGGACCCGTTCCTACAGCCACGCGAACACCCCATTGCCGCGACACGACCCCCAGGTGCAACAGGTCATCGGCGAGCTGTCGGCCGCCGCGTACGCGGCGCGCGCGGTCTTCCTGGCGTTCGTCGACGAGTTGGCCGAGGTCCAGCACCGCGTGGCGGCGGGCATCGCGACCGACGACGACTACACGGCGATCGACATCAGCGCCTACCAGGCCCAGCTCGCCATCGCGCCGAGTGTGCTGCGCGCCGCGACCCAGCTGTTCGAGGTCGGCGGCGCCTCGCAGACCAGCAGGGCGCGCGGACTGGACCGGCACTGGCGCAACGCGCGGGTCCTGGCCCAACACAACCCGCTCATCTACCGTGCCCGGCTCGCCGGATCGCACCTGCTCAACGGCGGCCATCGCGCCGTCCAGTACACGGTCGGGACCGCCCCCGGTGCGGGCGCGGCTGCGGCTACGGCTACGACCAGCAGCAGCGCTGCGGCCGCCGCCCCGGACAGCGGGTTCCCGGTCGGCAGCTGACCACCCTGCCGGTCGGGTGCGGGCCACGCCCCGTCCCGCCGCTGCTTCCACCACAAGCCCGCTCCACCACAAGCCCACTCCACCGGAAACCCCGCCATCCGAAGCCCCTGCTCCGCCCGAAAGTGAGACCCCGATGACCGAGATCCTGCAGACCCCGCTCACCACCGACCAGCTGCGGGCGCACTTCGCGCCGGTGCTGGCGCGCATCCACGCCGGTGCGGTCGACCGGGAACGGGACCGGACCCTGCCGTTCGACGAGATCCGTGAGCTGGCCGCCGTCGGCTTCGGCCGGCTGAGGATCCCGGCCGACCGGGGTGGCTTCGGCGCCTCCTTCGAGCAGCTCGTCGAGGTGCTGATCGACGTCGCGACCGCCGACAGCAACATCGCCCAGGCACTGCGCGGCCACATCGGATTCGTCGAGGACGTGCTGGTGTCGCCGGACGCGGACTTCCGGGCGTTCTGGATCCAGGAGATCGCGGCCGGAGCCCTGGTCGGCAACGCGGAGACGGAGAAGACCGGCAACTACGGCAATCCCTCCACCCGGGTGGTCGAGACCGACGGCCGATTCCTGCTGAGCGGCACAAAGTACTACACCACCGGGACCCTCTACTCCGACTGGACACGGGTCACCGCGGAGTTGGTCGGCGCGGACGGCGACACCACCCTGATCCATCTCGCGGCCAGGACGGACGACCCGGGTGTCACCACCGTGGACGACTGGGACGGTTTCGGGCAGCGGCTCACTGCCTCGGGCACCACGACCTTCGTCGACGTGCCGGTCGACCCCCGGTTCTTCGTGCCGCTCGGCAGCCAACAGACCCTCATCTGGCCGATCTACCAGATCGACCTGCTGGCGGGCCTGGTCGGCATCGCCGAGGCGGCGACGGCCGAGATCATCGCTTTCCTCCGGCAGAAGGGCCGCAACGCCTGGAACCCGACCGTCGCCCCCACCCAGGACCCGGCCGCCCTGCACGCTGTGGGCTCCGTCCGGGGCCGCACCGGCCTGGTGCGCGCCGCCGTCGTCGAGGCGGCCCGTCGGATCGGCAGCGCCCTCGACCAGCACCAGGCCGGGCACCTGGACGAGGCCGTCTTCGATGACGTCGATGCGTACGTCGCGCAGTTGTGGCCGGTCGTCATCGAGGACGTCCTGCGGATCACCTCCGAGATCTTCGAGGTCGGCGGCGCCTCGGCGACGGCCAGCGGACGGCAGCTGGACCGGCTGTGGCGCAACGCCCGCACGATCGGCTCGAACAACCCCGGCTTCCACCAGACCCTGGCCGTGGGCGACCACGCGCTGAACGGCGTCCCGGTGAGCGCCTTCATCCACAATGCGCTGGCCCCGATCCCACCGGTCCTGACGGCCCCGGCGCCCACCGCCTGACCGCCCACCCGCCTGACCGTGCGGTGGCCGCACCTGAGCGGTGCGGCCAGCCACCCACCGTCGTACGGACGACGCCCGCACCGTACGGCCCCACTCCGATCCCGCCGACAGGACCTCCCGATGGCCGACCACCCTCTCGCCTTCAACGCCTTCCTGATGAACACTCCCAGCCACATCCACCACGGACAGTGGCGTCACCCCGACGCGCACCAGGTCGAGTTCAACGACCTGCGGTTCTGGGTCGATCTGGCCCGTACGCTCGAGCAGGGTCTCTTCGACGCGATGTTCTTCGCCGACGTCACCGGCCTCTACGGGCCTGCGGACGGCCGATTCGCCGACAACGTGACCGAGGGTCTGCAGATCCCGTCCAACGACCCCGCGGTGCTGCTCAGCGCGCTGGCGCTGGCCACCGAGCACATCGGCCTGGCCTACACGTCGAACATCATGCAGAACCCGCCGTTCAACTTCGCCCGGCAGATCTCCACCCTCGACCACCTCACCGGTGGACGGGTGGCCTGGAACATCGTCACCTCCACCCAGGAGAACGCGGCGCGCAACTTCGACCTGCCCGGCCTGGTGGACCACGACGCTCGCTATGACTGGGCCGATGAGTACCTCGACGTGCTCTACAAGCTCTGGGAGGGATCCTGGGACGAGGACGCGGTCGTGCTGGATCGGGTGGGCAATCGTTACGCCGACCCGGCGAAGGTGCACAAGATCCACCACCGCAGTGCGCGGTACAGCGTCGAGGGGCCGCATCTGGTCGCACCGTCGCCGCAGCGCACTCCGCTGCTCTTCCAGGCGGGCGGATCAGCTCGGGGCATCGCCTTCGCGGCTCGTCATGCCGAGGCCGTCTTCATCACCACTCCGGATCCTGACGTCGCCCGGGAGCACATCGCCACCACGCGACGCCTGGCCACCGAGCTGGGCCGACGGCCCGACGACCTGCGCTTCTTCCAGGGCCTGACCTTCGTCGTCGGCGAGGATCAGGCCGAGGTCGAGGCCAAGTTGGCCGACTACGAGGCGTACGCGTCGGTCCTCGGCTACCAGCTGCACACCGCCCTCGGGACACTGCCGGACGGCTCGCACCTGCCCGACGACACCCCGCTGCGGGCGATCGCCAACAACGGCGGGCGCGGGCACGTCGACTGGGTGAGCGCGACCGTCGACGGCCGCGAACCCACCCTGGGCGACCTGGTGAACAGCCGGGTGCGCCGCGGACTGGTCAGCGGCACCCCCGAGCAGATCGCCGACGTCCTCGCCGACTACCGCGACGCCGGCGTGGACGGCATCAACGTCATCAACTGGCGCCTGCCCGGCACGTACGAGGAGTTCAACCGCCTGCTGCTGCCCACGCTCCAGCGTCGTGGCCTGGCCAAGCTGGCGTACGCGCCGGGCACCCTGCGCCACAGGATCTTCGGGACCGACCGGCTCCCCGATCGCCACCCGGCCGCCCGCTACCGCGGCGCGTACGCCGGCAACTGACCGCCCCCACTCCCACCGGGAAACACCCGAGAAGAACAGGAAGAGAAACCATGCCCAAGCCCATCGCCCTGCTGAAGGCCGCCGTCGTCGCCGTGTCCCTGGCGCTGCTCACCGCCTGCAGCGCCGGGAACGCCACCGAGCCCAAGGCCGCGGGCCTGCCCACCGACCTGAAGACCGTCAGGATCGGCGTCTCCGACGGAGCGGAGCCCTACTGGCAGGTCTACGCCCGCGCCGTGAAAGAGCAGACCGGCGTCACCGTCGAGTTCCAGAACTTCTCCGACTACAACCAGCCCAATCCGGCGCTGGACCAGAAGCAGCTCGACCTCAACGAGTTCCAGCACCTGCAGTACCTGGCCACGTACAACGTGAAGAACGGCAAGTCCCTCCAGCCGATCGGCTCGACCGCCATCTACCCGCTGCCGCTGTACTCGAAGAAGCACCACAGTCTCGCCGAGATCCCCAGCGGGGGGCAGATCGCCGTGCCCAACGACCCGACCAACCTGTCGCGCTCCCTCGTCGTCCTGGAGCAGGCGGGCCTGATCACGGTCAGGGGCGGCGCCAATTCGACCTCCACGCCGGCCGAGATCGACCCGTCGGCCTCCCGGGTGAAGGTCGTCCCGGTCGACGCCAAGGTCACCGCCCAGAACCTCGACTCGCTGGACGGCGCCATCGTGAACAACAACTACGCCACGGCGGCCAGCCTCTCCCAGGACCTCATCCTCGCGAAGGACGACCCGACCGCCGAGGCCTCCGCGGCGTACCTCAACGCTTTCGTGGCGCGACCGGAGGACAAGGACAACCCGACCCTGCTGAAGATCGCGGCGATCTACCACGATCCGACGGTCCAGGAAGCCGTCCGCAAGGATTTGGGGTCCGGAACCTTCCTCAAGGAGGACCCGGCCGCCCTCCAGGCCAGCCTGGCGACGATCCAGCAGCGCATCGCATCCAAGCAGTGACGCGCACTCCCGCGATCTCCGACTCCTCTGCCCCGGAAGGACCCCTGTGACGGCCATCGTCAGCCTTCGTCACGTCTCCAGGACGTTCACGCCCCAACGGCGCTCCTCGACCGCCGCTGCGGTCACTGCTGTCGACGACGTCAGTCTCGACATCGAGGCCGGTAGCGTGACCGGGATCATCGGGTATTCCGGGGCCGGGAAGTCGACGCTCGTCCGGCTGATCAACGCCCTCGAACTGCCCGACAGCGGTGTGGTGGAGGTCGGCGGGCGCGAGGTGACGTCGCTGACCGAGCGGGAGCTGCGGCGCCTGCGCTCGTCCATCGGCATGGTCTTCCAGCAGTTCAACCTGTTGGGATCGCGAACGGTCGAGCAGAACGTGGAGTACCCGCTGCGGATCGCCGGCTGGGACAGGGCCGAGCGATCCCGCCGGGTCGCCGAACTGCTCGCCTACGTCGGCATGTCCGGGGCAGCACACCGGTTCCCCGGGCAGCTGTCGGGCGGCCAGAAGCAACGGGTCGGGATCGCCCGGGCACTCGCCACCCGGCCGTCCCTCCTGCTGGCCGACGAGGCCACCAGTGCCCTGGACCCGAACACCACCACGGAGGTCCTCGAGCTGCTGCAGCGGGTGAACCGCGACACGGGCACCACGATCGTCGTGATCACCCACGAGATGCACGTCGTACGCTCGATCTGCGACACCGTCGCCGTGATGGAACACGGCCGCCTGCTCGACCACGGCCCGGTCTACGACGTCTTCGCCCACCCCCGGTTCCCGGAGACCCGACGCTTCATCGAGTCCACGATCCAGGACGCACCGACCCCGGCCACGATCGACCGGCTCCGGGCCCACCATCCCGGCACGTTCGTGACGGTGTCCATCGTCGACTCCGCTGCCGCGTCCGCCGGCCCGTCCGCGCAGCAGCAGGTGCTCGAGACGCTGGCGCGCCACCGGAGCGTGAGCAGCGGCGTCGTCTTCGGCTCGGTGGTCGAGATCACCGAGCGCCCGTACGGGTCACTGACCTATGCACTCGACGGGCCACCCGACGCGGTCCGTGCACTGGTCGACGACCTAGCGGCGAGCACCAGCGTGACGGTCTGGCCGGCCGTGACGCCCGACGCTGATGCGGCGCCACCACGACCGGGCGGCACCGCTCTCGTCGCCACGCCTGACCGCCTCGAGGTGAAGGGCGGACGACGATGATCGACTGGACCGTCATGGGACCGCTCCTGGGGCAGTCCGTGGCGCAGACCCTGCAGATGGTGTCCCTGACGATGCTGATCGGGGCGGTGGTCGGGACCCTCATCGGGATCCTGCTCTACGCCACCAGACCGGGCAACCTGCTGGAGCACCGGGTGCTGTTCGCCGCTGTCAACCTGCTGGTCAACGTCGTGCGGCCGATCCCGTTCGTCATCTTCATCTCCCTGGTGCAACCGTTGTCACTCGCGCTGACGGGTCGCTCGGTGGGAACGCAAGCGGCGATCCTCCCGATGACCCTGATGGCCTCGGTCGTGGTCGGCCGCATCGTCGAACAGAACCTCGTCGGGATCGACGCCGGGCTGGTCGAGGCCGCCCGGGCGATGGGCGCCTCCCGGACCAGGGTGCTGCTCGACGTGGTGGTCAGGGAGTCCACTGGGCCCCTGGTCCTCGGCTACACCTTCGTCTTCATCGGTGTGGTCGACATGTCCGCGGTCGCCGGCTACATCGGTGGCGGCGGCCTCGGGGACCTGGCGATCACCTACGGCTACCAGCAGTTCAACTACGCCGTCACCCTGCTCGCGGTCGTGGTGATCATCGTGATCGTCCAGCTCGCCCAGGTGATCGGCAACCGACTGGCGCACCGGGTGATGCACCACTGAGCCCTGGCCGGCTCAGCCGAACCGCAGCGGCTGGGCCGGTGCAGGCCAGCACGTCACCGGTTCAGGCCGGCACGCAGGTGGCCACACACTCCACGTGATGGGTGTTGGGGAACAGGTCGAACGCCCGCAGCGACGCCAGCTCGTAGCCCTGTCGGCGGAGCCGGCCCAGGTCGCGGCCCAGCGCCGCCGGATCGCAGGCGACGTAGGCGATGGCCCGCGGATTGCGGTCGGCGACCGCATCGATGACGTCCTTGCCGGCGCCGGTCCGCGGCGGATCCAGGACCACCAGGTCGGTGGCCCGGGGCATCCGGCGCAGCAGCCGGTCGACCCGGCCGGCGGTGAACCGTGCCGTCGGGACGTTGGTCTGGGCCAGCTCGATCGCCCGCCGGTCGACCTCGACGCCCCACATCTGCACCCCTGCGTCGGAGAGCGCCCCGGCGAAGAGTCCCACACCACAGTAAAGGTCGAAGCCCCGCTCGCCGGCGACCGGCGCCAGCGCCTCCATCACCGCATCCACCAGGGTGTCCGCGGCGTACGGATGGACCTGCCAGAAGCCGTCGGCGTCCACCCGCCAGTCGCGCCCGGCGGCCCGCTCCACGAGATCGCGGGGGCCGTCGGTGACGATGCCGTCGACGAGCACCGTGCTGGCTCCGGTGGCCGCGGTGACCACCCGCAACGCGTGGTCGTCGTCGCCGTCAAGGCCAGCGGCCAGCAGCTGCGGATCAGGCTGGGCGGAGACGGCCAGCGGACAGCCTCCCGCGGGCACCTCGACCAGGTCGTTGCTGCGGTGGATCCGCATCATCGCGCGGCCGTCGCGAGCGACGTACGCCATCCGGGTGCGCCAGCCGAAAGCACCGCCGGGCAGCGGCTCGACCTCGACGTCGGTCTCGATCCCGGCGAGGTGGGCCAGTTGTTCGCGGATCACCGCGGCCTTCAGCTGCCGCTGGGTCGCCGGGTCGGCATGCTGGAGGTCGCAGCCGCCGCACTGTCCGGGTCCGGCGACCGGGCAGCGGGGCGTCACCCGCCCCGGGGCGGCCCGGAGGATCTCGACGGCGTCGCCGCGCCAGAACCGGTCGTGCGTGGTGTCGGTCAGCATCACCCGGACCGATTCGCCGGGCAGGGTGTGGCGGACGAAGATGACCCGACCGTCGAGCCGGGCGACACAGTGGCCGCCGTGGGCGACCGGGCCGACGTCGACCGGTCCGACGATGCTGCCGACCTCCGGGGCGTTGCCGACCCCGAGCGTGCTGACGGTGTCCTCCGCCATGTCAGCCCTGGATCGCGGTCGACTGGCCGCTCGGATCGGGCAGCGTACGTCGATCGTCCTCGGTCGGCGCCTCCGGCTGGGCCGGGGTCTCGGCCTGGGTGGCCGAACGGATCTGTTCGTCGAGTTCCGGCGGCAGGGTCAGCGCCATGATGCTGCCGGGGGGCATCGGCAGGTCGCCGCGGCGGACAACGGTGTCGCGCAGCACCTCGCGCAGTTCGGCGGTGACCGCCTCGTCGGCGTAGTCGATGGCGGCCCGGCCGTAGACGACCGCCCGGAGCGCCCAGCGCGGTCCCTCGATCATCAGCATCCGGGTCGGCTGCAGGCCCTGCTGGCCGTCCGGGGTGGCCACCGGCATCATCCGGCGGACCTCGACCCCGAACGGCCCCTCGGCCAGTTCGGCGGTGCCGCCCTGCTGGCGGGCCAGCTGGGCGACCTCCTGGCGGACGTCGGCCCACAGTCCCCCGCTGCGTGGTGCCGCGTAGACGCTCAGCTCCATCGCCGACTCGCCGTGCAACAGCAGCACCGCGGTCGCACGGGCCGAACTCTGCTCGACCTGGAACCGCACCTCCATGCCGTCGATCGGCGTGATGACCATCGCCCCGAGGTCCATCCGGCCCACCGGATCGCCCTCCAGGTCGACCTCGTCGATGTCGAAGGGGCCGTCCTGGCGCCAGTCGCGGGCGTCCACCGCCACCCACGGATCATCCGGCGCGGCGCCACGCCAATCGGTGGCGGCCTCGTCGGTGGCGGCGGTGCCGGATCCGTCAGTGCCCGCGGCGCCCGGCCCGGCGAGGTCAGCGGTGCTCGATCCGTCGGTGTCGGCGGTGGGGTCCGGGCGCTCCTCCTCCGGGTCCGCACCGTGGTCGCGGGCCTTGCGCTTGCGTCCGAAGATCATGCGTTCTCCTGTCGTGCGGACGACCGGGTGCCGGTCGAACCGTGTCCATCGGTGCCCCGTTCCGAGGTCGGCAGTTCGTCGACCTCGGTGAACGCGGCGCGCAGCACCGGCTGGATCACCAGCTGCGCGATGCGGTCACCGCGACGGATCCGGATCGTACGATGCCGGTCGGTGTTGATCAGGCACACCTTGACCTCACCACGATATCCGGCATCCACCGTACCCGGGCTGTTGACGATGCTGAGCCCCTCCCTGGCCGCCAGCCCGGACCGCGGGTGGACGAAGGCGGCGGTGCCCGGCGGGATCGCCAGGGCGATGCCGGTGCCGACCAGGCTGCGCTCCCCCGGGGCCAGTTCCACGTCCTCGGCGGCGTGCAGGTCGGCGCCCGCATCGAGTGCCCGGGCGTACGTCGGCAACGGGAGGTCGGGGTCCAGCCGGACGATCCGGACCGCGACCGTACGCTCCTCCGCGGTCTGCCCCTCCGCCGGGCTCATCGGTGCGCCGCCCGCCGGATCGCATCGGCGAGTTCCTCGGGGTGGCGCGAACTCACCAGCCAGTACGGGTGCGGGTCGGCCGGATCGGCCAGCGTCACCTCGACCACCCGACGGATGTAGGGCCGGACCACCAGGAAGGCGCGATGATCCGCACCGGCCCCCATCCGGTCCCGCGACTCGTCGGCGCTCAGGGCGCGCGCCTCCGCGACGTACGGCCACTCCAGCAGATTGCGGCCCGCCCGCAGTCCGTCCGGCTCGACCGCCACCCGGGCACTGCCCGCGGCCGCGGCGCCGACGGCGAGGGCCACCAGCGCGAGCGTGATGGCCCCGGCGATCCCCGGCGGCTGGTAGACGAAGTAGACCACCGCCACCGACAGGATCACCCCGGCGATCACCACGATCCACCACCACGACAGCAGGAGTCGTTCGCGATATGCCACGGACCTACCTAATCATCTCGTTGCCCCGGCACGGCACCGCCGCCCTAGGATGGACCCAACGCCCGCTCGTGTGAAGGGAACCCGATGGCCATCGCCGACGCTCTCGTGTACAAGGTCTACACCGCGGCCGCAGGCGCCGCGGCGACGGTGGTGACGCACAAGCTGCTCACCGCCGGATGGCGCTATGTCACCGGCGAGGAGCCGCCGGAGCCGACCGACCCGGAGGCCGACGCCACCGCGGCGATCCTGTGGGCGCTGGCCAGCGCTGCCGGACTGGCCGTCGCCCAGGTGGCGGCGCAGCGGATCGGCACCCGCTACCTGCTGTCCCGGGGTGCCCGGACCAAGCCGCACCGGATCGCCGTCAAGATCTGAGCGCAGCACGAAGGGCTCAGGTGTGATCACCTGAGCCCTTTCGGAGGCTGCCGCCGTGCCCGCCGACCCGATGTGTCTGCCGACCCGACGTGCACCGGCCACGGCCCGCGACGTCAGCCGCGGACGCAGTCGGTGCAGTAGATCAGATCGCCGTCGATCTTGGCGATCTGGGTGCGCTTGCGGACCAGGAAACAGCTCGCACAGGTGAACTCGTCCTGCTGCTTGGGCAGCACCTTGACGGTCAGTTCCTCATGGGAGAGGTCTGCGCCGGGGAGTTCGAACGACTCCGCGGCCGCCACCTCGTCCTCGTCCACGTTGCCCGACTGCTGGTCGTTGCGACGGTTCTTGAGGGCTTCGAGCGAGTCCTCGCTCACATCCTCCTCGTTCTTGCGAGGAGCGTCGTAATCAGTGGCCATTCCTGCCTTCCCCATCACGGCCCCTGCAGTCGTTGCGGGGCCACCTCGTGGACCAATACAGGGGCATTCATACCATGCCTGTCAAGTGCTGGGACCGGTCGGATTCGTCTCATCGCCCGGCCGCCACGACATCCGGTAGGACATCCTGGCGGACGAGCAGGTCGTCGTACGTCAGCGGGCCACGGAACGGGACGGGCGGACCGGCCGGGGGCAGCAGTCGACCGGGCAACCGGGCCCCGGGGCCACTGCGGTGGCGACCAGCCGGTCCACCAGGCCGGCGACGAACGCCGGATGCGTGCCGGCGGTGGCCGCCCGGCGCACCGCCAGTCCCAGCTCCCCCGCCGTGGCCGCCGCCTCCACGTCCAGGTCGTAGACGACCTCCATGTGGTCGCTGACGAAGCCGATCGGCGCGACCACGACCGCCTCCACGCCCTGGGCCGCCAGCGCCCGCAGGGCGTCGTTGACGTCCGGCTCCAGCCACGGCACCGAGGCCGGCCCCGACCGCGAGCAGTACCCGATGCCGTACGCCGGTCGGCTGCCGAGCTCGGCCTCCAGACCCGCCAGGATCCGCTCGGCGACCGTCTCCAGCGTCGCGACGTACGCCCCGCCGGTGTGTCCCTCGCGCTCCGGTGAGCCGGCCGGACCGGACGTGCGGGCCATCGCCACCGGGATGGAGTGGGTGACGAACAGCACGTACGGGTCGGGGTGTCCCTGTGCCACCAACGCGGCCCGCGCGGCCCGCACCGCGTCGAGGTTGGCGGTGCCGAACCCCTCCTCGAGGGCGTACGGCGCCACGGTGTCGACCTTCAGCCCCGGCGGGCAGTGCCGCTCGACGTCCTCCAGATACTGACGGCAGCCGGAGTAGGACGGGTAGGCGCTGGTCGTCAGGACCAGCACCCGGCGGGCGCCTCCTGCCGCGAGATCGGCAAGGACGTCCGCCACGTACGGCGCCCAATTCCGGTTGCCCCACGCCAGCGGCACGTCGATCCCGCGGCCGTCCAGCTCGGCACGCAGGGCGGCCAGCAGAGCACGGTTCTGGTCATTGATCGGGCTGCGGCCGCCGAACCGGCGGTAGTGACCGCCGACGACCTCCAACCGCTCGTCCGGGATGTCCTTGCCGCGGGTGACGTTGCGCAGGAACGGCACGACGTCCTCGGGACGCTCCGGTCCCCCGAAGGAGAGCAGCAGAACGGCGTCGTAGCGGGACAGCGGAGAGCTCACCCCGTGAGTTTAGGTTGAGGGTTGAGCCGGGTCGCCACCGTCCACGGGGTATCTTGGCCCGCATGGACAGCTCTTTGACACTGCGCGAGATCCAGGACCGCCTGCGGTCCGGGTCGAGTGTCGAGGAGGTCGCCCGGGAGGCCGGGGTGGAGCCCGCCGACCTCGCCGGCTACGCCGTCCCGATCCTGGCCGAGCGTGCTCACATCGCCGACCTGGCCCGGGAGACCAACGTACGTCGCGCCGGCGATTCGCCGGCCCATCGCGGGCTGGAGGCCGTCGTCACCGAACGGCTCCGCGCACTGGACCTCGACCCGCGGCAGGTGGCATGGTCCGCCGCCCGGGTGGAGCGCCGCCGCTGGCAGGTGATCGCCGAGCTGCCCGCCGACGACGGGGGCCGCCGGGCGGTCTTCAACTTCGACGTCGACGCGCGCTACTCGGTCGCCGCCAACGAGGACGCCCGCTGGATGCTCGGCGAGCAGCCGCTGCCGCCGCTCGATCTGGACACCGAGCCGACCCTCGAACTGACCGAGGAGCAGCGTCGTGCCCGGATGGCGCCGGAGGACGACTTCGACGAGGACTGGGACGACGACGGCCCGAACGAGATGGACACGCTCTACGAGATGATGAGCACCTACGAGGACACCCTGTCCGGCTACGAGGACACGCTCAGCATGCTCCGGGGCATCGACGGGGAACGCGAGGAGTACTCCGGTCCGCGCCTGGTGCCCGATCTCCCCGAGGACGACGGCGACGAGGACGTTCCGGAGGACGAGGATCTGCCGCGTCCCTCGAACCGGGGCGCGTCACGCTCCGGTGCGCAGCGCCGGTCCCGACCCGACAGCGAGCAACCACCGTTGATGGACCACGAGACCCCGCCGGCACCACGTCGCCGGACGTCACGCAAGCGGGCACACGTGCCGAGCTGGGACGAGATCGTCTTCGGCAGCGGTCCCGACCAGGATTCCTGACCGGACCGGCCGGTCAGTCCTCCCCCGGCAGGTCAGTCCTCCCCCGGCAGGTCGGACATCGCCAACGTCTCCTGATCGGGTGACGCCAACGGGAGCGGTTCGGCCGCCGAGCCGAGCGCGACCACCTTGCGGGTGGTGCCCGACCGGTGGTGCTTGCGGCACAGCACCTCGTACCCGATCACCCCGGCACCGACCTCACCGGCAGCACCGTCAGCCCCGGCAGCACCGTCAGCACCGTCAGCCCCGGCGATGATGTCACCGACCACCTTCTGGTCCCCCTCGGTGACGATCCAGCCGTCGATCGTACGGGTGTTCGTGGTGGCCTTGGCACCGCACCAGCACAGCGGGGTGACCTGCAGCGTCTCCAGCCGATCGGCGAGCTCGACCAGGCGACGGGAGCCGGGGAAGATCTCGGTGCGAAAGTCGGTCAGCAGTCCGAAGGCGTAGACGTCCAGGCCGAGCTCGTCGACGATCCGGGCCAGCTGGTCGATGTGCGTCGGCCGATAGAACTGGGCCTCGTCGCAGATCAGGTACTCCAGCCGTTCCCCGTGGGTGAGCGCGGCGATGACGTGACCCCAGAAGTCGAACCCGTCGGTCACCTCCACGGCCGTCCGGCTCAGTCCGAGCCGGGACGTGACGACCCGGCGGCCGGCCCGGTCATCGCAGGTGAACACCTGACCGCGGCGCCCGCCGGTGGTCATCGTGTGGTCCATCTGCAGGGCCAGGGTCGACTTGCCGGACTCCATCACGCCGGAGAAGAAGACCAGTTCGGCCATCAGTCGACCACCAGCGGGACGTACATCTCGGCGGCGGTCAGCGAGCCGTGCATGCCGACCAGCGCGAGTTCGCCGGGCAGCGTACGGGTCATCACCGCCCAGTCCTCGAGCATCGCCACCACGACGTCGCCGTAGCGGGGCAGCACCGCCGGGTCGACGTCGCCGTACCATCCGTCGGCCACGGCCTCCTCGCGGGTGCGGACCAGCGCGTGCGGTCCGAGCTCCCGGCGCCACCGTTCGGCGACCGCGCCGGCACGCCCCGGCGCGGTATAGAGCTGACGGAACCGGCCCTCGCCGGCGACCAGCTCGACGTCACCCTGCAGGGCAGCGACATCCTCGACGACCAGGCGGTGCTCCTCGGGGACGTCGAGCATCCCGTGGTCGCCGGTGATCACGAGCCGTACGTCGTCCGGCAGCTCGTCGCGGAGACGTTCCACCATCGCGTCGATCCGGCGCAGCTGGTGGCGCCACTCACCGGAGTCGACGCCGCGGCTGTGCCCGGTGTGGTCGAGTTCCCGTTCGTACGCGTAGACCAGGCTGCGAGGTCCAGCGGTGGCTGCTGCCACGATCGTCTCCACCCGGCGCTCCTCGTCACGCTCGTCGTGGATCGGATGGAACTGCGGGCCGGCGAGGGCCACCTGGGTGAGGCCGGAGTCCTCGAACCTGGCCGGGGCCACCGCGCCGACCGCGACACCTGCGTCGGCGAAGGCCCGCAGCAGGGTCGGGTGCGGCTGCAGGGACAGCGGATCGTCCTCGCCCTCCCAGGTGAGCATGTTGAGGAAAGCACCGGTGCGCGGATGCCGGGCCGAGTAGCCGACGATGCCGTGCCGGCCGGGGACCAGCCCGGTGCCCAGGCTGGTCAGGCTCGTCACCGTGGTCGACGGCAGTCCGGTGGTGAAACCGTCGACCGGGGCATGCTCCCCTTCACCGCGCAGCAGCGAGGCGAGGTAGGGAGCGTGGTCGGCATGGTCGGCCAGCTGCAGGGCGCCGAGACCGTCGACCAGCACCACCACCCACCGGTCGCCCTCCGGCAGCCCGAGCGGGTCGTGCCCGCCGAGGCCCAGCCGGGCGCCGATCGCCGGCAGCAGGTCACACAGCGCTCCTCGGCCGTACTGCGGCAGGGTCAACTGGTCGGCCGCAGGGTGCACCGGGCCCGCGAGCCGCGTCATGCGATGTTCGTGGAGTGCTGCAGGGCGAGGCCGAAGCGGACCAGTTGGTCGACCCCCTGGGCTCCGTCGGCGTCGCTGCTCATCCGCAGCACCAGGTCGTCGCCGACCAGCTGACCGGTCAGGCCGTGATCGGCATCGCAGTCGGGGTTGTCGCAGGTGGCCGGCTCCAGGTCGATCCGGGAGGCGAAGCCCCAGGCCACCGTGAGCAGGGCTTCCTGCACCGACGCACCGTCGGGCCGGTAGCGGCTCGGCTCGTTGACGATCCGGCTGAGGCTCACCGAGGCGACCCGCCGCAGTCCGACCACCTCGCTGGTCGAGGCCGCCTGGGCCCCGAAGCCGACGGTGGCATCGGCGTCGTCGGTGTGGTTGATGATCAACCGGGTCGGGGTGAGCACGGCGACCGTCACGTGCCGGTGGATGCCGTCGGGGGTGATGGTCGGTTCATGCTGCACGACGTAGGAGACCATCGCCTCCTCGCCCAGCGAGAGCATCACGCTGTCGAAGATCAGGGCCGGGAAGTACCCGCAGGCCTCGATCGCGAGGCGCAGCTCGTCCGTGCCCGTCAATTGTTCCGGTCCACTCACCCCGTCATCTTCGCACACCCGGCCCGATCCACCGGGGTGTGCGAAGGATCCGGTCGATCACCCCAGGTCCGCGGGACCGACCGCCGGGTCCCCGTTCCGGTCGGGGGTGTGTAGTGTCGGGGCCATGTCGCGATCGTTCTTCGCTGCCCGCGTCGAGGAGGCGTTGAACCGGGCGATGGGCCGCATGCTGCGCCGGCTCGGCTGGAAGGAACGCGTCGTCGCCTACACCGGCTACGGGGATCCGACGTTCGTCCGGGTGATGGCCCGCCTCACCCTGGCGCCGGGTCGGTCCGCTGCCGGCGTGATCGGCCGGGAGCTGCTGAGGCGCCGGGGCTGGCGCAACTTCTTCGCCCAACCGGTGGTCCGCGGGACCATCGTGGTGCACACCTCCCGTGGCCCCGTCGAGGTGCCGACCGACCGGTCGGGCTACATCGACGTACGCCTCGAGAACGGCACTCTGCCCCCCGGGTGGCAGCGGATCGAGTACTCCACCCTCGACGGCCGGCGGACGACGGGCGAGGTCCAGATCATCGACCCCTCGGTCGACTTCGGCATCATCTCCGACATCGACGACACGATCATCTCCACCATGCTGCCGCGGCTGATGCTCGCCGCGTGGAACTCCTTCGTGGTGCACGAGTCGGCGCGCCAGGCGGTGCCCGGGATGGCCCGGCTCTACCGGGACCTGCTGGCCGAGCACCCGGGTGCCCCGCTGGTCTTCGTGTCCACCGGCTCGTGGAACACCCACCCGACGCTGACCCGGTTCCTGCACTCGCGCCGCTTCCCGCTCGGCGCCATGCTGCTCACCGACTGGGGCCCCACCTCCACCGGCTGGTTCCGCTCCGGGCGTGCGCACAAGGAGCGGGAAGTGCGACAGCTCGCCCGTGACTTCCCCGGCATCCGCTGGGTGATGATCGGTGACGACGGCCAGCACGACCCGGCGATCTATGGCAGGTTCAGCCACGACTTCCCCGACCATGTCCGGGCCGTGGCCATCCGCCAGCTCACCCCGGCGGAGCAGGTGCTGGCACACGGTACCCTCGACTCCCTGGAGAGCGAGCAGATGGACCGTACGCACTCCGTCCCGTGGGTGACCGGCCAGGACGGCTGGGAGATCCACGTGAAGCTGGACGCGGCGTTGTCCGAGCAGGACCCGGAGACGCCCCGCACCGACACGCCGTAGCTCCGGTCGGCGGAGGACGGCCCCGCAACAGCGACAATTCCGCTTGTCGACGCGGGTCCCGGGAGCCCGGACGGGACGTCCGCCACCCACGTCGACCCGCCGGGGCAGAAGGGAAGGACCGCGATGGCTCGCAGGAGCAGCACCGTCGACGAGGAGGAGTTCGAGGAACACGTCATCGACGTCGACGTCTCCGACGAGATGCAGTCGTCGTTCCTCGAGTACGCCTACTCGGTGATCTACGCCCGGGCGCTCCCCGACGCCCGGGACGGCCTCAAGCCGGTGCAGCGGCGCATCCTCTACTCGATGAACGAGATGGGCCTGCGCCCGGACCGGGCCCACGTCAAGTGCGCCCGGGTGGTCGGCGAGGTGATGGGCAAGTACCACCCGCACGGCGACAGCGCCATCTACGACGCGCTGGTCCGGCTCGGCCAACCCTGGGCGATGCGGCTGCCGATGGTCGACTCCCACGGCAACTTCGGCTCCCTGGACGCCGGACCCGCCGCGATGCGGTACACGGAGTGCCGGATGGCGCCGGCCGCCCTGGCGATGACCGAGGGGCTCGACCTCGACACCGTCGACTTCCGGCCCAACTACGACGGTCACGAGACCGAGCCGGCGGTGCTGCCGGCCTCCTTCCCGAACCTGCTGGTGAACGGCTCCACCGGCATCGCGGTCGGCATGGCGACGAACATCCCGCCGCACAACCTGATCGAGGTGGTGCACGCGCTGCGGCACCTGCTCAGCCACCCCGACGCCGATCTCGACACCATCATGCGGTTCGTCCCGGGCCCCGACTTCGCCTCCGGCGGCACGATCGTCGGCCTGGAGGGCATCCGGGACGCGTACGAGTCGGGCCGGGGCACCTTCCGGATCCGCGCCAACGCCCGGATCGAGCAGCTCACCGCGCGGCGTCAGGGGATCGTCGTCACCGAGCTGCCGCCGATGATCGGGCCGGAGAAGATCATCGAGCAGATCAAGGTGCTGGTGCAGGGCAAGAAGCTGCAGGGCGTCTCCGACGTCAAGGACCTCGCGGACCTGCAGCACCCCACCCGGCTGGTGATCGAGGTCAAGAACGGCTTCAACCCGGAGGCGCTGCTGGAGCAGCTCTACCGCCGGACGAAGCTGGAGGACTCCTTCGGGATCAACACCGTCGCGCTGGTCGACGGCCAGCCGCGGACGCTGGGCCTGATCGAGGCCCTGCAGGTCTACCTCGACCACCGTCTCGACGTCATCCTGCGCCGCTCGCTGTTCCAGCGGACCCGCGCCGAGGAGAGGCTGCACCTGGTCGAGGGCCTGCTGATCGCCATCCTCGACATCGACGACGTGATCGCCATCGTCCGGCAGTCGGAGGATGCCGCCGAGGCGAAGGCCCGACTGATCGAGGCCTTCGACCTCACCGAGGTGCAGGCGACGTACATCCTCGACATGCAGCTGCGCAGGTTGACCCGCTTCTCCCGGCTGGAGCTGGAGGGGGAACGCGACGAGCTGACCGCCCGGATCGCGGCACTGACCGAGATCATCGAGTCCGACGAGAAGCTGCGCGCCCTGGTCGGCGACGAGCTGACCGCGGTCGCCACCGCGTACGGGGACGCCCGCCGCACCGTGCTGCTCTCCTCCGCCGGGGTCTCTGCCACGGCGGCCGCCGGCCCGCTGGAGATCAGCGACGACCCGTGCTGGGTGGTGGCCTCGGCGACCGGGCTGCTGGCCCGCACCTCGACCGCGGATCCGCTGCCCGCCGAGGGGCCCCGCACCGGGCACGACGTCATCACGGCGGTGGTCCGGACCACCGCCCGCTCGGAGATCGGGGTGGTCACCTCGACCGGGCTGGTACACAAGCTGTCCGCGCTGGACCTGCCGGTGCTGCCCCCCACCGCCGCCGCCCCGAACCTGCAGGGCGGTTCCCGGCTGTCGGAACTGCTGGCGCTGGAGCCCGGGGAGGAGTTCCGGGCCCTGGTGCCGCTCGACCCGGACTCCCCCGGGCTGGCCGTCGGCACCCGCCGTGGGGTGGTCAAGGTGGTGCGGCCGGAGATCCTCACCCGGTCCGAGTGGGAGGTGATCCGGCTCGAGGACGGTGACGAGGTCACCGGGGCGGCCTGGCTGGGCGGTCGCACCGACGCCGAGCTGTGCTTCGTCACCTCCGACGCCCAGCTGCTGCACTTCCCGCTGAGCGCCGTACGACCCCAGGGACGGACCGGCGGCGGCGTCGCCGGTGTCAAGCTCAATCCTGGCGCCCGGGTGGTGTTCTTCGGGGTCGTGCCGGCTGATGGGTCGGTGGTGGTCACCCTCGCCGCGGCGTCGGGCGCGCTGCTGGGCGCGGAGGCCGGCAGCGTGAAGGTGGCCCGGTTCGAGGAGTTCCCGGGCAAGGGCCGGGCCACCCAGGGCGTCCGGTGCCATCGGTTCCTCAAGGGTGAGGACGAGCTGGCGTCGGCCTGGGCCGGACCGGCGCCGGCCATCGCCTGCGCCGCCTCGGGGGCGCCGATCGACCTGCCGCCCGCCGACGGGCGCCGCGACGGCTCGGGGCATCCGCTGGCCCAGCCGATCCTGGCGATCGGCAGCCGGACCTTCCCGGCCGCGGCGGCCGGTCCACGTCCCGCGGCCCCGGAGGGTGGTCCCGGTCTCCCGGAGTAGGGTCGGCGCCATGCACCCCGCGGACTTCGCCGACCTGCTCGAGAACAACGCCCACTACGCAGAGGCCTTCACCGACGGCGGGTTCGACGGCATCGCCAAGGCGGGTGTCCTGATGGTCACCTGCATGGACTCCCGGATCACCCCGCTGCAGATGATCGGGCTGCGGCTCGGCGACGCCAAGATCCTCCGTACGCCGGGTGGTCGGGTCACCCACGACGCCCTGATCGGCTGCATCCTCGGTGTCCACCTGCTCAACGTCGACCGGATCATGGTGGTGCCGCACAGCCGCTGCGCGGTCGGCTCCGGGGACGACAAGTTCCTGGCCGACAAGGTGCACCACGCCACCGGCGCGGACATCTCCGGGATGGTGCTGGGCAGCACACCGGACCAGGAGGCCGGCCTGCGCTTCGACGTGGCGCTGCTGCGTACGCATCCGCTGCTGGTCGGCCGCGACGTCCTGGTCGGCGGTTTCCACTACGACGTGGACTCCGGCCGGCTGACGCAGCGCTACTGAACGTCCCGGCAGCATGACGACGGCCGGACCGCGGGCGGCGCGATGGCCTTCGCCGAGGTGCTCTCCCACGGTGGCCCGGCGGCGATGCCGATCGGGCGGCTCCTCCGAGCGCCGGGAGCCCGCCAGGTGGCACAGGCGGTGTATCGGTTCGTGGCACGGCACCGCCATCGGCTGCCCGGCGGGACGGGCGGCTGTCGGACCGACCGGTGAGCTGCACGACGCCCTCGTCCACTGCCCTCCGCGATGCCGACCGTTCGCCGGGATGCCTCCGTCAGGGATCGAGGGTGGGGCCGACGAGGAAGTGCCAGCCGAGCCACCACCAGAAGCCGACGAGCAGGATCCTGGTGGCCCGCGAGGCGAAGACCGTGCTGAGCAGTCGGTGCAGCGGGGCGATGTGCTCGGGGTGCCGCCGGGAGTACGACGCGAGCAGCACCCCCAGCAGGACGATCACGACGTAGGCCCCGACCGTGACCACGCTGCTCATCCGCGGTCATCTCGGGAGTCGTCCTGCCGTCGGCCACCCTCCCCGGCGCCGCCATCCGGCCGATCACTCCTCCGCTGCCCGCCACCCGAGGACCTGGTCCCCGACGAGTCAGCTCCATCCGGGCCCGGCCGGCCGGCCGGGGCTGGCCCGCGTGAGCCGCTCAGCCACGCCAGCCGGGTCAGCTCCCGGCCGACCAGCAGCCAGACCACGACCACGGCGGCGCGGGTCAGCGGCCCGTTCATCAGCGGGTCGACGAGGTCGCTCACCGCCGGCGGTGGGTCCGGGGTCCGGGTGAAGCCGAGCAGGAAGGCACCGAGTTCCCAGAGCCCGAGGGTGGCGGCCAGCGCGGCCCAGGCGAGTCCCGCCCGGCTGAGCGGCACTCGCTCGCCGTCGGGGACCACGTCCAGCGCCGCGGCGAGATCATCGCGTCGTCCCCACACCAGCGGCGCCGCAACGACACCCAGGGCGGCGACCACACCGAGGTCGACCGGGCCGGAGCGCGGGGCGATCACCAGGGCCAGCCCGGCCGCGATGAGCACGGCGGCCAGGAGCGACTCCGCGATCACGATGCCCCGATGCGATTCCGGCAGCCGGATGCTCGGCAACGGCAATGCCCCCAGAGCGCCGAGGAGAGTGATCGCAAAGAGGCCCGCGAAGATCGCTGCGTCCCGCGGTGACGGCCGCAGCAGCTGCGAGACGACGATGAGCGCGAGCACGACCAGGCAGACGATCTCGACGACGCGTCCCGGACGGGTGGCGGCCCCGGGTCGGCGAGAGTGACCGGACATCGCGACTCCCCTCCGGCGCGATGCCTCGGAAGTGAGAGCAAGCTCGCGCCCGCCTGCGATGGTAGCGGGTGCATGTCTCACCCCGGAGACTCATCGAGGGCGACGGCGGGCGGATCGGATCAGTCTGCCGCTACGGCCGGAGCGAATGTGACTTCCACCACATCAGGTGGCCTAGAGTGATGTGATGCCGCACACCGACACCGGACGGGCCGTCATCGAGGCCACCCCCGACGAGATCTTCGCCGCCCTGCTGGACGCCGAGGCCCGAGCGGTCTGGCTCCCGCCGGCCGGGATGACCGGCCGGTTCGAGTGGTTCGACGCCCGGCCCGGCGGCGGCTACCGGATGGTGCTCCGCTACGACGATCCCACCGTGCCCGGCAAGTCCGGAGCGAACACCGACGTCACCGAGGTCCGGTTCGTGGCGATCGAGGCCCCGAGCCGGGTGGTCGAGGAGGCCGACTTCGTCGCCGACGACCCACGGTTCGCCGGGACGATGACCATGACGTGGACAGTGGCGCCGCACCCGTCGGGAAGTCTGGTCACCATCACCGCCACCGATGTGCCGGACGGGATCGACAGCGCCGACCACACGACGGCCTTCGCCTCGACCCTGGCGAATCTCGAGGCCTGGCTCCGTGCACAGGAGCTTCGTCCGCGCAAAGTTGCCGAATGACACGCACATCTGCACGGGTGAAACGTAGAGCTGTGGCCCTGTATCCGACACGACCCGTCGTGCGCCCCGTCATTGCAGCACTGACTCGGACGGCTCAGACGTCGATGTGCTCGTGGTCCAGCCGGTAGGCGCCATCGATGATGAACTCCTTGCGCGGCGCCACCTCGCTGCCCATCAGCATCTCGAACACCTCCTCGGCCCCCGCGGCGTCCTCCAGGGTCAGCCGGCGCAACGTACGATGCCGCGGATCCATCGTGGTCTCCATCAGCTGATCGGCATCCATCTCCCCCAGGCCCTTGTAGCGCTGGGGTTCCTTGAACCGGGTGCCCTTCTTGGTCAGCTCGGCGCGCTTGCGCTCGTACTCGGCGTCCGAATAGGTGTAGAGGTACTTCTCCTGGCCCTTCTTCGGATTGGTCAGCTCGAACCGGTGCAGCGGCGGCACTGCGCTGTAGACGTGACCGTGCTCGATCATCGGGCGCATGTAGCGGAAGAACAGCGTGGCCAGCAGAGTCCGGATGTGCGCCCCGTCGGAATCCGCGTCCGCCATGAAGATCACCTTGCCGTAGCGACTGGCGTCGATGTCGAACGTACGCCCCGACCCGGCCCCGACCACCTGGATGATCGAGGCGCACTCGGCGTTCTTCAGCATGTCGGTGATCGACGCCTTCTGGACGTTGAGGATCTTGCCGCGGATCGGCAGCAGCGCCTGGTACTCGGCGTTGCGGGCCCGCTGGGCGGTGCCGAGCGCCGAGTTGCCCTCGACGATGAACAGCTCGCAGCGATCCACGTCGTTGCTGCGGCAGTCCTTGAGCTTGGCCGGCAGGGTGGACGACTCCAGTGCGTTCTTGCGCCGCTGGGCCTCCTTGTGGATCCGGGCCTGCACCCGGGTACGGGAGGCCGCGACCACCTTCTCCAGCACGGTCCGAGCCTGCTGCTTGTCATCGCGTCGGGTCGAGGAGAAGAACGTCCCCAGCTCGGACTCGACCACCCGGGCGACGATCCGGGTGACTGCCGGGGTGCCGAGCACCTCCTTGGTCTGTCCCTCGAACTGCGGCTCGGCGAGCCGTACGGTGACGACCGTGGTGAGCCCCTCCAGGACGTCGTCCTTGGCCACCTCGTCGCCGTTCTTCAGCAGCCGGGTGCCCTCCAGCGCCTTGCCGATGGCCCGGACCAGGCCCCGGTCGTAGCCCTGGACATGGGTGCCACCGGAGGGGGTGGCGATGATGTTGACGAAGGACTTGGTGATGGTGTCGTAGCCGGTGCCCCAGCGCAGGGCGATGTCCACGCCGAGGTCGCGGGTGACGTCGGTCGGGGTCATGTGGCCGCGCTCGTCGAGCACCGGCACCGTCTCCTCGAAGGTGTCGTGGCCCTGCAGCCGGATCACGTCGGTCAGCGGCGGGTCCTGGGCGAGGAAGTCGCAGAACTCCGAGATGCCGCCCTCATGGTGGAAGACCTCGACCTGCGGCTCGGCGCCCCGCGCATCGGTCACCTCGATCCGCAGCCCGGGCACCAGGAAGCTGGTCTGCCGGGCCCGGGCGTGCAGGTCGGGCACCGACAGCTTGGCCTCCTTGAGGAAGATGCTGTGGTCGGGCCAGTAGCGGATCGTGGTGCCGGTGGCGCCCTTGGGTGCCCGGCCCGCCTTGACCAGCCCGCCGCCCGGGGTGAACGCCGCATCCGGGCCGTCGCCGTCGAAACTGCCGGGGGTGCCGTGGCGGAACGACATCGCCCACCGGACGCCGCTGCGGGTGACGGTGACGTCGAGCCGGCTGGACAGGGCATTGACCACCGACGCGCCCACGCCGTGCAGGCCACCGGAGGCACCGTACGATCCGGAGCCGAACTTGCCACCGGCGTGCAGCTTGGTGAGGACCACCTCGACACCGCTAAGCCCGGTCCGCGGCTCGGTGTCGACCGGGATGCCACGGGCGTGGTCGACCACGATGATCGAGCCGTCGGCCGCGAGGGTGACCTCGATCGCGTCACCGAAACCGGCCAGCGCCTCGTCCACCGCGTTGTCGATGATCTCCCACAGGCAGTGCATCAGGCCCTTGGTGTCGGTCGAGCCGATGTACATCGCGGGCCGCTTGCGAACGGCCTCCAGCCCCTCCAGCACGGTGAGGCTGTGTGCGTCGTACGTACGGGTCTCGGCGGCGCGGGAAGCAGGATCGTTGACGGAGGTCGGCACGGACCGAGCCTACCGTCCGCCTCCCGAGCCACCCCGGGACGACATGCTCGGCGGACCGCGGACGCACCGGAACGGCAGCGGACGACCAGACGGCGTCCACCGTCGCGACACCCCCGTCAAGGAACTCCCGCCGGGTCACCAACTTCGCTCACCCCGGGGCACGACGGCAGCGGAACGGTCGGCGGGGAACGGCCGGGGGGAACGGCCGGGGGGAACGGCCGGGGGTCAGCAGTGTTCCGCCATTTTTCCATAGTGCTGCCCTATGGAAGTTTTGGCGATCACTGACTCCCGGTCGCCGGCGCGCCAGACCGACCGTCACCGGACCGAGACAGTACCGTCGTCAGATCGAGACACACCCGTCATCGCCGCCGCTTCGTCTCCTTGGTCCCGGCGGTACTCTCAGAGGGAACAAGGACGTGTTGCCGGACGTTTCATCGACAGCGCATCCCGACAGAACGGCTCGACCACGAGTCCGCGGCACGACCGAGTTCTCCGCCCCGGCGCACCGGCCTTTCGGCCGGAGAAAGTGAGGCCCACCATGAGCACGACGACCACCACGGTCCAGGATCCCGCACTGACCGCCACCGACCGCTGTGATCGCTGCGGTTCGAAGGCCTACCTCCGGGTGACTCTCGCGAGCGGCGGACAACTCCTCTTCTGTGCACATCACGCCAAGGAACACGCGGAAGCGCTGGCCAGGGTGGCCGCCCGGATCCAGGACGAGACGCACCTGCTGTCCTGATCCCGGTCCGCCGCAAGGTCACATCACCGACACTCAACGGACTCCCCGTCACCCTCTCGGGTGACGGGGAGTCCGGCGTCTGGGGTCAGCGTGTGCCGCGGGTCAGTCGAGATAGTCCCGCAGCACCTGGGAGCGCGACGGGTGGCGCAGCTTCGACATCGTCTTCGACTCGATCTGGCGGATCCGCTCGCGGGTCACGCCGTAGACCTTGCCGATCTCGTCCAGCGTCTTGGGCTGGCCGTCGGTCAGGCCGAAGCGCATCGAGACCACACCGGCCTCCCGCTCCGAGAGGGTGTCGAGCACGTCGTGGAGCTGCTCCTGCAGCAGGGTGAAGCTCACCGCGTCAGCAGGCACCACGGCCTCGGAGTCCTCGATCAGATCACCGAACTCGGAGTCGCCGTCCTCGCCCAGCGGGGTGTGCAGGGAGATCGGCTCGCGACCGTACTTCTGCACCTCGATGACCTTCTCCGGGGTCATGTCGAGTTCCTTGGCCAGCTCGTCCGGCGTGGGTTCGCGGCCGAGGTCCTGCAGCATCTGCCGCTGGACACGGGCGAGCTTGTTGATCACCTCGACCATGTGCACCGGGATGCGGATCGTCCGGGCCTGGTCCGCCATCGCGCGGGTGATGGCCTGCTTGATCCACCAGGTGGCGTACGTGGAGAACTTGTAGCCCTTGGTGTAGTCGAACTTCTCAACCGCGCGGATCAGGCCGAGGTTGCCCTCCTGGATCAGGTCGAGGAAGAGCATCCCGCGACCTGTATAGCGCTTGGCGAGCGAGACCACGAGGCGCAGGTTGGCCTCGAGCAGGTGATTCTTCGCGTTGTGGCCGTCGTTGGCGATCCACTCGTAGTCGGAGAGGTCGTTCGGGCCCAGCTTGCCGCCGTCCTCACCGAGCTTCTCCTCGGCGAACAGGCCCGCTTCGATCCGCTTGGCGAGCTCGACCTCCTGGGCCGCGTTCAGCAGCGCGACCTTGCCGATCTGCTTCAGGTAGTCCTTCACCGGGTCCGCCGTGGCGCCGGCGACGGTGACCTGGACCTCCGGCTCGTCGGAGTCGTCGGACTCCGCCAGGCTGAAGCCCTCTTCCTCGTTGATCTGCTTCTCGTCGACCTCGGCCTCTTCGACCTTGAAGTCCTTGTCGTCGACCTCGTCGAGGTGACGGCCCTTCTGGCCGCCGCCGATGGTGATCTCGACCTCGTCACCCACCCGGGTCGCCTCGACCGCGGTGCCGGCGGCCTTCTTCGCGGTGCTCCGCTTGGCCGTCTTCTTCACGGTGGTCTTCTTGGCCGCAGCCCGCTTCACCGGGGTGCCCTGGCCGGCAGCCGCCTTCGTGGTACCGCCGGTCCCGCTGGTCGTCTTCGCGGTGGTCCTGCGAGCCGTCGCCTTGCGTGCGGCGCCCTGCGGCCCCCCCACCGTCGGTTCGGAGGAGTTTTCCTCAGCAGCTGATGACACAGACAACCTCTCTGCTCGGTGTCGCGGAACACACGGGCGCGCAGAACCAGACCGGTCGATGCGCAGACCTGCAGGCCATTGTGACACGACGGGGCAAACGCGTCCTAATGGCGGTGGCAGGCACGCCGCCGTCGGCCGGAACCGTCCGTGGTCGGACCGTACGAGACCGAAACGTACGAGACCGGAACGTACGAGACCGGAACGTACGAGACCGGGACCGGGGACAGTCAGGCTCCGGCCCCCGTCGACGGCTCCACCCAACCACACTTCACCGTCACCACCGGGCAGGGGGCCTCCAGCAGCACGCGCTCGGCGGTGTGCCCGAGCAACAACCGTCCCTCGGTCGTACGCCGCCGCAGGCCGATGACGATGGCGGGCGCACCACAGTCGTCGCTCCCGTCGGAGGCGCAGGCGGCGCGCAGCAACTGGTCGGCGAAATCGTCGCCGGGCCCGCACTGCTCCCACTCCCAGGTCAGGCCCTCCAGCAGATCCCGGACATCGTCCGGGACGGCCGGCTCACGACTGACCACGTGCAGGACGGTGTGGTGGTGGCGCGCTCTGGCCACCGCGTGGGCGAGCGCTGCTCGCCCTTCGTCCGACGAAGAATGGGCCACCACGGTACACACGCTGGAACGGCCTTTCCGTGCTCGTTGCGCGGCGCTCCCCGAACGCCGCCTCGACATCATCCGGACGACAATGGCCACTCGTGGACGGGGACGTTCGACCTCATCAGGTCGACGTACGAGGCGAGCATAGCCCTCAGGGCGGCCCGGCGGTCCATTCCGTCCGCCTCCCGGGCGGCGACCTCGGCGACCTGCCAGCCGGCCCCGTTGCGGCCGAGGATGCACCGCTGCTCCACGATCCCGAGCAGTCGATCGATCTCCTCCCCCGCCACCCCGCGGTCGGCCAGACCCTCGGCGGCCAGCGGCAGCAACGTCCGGACCACCAGTTCGTGGCCCGGCACCTGCCCGACGCCCGGCCAGTACTGCTGGGCGCGGATGCCGTCGCGCACCGCGGCGCGGAAGTTGTCCTCGGCGGCCCGGAACGACATCGCCGCCCAGACCGGGGAGTCCTGATGGGCCAACGCGTGCACCAGCCCGGCGAAGAACGCGACGTTGGCGATGGTGTCGACGACCGTGGGGCCACCCGGCAGCACCCGATTCTCCACCCGAAGGTGCGGACGGCCGTCCGGGGCGGAGAAGATCGGCCGGTTCCAGCGGTAGATGGTCCCGTTGTGCAGGCTCAGCTCGGGCAGCCGGGGCACCCGCCCGGCCTCCAGCTCGGCCTCCGGGTCCTCCGGGCCGGTGATCGGCAGCAGGGCGGGGAAATAGCGCCGGTTCTCCTCGAACAGGTCGAAGATCGAGTCCACCCACCGCTCACCGAACCACACCCGGGGCCGTACGCCCTGCTCGACGAGTTCGGCGCTTCGGGTGTCGGTGCTCTGCTCGAACAGCGGCACCCGGGTCTCGGCCACCAGATGGCGCCCGAAGAGGAACGGCGAGTTCGCGCCGACGACGAGCTGGGCCCCGGCGACCGCCTGTGCAGCGTTCCAGTGCGCCGCGAACTCCGCCGGACTCACCTGCAGGTGCACCTGGGTGGAGGTGCAGGCGGCCTCCGGCATGATCGAGTCGGACTCGATGACGAGGTGCTCGGCTCCCCGGATGTCGATCACCAGGTTCTCCTGGCGCGACTCGAGGATCTGATCGTTGAGCAGCAGGTAGCGACCGCCCGCGGAGATGTTGACGATGTCGAGATGTCGCGGCTCGAGGGTCGGCAGCGTGCCGATCATCACGATCGACGGGCCGCCGGCCAGCCCGGCGGCGTCCACCTGTGCCTGGGCCCGGGCGAGGGTATCGGCGACCGCCTGCTCGAACGAGCTCAGCCCGCGCGGTCCCAACGCTCGGGGCTCGACGTTCAGCTCGATGTTGAATCGGCCGAGCTCGGTGGTGAAGTCCTCGTCGGCGATGGCGTGCAGCGCCTGGGCGTTGACCATCGCCGGGCGCATCCGCTGGTCGACCAGGTTGAGTTCCACCTCCAGGCCCGCCAGCTTGGGCTCGGTGACGAAGTCCACCTCCTCCAGCAGGCGGCCCAGCACGGCCACGTCCCGGCCCACCTTGCGCCGGTAGCGACTGCGATCACGACGGTCGAAGGTCCGGATCTCGACTTCGGCTCCCATGACTCCCATGATTCTGGCCCACGGGGTCCCGGCGCAAAGGAATCCCAGATCCGCTGCACGAACGCCCGCACTAGGGTGGAGCCCGTGTTCGACTCCGCTGACACCCGTCCGAGCGGCGCACCCCGCGCCGCGCGTCTCCCCCGGGAGCGCACCCACCACGGCCGCACCGTTCTCGACCCGTACGAGTGGCTGCGTGACGACGACCCGGCGGTGACGGCCTACCTGCGGGCGGAGAACGACTGGTTCGACGCGTGCACCGCGGACCAGGAGGAGCTGCGCCGGTCGATCGTCGCCGACATCGCCGCCCGGACCCAGCAGACCGACCTCAGCGTGCCGGTGCGGGTGGTGCACGAGACCGACCGCGGCCCGGTCGTCTACTGGTACTACCGCCGGTTCGTGGAGGGTGACAGCTACCCGGTCCACGTACGCCTGCGGACCGACGCCGGCCCCGACGAGCTGCCGCCACGGCCGGCCGACGCCCCGGACGCGGAGGAGGTGCTGCTCGACCTCAACGAACGGGCCGAGGGACACGACTTCTACCAAGTCGGCCTGCTCGACACCTCTCCCGACGGCACCCTGCTCGCCTGGTCGGAGGACACCACCGGGGACGAGCGGTTCACCGTACGGTTCCGCGATCTGACCACCGGCGACGACCTGTCCGACACGCTGCCCGAGGCGGCCTGGGGCGGCGTCTGGGCCGGCGACGACGCGCTGGTCTACACCCGCTGCGACGAGGCCTGGCGGCCGTTCCAGGTGGTCGTCCACGAGCTGGGCACCCCGGCCGAGGACGATCGGGTGGTGCTGACCGAGAGCGACGAGAAGTACTGGCTGTCGGCGGATGCCTCCCGCGATCGCCGCTGGGTGGTCGTCACCTCGGCGAGCAAGGACAGCACCGAGTGCGCACTGCTGTCGGCCGACGACCCGTACGCCACGCCGCAGGTGGTGCTGCCCCGCACCCCCGGTGTCGAGTACGAGGTGGAGGTCGGCCAGGATCGGCTGTGGATCACCCACAACGCGACGTTGGGCGAGGAACGCGCGATCGACTTCGCCGTCGCCGCCGCCCCGTTCACCGCCCGTACGCTGGCGGACTGGACCCCGGTGGTCCGGCCGTGCCCCGGCGTCCGGATCCTCGGCGTCGACGCGTACGCCACCCATCAGGTCATCCACGTGCGTCACGACGGCGCCCTCGACGCGTACGTCGTGCCGACCGGTGCCTGGCAGGTGCAGGCTGCCGAGCCCGCCCGCGCCGACCTGCTGCCCGGCCGCTCGATCGCCGCCACGCTGGCCGGCGTCGGCGCCGAGGGACCCGCCACCGTGCAGGCGCTGCCGCTGCCCGAGCTGCGCCCGCACCGGGTCCGGGCCGTCTTCACCTCGCTGGTCGACCCACAGACCGTCGTGGAGTGCGACCTGTCCCCCGCCGGCGCACTGACCGATGCCCAGGTGCACGTGCTGCGCCGTACGCCCGTCCTCGACCACCCCGAGCACGGCCCCTACCGCCCGGAGGACTATCAGCAGTCCCGGCTGTGGGCGACCGCCGACGACGGCACCCAGGTGCCGATCTCGGTCGTGCACCGCCGCGACGTCCCCCTCGACGGCACCGCCCCCGCCCTGCTCTACGGCTACGGGGCGTACGAGATCAGCATCGACCCGGAGTTCAGCATCTCCCGGCTGTCCCTGCTCGACCGCGGCTTCGTGGTGGCACTCGCCCACGTCCGCGGCGGCGGCGAGCTGGGGCGCACCTGGTACGACGACGGCCGGCTGCTCCACAAGGCCAACACCTTCACCGACTTCGTCGCCTGCGCCCGGGAACTGGTCGCGGCGCACTACACCTGCCCGGAGCGGATGGTCGCCGAGGGCGGCAGCGCCGGCGGCCTGCTGATGGGCGCGGTCGCCAACCTGGCACCCGACGCCTTCGCCGGCATCCTGGCCGAGGTGCCGTTCGTCGACCCGCTCACCACCATCCTCAAGCCCGAGCTGCCGCTCACCGTCACCGAGTGGGAGGAGTGGGGTGACCCGCTCACCGACCCGACGGTCTACGACTACCTGGCCGGCTACTCCCCCTACGAGAACGTCGCCGCCCAGCACTACCCGAAGATCCTCGCCACCAGTGGGCTGCACGACACCCGGGTGGCGTACGTCGAGCCGGCGAAGTGGGTGGCGGCGCTGCGGCACACCGCCCGCAACGACGACGCCGACATCCTGCTGCGGGTGGAGATGGAGGCCGGCCACGGCGGGGTCTCCGGCCGCTACGAAGGGTGGGCGGAACGTGCCCGGGAACTGGCCTGGGTGATCACCGTCGTCGACGCCTGATCCCCCGTTCCGCCGGACGCTCGTTGGTCGCCCGGCATATCATTGACGGGTCAACCCTGACCGGTCACAGCACCAGATCAGGGTCGGCTCAGGGTGACCTCGGGAATGAATTCCACGCTGAGGGACGTTCAATGTTCCGTAGGCAACGGAAAGGGGCCCCCTGTGGCTACGACGCGCACACGCACCAGTGATGGCATCGACGGCAAGGACGCGGTCGGACTCTACCTCGACGGCATCGCCAAGACCCCGCTGCTGAGCGCCGACGAGGAGGTCGCCCTCGCGAAGAAGATCGAGCTCGGGCTGTACGCCGAGCACATCCTGTCCGGCGACGTCACCACGGCCGATCGTCGTGCCGCCGTCGCCGAGCGTGAGGGCATGACCCTGCGCCGCCCGACCACCGAGGAGTTGGAGTTCCTGGTGGCCGAGGGGCACGACGCCATGCAGCGGTTCGTCCAGGCCAACCTTCGCCTGGTCGTCTCGGTCGCCCGCAAATACGGCCGCGGCCAGATGCCGCTGCTCGACCTCGTCCAGGAAGGCAACACCGGCCTGATCCGGGCGGTCGAGAAGTTCGACTACACCAAGGGATTCAAGTTCTCCACGTACGCCACCTGGTGGGTACGCCAGTCGATCTCCCGGGGGATCGCCCAGCAAGGCCGCATCGTCCGACTGCCCGTCCATGTCGCCGAGCAGGTCAACCAGGTCGGCGCCGTCCGCCGCACCCTGGAGCGTGCCCTCGGGCGCGAGCCGGAGCTGGCGGAGATCGCCGCGGAGATGGGGCTGGAGGAGGAGAAGGTCGTCGACCTGATCCGCTTCGGTCACGACCATGTCAGCCTCGACGCGCCCGTGGAGCAGGACGGTGACACCGCGCTGGGTGACCTGATCGCCCGTGAGCCGATGCCCGGCCCCGACGAGGTCGTCCTGGACGCCGAGGACCACGCGTACCTGGAGGAACTGCTCTCCACCCTGGACGACCGCTCCGCCGATGTCGTCCGCCGCCGCTACGGACTGCTCGACGGCCGCCAGGCCAAGCTCGCCGACATCGGCGCGGTCTGGGGCATCACCGCCGAGCGGGTCCGCCAGATCGAACGGCACGCGATCACCCAGCTGCGGGTCCGCAGCGAGGAGATGGCTGCCTGACAACCGACGTCTGGTCGGTCGCTACGAGAGGGAGAACGGCCGGGGTGGCCGGTGCACATCGCACCGCCCACCCCGGCCGATCCACGTCCCCCGCCGATCCACGTCCCGGCCCGGCGCCTCCCTGCCCGATCGGCACCGCCTGACCGCCGCAGTCCGGGGTTGGGCGCCGACGCGTGGCGCTGGGCCCGTCCCGTCAGGCCTTGCGCAGCAGGCCTTCCTGGGCCTGGGTGGAGACCAGCTCGCCGTTCTGGAAGACCCGGCCGAGAGCGAGCCCGACCGCCATCGACGCCGAGGGCGAGACCTGCTCGAAGAGCATCCAGTCGTCCACCCGGAACGGTCGGTGGAACCAGGTGGAGTGATCGAGCGACACCGCCAGGAGCTCCGGGCTGAAGCTCAGCCCGTGGGTGACCAGCGTCGTGGTCAGCAGCGACACGTCGGAGAGGTACGCCAGGATGCAGTCGTGCAGCCGCTGGTTGACCACCGGGTCGGTGCCGACGTCGGGGATCCGGCCGTTCGTCCGGTACCAGAAGCGCTGGGCGGAGGGGTGCGCGGCGTGCTCCTGTGCCTCGCCCACCCAGCGGATGTCGAGGACGCCCCACTCGGCATCGACGTCCAGGAACGGCAAGCCCAGCCGGCGATAGACCCGCTCGGTCTCGGGGCCGCCGTCGAGACGGGGGCACTCATCGGGGCCGGGGATGTCCGGCGGCAACGAGTCCTGATGTTCCAGGCCCTGTTCGGGGATCTTGAAGGAGGCCGACAGCCGGAAGACCTGCTTGCCGTGCTGGCGGGCGGTCACCGAGCGGGTGGTGAACGTACGGCCGTCGCGCTCCTGGGACACGTAGTAGATCAACGGGGCGTCGTACTGGCCCGGCCGCAGGAAGTAAGCGTGCAGCGAATGCACCCGACGCTCCAGCGGCACTGTGCGGTAGGCCGCAGCCAGGGCCTGAGCGAGCACCTGGCCGCCGAACACGCGCTGCAGTCCCGACTGCGGATTCCGACCGCGGTAGAGACCGAACTCGATCTCCTCCAAGCGCATCAGGTCGACGAGTTCATGGATGCTCTTGGGCACCGATCATCCTTCCGGGGTGTCACCGTCCCCGGTGTCGCGGCGACGGTCGTGTTCGGCCAGAAAACGTTCGAACTCGGCGGCCAGCTCGTCCGCGCTCGGCAGATCACCCACCAGGGTGCGGAACTCGTCGTAGTTCGACTCAAGGATGGACACTACCGCCGGACCGTTCTCGGTGGCCGCGACCTGCGCGTCGATGTCGGCACGGTTCGCCACCGCCTGGTCCTCCAACAACCCGGGCAGCAGGTTGAGGCCACAGGACGCCTGGATCATCTCGAGGGCTGCCAGGGCCGACGCCACGTGCTCCGACTTGCCGAGGTAGTAGGGCACGCACACGTCGATGCCCATCGTCCGCTGCCCCTTCTCGGCGAGCACCGCCTCCAGATAGGCACCGAAGGTGGCGGTCACCGAGAGCGCACCCCGGAACGCGTCCCACGGCCGCAGCACCAGCTCCGGGTCCGGGGAATGCGTGAACACCTGCGGGGGCCGGGTGTGCGGGACGCGCATCGGCAGGCCGGAGACGTCGACCGTGAGCCGTACGCCGAGGCCGGCGATCAGCTCCACGAGGGCGGCAACGGCCCGCTCCCACAGCAACATCGGCTCAGGCCCGATCAGGGCGAGGAAGGTCTCCCCCGCCGCGTCGGTCATCGCGTAGAGCACCAGCTCCGGCGAGGGGGCCCGGGTGAAGCGCCCGTCCTCGAAGTCGAGCGTCGGGCGCCGATCGGCGTACTGGGTGAGCAGGTCGAGGTCGAAGCGGACCAGCGGACGGTGGGCACAGTGCTCCAGGAGATGCTCGCCGACGAGCTCCTGGAGCTGACCGGCACTGCCCGCCCCGTCGAGCAGCAGCACCAGGACCGGGTGCTTCCCGTCCAGGTCGGCCCACCCGTCGGGGTTCAGCCGGTAGAGCGGAGGGGAGGCGGACATGCTCCCCACACTACCCGGCGTGCCACGGGCGGGGGCGGCTCAAGCGGACGCGGCACCGTACGACGTCATGCATCCTCCCCCCAGCCACCCGGTCCCCCGCCGCACCGGTCAGCCCCCACCCGGCGCGTCGCCCGGGTCGGGGTCGTTCACAACGCGAGCACGGCCGTGCCGGCGGAGGCGCGCTCGATCGCCTTGCGGACCCGCTTGGCGGAGATCGTCATCCGGGTGCCCAGGGTCTGGGCGAAGAGGCTGACCCGCAACTCCTCCAGCATCCAGCCGATCTCCTCCACGGTGGGGGGAAGCCGTCCAGGGGCCTGGCGGGCACAGAGGTCGGCGTACGCGTCTTCCAGGACGTTCACCGTCTCCATCGCCTGACGGTCGCGGACCGGCGCGCCGGGCAGGGACGCCAGCCGGGCGGCGATCGCCTTGAGATAGACCGGCAGTCGTTCGTAGTACGGGTCGTCGGTAGCGGCGATGAAGCCGGGGAACACCAGGTTGGCGCGTTGTTCGGTGACATCGGCCCGGACGTCGGCGTCGCCGACCGAGGCCAGGGCGATGCTGATCTGCTGGTCGGCCCGCAGCACCTCGGCCGCGATCGCCACCACGTGGCGCATGTGGTCGGCGTTGTCCTGGCGGACCGTGTCGCACAGTGCGGCGAAGGCCGGTTCGTCGCGGACCTCTGCCGGGTCGACCGCCCGGGTGATCAGGTCACCGACCGATTTGAGCCGGGCGTCGGCGAGCAGCGCCGGCACGGCCTCGTACGGGCTGGAGCCGAGGGCGAACTTGTCCGGGTTCGACAGGTGTGACACCACCCAGCGGGTCGGATCGGGGGTGTTGACCAGCACCAGCCGGCGCAGGCCGATCCGGTGACTGCTCGCGGCGTGGTCGGCGGTGTCCTGGACGACGCTGCCGACCGTGCTGCCCTCGTCGGCGAGTGCCGGATAGCCGATGGCCCGGGTGCCGAGCCGTTCGACGGTCACCTCACGCGGCAGGGTGCCGAACCGCCAGCTGACCGATCCGGTGTGCCCGGCCGCGCGGGACGCCTTCGACAGGGTCGCGGCGACCGTGCGGGTGTGCTCCTGCTGCAGCGCGGCGAGATCCTTGCCGCGGGCCAGCTCGACCTCCTCGCCGGAGGTCGAGCGACCGGACGCGCCGGCACCGCCGTCGGAGCGGACCACTACGAAGGTGACCCGCAGGTGGTCCGGGAGTTTGGCGACATCCCAGTCGCCGGGGGCCACCCGCAGTCCGACGTCGGCGGCGAGCCGGCGGCCGAGCGCGGTGGTCAGCGACGTCACCGCCGGGTCCAGGTCGCCGGTCGCGAGATCGTCGGCCAGCTCGGCGAGCAGGCGCCGGGCCCAGTCGGGGGCCGGGACGACCCGGGTGCGCTGCGCCTTGGGCAGCGAGCGGATCAGTTGGGTGACGAGGTCGAGGCGGAGCCCAGGGACCTGCCAGGTGAACGGTGCGGTCGGCAGCTGGCTGAGGATCGGCAGCGGGATCCGTACGCTCACGCCGTCGGCGCCGGCACCGGGATCGAACACGTACTCGACGTCGAGCGCGTGGTCGCCGACCTGCCAGGTGTCGGGGAAGTCACCGGCCCGGCCGAGGTCGGCGGTGTCCTGGACCAGATCCTCCAGCGTCAGGTCGAGGAAGCCGTCCTCCTCGCGCCGCTTGGTCCGCCACCACGCGTCGAAGCCCGCCACCGTGCAGACGTCGGCCGGGATCCGGGCGTCGTAGAAGTCGTAGATCGCCTGGTCGTCGACGACGATGTCACGGCGGCGGGTGCGCTCCTCGAGCTCCTCGGCCCGCCGGCGGGTCTCCTCGTTGCGCGACCAGAAATGGTGCCGGGTGTGCCACTCCCCCTCGACCAGGGCGGAGCGGAGGAAGATCTCCCGGGCAGCGACCGGGTCGACGCGGGCGTACGACACCTGGCGCCGCCCGATCACCGGCACGCCGTAGAGACTCGCCGTCTCGTACGCCACCGCCTGGCCGGCGCGCATCGACCAGTGCGGCTCGGCGTAGTGACGCTTGAGCAGGTGGCCGCCGACCTCCTCGACCCACTCGGGGCGGATCCCGGCCACAGTGTGGGCCCACAGTCTGCTGGTCTCGACCAGCTCGTTGGCCATCACCAACTCGGGCGGATGTTTGGCCAGTGCCGAGCCCGGGTTGATCGCGAACCGGGTGCCGCGGGCACCCAGGTACTCCCGCGGCCCGCGGCGGACCCGACCCCTGCCGTCCCGGGGGCGGTTCTTCTTCTCGTCCTTGAGGTCGGCCAGACCGACGTGGGAGAGCAGGCCGGTGAGCACCGCGATGTGGACGCGGTCGGCGTCCGCCGGCTGGTCACCGCGACGCATCCCGAGGTCGCGGCAGATGTCACGGAGCTGGTTCTGCAGGTCCTGCCACTCGCGGATCCGCAGGTAGTTGAGGTATTCGTCGCGGCACATCCGCCGGAAGGCGTTGCCCGACATCTCCCGGCGGCGGGCCGTCAGGTAGTCCCACAGCCGCAGCAGAGCGACGAAGTCGGAGCCGTCCGGATCCGGGGTGGGCTGTCCGTCGGCCCCTTGTCGGTCGTCGGCCCCGTGTCGGTCGTCGGCCCCGTGTCGGTCGTCGGTCCCGTGTCCTCCGCGTCGGTCCTCGGCGTCGCGTCGGCCGTCCGCACCGTCACGCTCACCCCGAGGGGTGGCGGCGCTCGGTCCGGTCTCCCCGGCGGTGGCCATCGGCGCCCAGAACCGCCGGTGCAGTTGGTCGGCCTTCTCCCGCTGCTCGCGGGGTCGTTCCCGGGGGTCCTGGATGGTCAGCCCGGCGACCAGGACGATCATCTCGCGCAGGCAGCCGTAGTGTTCCCCGGCCAGCAACATCCGGCCCATCCGCGGGTCGAGCGGGACCCTGGCGAGGCGATGGCCCAGCCGGGTCAGCCGCGGCCGCGACCGGGTGGTCTGCTCGGTGAGCGCCCCCAGCTCGTCGAGCAGCCGCATGCCGTCGGTGATCTGGGCCGACTCCGGTGCCTCCACGAACGGGAAGCCCTCGATGTCACCCAGCCTCGCCTCGGCCATCTGCAGGATCACCGAGGCGAGATTGGTGCGCAGGATCTCCGGCTCGGTGAACTCGGGCCGCGCCAGGTAGTCGTCCTCGGAGTAGAGCCGGATGCAGATGCCGGGCGCGACGCGGCCGCAGCGGCCGGCGCGCTGGTCGGCGGAGGCCCGCGAGACCGGCTCGATCGGCAGCCGTTGCACCTTCGTACGGACCGAGTACCGCGAGATGCGGGCGGTGCCCGGGTCCACCACGTAGCGGATCCCCGGCACGGTCAGCGAGGTCTCGGCGACGTTCGTGGCCAGCACCACCCGACGTCCGGTGTGCGGGGTGAACACGCGGTGTTGTTCGGCCGCGGACAGCCGGGCGTACAGCGGGAGCACCTCGGTGCGCGGCAGCTTCAGGTCCTCGATCGCCTCGGCCGCGTCGCGGATCTCCCGTTCGCCGGACAGGAAGACCAGGATGTCGCCGGTCCCCTCGCCCGCGAGCTCTCGGATCGCGTCGCAGATGCCCTCGTTCTGGTCCTTCTCGACCGCCGCCCGGGCCGCGTCGTCGGCGGCATGCCCGTCCCCCTCGACACTGTCGACCGCACCGTTGTCGACCAACGGGCGGTAGCGCAGCTCGACGGGATACGTACGTCCCGACACCTCGATGATCGGGGCGTCGTCGAAGTGCTTGCTGAACCGCTCGGTGTCGATGGTCGCCGACGTGACGATGACCTTGAGGTCGGGTCGGCGGGGCAGCAATTGCTTGAGATAGCCGAGCAGGAAGTCGATGTTGAGGGACCGCTCGTGTGCCTCGTCGATGATGACGGTGTCCCACGAGCGCAGGTCGCGGTCGTGGGAGATCCCGGCCAGCAGGATGCCGTCGGTCATCACGGTCAGCGCGGTCTCCCGCTGTGCCTTGCGGGTGAAGCGGACCTGGTAGCCGACCTCGTCGCCGAGCTCGACGCCCATCTCGTCGGCGATCCGTTCGGCGACCGTCCGGGCGGCAAGACGCCGCGGCTGGGTGTGCGCGATCCGCGTACGCCCCAGCCGCAGGCACAGCTTCGGCAGCTGTGTGGTCTTGCCGGAACCCGTCTCCCCGGCCACGATGACCACTTGGGACCGCGACAGGGCAGCGGCGATGTCGTCCACCCGCGAGCTGATCGGCAGCTCTGCGGGGAAGGTGATGGTGGGGGTCAGGAGGGCTGGCCTCCCCGGATCTCTTCCTCGTCGAGCGGCCCGGTGTCCTCGGCGCGGTCACGGATCAGCGCCAGCGGGCACTCGGCGTGAGCCATCACGCCGCGGACCACACCGCCGACCCCGAAGCCGGCGGTGGTGTGCACGCCGAGCCACAGCAGGTCGAGCTCCTTGGACCGGGCGACCATTTCCTTGACCGGGTGGCCCTGGACCACGTGCGCGGTCACCTTGACGCCCGGGTAGCGCTTCTGCAGCGGCGCCAGCAGCGCCTGGACGCCGCCCTCGGCGGCCGCCCCGGCCACGTCGACAGCCTTGTCACCGGTGCGGCGGACCGCTCCCGGCACGTCCCAGACGTGGATGACCTCGAGGTCGACCTTGCGCCGGTCCGCCTCGGCGAAGGCCGCGGCGAGCGCTGCGGCACCGTTCGCGGTGGCGTCGACCCCCACACCGATCCGGTGCAGCCGGCCGGTCGCGGTCGGCGAGGAGGCCGCCGAGATCATCACCACCGGGCAGTGGGCGGTCGCGGCGACGCCGACGCTGGTGGAGCCGACGAAGATCCGCTCCAGGCCGGACAGGGACCGCCGGCCGACGACCAGCAGGTCGGCATCGCGGGAGAGCCGGGTCAGGGCCGCTGCGGCGTTGCCCATGATCACCTCGGTGTGGATCCGGTCGGCGGGGAAGCCTTCGGCCTGCACCGCCTCGGACGCCTCGGTGACGACCTGCATGCCCGCCTCGTGCAGCACGGACGGGTCGTAGACGACACCCCAGGCACCGGCCAGGATCGCATCATCGACGACATGGGCGATCACCAGATCGTCCCCGCGCAACTCCGCCGCCCCCCGGGCGTACGAAAGGGCTCGGTTGGCATCCGGGGATCCGTCGACACCGACCAGCACTCCACGCCGACGCGAAACTGATTCAGTCATCACTGCCTCCTGTTGTCGCTCTGCTGTCGAGTTTGTCACTTCTCTTCGCGGTCCACCACGCGTCCGCTGATGGTCCTCAACTCCAGTGTGACGAAGAGATCACGATCACCCTTGGCCCACGGCGTCGGGCCGTCCACCCGCAGCGCCTCCAGCCGGTCCGCCTCGGTCGGCGAGGACGACACGCCCTGGGCCATCACGCTCCACCCGTTGCCGGTCGACACGTCGATGTCGTCCACCTGGAACGACACCTCGCGGCCTTCGGCGAGTTCGGCGAGCACCGACGAACGGGAGGTCCGGAAGACCACGAGATCGTCCCGTACGACGTAGTTCACCGGCAGGACCAGCAGTCCCGCCACCGGGGAGGTCCAGGCCACCCGGCCGACCTCCTGGGTCCGCAACAGGACGCGGCAGTCCTCGGGATCGAGGGCCGCGAACATGCCTTCGTGCATAGTCCTCCTCCGTTTCCTCGTCCGATGGTACTGGAGCCGACCGGCCTCACTCGACCTCGAACGTCGTATGGCCCCCCAGCTTGTGGGCGAGTTCATCGTCGATCCCGTCCGCGATGTCGCTCATGATCCGTACCGCCTGGTGGAGATGAGCCGGGACGAACGGGTGGGTCAGCACCGACAGGCTGGCGAAGACCTTGTCCCGCACCAGATGGAACTTCACCATCCGGGCATCGGCGTTGAGGTCGTTGAGCACCTCCGCGGCCCGGGACCGTCCGGCCACGTCGTGCACGATCACCGAGAACAGGATCAGCTCCCGCCCGTCGCGGGAGAGCCGCAGGAAGAGCATCGCCGAACCGACCCGCAGGGCGATGTCGCCCTCGTGGTCACGGAGCGGGGCGTGACCGAACATGTCGGTGAGCTCGGCCTCGATCATCTCGTTGAGATGGCGGGTGTTGACCGGGATCGTCGCGATCACGTCCTCGGCGTCGAACTCGCTGCCCGACAGCGGCTCCGCTCGCGGGGTGAGCACCTCGGCCAGGTGGTCGGGCGCCAGGAACACCGGATGCTGCACCCCGAACACGTCGCGCAGCGCCCCGACCGCGGCGGCGGCCAGCCGGTCGGAGGCCTCCTGGTCCAGCTCGATCCAGAAGTTCGCAGTCGGCCGAGGCCCCTCGATGGTCGGGGCGGACCAGCCGAGTCGTTCCATCAACGCCAGCTGCTCCGAGCCGAGCTGGTAGTCCTCGCCGAGCACCGCGTTGCTGGAGGCCTCGGCACGGATCGTCGTACGGTCCAGCGCCGTGAACGTGACGTACGGGACCTGGCTCTCGTCGACGGCCACGCACCCGATGGTGAAGTCCGCCGAGTCGTCGATCACCGAGATCACCTCGGCGAGACGCAGCTCGAACTCGTCCCAGGCCTGGGCGATGCTGCGATCGAGGTCGAAGTCTCCGTACTGGGGCACGGCCTGAAACTAGCGCACCAACGGGGGCACGTCACGACAGCAGTGCTGCGAGCCCGAAAATGCTCAGCACCGAGAGCAGCGTGGACACGAAGATCGCGTCCCTGGCCATCACCACACCCCGGTCGTAGCGGGTCGCGACCACGAACACGTTCTGTGCCGTCGGCAGGCCCGCCATGATCGTCACCGCCAACAGGTCCGGCCGGTCGAGATGCATCACGAACCGGCCGAAGGCCCAGGCCACCAGCGGCATCGCGACGAGCTTGAGCACCGTCTGGAAGGCGAGCATCCGGCCGGCCGTACGATCCGGCCGCGGCCCCAGTCGCAGCGAGATGCCGAAGGCCATCAGCACCCCGGGGACGGCCATCGCCCCGACCATCGTCATCGGGGTGGCCAGCAGCGGCGGGATCCCGGTGCCGGTGACCGACAGCAGCACGCCGACCAGGGTGGCGATCGTCAGCGGGTTGCGGACGTACCGCCCGACGAAGGCCCGTACGGTGAAGCGGGTCTCGGTGCCGGTGCTCAGGTCCAGCAGCGCCAGTCCGAGCGGCTGGAGGAACAGCAACTGGGTGAGGATCACCGGCACGACACGGGTCGGCGACCCCAGGACGTAGGCCGCGATCGGCAGGCCGAGGTTGCCCGCATTGACGTACGCCGAGGCGAAGGCACCGACGACCGTCTCGGCCATCGGCAGCCGCCAGACGAACCGGGCCGCAGCCATCCAGACCACGATCATCGCGGCGATCGACACCAACGAGGCGATCAGGTCCACCGACAGGACGGCGCCGAGGTCCTCGTCCGCCATCATCGTCACGAACAGCACCGGCATGGCGACGTAGAACGACAGCGTGCCGAGGGTGTTCTGGGTCTGCTCGGTGAAGACCCCCAGGTGCGCCAGGAGATAGCCGACGGCGACCACCGCGGCGATCACGAAGAAGCCCGACAACACACCCTGCACCCGCCTCACTGTAGGGCCCGACCGGGCGCCGACGGGACCGGCCGCGGCACCGCGGCGGGATCCGGCGCGGTGGCGATCGGCCGACGGGTTCCTGCGATACTGGCGGCATGACAGCTCCCCAGCAGCCGTCGCCCCCGCCCTCCGGGCGACGGGGACTGCCTCCGGCAGCCCCGTTCGGAGCCGACCCGGCGCACACGCCGGCGCCGGGCGGGACACCGAACCGGTGGACCGAGCCCGGCGCAGGACCGCGGACCCCCACCTCCGGCCGCGGACCGCAACACCCCACCCCCGCTCCTGAACCGACGGCTGTGCTGCCCCCGGTCGGCGCCCCCACGCCGGGCCCCCGCCGGACGTCCCCCGCCGGACCCCCACCACCGTCCGGTCGGCGCCCCGGCCCCGGTTCGCCGGCCTCCGGCCGGCCCCGACGGGCGACGAGCAGCCCATCACGGCATCGGTTGCCCGTCGTGCTGACCGGTGCGGTAGTGGCGCTGGTGCTGATCGGCGGCGCCTCGTTCCTGCTCTGGCACTACCTCGCCGGCCGGCGCTACGACGCCCAGCTGGCCGCCGACCAGGCGGCCGCCCGTGCGGTCACCGAGACCTATCTGGGCGCGCTGCGGGACGCAAAGGCGGCGACCGCCCTGGACACGGCGGCGGAGCGCCCGCGCAACGCCTCCCTGCTGACCGACGACACGCTGCGGGCGGCGCGCGACAAGGGCGGAGTGAGCGGCATCCGGGTCGGTGAGGCGACCATCGCCCAGGATCGCGGGCGACGGGTCATCGGCGACACCGGCACCGTCGCCGCCCACTACCAAGTGGGCGGACAGGCCGTCGACCTGGCACTGCCGGTCTCCCGGGTGGGCACCGCCTGGAAGATGACAGCCGTCACCTCACGGGTCGACCTGGGGGCCGCCGGGGCACCGCCGCGCACCGTCTTCGGCGCGCTGCCCGACTCCCCGACCGTGGACCTGTTCCCCGGCACCTACCGGATCGCGACGAGCTCGACCTTCGTCACCCTCGCCGAGCCCGACCTGGTCGTCACCGCCCCCGATCCGCTGGGCGCCGAGGCCCAGCACTGGAGCGGTGGAGCACCGGGACTGTCGACCCAGGCACGCACCGCGATCACCGAGGCCGCGCGCGACTCCCTGTCGGGCTGCCTCGGCCAGAAGTCGCTGACCCCCGCGGGATGCCCGATCGCGATCACCACCGGGGCCGCCATCACGGTTCGACCGGAGACGATCACCTACATCCTGCTCGATGACCCGTGGCCGAAGGCCGAGGTGACGTTCGACGCTGCGAGCGGCGGCGCCACCGGCAAGGTGCCGCTGCACTACCGCCTCGAAGCGGCGGCCACCAGCGGGGGCGTCGAAGGAGTCGTCCGGCAGGACTACAGCTACGACGCGCAGTTCGTCGCCGACCTCCAGGGCAGCGCCCCGGCGATCACCTGGAAGTAGCACCATCACCCGGCAGGGCCGGCGCTCCCCCGTACGGTCCTGAGCAGGCCCGCCCGCCGCCGCCCGGGGCCTGCTCCTGCGGATCGGTGGGCCGGTGCCAGGGCCGGTCATTCCTCCGCACCCGGCTCCGGGTCGGTGCGCTCCTCGACCGGATGACTGACCGCCCACCGCTCGAAGGCCGCGATCGCTGTCGGCAGGGTCGGGAAGACGTAGTCACGACCCACCGCATCGATGATCCCGGCCCGCTCCAGCTGGGCCAGCGCCTCCTCGTTGAGCCGTGCGATGGCGAACCGGATGCCGTGCTCGTCCAGCATCCGTCGCAGTTGCTCCATCTCGTCGCCGGCGGTGAGGTCGACCTCGCCGTTCGCCTCGGCGTTGAGCAGGAACCAGCGGGTCGGTGTCTCGGCGGACAACGCCGCCTGCAGTGCCCGGCGACGGAAATCGACCGAGTTGGCGAAGAACAGCGGCGCGTCGTACCGGTAGACGACCAGGCCGGGCACCGGCTGCGCCTCCGGGGTGGCGGCGGTGTCGTACATCCCGGGGGTGCCAGGGACCCGTCCGAGCACCGCCTCCGCCGGAGTGGTCAGTCGCCGCAGCAGGTCGAGGATGGACAGGCCGACGGCGATCGCGATGCCGATCAGCACGTCGAACGCGAGCACCCCGGCGGTGGTGAGGAGCGCCAGCACCAGCTCACTGCGGCGGAACCGTGCCACCCGGCGCCATTCCCGCAGGTCGATCAGCTTCAGCGCGGCGAAGACCACGACGGCGCCGAGGGCGGCCGAGGGGAAGGCTGCGATCACCGGCCCGAGGACGAACAACGTCGCCAGCACGCACACCAAGGAGACCAGGGAGGCGAGCTGGGTGTGGCTGTTCATCATCGCTCCGAGCGCCGTACGGCTCCCACTGCTGCTGACCGGGAAACCGCCGGTCAGACCAGCCGCCGCATTCGCCGCGCTGAGGGCGAGGAACTCCTGGTCCGGGTCGGTCTCCTCGCCCTGCCGGGCCGCGAACGAGCGACCGGTGAGGACGTTGTCGGTGTAGCCGACCAGAGCCACGCCGACGGCGACCGGGACCATCTCCCGCCACGGGATGCCGGTCAGATCCGGGGGGCCGAATGGCGGCAGGCCGGCCGGCACCGCGCCGACGACCCGGATGCCGACGCCGGTCAGGTGGAACCACGCCACCACAGCTGCCGAGGCCGCCATCGCCAGCAGCGGCCCCGGCCAGCGAGGCAGCAGACGGTCCAGGAGCAGCAGCGTGACCAGCACGGCGCCGGCCAGCACGGCGGTCTGCCAGTGCAGCTGCACCCAGTTGGTCAGCAGGCTGCGGACCTCGAGATAGGTGCTGCGCCCGTCGGTGGCGATCCGGGTGAGCCGGCCGAGCTGACCGACGATCATCAACGCGGCGATCCCCGTCATGTAGCCGGTCAGCACCGGTCGGGAGAAGAACTCCGAGAGAAAGCCCAGCCGGGTGGCCCAGCCGATCAGACAGATCACCGCGACGGTCAGTGCGAGCACGGCCGCCAGCGTCGCCCGCTGCCCCGGGTCGGCGTCCGGGGCCAGGGTCGCGATCGCGGTCGCCGTCATCAGCGCGGTGGTCGACTCCGGCCCGACCGACAGCTGCCGCGAGCTGCCGAGCACCGCATAGACCACCAGCGGTCCGACGATCGCCCACAGCCCGGTCACCGGCGGGAGTCCGGCGACCCCGGCGTACGCCATCACCTGCGGGACGAGATAGGCCGCAACAGTGAGGCCGGCCATCAGATCGCCGCGCAGCCATCGACGCTCGTAGTGGCGCAGGACGACCAACCCCGGGAGCAGGCGGGCGCGGTCGAGCAGCCCTGCCTCAACTCCGGTCGACGGGTCCCCCGACCCTGCGCCCGCAGAGGCTGTCATGGTGCCATCGTACGGACGCGGGACCGTACGATCCGGGCAAATCACGCCCGCTGTCAGACGACCTTGTTCGCCCCACCCGCGTCGGCCGCACCCTTGTCCGCCCCGCCGCGCTTGCGCTCGAGGGAGGCCCGCAGCGCCGCCATCAGGTCGATCACCTCGCCGCCCTCCTCCGCCGTCGATGATGGCGCCGGGCCGGCCACGATGACCCCCTCATCGGCGGCCAGCCGGGCTTCCACCAACTCTTTGAGCTGCACCTGGTAGTCGTCGACGTACGCGGCGGGGTCGAAGTCCTCGGAGAGCTGGGCGACCAGCAGGTTGGCCATCGCCTGCTCCGCCTCGGTCACCGCCGCGGTCGGCGCCTTGCCGGCGAACTCCGGTTCGCGCACCTCATCGGCCCACAACAGCGACTGCAGCACCATCAGGTCGCCGCGCACCCGCAGCACCCCGAGCCGGGTGCGCTGCCGCAGGGCGTATTTCACCACCGCCGTCCGGGCGGTCTGCTCCAGGGTCGACCGCAACAGCAGGTAGGGCTTGGCGGCCTTCTTGTCCGGCTCCAGGTAGTACGCGGCGCCGAGGGTGAGCGGATCGATCTGCTCGCTCGGCACGAACTGCAGCACCTGGATCTCGTGGGCGGCCTCGGCCGGCAGCGCCTCGAGCTCCTCCTCGGTCAGCACGACCCGCTTGCCGTCCGCCTCGTACGCCCTGTCGATGTGCTCGTACGCGACGACCTCGCCGCAGACCTCGCAGCGGCGTTGGTAGCGGATCCGACCACCGTCGGCGTCGTGCACCTGGTGCAGCGGCACGTCGTGGGAGGACGCGGCGGCGTACAGCTTCACCGGGACGTTGACCAGTCCGAAGGCGATCGCCCCTGCCCACATCGACCTCATGACTCCATTGAACCCGACAGATGTGATCTGGGGAACATACAGTGGCCTGTAACAGCGGGCTCGGGAGGTGCGATGGCGGGCTCGAGAGGTGCGATGGCGGGCTCGAGAGGTGCGACGGCCGGCCGGCCCCGGAGGGTGGAGGTCGAGGGGCGGACGATCACGCTCACCAACCCGGACAAGGTCCTCTACCCCTCGACGGGCACCCGCAAGGGCGAGGTCCTCGACTACTACCTGGCGGTCGCCGAACGGCTGATCGGCTGGGCCCGGGACCGCCCCGCCACCCGCAAGCGCTGGGTGCACGGCGTCGGGACGGCCGAGGAACCAGGGCAGGCGTTCTTCACCAAGCAGCTGGAGCGGGGCGCCCCCTCGTGGGTGGCACGCCGCGACATCCCGCACACCGAGCGCGTCATCACCTACCCGCTGGTGAACGACACCGCGACGCTGGCCTGGCTGGCCCAGGTGGACACCCTCGAGATCCACGTTCCGCAGTGGCGGTTCGGTCCGGACGGGGAGCCCGACCCGCCCGACCGGCTGGTGCTGGACCTCGATCCAGGGCCGGGCGTCGGGCTCCCGGAATGCGTACGCGTCGCCCGGGAGGCCCGTGCGGTGCTGGCGGACATGGGCCTGACCGCTACCCCGGTCACCTCGGGGTCGAAGGGTCTGCATCTCTACGCCGGTCTGCCGGGCACTGCCTCGTCCGACGAGGTGAGCGCCGTCGCCCGCGCGTTGGCGGACGCCTTGGCGCAGGAGCTGCCCACGCTGGTCGTTTCCGAGATGCGCCGTTCGCTGCGGACCGGCCGGGTGCTGCTCGACTGGTCGCAGAACAACGCCCGCAAGACGACCATCTGCCCGTGGTCGCTGCGGGGGCGGCTGGTGCCGACCGTCGCCGCGCCCCGGGAATGGGACGAGCTGGACGATCCGGGCCTGGCCCAGCTGACCATGAGCGACGTGCTGGACCGGCTGCAGCGCGGTCCCGGTCCTCTGGATCCGGTGGGCCTGCCGGCGGCTCGGGCGGTCGGTGAGAGCCGCCCGGTCGATGCCTCCCCTGCCGACGATCCGCCCCATCCCCGCACGTCGCCCCACCCCCGCACGTCGCCTCACCGCGATACATCGCCCCACCGCGACGGCGAGTCTCCCTCGGACCGACCGTCCGGCGGTACCAGCCATCCGCCGGACCAGCCGGAGGCGACGTATGCGCCGATGCTCGCCACGTCGGGGACGCTCGGCCTGATGTCCGGGGAGGGCTGGGCGTACGAGATGAAATGGGACGGCATCCGGGTGATCGCCAGGTCGTCGAGCGGTCACGTACGGCTGACCAGTCGGACCGGCCGCGACGTGACGGCCACCTACCCGGAGCTTGCCGAGCTCGGCACGCTGGCCCGCGGCGATCTGGTCGTCGACGGAGAGGTGGTCGCCATCGGGGCGGCCGGGCATCCCGACTTCGGCCTGCTGCAACGACGGATGAACCTCACCGGCACCGGCGATGTCGCTCGGCTGCGGGCCGAGGTGCCGGTCACCCTGATGGTCTTCGACCTGTTGGAGGTCGACGGGCGCGACGTCACCGGGGAGACGTACGACACCCGCCGCCGACTGCTGGAAGAGGTCTTGTCGCCCGACGGAACGGAGCGGGGGCGTTCCCGCGGGAACGTGGAGAGCCCCGGCGGACACAGCGTCCTCGTCCCGCCGGCCCACCTCGGATCAGCGAGCGCGGCGATGTCCGCCTCGGAGCAGCTCGGACTGGAGGGGATCGTCGCCAAGCGCCGGTCGTCGCCCTACCGGTCGGGCGTACGCTCGGCCGACTGGCTGAAGGTCAAGCACCGGCGCACCCAGGACGTGGTGGTGATCGGTTGGCGCCCGATCGGCGATACCGAGGATCTCGGGGCGGTCCTGACGGCGGTGCCCGACCCGTCCGGAGAGCTCGTGTTCAGCGGACGGGTCGGGTCGGGCTTCGGGGACAGGACCCGCGAGGAGGCTCGGGTACTGCTGACTCCACTCGCCCGGGACGTCCCAGCGGTTGCCGTGCCGGCAGAGGAGCTCAAGGGCGTGCACTGGGTCGAGCCCGTTCTGGTGGCGGAGGTCGCGTACGGGGAATTCACCTCGTCGGGGAGGTTCCGGCACCCGATCTGGCGCGGCTGGCGGCCGGATCAGGTGCCGGATGACATCCGTTGGGAATGACCCTGCACGAGTCGGTCCTGGGGTCAGCTCCTGGGGGTGGTGCGGATCCCGAAGGGCAGGTACGCGGGGCAGGTCCGCACGGCGGCGGTCGCGACAAGCAGGACGCCGAGGACGGCGGCCACGATGCCGAAGACGGAGGTGATGCCGAGGACGAAGGCCACGACGATCAGGATCGGGCCCAGCGTGAAGCGGACGAGACGGTCGGTGTTGCCGATGTTCTTGATCATGGCGCGCTTTCCGTTAGATACCCCTAGGGGTATGTTGATTCTGCATCATCGTAGCGCCTCCGCGGCGGTTGGCCGAGCGTTCCCCAGAAGCGGCGAGGCCCCACTCCGGAGATCCGGAGTGGGGCCTCATCGGCGCACCGCGTGCAACCGTTACTCAGCTGCAGCCGCTGGTCGAGCCGCAGCCCTCGCAGACGTAGCAGGAGCCACTGGGGCGCATCTTGGTGCCACAGGTCAGGCAGAGCGGAGCATCGACCGAGGTGCCGGTGAGCTCCTCCATCAGTTCGGCACTGGTGTGCGCGTCGTGCGGGGACCGGTCACCGCCCGACACAGCCTCGGGGGCCGCCTCCGATGCCTTCTGGCGGGCAGCCGGCGCGGGTGCCACCGGAGCGGCGGCACCGGTGCCGGCCGACGAGCCGGCTGAGCCCAAGGTGAGCGGAGCCACCAGCAGGGTCGGCATCGAGGAGGGGCGGTTCGTCGGCCGGCTGGCCGGCAGGTCCGCCATATCGGCGTCGGCATCGTCCTGGTAGCTGCCGGTGTCCAGGTAGCGGGCCCGTTCTGCAGCGGTGTAGATGCCGAGCTCGGCTCGTTCGTCGAAGGACAGGTAGTCCAGCGCCAGGCGGCGGAAGATGTAGTCCATGATCGACTGAGCCATCCGGATGTCGGAGTCGTCGGTCATGCCGGCCGGCTCGAACTTCAGGTTGGTGAACTTCTGCACGAAAGTGGTCAGCGGCACACCGTACTGGAGGCCGATCGAGACCGCGATCGAGAAGGCGTCCATCACGCCGGACAGGGTCGACCCCTGCTTGCCCAGCTTCAGGAAGATCTCACCCAGGCCGTCGTCCGGGTAGGAACCGGTGGTCATGTAGCCCTCGGCGCCGGCGACGGTGAACGAGGTGGTGAAGCTCGGGCGCTTCTTCGGCAGCCGCTTGCGGATCGGGCGGTACTCGATCTGCACCTCAGGCTCGGCGACCTCGTCGGCCTTGTCCGCCTTCGCACCGGTGGACAGCGGCTGTCCGACCTTGCAGTTGTCGCGGTACACGGCCAGGGCCTTCAGACCGAGCTTCCAGCCCTGCAGGTAGACGTCGGCGATGTCTTCGACCGTCGCCGATTCCGGCAGGTTCACGGTCTTGGAGATGGCGCCGGACAGGAACGGCTGCACCGCGGCCATCATCCGGACGTGACCCATCGGCCGGATCGCCCGCTGCCCCATCGCGCAGTCGAAGACCTCGTAGTGCTCCGGCTTGAGCCCGGGGGCGTCGACGACGTGACCGTGCTCGGAGATGTAGGAAACGATCGCCTCGATCGTCTCCTCGGCGTAGCCGAGCTTCGCAAGGGCCTTCGGGACGGTGTGGTTGACGATCTGCATCGAGCCGCCGCCAACCAGCTTCTTGAACTTGACCAGCGAGAAGTCAGGCTCGATGCCGGTCGTGTCGCAGTCCATCATGAAGCCGATGGTGCCGGTGGGTGCGAGCAGCGAGGCCTGGGCGTTGCGGAAGCCGTTCTGGGCTCCCAGCGAGACGACCTGCTCCCACTCCTGGGTGGCGACCTGGTGCACCGCCGCATCCATCGCGTTGACCGTACGCAGCTCGTCGTTCGCGGCCTGGTGCTTGCGCATCACCCGCTGGTGGGCGTCGGCGTTGCGGGCGTACCCGTTGTACGCGCCTTCGACGGCGGCCAGTTCGGCCGAGCGGCGGTAGGCGGTGGCGGTCATCAGGGAGGTGATCGCGGCGGCGAGCGCCCGGCCACCGTCGGAGTCGTAGCCGTGGCCGGTCGCCATCAGCAGCGCACCGAGATTGGCGTACCCGATGCCGAGCTGACGGTAGTTGCGAGTGGTCTCGGCGATCGCTTCGGTCGGGAAGTCGCCGAACGTCACCGAGATGTCCATCGCGGTGATGATCAGCTCGACCGCCTTGACGAACCGCGCGACGTCGAAGGTGTCGTCGTCGGTCAGGAACTTGAGCAGGTTGAGGCTCGCCAGGTTGCACGACGAGTTGTCCAGGCTCATGTACTCCGAGCAGGGGTTGGACGCGGTGATCCGGCCGGTCTCGGGGTTGGTGTGCCAGTCGTTGATGGTGTCGTCGTACTGCAACCCGGGATCGGCACACTCCCACGCCGCCTGGGCGATCTTGCCGAACAGGCCGCGGGCGTCGACGGTCTCGATCACGTCGCCACTGAGCCGACCCCGCAGACCGAACTCGTCGCCGTCCTCGACTGCCCGCATGAACTCGTCGGAGACCCGCACCGAGTTGTTCGCGTTCTGGTACTGGACCGAAACGATGTCCTTGCCGTCCAGGTCCATGTCGAACCCGGCGTCCCGCAGGGCGCGGATCTTGTCCTCCTCGCGCGCCTTCGTCTCGACGAATTCCTCGATATCGGGGTGGTCCACGTCGAGGACGACCATCTTCGCAGCCCGACGGGTGGCACCGCCGGACTTGATGGTGCCCGCGGAGGCGTCCGCGCCACGCATGAACGACACCGGGCCGGAGGCGGTGCCACCGGAGCTCAGCAGCTCCTTCGACGAGCGGATCCGGGAGAGGTTCACCCCAGCGCCGGAGCCGCCCTTGAAGATGCGGCCCTCTTCGGCATACCAGTTGAGGATCGAGTCCATCGAGTCGTCGACCGACAGGATGAAGCAGGCGCTGATCTGCTGGGGGGCGGTGGTGCCGACGTTGAACCACACCGGCGAGTTGAAGCTGAAGTACTGGTGCAGCAGCATCCACGTCAGCTCGTCGGCGAAGACGCCGGCATCCTCCGGCGTGGCAAAGTAGCCCTCCTGCTCGCCGGTGGTGCGGTACTTGTTCACCACCCGGTCGATCAGGGTCTTCAGGCTGGCCTCGCGGGCATCGGTTCCGACGGCACCGCGGAAGTACTTCGTGGTGACGATGGTGGAGGCGTTGATGCTCCAGGAATCGGGGAACTCGACGCCGCGCTGTTCGAAGACGTTCTCGCCGGTCTTCCAGTTCGTCTGGACGATGTCACGCTTCTCCCAGGTGACCTCGTCGTACGGGTGGACACCTTCGGAGCTGAAGACCCGCGCGATCGTCAGGCCCGTCCCCTTGCCGGACTTGGGACGGGCCGACCGCGACCGACTGGTCGACGGACGGGTGGTTTCGGACATGGGTGACCCCTCTTCTGATGGATGGAGGTTACGACGTGCTGACGACGACCGAGCTCGACCCCGCCCGCAGGGCGGCGATCTCGGCCTCAAAATCCTCGACGGACTGGAACTGGCGGTAGACACTGGCGAACCGCAGGTAGGCGACCTCGTCGAGCTCCCGGAGCGGACCGAGGATGGCCACTCCGACGGCGTGCGACGGGACGATCGTCTGACCGCTGGCACGGATCGCGTCCTCGACCTCCTGGCCGAGTCGAGCGAGCTGATCCTCGGTGACCGGTCGACCCTTGCAGGCCTTGCGGACACCCTGGACGACCTTGCTGCGATCGAACGGCTCGACGACCCCCGACCGCTTGCTCACCGACAGCTGCATCTGCTCAACGGTGCTGAACCGGCGACCACACTCCGGACACTGGCGACGACGACGGATACTCTGGCCGTCCTCGGCAGCACGGGAGTCGAGAACACGCGTGTCACTGTGGTGACAGAACGGACAGTTCACGTCTCCCCCTTCTCCGGTCAGCCCTGGTGGCTGATCCGCCGGTCAGGCTCCCCCCAGACACGAAGCCGGGAGTGGGTCCTGTTGATCACGTGTGGACAACAGGTGGATAACAACCACAATCTGTGGGTGAACCACACATCTGTAACTACTAGATATTGTGATCATAGAACTCGCAACCCCATAGATCAACCCGCCAACACAGCCGCGTCGCAACGCCTGCACCCGTGACGAACGCATCTTCACCACACGGCTCGGCGTTTCGCCAGAACGGCGCCACCAGGCGGTCAACCAGTACCAGCGGTCGAGCCGACAGTTCCCTCAACCAGCAGCCACACCTCGCCCACATGACCCCCGGCGCACCGCCCGACCGGACCGGCAGATCGTCAGACGATGTAGCCCGCCATCACCCCGACCACAACCACTGCAACCACCACCGCAGAGATCGCCATCAACACCAGCAGGGCGACGGATGACACGGCATCGAAGACCACCTCGCATCGCGCCCCCAGCCTCGACAGGTAGACGCCGGTCACACCGACCCGCACACCGTCGAAGCCGTCGTCCGACACGCCGGAGCGGCCGCGGCCCACCGAGGCGCGACGGCCATCGGCCACAACTCCGGACCCCACCCAGGTCACCCGTCCCACACCGGCCGCCACATGCCCTGACGACAGGTCATCGACCAGCAGACACCGCCGTGCACCCGAGGACCACCCCGCGGGTGCCTGCCCCACACGGATCCGACCCCCATCCACCTCGACCCCACGGGTCCCAGCCGCACAGGACGTCCCACCAGCCACAGTCGGCCCGGCAGTGTTCACGCCGACCCCCACCCGGGCCTCTCGCACCACAGCAGTCATCGCCATCTCCCTGAGTCGAACCTACGTACGAAAACTGTAGCGAACGTCTGATCGAATCGCAACCATGCTTCCGTTCGAGAGACAGCAGACACCACGCCTCTGACATCGACCCCCACAGAACTCCGCACAACACTGAACCGCCCCGGCATGTCCGGAGACTCCGAACCTTGGGAAGGTTGGAGTCATGGCAGGGAACACGTCGAAGAGGTATCCGGCTGAGCTGAAGGCCAGGGCGGTGAGGATGTATGCCGAGATCAGGCCGGATCAGGACACCGATTGGGGTGCGATGGCCCGGGTCGCGGAGCTGCTGGGGATCTCCACGGCCGAGACGGTGCGTAAGTGGGTGCGGCAGGCCGAGGTCGACCAGGGCGCCCGGCCGGGGGTCACGTCGGAGGAGTCGGCCGAGGTCAAGCGGTTGAAGCGGGAGAACGCCGAGTTGCGGCGGGCGAACGCGATCCTGAAGGCGGCGTCGGCTTTCTTCGCGGCCGAGCTCGACCGGCCCGGGCAGTGATCGTGGACTTCATCCGCGAGCACGCCGACCACCAGCCCGCCACCGGTGGGTTGCGATGGGGGGTAGAGCCGATCTGTGCCGTGTTGTCCGAGCATGGTGTGAAGATCGCCCCGTCGACCTACTACGAGTGGCGCGACCGGCTGCCCTCCAAGCGCGAGCAGCGCGACGAGGTGCTGCTGGCACATATCCGGCGGATCCATGCCGACAACTTCGGGGTGTACGGACCCCGCAAGGTGTGGCTGGCGCTGAACCGGGAAGGCATACCCGTCGCCCGCTGCACCATCGAGCGGCTGATGCGCCAGGCGGGGCTGGCCGGGGTGGTCCGCGGCAAGGTGAAACGGACAACGATCGCCGGGATCGGGCCCAAGCCGGCCGACCTGGTGAATCGCAACTTCGAGCCGCTCGCGCCGAACCGGTTGTGGGTCGCCGACTTCACCTACGTGTCGACCTGGGCCGGCTGGACCTACGTGGCGTTCGTCGTCGACGCCTACGCCCGCCGGATTATCGGCTGGCGGGCCGCTACCACGATGACCGCCGACCTCGTCCTCGACGCGGTCGAGCAGGCCATCTGGGTGCGTGAGCGGGAGGACCGTGCCGACTTCACCGCCCTGGTCGCCCACCACGACCACGGCAGCCAATACCTCTCCCTGGCCCACAGCCAACGCCTCGCCGACGCCGGCATCACCCCCTCAGCCGGCGCCGTCGGATCGAGCTACGACAACGCCCTGGCCGAGAGCATCAACGGGATGTACAAGACCGAGGTCATTCGCCGGCAGGGACCCTGGAGGGACGTGAACGCCGTCGAGATCGCCACCGCAAAGTGGGTCGACTGGTACAACCACCGCCGCCTCAACGAGTACTGCGGAGACATGCCACCGGTCGTTCTCGAGCAGGCCCACTACGCTCAACAACAACCCTCAGCAGCAAGCTGAGGAGTCAAACCAGCGAGTCTCCGGACATGCCGGGGCGGTTCAGTCAGGAGATTCCGGACACATCTGTCACGACATCGCGGACGCCTGTGGTGTGTGGTGGTTATGTCGAAAGCGCGTCTGGTCATTACCGCTGTCGTCCTCGCTCACCGTCCGGTCCCCGAGGTCTGCGCGGACTACGACGTGTCGCGTTCCTGGGTCTACGAACTCCTCGCCCGCTACCGCACTGAGGGCGAGGCAGCGTTCACCCCACACTCCCGACGACCCCACACCACCCCGACCGCGACACCGGCAGCCACCGTCGAACTGATCCTGCGCCTGCGCCGGGAACTGACCCGGGCCGGACACGATGCCGGCGCCGAGACGATCGCCTGGCACCTGGCCCACCACCACGACACGACCGTCTCCACCGCGACGATCCACCGGATCCTGCGCCGCAACGACGCCATCGAGCCCCAGCCGAACAAGCGACCACGATCGTCCTACATCCGTTTCCAGGCCGACCAACCGAACGAGTGCTGGCAGTCCGATTTCACCCACTACCGCCTCACCCGCCCCGACGGATCACCCGGCACCGGGGTCGAGATCATCACCTGGCTCGACGACCACTCCCGCTATCTGCTCCACTGCAGCGCCCACCGGCGCATCACCGCCACGATCGTGGTCGACACTTTCCGCTCCGCTGCCGCCCGCCACGGCTACCCCGCCTCGACCCTGACCGACAACGGCATGGTCTACACCGTCCGGCTGGCCGGTCACGGACGCAGCGGTGGGCGCAACCACCTCGAACACGAACTCGCCATCCTGGGCATCACCCAGAAGAACGGCCAACCCGGCCACCCGCAGACCCAGGGCAAGGTCGAACGATTCCAACAGACCCTGAAGAAATGGCTGACCGCCCAACCCCACCAACCCGCCACCATCGGCCAGCTACAGGCCCTGATCGACGCCTTCACCGACACCTACAACCACCACCGGCCCCACCGTTCCCTGCCCGGACAGATCACACCAGCCGCGGCCTACCAAGCCCGACCGAAAGCCTCCCCGACCCCCGACGCACGCACCCGCGACAGCCATGACCGGATCCGCACCGACAAGATCGACAAGACCGGCGCAGTCACCCTGCGCATCGCCGGCCAGCTACGCCACATCGGCATCGGACGAACCCACGCCGGAACCTGCGTCAAACTCCTCGTCCACGACCTCGACGTCACCATCATCAATGCCACCACCGGCGAAATCCTGCGCGAGCTCACCATCGACCCCACCCGCGACTACCAACCCACCGGCCAGACCACCAGCACCACGCAGAAAACGAAGAACGCCTGAACCTACATTCCGTAGGTTCAGGCGTCCGCGATGTCGTGACACATCACAATGTCGGGCTGACAGGATTTGAACCTGCGACCCCCTGACCCCCAGTCAGGTGCGCTACCAAGCTGCGCTACAGCCCGTGGAACCCCGGTTTCCGCCGCGGTCACGAGTGGCAACCCTACTACCTCGGCCCTGATCACGCCAATCGGAGACACCGGGTCGCCTAGGATCGATCCGTGGCAACAGGGATCCAAAACCCGGCGACAGGGAACACGTCCGGCACCAACGTGGCCATCGCCCTCGGCGGCGGGGGCGCCCGCGGCTATGCGCACATCGGGGTGCTCGCCGAGCTCCAGGACCGCGGCTACCGGGTCACCCGGATCGCCGGCACGTCGATGGGCGCCATCGTCGGCGCGCTCTATTCCTCGGGCCACCTCGACACCTTCACCGACTGGGTGCTCGAGCTGCGTACGCAACGCGAGGTCCTGCGGCTGCTGGATCCGAACCTTCGCGGCCCGAGCACCATCAAGATCGACCGGGTGCTCCAGCGGGTCGCCGAGATCATCGAGGTGCCCCGGATCGAGGACCTGCCGATCCCGTTCACCGCGGTGGCCGCCGACCTGTGGACCCGTCGCGAGGTCTGGTTCCAGGAGGGGCCGATCAACCCGGCCGTACGTGCCTCCATCGCCATCCCCGGGGTCTTCCCACCGGTCGTCCTCAACGGGCGCCTGCTCGTCGACGGCGGGGTGCTCAACCAGGTGCCGGTCAGCGTGCTGGCCTCCGCCCCCGCCGACATCACCCTCGCCGTCAGCCTCGACGGGTACGAGCCGCACCGCGGCGCCGCGCTGCCGGTCCAGACCTCGGCCGACGAGCAGCCCGAGGAGGAGTGGACCGGCCGACTGCGCCAGACGATGGGCCATCTGATGGAGGCCGAGCCGCTGCGTACGCTCGCCTCCCTGATGGCCGGCCGCGGACGCAACCATCTGGCCGACTCCGCGCCGTCGGTGGAGGACCTGTTCGGCGAGATGCCACCGGGACTGCGGACGACCGACGTGATGACGATGTCGTTGGAGACGATGCAGACGATCGTCCAGCGCTACCAGCTGGCCTCGTTCCCGCCCGACGTCCTGGTCACGGTCCCCCGCGACTCGCTCGGCACCCTGGACTTCCATCGCGCCGAGGAACAGATCGCGCTGGGTCGCTGGCTGGCCGCCCAGGCGTTCGACCGGGCCGGGATGGTGAGCGGCGACATGAGCACCACCTGAACACTGTTCACCACCTGAACGGTGTACAAGTCGCGCGGCCGGGAACCTTACACTCACGGTGTCCGCCCCCCCGACCCAAGGACTCGACGTGGCTCATCCCCGCACCCCCGCCCGTGACCTCGCGCTGATCGCCGTCTTCGCCGGCGTGACTGCCGCCCTCGGTCTCATCCCGGCGTTCTACACGCCCTTCTCCCCCGCCCCGATCACCGCCCAGTCGTTCGGCATCATCCTGGCCGGCGCCATCCTCGGCGGCCGCCGCGCCCTGCTCTCCCAGCTGCTCTTCATCGCCCTGGTCGCCATCGGCCTGCCGCTGCTCGCCGGCGGCCGCGGCGGCATCGGCGTGTTCGCCAGCCCGACCGTCGGCTTCCTGGTCGGCTACGTCGTCTGCGCCGGAGCGATCGGCTGGGCGACCTACCGCAAGGGCGCCCCGTACTCGATCGGCTGGGGACTGCTGATCAACGTGCTGGGCGGCATGGTGCTGATGTACGCCTTCGGCCTCACCGGCATGATGGCCGTCGCCCACCTGTCCCTGGTGGCCGCGATCGCCGCGAACGTGCCCTACCTGATCGGCGACGCGATCAAGGTGGTCGCCGCCACCCTGATCGCCAAGGGCGTCCACGCGGCCTACCCCGGCCTGCTGCCCTGGCGCGGCACTCGCCCCGGCGCCGACGACGCCACCCAGGGCGTCCAGGCCTGAGTGACGGCACCGGATGGCGACACCGGAGCGGGCGGTAGGGTGCAGGCATCGGGCCTTCCCCGTCCCCGTCGTCATGCCCTGGAGGATGAAGTGATCAACAACGCGGTCATCATCGACGCCGTCCGGACACCGCAGGCCCACAACGGCGGCCCACTGGCGCCGTTCACCTCCGCCGAGTTGCTCGCTCCCCTGCTGGAGCGCCTCTACCAGGCCTGCCCGCAGCCCGAGCTGCTGCGTGACGTCGTGATCGGGCACGCCTTCGGCCGGGTCGGCCTCGGCCGCGACGCGCTGCAGCTGGCCGGGGTGCCCGTCGAGGTGCCGGCGATGTCGGTGGAGCGCGGCCGGGCCTCCGGGCTGTCCGCCATCGACTACGCCGCCGACAAGCTCGTCTCCGTCAACACGCCCGGCTACATGATCGCCGGCGGGGTGGAGTCCGGTTCGCAGGCGGACGCCCCGGTCGACCCGGCGATGGCCGACGCCGCCCACGCCCTCGCCGAGGAGTTCCGGATCACCCGCGAGCAGCGCCGGACGTACGCCGAACGCTCCCGCACCCGGGCCGCCGCCTCCGCCGACAAGGGCCTGTTCGACCAGGAGATCGTCCCGGTCGGCGGGGTGAGCACCGACGACCTCAGCTGGGAGGACGCCGACCCGTCGGTGATCGACGACGGCGCCGCCGCGGTGCTGATGATCGACGGCGGCAGCCAGCGCCGGCTCCGCAGGCCGGGCCTGCGGGTCACCGCCAGCGCCACCTTCGGTTGCGATCCCGCCCGGGTCGGCTGGGGCATCGTCCCCGCGATCGAGAAGGTGCTCTACGCCACCCGGCTGAAGCTGGAGCAGTTCGACGCGATCGAGTTCGATGAGGCCTTCGCCTCCAACGTGCTGGTCGCCTGCTCGGCGCTGCGGCTGGACCCCGAACAGATCTGTCGCCAGGGCGGCGCGATCGCCCTCGGCCATCCGTGGGGTGCCTCCGGCGCGGTGCTGATGGCCCGGCTGTTCGACCAGCTCGTCCGCCGGGGCCAAGGGCGTTTCGGCCTGGCCGCCGTCTCGGCAGGCTCCGGTCAGGGCATCGCCATGGTGGTCGAACGGTGTTGATCGAGGCGGACCAGGTCACCCACACGTACGGCGAAGGCCCCACCGCCCGTACGGTCCTGAAGGATCTGTCGGTGCGGCTGACCGAGCGCCGGGTCGGCATCGTCGGGCACAACGGCTCCGGCAAGTCGACCTTCGCCCGGATGGTCAACGGCCTGATCGTCCCCAGCAAGGGCAAGGTCCTCGTCGACGGCCGCGACACCGCCTCCCAGGCCCGGGAGATCCGCAAGCACGTCGGGTTCCTCTTCACCGACCCCGACAACCAGATCATCATGCCGACGGTCGCCGAGGACGTCGCCTTCGGGCTGCGCCGCAGCAAGCTGCCGAAGGAGGAGGTGGACCGCCGGGTCGGTGAGCTGCTGGACCGCTTCGGCCTGGCCGGCCATGCCGACCATCCGGCCCACCTGCTGTCCGGCGGGCAGAAGCAGCTGCTCGCCCTCGCGTCGGTCCTCGTCACCCGACCCGACATCCTGGTGATGGACGAGCCGACCACTCTGCTCGACCTGCGCAACGCCCGGATCATCGGCGAGGTGGTGGCCGGGCTGGAGCAGTCGGTGCTGCTGGTCACCCACCACCTGCACCTGCTGGAGTCGTTCGACCGGGTGCTGGTCTTCGACGACGGCCGGCTGGTCGCCGACGACGCCCCGGCCGTCGCCCTGGCCCACTACCGGGAGCTGATGGCGGTGTGATGCAGTCCACCCTCGGCCTCTACCGGCCCGGCAGCAGCGTGCTGCACCGGATCCCGGCAGGCCTGAAGCTCCTCGCCCTGCTGGCGATCGGCGCCTCCTCGGTGTTCCTCACCTACTGGTGGCTGGTGCTCGCCCTGGTCGCCGTCCTGGTCGGGGCGTACGCCGTGGCCGGCATCGGCCCGCGGGTGATCGTCCGCCAGTTGCGGCCGATGCTGTGGCTGCTGGCCTTCACCGCGGCCTACCACGTCTGGGCCGCCTCCTGGCAGCGTGCCGTGGTGGTGACCTTCACCATCGTCCTGCTGGTGCTCGCCGCCGCCCTGGTGACCCTCACCACGCCGACGTCGGCGCTGATCGACGCGGTCGTCCGGGTGGCCGGTCCGCTGCAACGCTTCGGGGTGGATCCGCACCGGATCGGCCTGATGCTCACCCTCGGCATCCGGTGTGTCCCGCTGGTGGCCGACCTGGCCGCCCAGGTGCGCGAGGCCCAACTGGCCCGGGGCGTCGGGACGAGCTGGAAGGCCTTCGCCGTCCCGTTGGTCGTCCGGGCGCTGCGCGAGGCCGACGCGATGGGCGAGGCGCTGGTCGCCCGCGGCGTCGACGACGACTGAGCGCCCGGCCTCAGGACCGCTTGGCCCGCGGCCGCACCTCGACGTGCACCGGGGTGCCGCGGAAACCGAAGTCCTCGCGCAGCCGGCGCTCCACGAAACGTACGTAGCCCGCGTCCAGTTCCCCCGTCGTGAACAGCACGAACGTCGGCGGGCCGGCCTGGGCCTGGGTGCCGAAGAGGATCCGCGGCTGCTTGCCGCCGCGCAGCGGGTGCGGGTGAGCGGCGACCAGCCGGCCGAGGAACGCGTTCAGCCGGCCGGTGGAGATCCGGGTCTCCCAGCCCTCGATCGCGGTGTCGATCGCGGTGCGCAGCTTGACCACGTTGCGGCCGGTCAGCGCCGAGATGTTGACGTGGTCGGCCCACTGGAACTGCACCAGGTCACGCTCGATCTCGCGATCCAGGTAGCGGCGGCGCTCCTCGTCGGTGAGATCCCACTTGTTGAAGGCGATCACCAGGGCGCGGCCGGCGTCCTCGACCATCGACAGGATCCGCAGGTCCTGTTCGGAGACCTCCTCGGAGGCGTCGATCACCGCGACGCACACCTCGGCCCGCTCGATCGCCCCGGCCGTACGTAATGAGGCGTAGTACTCGTGGCCGGAGGCCTCCTTGACCCGCTTGCGCAGACCGGCGGTGTCGATGAAGCGATAGACTTCGCCGCCGACCTCGACCAGTTCGTCGACCGGATCCACGGTGGTGCCGGAGATGTCGGAGACGACCGAGCGCTGGGTGCCGACCAGCCGGTTGAGCAGCGAGGACTTGCCGACGTTCGGCTTGCCGACGATGGCCACCCGGCGCGGGCCGCCCTCCGCCTCCTCCGGCACGGCGGACCGCTCCGGCAGCACGTCGACGATGGCGTCGAGCAGGTCGCCGGTGCCCCGGCCATGGATCGCCGACACCGGCCAGGGCTGGCCCAGACCGAGATTCCACATCGCGGCGGCCTCGGCCTCGGTGCGCTGGTCGTCGACCTTGTTGGCGGCCAGCACCACCGGCTTGCGGGAGCGGCGCAGCACGCTCACCACGGCTTCGTCCTCGTCGAGGGTGCCGACCGTCGCGTCGACCACCAGCACCACCGCATCCGCGGCATTGATCGCCAGCTCGGCCTGCTCGGCGATCCGGGCCGCCAGACCCTTCGCATCGGAGGCCCAGCCGCCGGTGTCGACGACGACGAAGTCGCGGCCGTTCCAGGTGGCGTCGTACGAGATGCGGTCGCGGGTGACCCCGGGAACGTCCTGGACCACGGCCTCCCGCCGGCCGATGATGCGGTTCACCAACGTCGACTTGCCGACGTTGGGGCGTCCGACGATGGCGACGACGGGCTTCTGGTTCTCGGTCACCGACACAGCCTAGTGCAGCACCCCACCGAACGCCGCCTCAGCGCTGGGCGATCCGGTCGCGCGGGACGCCGGGCAGCGGCATGCCGGTGCGCGCGGCGGCCTGGCGGACGTGGGCCGCCAGGACCACCCGCAGCTCCTCCGCCGTCGAGCGTACGGCGGCCTGGCGTCGCGGCCAACCGACCTGTGCGACGGGCAGCGGCGCACCGAAGACGACATCCATCCGCGACCGCAGCGGTGGCGTGCCGTGCGGGCTGCCACCGACCCGGCGGGTGCCGAGCATCGCGACCGGCACCACCGGCGCCCCGGTCACCATCGCCAGATAGGCCACCCCCGACCGGATCCAGGCGAACTCCCCGGTGTCCCGCATCCCCTCGGGGAAGATCGCCAGCGCGGCGCCGTCGCGCAGCACCCGGATGCACCGATCGACCGCCGTACGGTCCACCGGCACGTCACGGTCGATCGGGATCTGCCCGGAACGCTCCAGCACCCCGCCGACGGCGCCGCGGAAGAGCTCCCGCTTGGCCAGCGCGTACGTCCGTCGCCGCGGCGACATCAGCACCGCCAGCGGTCCGTCCAGGGTGGCGATGTGGTTGGAGGCCAGGATCACCGGCCCCTCGGCGGGCACCAGGTCGGCGCCGTGCACCCGTACGTCCCACAGTGCGCGGACCACCGCCCGGGCGGGGACGACCAGCCGGCGCAGCGCCCCGCCGCGGGGCGCGGCCAGCCGGTCGGCGGCCGGCAGCCCCACCATGGACACCGGGACGGTCGGCGGGGCCGACGGGACGATCCGGGTGTCCACGGTCATGGCAGGTCCTCTCGGTCAGTGCTCCTCGGCGAGCGTCTGCTCGACGAGGCCGACGACCCGGGCCACCACGGTGGGCAGGTCGTCGTCGGTGGAATCGATGACGGTCACGCCGTCGGCGGCCTCGGTGAAGGCGGTCACCCGGGAGTCGTCCCGGTCGCGGCGGATCACCTGGTCGGTCACCTCGGCGCCGGTGACCCGGCCGCCGAGTTCAGCGGCCCGGCGGGCGACCCGGGCCGCCGGGTCGGCGACGAGCAGGATCCGCAGGTCGGCGTCGGGCGCGACGACGGTGGTGATGTCGCGGCCCTCCACCACGATGCCGCCCTCGGCCGCCGCGATCAGCGCCCGCTGCCGGGCGATCAGCTCGTCACGGACGCCCTGGATCGAGGAGACCTTGGAGACCTCGGCGGAGACCCGCGGGTCGCGGATCGCCGCGGTCACATCGGTGCCGCCGACGGCGATGCCGGGCGCGGCCGGGTCGGTGGTGATCTGCAGCCGGGCGCCGCGGACCATCTCAACGATCGCCTCCGGGTCCTCCAGTGGGATGCCGGAGTCGAGCCACGCCCAGGCGACCGCCCGGTACATCGCCCCGGTGTCGAGATAGGCCCACCCGAAGTGCTCGGCGACGGCCCGTGAGGTCGAGGACTTCCCCGACCCGCTCGGCCCGTCGATGGCCACGACTACCACGCTGATCACCCTAACTTTCCTGGTCGACAGTTCCCGACGCCCACATGTCCTGCAGGTGGCCGTCGGGCGAAGGTTCGGCGACGCCACATGACGTACGCCGGGGAGGCTGCTAGGTGAGCCGCCAGCCCGCTGCCTTCATCGCCTCGGCCACCTCATGGACATGGCCGGGCTCCACGGACACCTCGAGATAGCCCACCTGGCGGACCAGGTCGTGCTGGATGTCGATGTCCTCGATGTTGATCCCGGCGTCGGCGATGTCGCGGAAGAGCTGCGCCAGCGCACCGGGGGTGTCCGGGATCTCGATCACCAGCCGGGCGTACTCCATCGCCGGCGCCCCGTGCTTGCCGGGGATCTGGCGGGTGCCGTTCACCCCACGCTGCAGGATCGGCCGGACCTTGTGCAACGGGTCGTCCAGGGCGGCGATCATCTCGTCGAGGTGACCGCGCACCTCCTCCAGCTCGGGGCGCAGCGCGTCGACGTTGCCGGCGATGATCTGCTCCCACAGGCCCGGGTCGGAGCCGGCGATCCGGGTGACGTCGCGCAGCCCCTGGCCGGCCAGCGCGAGGTGGGAGGTGGGGATGCCGAGCAGGTGATCGGCCATCAGCACCGACACCAGCTGCGGCAGGTGCGACACCTGCGCGACGGCCCGGTCGTGCTCGTCGGGGGTGAACGCCACGTACCGGGCGCCGCACAGCCGGATCAGCGCCCGGACCCGGTCGGCCGTCGCCTCGGTCACCTCGCGGTGCGGGGTGACCGCCCAGGTGCGGTCCTCGAAGAGGTCGGCGCTGGCACTGACCGGGCCGGAATGCTGACTGCCGGCCATCGGGTGCGAGCCCAGGTAGCGGGACAGGTCGCGACCGGTCGCCTGGAGCTGGCGCAGCACCCGGCCCTTGACCGAGCCGACGTCGGTGACGGCGGCGTTCGGGTAGCGGTCCAGCGCCTCGCCGATCACCGCGGCCAGGGAACGCGGCGGGGTGGCCACCACGACGAGGCGTACGGCCGCCGGCTCCGCCTTGGCGGTGGTGCCGGCACCGAGCGTCGCCGCGACCCGGGCATGGGACAGCACCGCATCGGACAGGTGCACAGTCACCCCCGCCCGGGTGAGCGCAGCACCGATCGAGGCACCCAGCAGGCCCGCCCCGATCACCACCGTCGGGTCGAGCGCGGTGACGTCGAGGGAGGTGGCGTCGCTCACTGGGACTCCTTCTCGGCCAGCACCTCGGCGATCGCGGACCGGCCCAGCCGGCGGAACTTCCGCGGCCGCGGCCTGGTCCGGTCCAGCACGGCGACCTCCAGCGAGTCCGGTCCGAGCTCCCGCGGCGCCGGCGCCGAGGTGTCGGCCGCCAGCGCCCGGACCGCCAGCCGGACGGCGGCGGCGAGGTCGGCCTGCGGGTCGATCCCGCGGCGGACCACCTCGGCGATGGTCTCGGTGGCGCCGCCCATCGCCGCGAAATGCTCCTCGTCGGCGATGGAGCCGTCGTACGTCAACCGGTAGATCTGGTCGCCGGCCCGGTCGTCGCCCAGTTCGGCGACGACCAGCTCCACCTCGAAGGGCTTCTCGGCCCCCGACGAGAAGGTCGACCCGATCAACTGGGCGTACGCGTTGGCCAGCATCCGCCCGGTGACGTCGGAGCGGTCGTACGCGTAGCCGCGCAGGTCGGCCTGCTGGATCCCGGCGATCCGCAACTGCTCGAACTCGTTGTAGCGCCCGACCGCCGCGAACGCGATCCGGTCATAGATCTCGGAGATCTTGTGCAGGGCCAGCGAACGGTTCTCGGCGACGAAGCAGATGCCGTCGCGATAGCGCAGCACCACCACCGCCCGGCCGCGGGCGATGCCCTTGCGGGCGAAGTCCGAGCGGTCCTTCATCTGCTGCTCGGGCGCGACGTAGAACGGCATGCTCATGGGACTACTCCTCAGCTCGGCGGGGATCAGATCAGCGGGGCCGCAGGACCGTCGGGCCGGTGACGCCGGCCCTCGATCACCCGGTCGGTGATGGCGGTCATCTCCTCCTCCGACAGCTGGTGCACCCCGTCCGGTCCGGCGACCATGATGATCGGGTAGATCCGGCGCATCAGGTCGGGGCCACCGGTGGCGGAGTCGTCGTCGGCGGCGTCGACCAGCGCCTGCACCACGACGGTCGCACACCCCTGCAGATCCAGGTCGGGGCGATAGAGCTTCTTCAGCGAGCCGCGGGCGAAGATCGAGCCCGACCCGACCGAGTGGAAGGCGGTCTCCTCGTAGCGCCCGCCGGTCGCGTCGTACGAGAAGATCCGGCCCAGGCCGCCGGCCGGGTCCCAGCCGGCGAACAGCGGCACCACCGCCAGGCCCTGCAGGGCGTTGGCGAGGTTGCCACGGATCAGGGCGGCGAGCCGGTTGGCCTTGCCGTCCAGGGAGAGCGGGGCGCCCTCGATCTTCTCGTAGTGCTCCAGCTCCACCCGGAACAGCCGCACCATCTCGACCGCGAGCCCGGCCGCGCCGGCGATGCCGACCAGCGAGAACTCATCGGAGGCGTACACCTTCTGGATGTCGCGCTGGGCGATCATGTTGCCCATCGTCGCCCGCCGGTCGCCGGCCATCACCACACCGTGCGGGAAGGTCGCCGAGACGATGGTGGTGCCGTGCGGGGTGAGCCCGTCGGCCGGGCCACTCGGCGTCCGTCGGGAGGGCAGCAGGTCGGGCGCGACCTGCGCCAGCAGCTCGGTGAAGGAGCTGGTCATCCGGTCGTTCACTGTCCGCCCTTCTGCACGAAGCCGCGGACGAACTCCTCCGCGTCGGTCTCCAGGACGGCGTCGATCTCGTCGAGCAGGGCGTCGAAGCCCTCGTCCTGCTGCTGTCGCGCAGGGGCCAACGTCTCGGCCTCCTCGGCCGTCTCCTCGGCACGGTGTTGCGCGTGCTGTTGCTCGGACATCGGTCTCCTTCCGCAACCAGGGGCAGACCGAGTCTATCCGCCGTACGCGCCGGGGAAGAGGTCCACCAGATCCGCAGGGCGCGTCGCCCGGACGATCCGCTCCTCGGTCAGGTCGCGGGTGCCGCCGAGCGGGTCGAGCAACTCCAGACGGACGATCCCCCGACCGTCCGCGCCGCTGAAGGTCAGCCCGTCCCAGCCGGCGCCGAGCAGCTGGTCGACGAACCGGCCGACGATCCGGCCGCGGGCCCACGCCCGGGTGTCCGTCGGAGGCGTCCGCCGCGCCGCCGCGACCTCGTCCGGGGTGACCAGGGTGCGCAGTCGGCCGGCCCGCTCCAGCTTCAGCGCCAGGCTGCGGGCCGGGTCGATGTCGGCGTACTGCAGGTCCACCAGCGCCAGCTTCGGGTCGTCCCAGCCGAGACCGTCCCGGGCCCGGTAGGACTCCAGCAGCAGCCGCTTGGCGGCCCAGTCGAGCCGGTCGGCGGTCCGCCGCCAGTCCACCCGCAGGTCGTCGAGCACCTGCCGCCAGGCGTCCAGCAGGGCCAGGTCCTCGGGGCCGAGGTCGGGCAGCGTACGGCACCCGTCCAGCCAGGCCTGCTGGATGTCCAGCGCAGTCACCGCGCGGCCGTCCTGCAGCGGGACCGTCGCGGTGAGGTCCGGGTCGTGGGAGATCGCCCGGAAGGCGTCCACCGGGCGCAGCGGGCGCAGGTCGGGGGCCCGGTCGGCCTCCACCAGCCGGACCGCCAGCGCGGCCGTGCCGACCTTGAGCCAGCCGGCGACCTGGGCCTGGTTGGCGTCGCCGGTGATCACGTGCAGCCGGCGCCAGAGCCGGCGCAGGGCGTGCGGCTCGTCGCGGGTGTTGATGATCGGGCGGTGCACGGTGGTCTCCAGCGCCACCTCGGTCTCGAAGAAGTCCGGCCGCTGGCCCAGCTGGAAGCCCGCCGTCTGGCCGTTCTGGCCGATGCCGACCCGGCCGGCGCCGATCACCACGGTGCGCGAGACGAGGAAGCCGGTCAGGTCGCGGACGATCCGGGCGAACGGCACGCCACGGGCGACCAGGTAGTTCTCGTGGGTGCCGTACGACGCGCCCTTGGAGTCGGTGTTGTTGCGGTAGAGCCGGATCTCGTGGCCGATCGCCGCCGACGCCACCCGGGTCGCCTCGAGCATGATGGCGTCACCGGCCCGGTCCCAGACGATCGCGTCACGCGCGGTCCGGACCTCCGGCCCGGAGTATTCCGGGTGGGCGTGGTCGACGTACAGCCGGGCGCCGTTGTCCAGCATCGCGTTGCCGAGGCCCTGGTCGATGTCGGTGAGCTGCTCCAGGCTCGCCCGCTCCCGCGGCAGGGTGAAGCCGCGGGCGTCGATCAGCGGCGACTCGGCGGTGTAGTCCCAGCGCCCCACCCCGAAGCCGATCGACTCCAGGTAGCTGCGGACGACATGGTTGGCCAGGTACATCGGGTGCGGTGCCTCGGCGGCCGGCACGCCGAGCAGGCTGATGCCGTACTCGGTCTCCAGGCCGTGCACGCGAGAGGCAGGCACGCCGCCCGCCATCACCGCCGCCGGACGACCAGGCGGGCGACCAGCCGCCAGCCCACCAGCAGGACGGTCAGCGCGATGACGCTGACCAGGATGAACGACCAGTGCGTCGTGCCGCCGAAAGCCACCCGCAGCAGGTGCCCGAGCAGCACGGTGCCGACCATCAGCACCGCCCCGGTGCGGACCCGCAGCGGCCCGCGCCAGGCGCGGATCGCCGCCCAGGTCACCAGGTAGCCGACCAGGAACGGCCAGGCGGTCAGCGCGACAGCAGCCGGCCCGGTCCCCTCCCCGTGGGCACCCCGCCCGGCCAGGGCGAAGAGGACGACGCAGACCAGGTCCGCCACCAGCACGTACGCAGCTTTCACCCGTCCCACCCTAGTGGGACTCACAGGTACTGGCCGGTGCCCGGACCGGGGAGCGGCTCGGCGTGCCGCAGCGGGCGGACCGCGACGATCGCCTCACCGGCGTGCTCGCCCTGGTCGGTGCCGAGCACCCGAGCCCAGTCGGCCGGGTCGGTGGTCGGCCGGTCGGTGTTGTCGGAGAGCTCGGTGCGGGTCGACCGCAGCAGGTGCTCGACGCTGATCCCGGCCGGGCCGCCGGCCAGCACGTCCTTGATGGCGTATTTCTTCGCCCGGGCGACGATCGACTCGATCAGTGCCCCGGACACCAGGTCGCCGGAGTGGATGATCGCGGTGGCGCCGGAGGCGTACGTCACCTCGAACACCTCGGCCGCCGTGTCGGTGGCGTAGAGCCGGTCGAGGGCGGCGTCGATCATCGCCGGGCGGGTCTCCCCCGCCCGGATCGGCACCCGGTCGGTGAGATAGGTCGTGAAGATCTCCTCGGCGGCGCCCCGGTCGGGCCGCTCGATCCGGATCTTCACATCGAAGCGGCCCGGTCGCAGGATCGCCGGGTCGATCATGTCCTGCCGGTTGGAGGCGCCGATCACGATGACGTTGGCCAGCTGCTCCACCCCGTCGATCTCGGCGAGCAGCTGCGGCACGATCGTCGTCTCGACGTCGGAGGACAGACCGGTGCCGCGGGTGCGGAAGATCGACTCCATCTCGTCGAAGAAGATCACCACCGGGGCGCCGTCGGAGGCCTTGTCGCGGGCGCGCTGGAAGACCACCCGGATCTGGCGCTCGGACTCGCCGACGTACTTGTTGAGCAGCTGGGGGCCCTTGATGTTGAAGAAGTACGCCCGCCCGTCGGCGCCGCCCTCCCCGGACAGCGAATGCGCGACGGCCTTCGCGATCATCGTCTTGCCGCACCCCGGCGGGCCGTAGAGCAGGATGCCCTTCGGCGGGGTGAGGTCGTACGCCCCGAAGAGGTCGCGGTGCCGGAACGGCAGCTCCACGGCGTCACGGATCTGCTCGATCTGCGGGCCGAGGCCACCGATGTCCTCGTAGCCGACGCTCGGGGTCTCCTCGAGGATCAGGTCGGCGACGTCGGTCGTCGGCACCCGGCCCAGCGCGATGCCGGCGCGGGTGTCGACCAGCAGCGACTGCCCGACCCGCAGCTGCTGGCCCTCCAGCGCCGCGGCCCGGTGCAGCACTTCCTCGCGGTCGGTGCCGGTGGTGACCAGCACTCGGCCGTCGTCGAGGGGCTCCTTGACGGTGGCGAGCTCTCCGGTGAGCGCCGCCTCGGCGACGCCGATCACCTGGGGGACGTCGTTGAGCAGCACCTGGCTGCCGACCTGCAGCGTCGACATCTCCAGCGCGGGCGAGACCTGCACCCGCAGCCGGCGCTGGCCGATCGTCACGTCGGCGACCTGGCCGCCGGGCAGTCCGGTCACCAGGCCGAAGGACGACGGCGGCAGCCGCAACTCGTCGACCTTCTCCTTCAACCGGACCAGCTGGTCGCGGGTCTGGCCGAGCAGGTCGGTGAGCCGGGCGTTCTGGTCGAGCAGCCCGCGCGCCTCGGTGCGCAGCTGGGCGACCCGGCGGTCGGCCGACCCCTTTTCCTGGGCCAGCCGGCGGGACTGGTCGGTGAGCGTACGGACCTCGTCGCGCAACCGGTAGATCTCGGCCTGCTGGCGCTCGGGGGTCGGCTCACTCATCGCTCTCCTCCTCCGCCGCCGGCACCCCCGGCGGGATCGGGCCGTGGTAGTCCGGACCGTACGCCCCGGGGGCCGGCCGGCGCTTGCGCAACGGCGCGTCCACGCCGTGCGCCATCCGGCGGGCGATCACCAGGAAGCCGGTGTGACCGGAGGTCTGGTGACCGGGCCGGATCGCCAGGCCCTCGGCATGCCAGGACCGGATCGTCGTCTCCGTCGCCCGGGGCTCGGTGTAGCAGCGGGTGCTGCGCATCGTGTCCATCACCCTACCCATCTGGGTGGTGGTGGCGACATAGCAGCACAGCAGGCCGCCGCCGACCAGGCGTGCGGTGACCGCGTCGAGGCACTCCCACGGGGCGAGCATGTCCAGCACCACCCGGTCCACCTCGTCGTCGGTGATCGCCTCGGTGAGGTCGCCGTGGTGCAGCTGCCAGGTGTCGGGGCGTACGCCGAAGAAGTTCGTGACGTTGCGTTCGGCGACGGCGGCGAACTCCGCCCGCCGCTCGTAGGAGTGCACCACTCCGGTCGGCCCGACGGCCCGCAACAGCGAGAGGGTGAGCGCCCCGGACCCGACGCCGGCCTCCAGCACCCGGGCGCCGGGGAAGACGTCGGTGAACATCGTGATCATCGCGGCGTCCTTGGGGTAGATCACCGCCGCGCCGCGCTTCATCGTGACGGTGAACTCCTCCAGCAGCGGCCGGAAGCAGACGTACGTCTGGCCGAGGCTGGACTCCACGGTGACCCCGTCCGGTCCGCCGATCAGCGCGTCGTGGCGGATCTCGCCCCGGGAGGTGAAGAAGGAGCCGCCGGGCTGCAGCACGATGGAGTGCCGCCGTCCCTTGGGATCGGAGAGGGCGACCCGCTCCCCCGCCTCGAGCGGGCCCAGTCGTACGCCGGACCAGTGGGGGTCGTTTCCGGTCACGTGTGTCCTTCCACAGTCGTTCAGGATCAGGGGTTCTTGGTGAAGGCCGCCAGGTCGAGCTGCCAGCCCGGGCCCATCCGCCCGGTGTCGACCGACCAGCCGTCGCGGACGAAGACGACCTCGTCGCCCTGGGTCAGCGGCGTGACGTACGCGTCCTCGGCCGCGAAGTACTGCAGCTGGGCGACCGCGGCCTTGTGCGTGGCGGGGTCGGCGGACGGCAGGCCCCGGGTGAGCACGGTCCCGATCTCGCGGGCGTTCGGCGATGAGGTGACCGACAGGGGCCGCTGCAGCCAGGCGCGGGCGGTCCAGCTGGTGGCCCGCTCGTCGAGCAGTTGCAGGTCGGCCGAGCCGGTGTCGGCGCCGGCGGCGTTCGGGACGATGGTGACCGTCACTTTCCCGGTGGCGTCCAGGGAGCGGGCCAGCTCGGCGGCCAGGTCCGCCCCGTCGGGCATCCGCGGGTCGTAGCCGAGGGTGAGCGGCAGCGGTGAACCGTTCGGCGTGTCGAGGGCCGGGATGCCGCCGGCCGGGAACATCCCGGTCCGCGCACCGACCACGCCGAGCGGCAGCAGACTGGTGAGCGTCCGCCGGTCCCCGGCCGCCTGGCTGACGAACCCGCGCACCCCGGCGTCGCCGGCGTAGCGGGAGCCGAGGTTCCAGGCCAGCCGCAGCACGCGGGAGCCGGCGATGGTCACCGGGTGCAGACCGGAGACGGGCTGGGCGGTCTCCCCGTCGGTGTCGGCGGTCGCGGCGGCCCGCTGGCGGGCCACCGCAGCGGCGGACAGTCCGCGCCAGGTGGCGTCGACGTCGCCGGAGATCATCGCCTGTTCCAGGGCGGCGGAGCTGTCGTACTCCCTCAGCAGCATCCGGACGATGGAGGCCGGCGCGTAGCCCTGGTAGCCCTCGTAGCGGCCGAACGACCAGGTGCCGCCGCCGCTGGCGGTGACGCGGTAGGGCCCCGAGCCGACCGGTCGAGTGGCGGCGTCGATCACCCGGTCGGCCGGATAGACGTCCGGATCGACGATCGATGCCGCCGGGGTGGCCAGCGCGTAGCCGATGTCGGTGTCGGCGTACGCCAGCACGAAACGTACGGTCTGCGGGTCGGGCGTGTCGATCGCGCTGATCGAGCTCAGCTGGGCGGCCCCCGCGTCGGCGGCGCCGAGCCGCTGGGCCCGTTCGATGGAGTACTTCACGTCCGACGAGGTGACCGGCCGGCCGGACTGGAAGCGCAGCCCGTCCAGCAGGGTGCAGGTGTAGACGGTGGCCTGCTGGAAGATGCAGTCGCGCGCCGCGTCGGGCTTCAGCAGGTCGTTGCCCGCCGGGGTGGTCATCAGCCGCTGGAAGACCGAGAACGCCAGGGTCTGCGAGCCGCCGGTGGTCATCGCCACCGGATCGGTGGCGATGATCGCGTCAGTGGTGCCAACGGTGAAGTCGCGGTCGGGCCGCGGGGTCGGCGTGGGGCTGGGCGACTCGTGCGGGACCGCCTGGCCGATCTGCGGCGCCGGCGGCGCGGCCTGGGGGGTGCACCCGGCCGCCGCGACCGCGACGGCCAACGCGAGCACGGCGGGCAGCGCGAGCACGGCGGGCAGCGCGCCGCGCCTGCGCCGAGTCACGGCCGGTCCCCGCTGAGGGCCGGTGCGGTGATCGCCGCCCCGCGCATCGCGTAGAGCGCCGCCGGGGTGATGCCCTCCAGCGTCCGCAGCACCGTACGCCGCGGCATCACCGGCAGCGGGATGAGATTGGGCACACCGATCACCCAGGCGCCCGAGGCCTGGCCGGCGGTGCTGCCGGTCACCGAGTCCTCGAAGACCAGGCAGTCCTCCGCGGCGACGCCGAGCAGCCGGGCGGCCTGCAGGTACGGGTCGGGGGCCGGCTTGCCGGCGGTCACCTCGTCACCGCCCACCACGGCCCGGAAGGTGCCCGCCGGCAGCCGTTCCAGGACAGCGTCCAGCACCGGCCGCCAGGACGAGGACACCAGCGCACAGGGCACCTCGTCCGCGGCCAAGGCGGCGAGCAGGTCGCGCGCCCCGGGCCGCCACTCCAGGTCGTCCGCGGCCCGGATCCGGTCGGTCACCCGGGAGACCATCCACTCCACCACCCACCTCGGGGTGAGGTCGTCGCGACCGGCCAGCGCCAGCATGTAGCGGGCCGAGTCGGTCAGGTCCGCGCCGATCAACCGGCGGGCGTGGGTCTCGTTCCACTCCCCGCCCAGCATCTCCATCAGCTCGTACTCGGCGCCGATCCAGATCGGCTCGGTGTCGGCGAGCGTCCCGTCGAAGTCCCACAGACAGGCGGCGGGCCGCCCGCCCGTCCCGTCCGGGGTCAGCGCGGGCAGGGTCCATCCGGTGTCAGCGTGCCTGCCGTTATCGAGCATTGCCGTTATCGAGCATTGAAGTACTTGGCCTCCGGGTGGTGGACGACGAAGGCGTCGGTCGACTCCTCCGGGTGCAGCTGGAACTCCTCCGACAGGCTCACCCCGATCCGGTCGGCGTCGAGCAGTCGAGCGATGACGGCTCGCTGCTCGAGGTCGGGGCAGGCTCCGTAGCCGAAGGAGTAGCGCGAGCCGCGGTAGGCCTGGTCGCGCACCATCGCGTCGACGGTGGTGTCCTCACCGCCCAGCCCCAGCTCGGCGCGGACCCGGGCGTGCATCCACTCGGCCATCGCCTCGGCGAGCTGAACGCCCAGCCCGTGCAGCTCCAGGTAGTCGCGATAGGCGTCGGCGGCGAACAGCCGGCCGGTGGCCTCGGAGAGCGCCGCGCCCATCGTCACCAGCTGCAGCGGCATCACGTCCGGCCCCTTCGCCTCGGCCAGCGCCCGGTCGCGGAAGAAGTCGGCGATGCACAGGAAGCGCGGCCGCTGCTGGCGCGGGAAGCTGAACCGGCCGACCGTACGATCCAGGTCCTCGGGTGTGCTCGGGTCGAGGATCACCACCTCGTCGCCGGCGGAGTAGACCGGGAAGTAGCCATAGACCGCGGCGGGCTCGGCCAGGTTGTCCGTACGGATCCGGTCCAGCAGTCGGCGGATCCGCGGCCGACCCTCGCGCTCGGCGAGGTCCTCGTACGATGCGCCGCCGCGGGTGCCACGCAGCCCCCAGCGGCCCATCAGGGTGGCCCGCTCGTCGAGCCACTCGACGATCTCCCGCAGCGGGGCGCCCTTGACGATCCGGGTGCCCCAGAACGGCGGGATCGGGACGTCCACGTCGTACGCCACGTCGGAGCGCGCCGGCACCTCCGCCACCGGACGGTCCGGCCGGTCCACCGCCTGCACCCGCCGCTCGCGCGGGGCGGGCAGGGCGGCACCGGGCACGCCACGCTTGACGTCCATCACCGTGTTCATCAACGCGAGACCCTCGAAGGCGTCCTTCGCGTAGCGCACCTCGCCGTCGAACAGCCCCTGCAGGTCCTGCTCCACGTACGACCGGGTGAGCGCCGCACCGCCCAACAGGACGGGGTAACGTCCGGCCAGGCCGCGGGAGTTGAGTTCGAGCAGGTTGTCCTTCATCACCACGGTCGACTTCACCAGCAGCCCGGACATCCCGATCGCGTCGGCGTGGTGGTCCACGGCGGCGTCGATGATCGCCTGCACCGGCTGCTTGATGCCGAGGTTGATCACCTCGTAGCCGTTGTTGGTGAGGATGATGTCGACCAGGTTCTTGCCGATGTCGTGCACGTCGCCCTTGACCGTGGCCAGCACGATGGTGCCCTTGCCGGCGCCGGCGTCCGACTCCATGTGCGGCTCGAGGTAGGCCACGGCGGACTTCATCGTCTCGGCGGACTGCAGCACGAACGGCAGCTGCATCTGGCCGGACCCGAAGAGCTCACCGACGACCTTCATCCCGTCCAGCAGGAAGGTGTTGATGATGTCGAGCGGCGCGGTGTCGGCCATCGCCTCGTCGAGGTCGGCCTCGATGCCCTTCGACTCGCCGTCGATGATCCGCTGGGTGAGCCGCTCGCCCACCGGCAGGGCGGCCATCGCGGCCTCGCGCTCGGCGCGCTGGTCGGCGGTGGTGACCCCCTCGAACATCGCCAGGAAGCTGGCCAGCGGATCGTAGTCCTCGGTGCGCCGGTCGTAGATCATGTCGAGCGCCACCCGGCGCTGATCCTCGGGGATCCGGCTCATCGGCATGATCCGGGCGGCGTGGACGATCGCGGAGTCCAGCCCCGCCTCGATCGCCTCGTGCAGGAACACCGAGTTGAGCACCACCCGGGCGGCCGGGGCCAGTCCGAAGGACACGTTGGACACGCCGAGGGTGGTGTTCACCTCCGGGTAGCGGCGCTTGATCTCGCGGATCGCCTCGATCGTCTCCAGCGCGTCGCGGCGGGTCTCCTCCTGGCCGGTGCCGATCGGGAACGTCAGCGTGTCGACGAGGATGTCGCCGAGCCGCATCCCCCAGCGGCCGGTGAGGTCCTCGATCAGTCGGCTCGCGACCCGGACCTTCCACTCGGCGGTGCGTGCCTGGCCCTCCTCGTCGATGGTCAGGGCGACGACGGCGGCACCGTGCTCCTTCACCATCGGCATCACCTGGGCCATCCGGGAGGTCGGGCCGTCGCCGTCCTCGTAGTTGACCGAGTTGATCACCGACCGGCCGCCGAGGCGCTCCAGGCCGGCCTCGATCACCGGCGGCTCGGTGGAGTCGAGGACGATCGGCAGGGTGACCGCGGTGGCGAACCGGAAGGCCAGCTCGTCCATGTCGGCCCGCCCGTCGCGGCCCACGTAGTCGACGCAGAGGTCGAGCAGGTGCGCACCGCCGCGGCTCTGCGACTTGGCGATGCCGACGCACTCGTCCCAGTTCTCCGCCAGCATCGCCTCGCGGAACGCCTTGGAGCCGTTCGCGTTGGTCCGCTCGCCGATCGCCAGGTAGGAGATGTCCTGCCGGAACGGCACGTCGGTGTAGAGCGAGGAGGCGCTGGGCACCGGGCGGAACGGCCGCGGGGTCAGCTCGCGCCCGCCGACGCGCTCGACGACCTGGCGGATGTGCTCCGGCGTGGTGCCGCAGCACCCGCCGACCAGTGACAGCCCGAAGTCGTTGACGTACTCGTCCAACGCGTCGGCGAGCTGGCCCGGCTGCAGCGGGTAACGGGCGCCGTCGGCGGCGAGCTCGGGCAGCCCGGCGTTGGGCATGCAGCCGACCATGATCCGCGAGTTGTCCGCGAGGTGGCGCAGGTGCTCGCGCATCTCCGCCGGTCCGGTGGCGCAGTTCATCGAGATCATGTCGATGCCGAGCGGCTCCAGGGCGACCAGCGCGGCGCCGATCTCGGAGCCGACCAGCATCGTGCCGGTGGTCTCGACGGTGACCGAGACGATCACCGGGACGTCGCGGCCCGATGCGGTGATGGCGCGCTTGGCGCCGATCACCGCGGCCTTGGCCTGCAGGATGTCCTGGGCGGTCTCGATCAGCACCCCGTCGATGCCGCCGGCCAGCATCGCGGCGACCTGCACCTCGTACGCGTCGCGCAGGTCACGGAACCGTACGTGGCCCAGCGTCGGCAGCTTGGTGCCCGGGCCGACGCTGCCGAGCACCCAGCGCGGGCGCGCGGGGGTGGACCACTCGTCGGCGGCCTCACGCGCCACCGCCGCGGCAGCCTCCGCCAGTTCGGCGATCCGGTCGGCGATGCCGTACTCCCCCAGCGCGGAGAGGTTGGCGCCGAAGGTGTTGGTCTCGACGGCGTCGGAGCCGGCGGCGAAGTAGGCCGCGTGGATCTCCCGCACGACGTCGGGCCGGGTCACCGACAGGATCTCGTTGCAGCCCTCGTAGCCCTCGAAGTCATCCAAGCCGAGGTCGTACTGCTGCAGCATCGTGCCCATCGCCCCATCGGCAACAACGACACGGTGTGCCAGCGCGGCACGGAGACTCGACGGAGCGGATGATGTGGTGGTCACCGGGCCACTCTACGTGGCGGGCCCCCCGCACGCCCCTGCTCTCACGCGGTGGAGGGGTGGGCGGAACGGGTAGCCTGCCTGTCATGACGTCAGCCCCCGCCGATCCGACCCGCTCCGCCCCCGTCGCCCTGGTGGCGTTCGGCGGCTGGGGGGACGCGGGCGATGCGGCCAGTGCCGTCGCCGACCACCTGCTGCAGACCTATCCGGGCGAGGACCTGGCCGACCTCGACGAGGAGGACTGGTTCGACTACCAGACCAACCGTCCACTGACCGCCGTGGTCGACGAGGAGGGTGGCCGCGAGGTGGCCTGGCCGGCGATCAGCATCGGCCTGGTGCACCTGCCGGACATCGACGTGGTCACCGTGACCGGACCCGAGCCCAACCTTCGCTGGCGCACGCTGACCCGTACGATCCTGGCGATTCTGCAGGACGTCGGGGTGACCCGCGGGGTCGTCCTCGGCTCGATGCTGGCGAACACCCCGCACACCAGGCCGTTCCCGGTGTCCGGGTCGCCGCTCACCGCCGAGCACGCCCGCGAGCTCGGCATGGAGGTGTCCGAGTACGAAGGCCCGACCGGGATCACCGGCGTGATGACCCAGGCGATGGTCGAGGCGGGCATCGACACCACCGCGCTGTGGGTCGCCGTGCCGCACTATGTCTCCGAGCCACCCCAGCCGAAGGCCTCGCTGGCCCTGGCCCGCCGGGTGGAGGCGCTGCTCGACCTGCGGGCCGACTGGTCGTCCTTCGTCGCCGACACCGCCGCCTGGGAGAACGGGGTGGACGAGCTGGTCCGGGCCGACGAGGACATCGCCCAGTACGTCCAGATGCTCGAGTCGGAGAAGGACGCCACCGAGGAGCCGGAGGCCAGCGGAGAGGCGATCGCCGCCGAGTTCGAGCGCTTCCTGCGCCGCCGGGACGACAAGAAGTGAGCGGCGGACGCGCCTGACCGACCAGAATGGGCGCATGGAACTCGACAATCTGTGGACCCGGATCGAAGCCGCCCACGCCGACGCGTCGGGTCTGGCCCCGCTGCGGCCGGGGGCGGACGCCTCCGACATCGCGTGGGCCGAGCAGAGCATCGGCGTCACCTTCCCGTCGGCTCTGCGGACCTCCCTGCTCCGCCACGACGGGTCCGAGCCGGGCGGGTGGCCCGGCGGCCAGTTGCTGCCGGTGGCGCGGATCGTCGAGGAGCACCGCAGCCTGCGCAGGTTCCGTGAGCTCCAGCGGGGGCATGCCCTGAACGTGCTGGCCCATCCGCGCGACCTGGTCGGCGTACGCCTCTGGCCGGGCGGCTGGATCCCGCTGGTCGCCGACGGCGAAGGCCGCTACGAGGTGATCGACACCGTGCCCGGCCCGGCCGGAACGCCCGGGCAGGTGCTCACCGTCCGCGGCACGGCGGTCGGCGACCGCGTGCTGCCCGATGCGGCCGCTTACCTGCGCCGGGTGCTCGACGATCTGCTGTCGTTGGGCCAGGTCTAGCCGATGTTGCCGGCGATGTAGGCCTTGAGCTGGTCGACATCGCCGGGCAGCTCCACCACGTGGTGCTCCAGCGTGGTCAGCCGGGCGTACGCCTCGGGCATCTCGGGGGCCTCGCCCAGCGCCTCACGGATCGTCTCGCCGAACTTCACCGGCTGCGCGGTCTCCAGGACGATCACCCGTTCGCCCTCCTCCTGCAGCCGGCGGGCGACGGTCACCGCATCGGCGGTGTGCGGGTCGATCAGGATGCCGCGGTCCTCCCAGACCTCGCGGATGGTCCGCAGTCGGTCGGCGTGGGTGCTCGCCCCGCTGCGGTAGCCGTACCACTCGGCGCACTGCGGGAAGAGCGGGTCGTCGCTGAGATCGAACTGTCCCAGTCGGGTGAGCTTGGCGGTGAACAGGTCCAGCACGCGCTCCGGGTCACGGCCGACCAGGTCGAAGACGAACCGCTCGAAATTGGACGCCTTGGAGATGTCCATCGAGGGGCTGGAGGTCTTCACCGTCTCGTCGGCGCTGCGCGGCCGGTACACGCCGGTGCGGAAGAACTCCTCCAGCACGTTGTTCTCGTTGGTGGCCAGGATCAGGTGGCGGATCGGCAGGCCCATCTGGCGGGCGATGTGGCCGGCGCAGATGTTGCCGAAGTTGCCGGTCGGCACCGCGAACGAGACCTCCTCACCACCCGAGGTGGTGGCCCGCAGGTAGCCGGCGACGTAGTAGACGACCTGGGCGACCAGCCGGCCCCAGTTGATCGAGTTGACCGCACCGATGTGGGCGTCGCGCTTGAAGTCGGCGTCGGCGGAGACCGCCTTGACCAGGTCCTGGCACTCGTCGAAGACCCCGTCGATGACGATGTTGTGGATGTTGTCGTCGTCCAGGGTGTACATCTGCGCCCGCTGGAAGGCACTCATCCGGCCCTTCGGGGACAGCATGAACACCCGGATCCCGGCCCGGCCGCGCATCGCGTACTCGGCGGCGGAGCCGGTGTCGCCGCTGGTCGCGCCGAGCACGTTCAGCTCCTGGTGGCGCCGGTCCAGCTCGTACTCGAACAGCGAGCCGAGCAGCTGCATCGCCATGTCCTTGAACGCCAGCGTCGGCCCGTGCGACAGGCCCTCCAGCAGCAGTCCGTCACCGAGGTCGCCGAGCGAGATCACCGCGGTGTCGCCGAAGGCCTCCGCGGTGTACGTCCGCTCGCAGATGGCCCGCAGGTCCTCGGCCGGGATGTCGTCGATGAACAGCCCCAGCACCTCGGTGGCCAGGGCCGCGTAGCCCTGCTCCGCGAGCACCGTACGCCACTGCTCGAGCAGCTCGGGGGTCAGATGGGGGTACTCCTCCGGCAGGTAGAGCCCGCCGTCGGGCGCCAGGCCCTCCAGCAGGATGTCGGAGAACGTACGCGGCTCGGCGCCGCCACGGGTGGAGATGTATCGCATGTCGTCCTGACTCGTCGTCGGTGTCGGTTCGGATTCAGTGCACGTGGTTGTGGTGGATCTCGGCGTCGCCGCGGGCCCGCAGGGACCGGATCATCGCGTCCGGGTCGTCGGCGCCGTAGATGGCCGAACCGGCCACGAAGACGTCCGCGCCGGCGGCGATCGCCTGGTCGATGGTCCGCTCGGAGATGCCCCCGTCGACCTGCAGGGCGATCTGGCGGCCGGTGCCGGCGATCAGCTCGCGGGTGCGGCGGACCTTCGGCATCACGATGTCGAGGAAGGCCTGGCCCCCGAATCCGGGCTCCACGGTCATGATCAGGATCTTGTCGAACTCGCCGAGCAGGTCGGCGTACGGCTCGATCGGGGTGGCCGGCTTGACGGCGAGGGCGGCCTTCGCGTCGAGGGCGCGGATCTCGCGGGCCAGCCGCACCGGCGCGGCGGCGGCCTCGACGTGGAAGCTCACCGACTCCGCTCCCGCCTCGACGTACTCGGGCGCCCAGCGGTCGGGATCCATGATCATCAGGTGCAGGTCGAGCTCGTGGGTGGTGTGCTTGCGGATCGCCTCGACGACCGGCAGGCCGATGGTGAGGTTGGGTACGAAGTGGTTGTCCATCACGTCCACGTGGATCGCATCGGCGCTGGGCACCGCCGCGATGTCACGGTCGAGATTGGCGAAGTCGGCGGCGAGGATGCTCGGCGTGATCTGGATTCCCACGCGGCAGAGTCTAGTGTCTGAGCGCACTCCTAGGATCGGAGCATGAACGAGGTGGTGGAGCAGCCGGTGGCCCGGGTGGCCGTCGACATGCCGTTGCTGCACCTCGATCGGCTGTTCGACTACCGGGTGACCGCGGCCCAGGCCGCGACCGCGCTGCCGGGTGTACGGGTCCGGGTGCCGTTCGCCGGTCAGCAGCGCGACGGTTTCGTCGTGCAGCGGATCGACGGTGACGACCTCGGTCCCGGCACCGCGCTGCACCAGCTGTCCGAGCTGGCCCGGGTGGTGTCGGACGAGCGGGTGCTCACCGCCGAGATCGCCGGGCTGGTCCGTGCCGTCGCCGACCACTGGGGCGGGTCCTTCGCCGATGTCGTACGCCTCGCGGTGCCACCCCGCCACGCCGCCGCGGAGGGCGCCGAGCCACCGCACCGGCCCCCGCTCGACGCCCGCCGTGCCCTGGCCGCACCCCACCCGCTGGGCCGCTATCCGGCCGGTGCCGCGTTCCTCGACGCGATCGGCCTCGGCGGGGCGCCCCGGGCGTTCTGGCAGGTCGCGCCGACCCCGGACCCGATCGGTGACTGGGCGGCCGGGCTGGTCGCCGGGGCGGCCGCCGCGGTCGCCGCCGGGCGCGGCGCCGTGCTCGTCGTCCCCGACGCCCGCGACCTCGCCCGGCTGGCGGAAGCCTGCCGGGTGGCGTTCTCCGACAGCGGTTTCGTCACGCTGACCGCCGAGTCCGGCCCGGCCGCCCGGTACCGCAGCTTCCTCGCCGCGCTGCGGGGCCAGGCCCGGGTGGTGATCGGCACCCGCGGCGCGGTCTGGGCGCCGGTGGAGGACCTCGGTTTCGTCGGTGTGTGGGACGAGGGCGATGACCTGCTCGGCGAGCCGCGTGCGCCCTATCCGCATGTCCGGGAGGTCGCCGCCCTGCGGGCCCAGCGGGCCGGAGCCGCCCTGATGCTCGCCGGCCACGGCCGCAGCACCGAGGCCCACGCGCTGGTCGAGCGCGGCTGGCTGCACCCGATCGCGCTGTCCGGCCACGACCAGCGCGAGGTCTCCGCCGTCGTACGGACACCCCGGGACCGCCCCGACCAGCTGGGTCGGCTGCCGCACGACGCCTTCGATGTGATCCGGGCCGGACTGGCCGCCGGACCGGTGCTGATCCAGGTGCCGCGCGGCGGCTACCAGGTGGTCGTCGCCTGCGCCCAGTGCCACACCCAGCTGCGCTGCAGCCACTGCGGGGGGCCGCTGCACGGCCGCGAGGACGGCCTGATCTGCGGCCTGTGCGGCGCCCGGCCGGAGGACTGGAGCTGCCCGGAGTGCGGCGCGACACGCTGGCGTGCTCCGGTGGTCGGTGCCGAGCGGACCGCCGAGGAGCTCGGCCGGGCGTTCCCCCAGGTGCCGGTGCGCCGGTCGCATGCGGGGCACATCCTGGACAGCGTCGACGATCGCGGTGCGTTGGTGATCTGTACCCCGGGTGCCGAGCCGCCGGCCGAGGGTGGCTACGCCGCCGCCGTCCTGCTGGATGCCGACACTCCCCTGGTGCGGGCGGACCTGAGAGCCGCCGAGGAGTCGTTGCGCCGGTGGTTGCACGTCTGTGCTCTGGTCCGGCCGGGTGAGGACGGCGGCTCGGTGCTCGTGGTCGGTGCCGCCGAGCATCCCGCAGTGCAGGCGCTGATCCGGCTGGATCCGGCAGGTCTTGCTTCCCGGGAGTTGGCGGACCGCCGGGAGGCCGGCTTCCCGCCCGTCACCCGACTGGTCGTGGTGGAGGGCGACCAGGTCGGCGTGGAGGGGATCGCCGGCCGGTTGCTCCCGCCGGACGACGTCGAGGTGTGGGGGCCGGCACCGGTGCTGGAACCCGACGGCACCCTCGGCGACACCTGGCGGCTGACCGTACGGGCGCCACTGGCCGAGGGGGCCGCGACGGTCCAGGCCGTCCGCGACGTGCAGTCCCTGCGGACCGCGCACAAGGACCCCGGGGCCGTCCGGATCGTCGTCGATCCGCTGCGGATCGGCTAGGCGGAGCGGCTGAGGCCGGGCGGGCAGACGATAGACTCCGCTGGTGCGCCTCGTCTTCGCCGGTACCCCGGATGTCGCCCTGCCCAGTCTCGATGCCCTGGTCGCCTCGCGCCATGACGTCGTTGCGGTGGTGACCCGACCGGACGCCCGTCGGGGCCGCGGCGGCGGTCTCAGTCCGAGTCCGGTGGCGGCGCGCGCCGCCGAGCTGGGCATTCCGGTGCTGAAGCCGGCCCGGCCGCGGGAGGCGAAGTTCCACCAGCAGCTGCGCGACCTCGCCCCCGACTGCTGCCCCGTCGTGGCGTACGGCGCCCTGCTGCCTCCCTCGCTGCTGGAGATTCCGACCCACGGGTGGATCAACCTGCACTTCTCGCTGCTGCCCGCCTACCGCGGCGCGGCGCCGGTGCAGTCGGCGATCCTGCACGGCGAGCAGGAGACCGGCGCGGTGACGTTCCGGATCGTCGAGGCGCTGGATGCGGGCCCGGTCTGCGGCACCCTGCGCACCCCGATCGGGCCGCGGGAGACCTCGGGCGACCTGCTCGCCCGCCTGGCGGAGTCCGGCGCTGCGCTGTTGACCGAGACGATGGACCGGCTCGAGGACGGCACCGCCCGGTGCGTCGAACAGGCCACTGAGGGCGGCACGTACGCCGCCAAGCTGGGCACCGAGGACGCGCACCTCGACTGGACCGCGCCGGTCGAGCAGCTGGACCGCCGGATCCGCGCCTGCACCCCCGCGCCCGGCGCCTGGACCACGCTGGACGGCCAGAAGTTCCGGGTGCACGAGGCACTGCCCACCGACCGTCCCTCCACCACACCCGGCCTGGTGGAACGCGACCGGCGCAGCGTGCACGTCCACACCGGCAGTGGACAGCTCGAACTGCTCCGCGTCCAACCGGCCGGCAAGCGGGCGATGGTGGCCACCGACTGGGCCCGCGGCCTGCACACCGACGACATCCGGTTCGACCGGTGAGCCGGCCTCCCCGTCGAACCGGCGCGCGCCGCGGTCCGCGCCGGCCGGTCGATCCGGCCCGCCGCGCCGCGTTCGACGCGCTGCGGGCGGTGCACGCCGGCGGGGCGTACGCCAATCTTGCCCTGGCCGAGATCCTCGACCGGCGCCACCTCGACGAACGCGACGCCGCACTGGCCACCGAGCTGGTCGCCGGCTCCAGCCGCCTGCAGGGAACGTACGACGCGATCCTGGAGGCCGCTGCGGGCCGGCCGCTGTCGTCGCTGCAGCCGGCGGCCGTCGACGTGCTGCGGCTGGGCACCCATCAGGTGCTGTCGATGCGGATCCCGACCCGGGCCGCGGTGGACAGCGCCGTCGATCTCGCCGGCACCGCGATCGGCGAGCGGGTCACCGGTCTGGTGAACGCCGTGCTGCGCAAGGTCGCCGCGCATGACCTCGACGCGTGGGTCGACCGGCTGTCGGCGGGGACCAGCGGGGTGGAACGGCTGGCGCTGCGTACCCATCATCCGCGCTGGATCGCCCAGACGTACGCCGATCTGTTGGGCGAGGAGGCCGCAGCCGCCCTGGAGGCCGACAACGTCGCCCCGAGGCCGACCCTGGTGGTCCGGCCCGGGCTGACCGAACGGGACGACCTGGTCGCGGCGGGCGCGACCGCCACCCGGTGGTCCCCGTACGGCGCGGTTGGGGTCGGCAACCCGGGCGATCTCGTCGCCGTCCGGGACGGGCGGGCCGGGGTGCAGGACGAGGGGTCTCAGCTGGTCGCGCTGGCGCTGTCGCGGGTGGAGGCCCCGGCCGGCCGGTGGCTGGACATGTGTGCCGGCCCCGGGGGGAAGGCGGCGTTGCTCACCGGGCTGGCCCGCGCCCGGGGCGAGGACGTGCTGGCAGCCGAGGTCGCCGAACATCGCGCCGGCCTGGTGGCGCAGGCACTGCGCGCCTATCGACCCCGTCCCGGCGTGATCTGTGCCGACGGCACCCGGCCCGCCTGGCGGGCCGGTGCTTTCGCCCGGGTGATGCTCGACGCGCCGTGCACCGGTCTGGGCGCGTTGCGCCGCCGCCCCGAGTCGCGGTGGCGCCACCAGCCGGAGGACGTGGACGACCTCGTCCCGCTGCAGGCGCAGCTGCTGGTCAGCGCGATCCGCTCCACCCTGCCGGGCGGCGTGGTGGCGTACGTCACCTGTTCGCCGCACCCCTCGGAGACCGAGGACGTCGTACAGACGGTCGTCGATGAGCTCGGCGCCCAGAGGACGGTTGTCGAGGTGCTCGACGCGCCGGCGTTCCTGCCCGAGGTCCCTGCCTGTGGGCGTGCCGATCCGTGGGGCGGCCAGCGGTTCGTCCAGCTGTGGCCGCACCGCCACGGCACCGATGCGATGTTCTTGGCGCTGCTACGGGTCGGGTGACGATCGGCCGAGTGAAGGTCTCGGCCACTGGTGCAGCAGGATGATCTCCAACGTGCTGTGCTGTCGACTCCAGCTGCGGGCACCGCGGTTCGACACCGAGTGCACCCCGCCCAGGGGCGTTCGCCAGAGCCACAGGCCGGGCACCGGCTGCGCCAGCGCGAATCCGCCGTGGGTGCGGGCCCGATGGACCGTACGACTCAGTGGCCCGAGGTTGTCGGGCTGCGTCTGCCCGGCCTCGCCCGCGCGGAACGGACGGGTGTGGTCCAGGTCGAGTCGCCGCGACCGGCGCGTCGACCACGGGAAGACCTCGAACGGCTGGGCGGTGAGGAGCTGCTCCCGGACAGCCGCCGGCACCTCATAGGCGTCGGTCGCCACCGACTCGCGGTGGTCGATCACCTGGGTGAGCCGCACCCGGCTGTCGGCCAGCAGCCCGCGCAGGTCACCGACCAGGGTGGCCCGGCCGCCTTCGACCCGGGCCAGGTCGTCGGCGTCCAGGTGATCCGCGTAGGTGTGCACGTAGAGGCGCACCGGCGGGGCTAGTCGATCGGGATCGACACCGGCCAGCGCGTCGGCGACCGTGGCCAGCGCCCGCGGGTCGCTCCAGGCCGTCCTCTCGCCGAGGTCGGGATCCCCCTCGCCGAGCAGCGCCGGCTGCGGCGTGGCGGCCCCGGCCAGGACCGCCACGGCGCGGGCCGGGGTGGCGAGCAGACCGAGAGCCCGGGCCTCCCGTTCGCCACTCGGGCGCTGGTCGCCGGTCTCGGCGAACACGTCAGCCAGCCGGCCGACCATCGCCGTCAGATGGATCGCATCGGCAGCGTTCATCCGGGCGAAGACCGTCCGGGTCCCGGAATCATCGGCACGCCCGAGCCGGAAGCAACGCCCAGTGCGGGCGCGTTCCTCCTGGCGACGGGCTTTCTCGGGGTCGGCGCGGATCACCTCGGCCTCTGCCAGGGCCATCGCCCGGCCGAACCCGAGTCCGCCCAACCGGCCGGCGAGCGCCTCGTCCACCGCCCGCGCCTGCTCGCACGAAAGGCCTCGGGTGGCGCACAGGGCGGCGATCCGACGGGCCACCGCGACCGGCACGTCAGCGCCCAGCACGGCCGCCCACAACCGCGGCAGCCGATGGCGCAGATCCAACACGTCCGCGATCAACCGCCGAGCGGCGTACGGCGTGGTCCCGAGCAGCGGGCCGAGCTCCAGGTGCAGGAACTCCGGGATCCTCGGCGTCCCGTCGGCACCGCCGGGGACCATCGTGGTGCGTCCGGGGAGGACGGCGTCCTCTTCGCGGGGCGGCGGCGCCTGGTCGCACAGATGCGCCACCAGGACCAGTTCCCTGGCCTCCACCCCGGCGCGCAGAGCCCGCAGTGCCCGGAGATGGTCACCGGTCTGCACAGGATCGGCGGGCAGGGCACCGTCCGGCGACACCCACCCCAGGGCATCGCCGCCGTCCCGCCAGGGACGCTCGTGATCTCCGATCATGCTTCCACGCTACGGGAGACCTCTGACATTCGAACCGGCGTACGCATCCACTGGCGAGAAGCGGCCGCCCGGCGGCGGGGAGGAGCGCCGTCAGGCCCTGACGTAGCGCGTACGGTCCACCAACACCGCGTCCACGATCGAGTGGGCGACCACGTCCTTGCTGCCGGCGCACTCGGCGACGATCCCGGCGCGGTCGATGATCACCACCGCCGTGTCGGCGTCGCCGAAGACCTTGCCACCGCTCACGTCGTTGCAGACCAGCAGGTCGGCGCCCTTGCGGGCCAGCTTCGCCGTGCCGAGCGCCACCAGGTCGGCACGACTCTTCGCGGTCTCTGCGGCGAAGCCGACGATCGTCTGGCCGGCGGGTCGCGCGGCCGCCAGGGTCGCCAGCACGTCGGTCGTCTGGACCAGGTCGAGGGTCAGGCCCTTCTGGTCGTCCTTCTTGATCTTCTGCTCGGCGGGCCGGGCGGCGGTGAAGTCGGCCGGCGCGGCAGCCATGATCACCACATCGGCCGCCGGCGCGAGGTCCTGCATGGCCTCGGCCAGGTCGCCGGTCGAGACCACTCGGCGCACCTCGACATCGGACGGCGGCTCGTGGTCCATCCGGGCGGCCACCAGGGTCACCTCGGCGCCACGCAGCCGGGCGGCGCGGGCGATGCCGATGCCCATCAGGCCGGAGGAATGGTTACCCAGGAAGCGCACCGGGTCGAGCGGCTCCTGGGTGCCACCGGCGGAGACGACCACCCGCAGACCGGCCAGATCACGCGCCGCGGCGGCGCCGGCGAGCGCCGGCCTCTCCAGCAGAGTCTCGGCCACCGCCCGGATGTCCACCGGGTCGGGCAGTCGGCCCGGGCCGGAATCGGCGCCGGTCAGGCGCCCGGAGTCGGGGTCGACCACCACCACGCCTCGTTCGCGCAGGGTCGCCACATTCGCCCGGGTCGCGGCATGCAGCCACATCTCGGTGTGCATCGCGGGGAACATCACCACGGGGCACCGGGCGGTGAGCAGGATGTTGGTGAGCAGGTCGTCGGCTCGGCCGGCGGCCGCGCGGGCCAACAGGTCGGCCGTCGCCGGGGCGACCAGCACCAGGTCCGTCTGCTGGCCGAGGCGTACGTGTGGCACCTCGGCGGCCCCGCTCCACACGTCGGTGGCGACGGGGTGGCCGGACAGCGCCTCCCACGTGGTGGCGCCGACGAAATTCAGCGCGTTCGCGGTGGGCACCACGCGGACGTCATGGCCCGAGTCACGGAGCCGGCGGACGACCTCACAGGCCTTGTAGGCAGCGATGCCTCCGGCGACGCCGAGGATGACCCGAGCCATGACCGCAGGTCACTCCTGCTTGTCGGCCGGCGTGTCGGCGCCCGGCTCCGCGGCGGGCAGATCGAAGCCCTCGCCGGCGTCAAGACCGTCACCGAAGTCGTACGACCCGAAGTCGCCCTCCATGAAGTCCTCGCCGAAGGCGGCCTGCTGGGCAGCGGCCTCGGCCTCGGGATCGATCTCGGTGAACTCCAGCAGGCCCTCGTTGATCTCGCGCAGCGCGATCGACAGCGGCTTCTCCTGGATCTCGGTCTCGACCAGCGGGCCGACGTTCTCGAGCAGCCCACCGCCGAGCTGGGCGTAGTAGGCGTTGATCTGGCGAGCACGCTTCGCGGCGAACAGCACCAGGCGGTACTTCGAGTCCACCCGCGTCAGCAGGTCGTCGATCGGGGGGTTCGTGATTCCCGGGGGCGTGGATTCAGTAGTCAAGATCAGCCTCTGCAACCTAGGAGCGTGGCACCGACGGTGTCACAGACCACACAACTCTACCAGCTCGGCGACGGTCCGCTCGACATCCTCGTTGACCAGGACGACGTCGAACTCGTCACGTGCCGCCATCTCGGTGGCGGCCGTCTCCAGCCGCCGCGCCTGTTCCTCAGCCGTCTCGGTCCCCCGGCCCTGCAGCCGGCGGACGAGTTCCTCCGCGCTCGGCGGCGCGAGGAAGACGAAGCACGCGTCCGGGCAGTTCTCCTTGACCTGGCGTGCCCCTTGCAGGTCGATCTCCAGGATGACCGTACGTCCGTCGGCGACCGCCTCGTCGACCGGCCGTCGAGGCGTGCCGTAGCGCGCCGCGCCATGCACCTCGGCCCATTCCAGCAGGCCGCCCGAGGCAATCAGCTCGTCGAACTCGGCATCGCTGACGAACCAGTAGTGCACCCCGTCCCGCTCCCCCGGCCGGGCCGGTCGGGTGGTCGCCGAGATCGAGACGTACGCCTCGGGGTGCAGCTCGCGGAAGCGCGCCATCACGGTGCCCTTGCCGACTGCTGTGGGACCCGACAGGACGACCACTCGACCAGGGCCAACCGTCACGAGAACTCCTTCTTCAGGGCAGCGATCTGATGACGCCCCAAGCCGCGCAGCCTCCTTCCGGAGGCGATGTCGAACCGGGCCATCAGAGCCTCGGCACGCTTGGGACCGACCCGCGAGACGGACTTCAGCAGGTCGACCACACGGATGTGGGCGATGATATCGTCCGCGGCGGCCAGCTCGAGCACGTCCCCGACGCTGAGCTCACCCGCCCTGACCTTCGCTTTGATCGTGGCACGTTCCCGGCGAGCCCGCGCAGCTGCCGCACGGGCGTCCTGCAGCTGCTCCTCGCTCAAGGGTGGGATCGACACCGTGGCCCCTTTCGAAATCACGTCTCCGGCCCTGCTAACGGGAGCAGGTTAGACCATGAAGCTGACCTGCTGGCGTGCGGCCCGACGCAACGCCTCGGCGTCCGGTCCGGCACCCATCACGCCGCGGCTCGTCGTCGGCAGCACATGGCCCAGGGAGGCCCCGAAGATCGTCGGCAGATCACTCACCTTCCCGCCCTGGGCGCCGATCCCGGGGGCCAGGATCGACCCGTTGAAGGCGTCCAGGTCGACACCCGTGTCGAGCCGGGTGGCGCCGACCACCAACCCGACCGGGCCCATCCCGTCGTTCAGCTCCTCCCGGTTGGTCGCGGCGGCGGCATCGACGATCTGCTGGGCGACCGTACGCCCGTCGGCACCTGCGGCCAGCTGGACGTGGTCACCCTCCGGGTTAGAGGTGCGGGCCAGGACGTACACCCCGCGGCCGTTCGCCACCGCCAGGTCGAGCGCGGGCTGCAGCGACCCGTAGCCGAGATAGGGGCTCACGGTGATGGCGTCGGCGGCCAGCGGGGCGTCATCCACCAGGTAGGCGCGGGCGTAGCCGGCCATCGTGGAGCCGATGTCGCCGCGCTTGACGTCGAGGACCGACACGGCGCCGGCGGCCCGGATGTCGGCCAGCACCCGCTCCAGCACGGCGATCCCGGCCGACCCGTACTCCTCGAACAGAGCGGACTGCGGCTTGAACACCGCCACCGTCTCCCCCAGCGCCTCGACCATCCCGCGGGCACAGGTCTCCAGGCCGGTGACCGTGCGCGGCAGGCCCCAGGCGTCGAGGATGGCCGGGTGCGGGTCGATCCCCACGCAGAGCCGTCCGCGGGCGGTGGTGACGGCGGTGAGCCGGGCGGCGTAGCTGGTGTCGGGCATGTCAGTCTCGCTCCGTGAGTCCGCTGAGTGCGTTGATGTCGCGGACCAGGCCGGGTCCGCGGTAGATGAAGCCGGTGAACAGCTGCACCAGCGCCGCACCCGCCTGCAGCATCGCCCGCGCGTCGTCGGCGGTCATGATGCCGCCGACGCCGATCACCGGCAGGCTGGTGTGACGGGTGACGTACGACACCACGTCCAGCGCGCGGGCGGTCAGCGGGGCGCCGGACAGGCCACCGGCCTGCGCCCCGGTCGGCCGGTCCTGCGGCGCCAGCCCGTCGCGGGTCAGCGTGGTGTTGGTGGCGATCACCCCGGCGGCTCCGGCCGCCTCGCAGACCTCCAGCGCCTCGTCGATCGCCGACCACTCCAGGTCCGGGGCGATCTTCACGAAGACCGGCACCGGGCCCAGCGCGGACTGGGCCGACTCCTCGGCCTGGACAGCGGCCTCGGCGACCAGCGACCGGACCAGCCCGGAGAGCTCCTCGGCGCCCTGCAGGGAGCGCAGTCCCGGGGTGTTCGGGCTGGAGACGTTGACGGCCAGATAGTCGACCAGGTGCACCAGCCGCCGCAACGAGGACAGGTAGTCCTCGACCGCGTCCGCCAGGGGGACGACCTTGGTCTTGCCGATCGACACCCCGACCGGCATTCCGGCGGCGAGATTGCCGCGGCGGATGCCGGCCAGTTCGAGCCGGGCCGCGATCGCCGCGGACCCGGCGTTGTTGAAGCCCATCCGGTTGATCACACCGTGGCTGTCCTTCAGCCGATACATCCGCGGCTGCGGATTGCCCGGCTGTGGCCGGCCGGTGACGGTGCCGAACTCGACGTGGGAGAAGCCCAGCCGGGCCCAGGCCATCAGTGCCCGGGCGTCCTTGTCCATCCCCGCCGCCAGGCCGACCGGCCCGGCGAACCGGATCCCGGCGACGTCGACCGGACGGCCCTGGCTGCCGAACGCCAGCTCGAGGATCGCCCGGCGGGCCGGCGTACGGCCCCACCAGGCGAGCCAGTCGAGCGTGGTCTCGTGGGCGACTTCCGGGTCGCCCCCGCCGAGCCGGAACAGCACCGGCCGACCGACGGCATCGTACGCCGCGTCGACGAGCGCCCCGGGCAGGTGCGCCGCCATCTCAGGCCCCGACGACCGCGGGGACGGCGGTGTCCGTGGTGGTCACCGTGTGGGCGGTGACGATGTCGGCGGTGATCCGTTCCCACTCCTGCAGGGACCGTACGCCGATGCCGCCGTTGCGCAGCGCCTCGATGCCCAGCACCGCGGCCGACAGGCCCTGCGCGGTGGTCACCGAGGGGACGTTGTGCAGCACTGCCGCGGTGCGGATCTCCCAGCCGTCCTTGCGGGGCTGGCCGCCGGCCTGGGTGGAGCCGTGCGGGGTGTTGAAGATCAGGTCGACCTCGCCGGCGTTGATCAGGTCGGTGACGGTCGGCTCGCCGTGCGGGCCGGTGCCCTCGCTGGCCTTGCGCACCTCGACCACGTCGACGCCGTGGCGGCGCAGCACCGACGCGGTGCCACCGGTCGCCATGATCCGGAAGCCCATGTCGGCCAGGTGCTTGATCGGGAAGACCATGGTGCGCTTGTCCCGGTTGGCCGCCGACACGAAGATCGTGCCGCCGGTCGGCAGCGTGCCGTACGTCGCGATCTGGCCCTTGGCGAAGGAGGTGCCGAAGTCGTCGTCGAGCCCCATCACCTCGCCGGTGGACTTCATCTCCGGTCCGAGCACGGTGTCGACGAACTGGCCGCCGGGGGTGCGGAACCGGTTGAACGGCAGCACCGCCTCCTTCAGCGCGATCGGCAGGCCCGGCCAGATCGCCGCCCCGTCGGTGTCGGCGCGCAGCATGCTGTCGGCCCGCAGCTCGGCGATCGAGGCGCCGAGCATGATCCGGGCGGCGGCCTTGGCCAGCTGGGTGCCGGTCGCCTTCGACACGAACGGGACCGTCCGGGAGGCCCGCGGGTTGGCCTCCAGCACGTACAGGGTGGTGCCCTGCAGGGCGTACTGGATGTTGATCAGGCCACGGACGCCCACGCCCTCGGCGATCGCCCGGGTGGCGACGCGGATCTCGTCGATGACCTCCTGACCGAGGGTGGCCGGCGGCAGCGAGCAGGCGGAGTCGCCCGAATGCACTCCGGCCGCCTCGATGTGCTCCATCACGCCGCCGAGGTAGAGCTCGGTGCCGTCGTAGAGCGCGTCCACGTCGATCTCGGTGGCGTCGTCGAGGAACCGGTCGATCAGCACCGGGTGCTGGGGGGAGATCGCCGCGGCGCGGCCGATGTACTCGCGCAGGCCGTCCTCGCTGTCGACGATCTCCATCCCCCGCCCGCCGAGGACGTACGACGGGCGGACCATCACCGGGTAGCCGATCTCGGTGGCCACCTTCGAGGCCTCCTCGAACGAGTGGGCGGTGCCGTACTTCGGCGCCAGCTGGCCGGACTCCTCCAGCACCGCGCCGAACGCACCGCGCTCCTCCGCCAGGTCGATCGACTCCGGGCTGGTGCCGACGATCGGCACTCCGGCGTCCTTGAGTGCCTGCGCCATCTTCAGCGGGGTCTGCCCGCCGAGCTGGACGATCAGCCCGGCGACCGGGCCGACCGAGGCCTCGGCGTGGTAGATCTCCAGCACGTCCTCCAGGGTCAGCGGCTCGAAGTAGAGCCGGTCGGAGGTGTCGTAGTCGGTGGAGACGGTCTCCGGGTTGCAGTTGACCATGATCGTCTCGTAGCCGGCCTCATGCAGAGTCATCGAGGCATGCACGCACGAGTAGTCGAACTCGATGCCCTGGCCGATCCGGTTCGGCCCCGAGCCGAGGATGATCACCGCCGGCTTCTCCCGCGGGGACACCTCGGAGTCGCGTCCGGTGAGCTCGTAGCAGGAGTAGAGGTAGGGCGTACGCGCCGCGAACTCGGCTGCGCAGGTGTCGACCGTCTTGTACGCCGGCCGGATGCCCAGCGCCCAGCGGACACCGGCGACGACGTCGGTGCGCAGGCCGCGGATGGCGCCGATCTGGGCGTCGGACAGGCCGTGGTGCTTGGCCCGGAGCAGCACGTCGGGAGTCAGCTCGGCCGCCTGGCGGACCTCCTCGACGACCTCGGTGATCAGCACCAGCTGGTCGATGAACCACGGGTCGATCTTGGTCGCCTCGAAGACCTGCTCGGGGGTGGCGCCGGCGCGCAGTGCCCGGTAGACGTCGTTGATCCGGCCGTCGTGCGGGCGGGCGGCGAGCGCGAGGTACTCCGCCGCGCCGGCGGTGAGGGCGCCGGCGACGTCCAGCGGCGCCTTGTCGTCCTCCATCGACCGCAGCGCCTTGCCGAGGGCCTCGGTGAAGTTGCGGCCGATCGCCATCACCTCGCCGACCGCCTTCATGTGGGTGGTGAGGGTGTCGTCGGCGGACGGGAACTTCTCGAACGCGAACCGCGGCACCTTGACCACCACGTAGTCGAGGGTCGGCTCGAAGGAGGCCGGCGTCTCGGCGGTGATGTCGTTGGGGATCTCGTCGAGGGTGTAGCCGACGGCGACCTTGGCGGCGATCTTCGCGATCGGGAAACCGGTCGCCTTGGAGGCCAGCGCCGAGGAGCGGGACACCCGCGGGTTCATCTCGATGACGACCATCCGGCCGTCGGCGGGGTTGATCGCGAACTGGATGTTGCAGCCGCCGGTGTCGACGCCGACCGCGCGGATGATGGCGATGCCGACGTCGCGCATGTGCTGGTACTCGCGGTCGGTCAGCGTCATCGCCGGCGCGACGGTGATCGAGTCACCGGTGTGCACGCCGACCGGGTCGACGTTCTCGATGGAGCAGACGACCACGACGTTGTCGACGTGGTCGCGCATCACCTCGAGCTCGTACTCCTTCCAGCCCATGATCGATTCCTCGATCAGCACCTCGGTGGTGGGGCTGGCGTCCAGGCCGGCGCCGGCGATCCGGTGCAGATCCGCCGCGTCGTACGCGAAGCCGGAGCCCAGCCCGCCCATGGTGAACGAGGGGCGGACGACGACCGGGTAGCTGAGCTCCTCGGCGGCCGCCAGGCACTCGTCCATCGTGTGGCAGATCCGGGAGCGGGCGACCTCGGCCTTCGGGCCGGGCACGTCCAGCGCCTCGACGATCGCCTTGAACTGCTCGCGATCCTCACCGCGCTGGATCGCCTCGATCGAAGCACCGATCAGCTCGACGCCGTACTTCTCCAGCACGCCGTTCTCGTGCAGGGCGACGGCGGTGTTCAGCGCGGTCTGGCCGCCCAGGGTCGGCAGCAGGGCGTCCGGCCGCTCGCGGGCGATGACCTTCTCGACGAACTCGGGGGTGATCGGCTCCAGGTAGGTCGCGTCGGCGAACTCCGGGTCAGTCATGATGGTGGCCGGGTTGGAGTTCACCAGGATGATCCGGTAGCCCTCCTCGCGCAGCACCCGGCACGCCTGGGTGCCGGAGTAGTCGAACTCACAGGCCTGGCCGATGACGATCGGGCCGGAGCCGATGACGAGGATCGATGCGATGTCGGTGCGGCGTCCCATTCTCAGGCCTCCATCAGGGCGACGAAACGGTCGAACAGGTAGCTGGCGTCGTGTGGTCCGGCGGCGGCCTCCGGGTGGTATTGCACCGAGAAGGCGGTCAGCCGGCCGTCCGTGGCGTGCAGCGAGAGGCCCTCGACGACGTCGTCGTTCAGATTGACGTGGCTCACCCGCGCCTCACCGTACGGCGTGGCGGTGGCACCGTGACGTGGCGCGTCGACGGCGAACCCGTGGTTGTGTGCGGTCACCTCGACCTTGCCGGTGGACAGGTCCTGCACCGGCTGGTTGATCCCGCGGTGGCCGTACTTGAGCTTGTAGGTGCCGAAACCCAGGGCGCGGCCGAAGAGCTGGTTGCCGAAGCAGATGCCGAAGAACGGCGTGCCGGCGGCGAGCACCTGCTGCAGCAGCGCCACCTGGGCGTCGGCGGTAGCCGGGTCGCCGGGCCCGTTGGAGAAGAACACCCCATCCGGGTGGATCGCCATCAGCTGGTCGTACGTCACATCGGCCGGGAAGACGGTGGTCTCCACGCCGCGCTCGGCGAGCCGGTGCGGCGTCATCGACTTGATGCCGAGGTCGACCGCAGCGAGAGTGAGTCTCTTCTCCCCGACCGCCCCGACGACGTACGGCTCACCGGTGGTGACATCGCCGACCAAGTTCTGCCCGGCCATCGACGGCTGGGCGAGCACCCGCGCCAGCAGGGCCTGCGGGTCGGTCTCGGTGGTGGAGATCGCCGTCCGCATCGCGCCGCGCTCGCGCAGGTGGCGGGTCAGCGCGCGGGTGTCGACGCCGGCGATGCCGACGGTGCCCTGGGCGCGCATCTCCTCCTCCAGGCTGCGACGGGAGCGCCAGTTGGACGGCACCCGGGCGAGGTCGCGGACGACGTAGCCGGCGACCCAGATCCGGTCGGACTCGTTGTCCTCGTCGTTCCAGCCGGTGTTGCCGATCTGTGGGGCGGTCGCGACGACGATCTGGTTGCGGTACGACGGATCGGTGAGGGTCTCCTGGTAGCCGGTCATGCCGGTGGAGAAGACCGCCTCGCCGAAGGTCTCCCCTTCGGCCCCGAAGGACGTGCCGACGAAGTGTCGACCATCCTCCAGGACGAGCAATGCGCGGTGACGGGCGGCAGGCATAGGAGGACGGGTCCTTTCGGGATCGGTCAGTCGAGGACGACGTTGTTCAGGACGCCACTGACGAATGTCGGCGATTCGTCGGTCGAGAGTTCCTCGACCAGGGCGATGGCTTCGGTGACCGCGACGCCGATCGGCAGGTCGAGGTAGCGCATCTCGGTCACGGCGATCCGGCAGGCCGTCCGGTCGACGAGCGGCATCCGGTCCAGCGACCAGTCCTTGTCGAGTGCGGCGCTGATCCTGGCATCGACGTCGTCGGCGTGGTCGTCGAAGGCGCGGACGATCTCAGCGGTGTACTCGCGGACCGGAGGCTCGGCGGCGTCCGCACGCTCGGTGAGCGTGGCCAGCACGGACCGGCCGCGCAGTTCCGCCTCGAACATGATGTCGAGGGCGCGCTTGCGGGCCTTGTGCCGGGTGGACGAAGGATGGCGAGGGGCGCTCCCGGTCACAGACGGCCGAGGTAGTCGCCGTTGCGGGTGTCGACCTTGACCCGGTCGCCCACGTTGAGGAACAGCGGCACCTGGATCTGGCGGCCGGTCTGGATCGTGGCCGGCTTGGTGCCGCCGGTGGAGCGGTCGCCCTGCAGGCCGGGCTCGGTGTAGGTGATCTCCATCTCGACCGAGGCGGGCAGCTCGATGTAGAGCGGGGTGCCCTCGTGGATCGCGACGGTGGCGGTGTTCTCCTCCAGCAGGAAGTCCTTGGCGTCGCCGACGACCTCCGGGGTCAGCTCGAGCTGCTCGAAGCTGGTCACGTCCATGAAGACGTAGTTCTCGCCGTCGTTGTAGAGGTACTGCATGTCCCGCCGGTCGACGGTGGCGGTGTCGACCTTGGTGTCGGAGTTGAACGTCTTGTCGACGATCTTGCCGGTCATGATGTTCTTGATCTTCGTACGGACGACGGTGTTGCCCTTGCCCGGCTTGTGGTGCTGGAACCACAGGACCTGCCACAGCTGGCCGTCCAGGTCGAGGATCATCCCGTTCTTGATGTCATTCGTGGAAGCCACGCTTATGCCTTTCGCCACCGTCACACGGACCACCCGGCCGGGCGGGCCGTCGGCCCAGTGTAGTCGTACGCCCCAGCATCGCCCAATCGGTCCGGAACGGCGCAGCCTCTGCCGTCAGAAACCGGTGAGGCAGTGCGCCGGGATGTCGGTGCGGAAGAGCCGGCCCAGCTCCGCCACCCGGCCGGCGGGGCCGGTGATCAGACCGGAGGCGGCCAGGACGCGGGCGTCCGTGGCGCCGAGGTACATCGCCGCCAGCGCCCGCTCGCTGATCGTCAGGTCGGCGGAGGCGATCGGGGTGACCTGCGCACCGTCGTCGCCGATGTCCAGCCGCCAGCTGCCCGCGGCGTGGCCGAGCGGATCGGTGACCGCGAACTCCACCGTGCCGGCCGCGTCCCAGCCGCGGACCTCCAGCGCCCGCACCACGTCCAGCACGCGGAGCCAGATGAAGTCGGCACAGCCGGTGGTGGTCAGCGCACGGCTGTCGGCCAGTGCCCAGCGCAGCGGGCTGGCCGGGCCGAGACTTCGACAGGTCACCGTCCGGACCAGGTCGATCGACGCCACGAAGTGCCACAAGGCCAGCTCCACCGCGGGATCGGCCGCCACCAGGTCACGGACGACCGCCGTCGCCGCCTTCTCATCAATGGTGTAGACGAGGTGGCCGTCCGGTCGGTCGTCGTCGGCGTAGTGCACCGCGACCCGTACGCCGGGGTTCGGTGCGCGGGTCTGGCCGTCCCAGCGGCCGGTCAGGTGGAGGTCGTAGTAGGCCGGGCGATCGATCGAACCGCGGGAGGCCGCGTGGAACCGGCCGAACGCCTCGCGCAGCAGCGGCGCCGCCGAGCCGGCGTCCACGATCTCGACCCGGGATGCCGCGGGCGCCGGCAGACCGGTGCGGCGGGTGTCCAGCTCGATGGCCTGACGGAAGGTCGCCGACGCGAAGCCGAAGCGCCCGTAGATCGTTGCCTCCGACGCAGTCAGCGCGGCCAGCGGCAGACCGGCCGCCGCAGCCTCACGGAGGTCGGCGGTCATCATCGCCCGCAGCAGGCCGCGGCGCCGATGGGTAGGCCGGACGGTGACGTCGGTGATCAGGTGGATCGGTTCGAGGTGACCACCGGTGTTCAGCGTCTTCGTGAACGCGCCGTACGTGGCCACCGGCACCTGCGGCGGCAGACCCGGCAGCGGGTGCTCCGGGTAGGCGCCGACGAGGGTCATCGCGTCGGCGACCCGCAGCCGGTTCCAGAGCTCGAGGTGCCCGTCGTCGTCCTCCGGTCCGAGGAAACCGAGCGCGCAGGCACGACGCCAGCCGGCCAGTTCCTCGGTCAGGTCGTCGCCGGCGGGCAGGGTCCGGATGTCGTAGTCGGCCATTTCCCGTACCGTAGCCGACTACCGGCAGGTGGCGGCGTACGCCTCCGCGAGCAGGCCCTCGTCGACACCCTCGGCGATCACCGGATCCCCCAGCCCGCGCAACACCACCAGGCGCAACATGTCGCCGCGGGTCTTCTTGTCCAGCGCCATCGTCGCGCGCAGTTCCGGCCAGGCGTCGGGCTGGTAGGTCGTCGGCAGGCCGACAGCGGAGAGGATCGTACGATGCCGGGCGACCAGCGCCTCGTCGATCAGCCCCAGCCGCTGGGCGACCTCGGCGACGAAGACCATCCCGACGCTGATCGCCTCGCCGTGGCGCCACTGGAAGTGCTCGCGCTGCTCGATGGCGTGGGCCAGGGTGTGGCCGTAGTTCAACTGTTCGCGGCCGATCCGGTCGGCGGTGCTGGTCCGCTCCCGGAGGTCACCCGAGACCACCCGGGCCTTCACGGCGATGCCGCGCCGGATGGTCTCGGTCTGCACCGGGCCGGCCGGCGCCAGAGCGTCGGTGATGTCGGCCTCGACCAGTTCCAGGATCCGCGGGTCGGCGATGAAGCCGCACTTGACCACCTCGGCCATCCCCGACCGCAGCTCGCGCGGGTCGAGGGTGCGCAGCAGGTCGGTGTCGCACAGCACGCCGATCGGCTCGTGGAAGGCGCCGACCAGGTTCTTCCCGGCGGCGATGTTGATCCCGGTCTTGCCACCGACGGCGGCATCGACCATCGCCAGCACCGTGGTCGGCAGGGTGAGGAAGCGGACCCCCCGCAGCCACGACGCCGCGACGAAGCCGGCCAGGTCGGTGGTCGCGCCACCGCCCAGCCCGATCACCAGGTCGGAGCGGGTGAAGCCGGCCGCGGCGAGGCGGTCCCAGCAGTCGGCCAGCACGGTGACCGTCTTGGCCTCCTCACCGTCCGGCAGCTCGATCAACAGCGTCTCGCCGGTGACGGCCTCGGCGACGCGTCCGGCCACCGAGCGGAGCACGGCCGGGTGCAGGATCGCCACCTGGCGGGTGTCGCCGACCAGGGCGGCGACCCGGTCCAGCACACCGGGGCCGACCTCGACGACGTACGGGTCGTCGGCGTGCACCTCGATCGTGGCCGGCCCGCCGACCGCCGCCAGGACGGCGGACGCCACCTCGTCGGGGGTCAGGTCGTCGGTGACGACCCGGTGGGTGGCCACCGCGGCGTACGTCGGCAGACGCTCCTCGAGCAGAGCGCGCAGCTGCCCGCGGACATTGCCCAGCAGCAGCGGGCGAGCGACGTTCAGGCCGACCCGGTCGGCGGCCTGCCCGGGCCCGACCTCCAGCCACACCACGGTGTGGCCGGCCAGCCCGTCCCGGACGGCAGGGGTCATCGGAGCACCGCCACCGAGGCTGATCACCGCAGGGCGATCGAGCACCTCGAGCGTGACGGCGCTCTCCATCGCCCGGAAGGTCGCCTCGCCGTCGTACGCGAAGATGTCGCGGATCGGGCGGCCGGCGCGCTCCTCGATCACGTCGTCGACGTCGAGGAACTCGCAGCCGAGCCGCTCGGCGAGCAGCCGGCCGACGGTGGACTTGCCGGCGCCGGGGGCGCCGATCAGGACCAGCGGACGGGTGAGCGTGGTGATCATTCGTGCACCGCCAGCCCTCGGGCAGCGACGTCGGCGAGGTAGGCCCGGTGGTTGCGCCGGGTCTCGGCGACCGAGTCACCACCGAACTTCTCCAGGCACGCGTCGGCCAGCACCAGGGCGACCATCGCCTCGGCGACCACCCCCGCCGCCGGCACGGCGCACACGTCGGACCGCTGGTGGTGGGCCACCGCCGGCTCCCCGGTGGTGGTGTCGAGGGTGCGCAGCGCCCGCGGCACGGTGGCGATCGGCTTCATCGCCGCCCGCACCCGCAGCAGTTCGCCGGTGCTGATCCCGGCCTCGGTGCCGCCGGCATGGTGCGACAGCCGGTGGATGCCGTCCGGGCCGGGCGCGATCTCGTCGTGCGCCTGCGAGCCACGGACCCGGGCCAGTTCGAAGCCGTCGCCGACCTCGACCCCCTTGATCGCCTGGATGCCCATCAGCGCGGCGGCCAAGCGGGAATCGAGCCGCCGGTCCCAGTGCACGTGCGAGCCGATCCCGGCCGGCACGCCCCAGGCGAGCACCTCGACGACCCCGCCGAGGGTGTCCCCCGCCTGCTGGCAGGCGTCGACCTCGGCCACCATCTTGTCCGACGTCTGGGGATCGGCACAGCGCAGCGGGTCGGCGTCGATCCGGGGCAGGTCCTCGATCGTCGGGTAGATGCCGCCCGGGGCCCGCACCGGGCCCAGTTCGACGACGTGGGACAGCACGGTGATGCCGTACGCCTGCTCAAGGAAGTTCGCCGCGACCCGGCCCAGCGCCACCCGGGCGGCTGTCTCCCGGGCCGAGGCCCGCTCCAGCAGCGGCCGCGCCTCGTCCCAGTCGTACTTCTGCATGCCCGCCAGATCGGCATGACCGGGACGCGGCCGGGTCAGCTTCGCCGCCCGCGCCTGGTCGGCGAGGACCTCCGGATCGACCGGGTCGGGCGACATCACCGTCTCCCACTTGGGCCATTCGGTGTTGCCGACTTCGATGGCGACCGGCGATCCGAGCGTCTCGCCGTGGCGTACGCCGCCGATCATGGTGACCGTGTCGGCCTCGAACTTCATCCGGGCGCCGCGGCCGTAGCCGAGCCGCCGGCGGGCCAGCGCGTCGGCGATGTCCTGCGACGTCACCTGGATGTGGGAGGGCATCCCCTCCAGGACCGCCACCAGCGCCTGTCCGTGGGACTCTCCGGCCGTCAACCATCGCACCATGGGGGCTACTCTCTCATCCCTCCCGACGGGCGGCCAACGCCGCCCGACCGGCAGACAGCAGGACCTCGACGGCCACCTCGCGCCCGGTCATCAGCCGCACCTGGTCGACCGCCTGGGCGGCCAGCAGGTCCATCCCGTCCAGCACGGTGCCGCCGGCCCGCAGCGCCGCCTCGGCCAGGACCGTCGGCCACGGGTCGTAGATGATGTCGAACACCACGCCGGACAGCCCGGCGATCCGCTCCGCCGTGTCCTCCTCGAGGGCGGCCGGGGCGGTGGCGATCGTCACCGCGGGCGCGACCGCCGGGACGGCCGCCCAGTCGATCACCTCGATCCGCTGCCCGAAATGCGCGGCGACCGGGTCGAGGCTGGCGTGCGCCCGGTCCGCCGAGCGCGCCATCACCGTCACCGTGTGCACCCCCAGCGGGGCCAGCGAGGCCAGTGCGGAGCGCGCGGTGGCGCCGGCGCCGATCAGCAGCGCCGTGTCGGCCGTGGCCACCCCGGCCCGGGACAGCGCGGCGGTCATCCCGGTGACGTCGGTGTTCTCCACGTGGTGCGGGCCGCCGGCGTGGTCGAAGACCAGGGTGTTGCCGGCCCCGACGATCCGGGCCACCTCGCTGGGCTCCCCCAGCGCCAGCACCGCCTGCTTGAGCGGCATCGTCAGGCTCAGTCCGACCCATTCCGGGCCACGGCCGGCCACGAAGCCGGCCAGGCCCGCCTCGTCGACGTCGTACGCCTCGTACGTCCAGTCGGTCAGGCCGAGGGCGTCGTACGCCGCCCGGTGCAGCACCGGCGACAGCGAATGCCCGATCGGCGAGCCGAGCACGGCACAGCGGTGCATATCAACACATGCCCTTCGCCGCATCCGTCGCGCACCAGGACTGGAACTCGGCCACGTACTGGTTGTGCTCGGCGAGGGTGCTGGCGAACTTCGTCTCCCCGGTCTGCAGGTTGACGGTGACGAAGTACAGCCACGGCCCGTCGGCCGGGTGCGCGGCGGCGTCGAGCGAGGCCTTGCCCGGGGCGTCGATCGGGGTCGGCGGCAGGCCTGCGTGCAGATAGGTGTTGTACGGGCTCTGCTGGGCACGGTCCTTGTCGGTGGTGGTGACCTTGCCGTCCAGCCCGGTGAGGTACTTCACCGTCGAGTCCATCTGCAGCGGCATCCCGCGCTCGAGACGGTTGTAGATCACCCGCGCCACCTTGGGCCGGTCGTCGGGGTTGCGGGCCTCGGCCTCGACGATCGAGGCGACCGCGACGATCTCGGCAGGGGTGTGCCCCAGCGTGCCGGAGGCCTGCTCCAGGCCGACCTGGCCGGCGGTCTGGTTGTACTCGTCGACCATCGCGGTGAGGATCTGCTGGGGCGTGGTGTTGTCGCCGAACTCGTACGTGTCGGGGAACAGAAAGCCCTCGAGGGTCTTGGCGTACAATGGGGCGCCCAACGCGCCCGGATCCTTGGCGAGGTCGGCGAACTGCTGGCGGGCCATCCCGCTCTGCTCGGCGATCGCGTCGAGCTGCTTCTCCAGGGTCAGTCCCTCGCGCAGGGTGATCTGCTTGGCGATCCGGTTCTTAGGATCGAGCAGCGCCTCGACGGCCTCGGCGCCGGGCAGGCCCTTGGTCAAGCGGTAGCTGCCGGCCTGGATCGCGGTCGCCTTGCTGTTCGCCTTCGCCGCCCGGACGAAGGCTGCCTCCGACTTCACCACGCCGTCGTCGGCGAGGATCGTGCCCATCTGTTTCAGGCTGGCGCCGTCCGGGATCTTCACGGTGACTGCGGCACCCGGCGTGGCGGAGGCGGCGTAGTCGGGGGCGCGGAGCCCGAGCTTGCCGGCCGCGTACCAGCCGCCGGCACCGAGCAGCCCGACGACGAGGACGAGGACCACCAGCAGGATCACGCCGGCCACGCGTGATCCGCGCCGGCGGCGTGAGTCGACGGCACGGCGTGCGGGGCCGCCGCGACGCGGGCGCGGCTGGTCGGGCTGATCGAGGAAATGACTCATCAGGCGTCTCCCGGGTCGGGGGGCACGAGTTCACCGGACGGGGTGCCGGTGGCTCGTTCGGCGGAGAGGGCGTACTCGAGGATGGCCACCGCGGCGGCCTGGTCGATGACGGACCGCTGGGCCCGGGTGTTGCGGCCGGCGGCGTGCAGGTCCTTGCTGGCGGCTGCGGTCGTCATCCGCTCGTCGACCAGGCGCAGGCCGGTGGTGGCGTCGAGGCGCCGCCGGAGCACGGCGGCCCGCCGGCGCATCTTCTGCGCGGCGGGCCCCTCCTTGCCCTTGAGCGTACGTGGCAGCCCCATCACCACCTCGAGCAGTGGCCCGTACTCGTCGACGAGACCGAGGATCTCGCCGATCGCGGCGTTCTCGTCGCCCCGGACCTGCACGGTCCGCACCGGGTAGGCCAGCGTGGCGGCCGGATCGCAGGCCGCCACGCCGATGCGTGCGTCGCCCCAGTCGAGGGCGAGTCGGACGCCGGGACGCACCGTCATCGAGCGGCGCCGACCTTCTCGACGGCCGCTCGGACCGCCGCCAACGCCGCCGGGGCCCCCGCAGCGTCGGTGCCGCCGCCCTGGGCCAGGTCTGGTTTGCCGCCGCCCTTGCCGCCGAGCGCGGCGACGGCGAGGCGGATCAGGTCACCGGCCGACAGGCCGAGGTCGCGGGCGCCGGCGGTGGTGGCGACCACCGCGGCCGGCTTCTCGGTGCCGCCCACCAGGGCGACCACGGCCGGGGTCTCGCCGAGCCGTCCGCGGATCTCGGTGGCCAGGGTGCGCAGGTCACCGGCGGCCACGCCCTCGACGGTCTCCGCCACCAGGGTGACGTCACCGAGGCGCACCGCGCGGTCGACGAACGAGCCGGCGGCTGCCAGCAGTTCCTTGGCGCGGTAGGCGGCGATCTCCTTCTCGGCGGCCTTGAGCTGCTCGGCCATCCGGGCGACCCGCTCGGCGAGCTGGTCGGGCTGCGTGCGCAGCGTGTCGGCCAGACCGAGCACGAGTTGACGCTCGGCCGCGAAGTGGTCGAAGGCCTGCGGGCCGACCAGGAACTCCACCCGGCGGATGCCGGATCCGATGGACGACTCGCCGGTCATCGCGACCAGCCCGATCTGGGAGGTGTGGGACACGTGGGTGCCGCCGCACAGCTCCAGCGACCACGGGCTGCCCATCTCGACGACCCGCACCCGCTCGGGGTACTTCTCGCCGAACATCGCCATCGCCCCGGCCGCCTTCGCGTCGGTCAGGCTCATCATCTGGGTGGTCACCGCGAGGTCGTCGTGGATCGCCTCCATGGTGCGGCCCTCGATCGCCTGCTGCAGGTCCTTCGACAGGCCCTGGGTGGAGTTGAAGTCGAAGCGCAGGTAGCCGGGCTTGTTGTAGGAGCCGGCCTGCACCGCCGTCGGGCCGACCAGCTCGCGCAGCGCGGCGTGCACCAGGTGGGTCGCCGAGTGCGCCTGCTGGGAGCCGAGCCGGTGGGCAGGATCGACCCGCGCGTCGACCGACTGGCCGACGTGCAGTTCACCCTCGCCGATCCGCACGGTGTGCACGACCAGACCGGGGACCGGGCGCTGGACGTCCAGGACGTCCAGGTGCAGCCCGTCGCCGGTGATGATGCCCAGGTCGGCGTCCTGACCGCCGGACTCCGCGTAGAACGGGGTCTCCGCCAGCACCAGGTCGATGGTCTCCCCCGCCTGCGCCTCACCGACGGTCTGTCCGTCGCGGAGCAGGCCACGAACGGTCGACCCGGTGACCAGCTCGGTGTAGCCGGTGAAGGTGGTCTCGCCCGACGCCCGCAGCTCGCGGTACGTGTCGTTGCTGACCATGCCACCCTTCTTGGCACGGGCATCCGCCTTGGCCCGGTCCCGCTGTTCCTGCATCAGGCTCTGGAAGCCCTTGCGGTCGACCGACAGGCCCTGTTCCTCGGCCATCTCCAGGGTGAGGTCGATCGGGAAGCCATACGTGTCGTGCAGCTGGAACGCGGCCGCGCCGGACAGGGTCGCCTCGCCGGCGTCCTTGGCCTTCTGCACCGCCACGTCGAAGATCTGGGTGCCGGAGGTGAGGGTGCGTCGGAAGGTGTCCTCCTCGGCGTACGCCACGTCGCTGATCCGCGCCCAGTTCGCACCGACCTCGGGCCAGGAGACGGTCATCAGGTCCCGGCTGATCGGCAGCAGCTCACCCAGCACCGGATCCTGCACACCCAGCAGCCGCATCGCCCGGATCGCCCGGCGCAGCAGTCGACGCAGCACGTAGCCGCGCGCCTCGTTGCCCGGCGAGACTCCGTCGGCCATCAGCATCAGCCCGGAGCGTACGTGGTCGCCGACGACCCGCAGCCGGACGTCGTCGACGTGGTCGGCGCCGTAGGTCTTGCCGGCCAGCTCGGCGGCGCGCGCGATGACCGGCCACACCTCGTCGATCTCGTACATGTTCTGCTTGCCCTGCAGCAGGTACGCGATCCGCTCCAGCCCGGCGCCGGTGTCGATGTTCTTCTTCGGCAGGTCGCCCGCCACGTCGAAGTCCGTCTTCGAGCGCACCTCGACCAGGTCCTGGGTCTGGAAGACCAGGTTCCAGATCTCCAGGAACCGGTCCTCGTCGGCCTCCGGCCCGCCGTCCGGGCCGTACTGCGACCCGCGGTCGATGTAGATCTCGGAACACGGGCCGCCCGGACCGGGCACCCCCATGTGCCAGTAGTTGTCCTTCAGCCCGCGACGCTGGATGTGCTCGGCCGGCATACCGACGGCGCGCCACATCTCGAACGCCTCGTCGTCCTCGTGCAGGACGGTGGTCCAGATCCGGTCCCCGTCGAACCCGAAGCCGCCGTCGGCCTGCGAGCCGGTGACCAGCTCCCAGGCGTACTCGACGGCGCCTTCCTTGAAGTAGTCACCGAACGAGAAGTTGCCCAGCATCTGGAAAAAGGTGCCGTGCCGGGTGGTCTTGCCGACCTCCTCGATGTCCAGTGTGCGGACGCACTTCTGGGCGCTGACGGCGCGGTCGAAGGGGGCGACCTCGTCGCCGATGAAGTACGGCTTGAACGGCACCATGCCGGCGTTCACGAACAGCAGCGTCGGATCGTTGTAGACCAACGGCGCCGACGGCACCACGGTGTGGCCCCGCTTCTCGAAGAAGTCGAGATACCTCCGACGGATGTCGGCTGTCTTCATTCGTCGCCCTCCTCAGGCATGTTCAGCGCCTCACGGATCTCCGCCTCGCGCTCGGCGGAGGCCCGCCGTACGTCGTCGATGAACTCGTTCACCCGTGCCAGGGCAGGAGTGTCCTGGTTGGCCGCGACCACCTTGCGGCCCACCACGACGGCCACCGTCGCGACGGCCGCACCGACCACGAACCACAGCGCGTTGCGCAGTCGACCGGCCATCACCGGGCCCCGCCCTTGCCGCGACGACCGGCGGCCGAGCGCAGCCCGTAGCTGAAGGCGGCGACCTTCACCAGCGGCCCACCGACGGTGGCCCGGAACAGGGTGGTCAGCTCGGCGGCGTTGCGCGCCACGGTGGTGGCGTTCGCGGTGACCTTCGAGGCGTCCTCGGTGATCAGGCCGACCTTCTCGATCTCCGAGTTGGCCGCCGTCACGGTGCCTCGCAGCTCGGTCATGATCGGCACCAGCGAGTGACCGAAGTCACGCACGACGAGGCGCACCTCCTCCAGCACCCTGCCCAGCTTGAGCAACGGGCGGGCGAGGACTGCCACCAGGAGCAGGGCCGCCACAGCGGCGAGCAGGCCGGCGATGCCACCGACGGTCATCAGGTACCTCCGTATGTCACAACGTGTCGAGTGCAGATGGAGCGAATTCAACAGGGTCGACCCTACAACCCGGTTCCACCATTGCCCGCACACAGCCAATAGAGTGTGAAGCCATGGTGAGCCCCACGTGGACCGCGGATTTCCCGGGCTGGGAACACGGTTCCTACCACGAGTATCCCGGCGTGTACCGGCGGCGGCCGGACGGCCTGAGCATCCGTGTGCTGCAGGTGCGTCCGCCGCTGCCCGCGCCGGCCGACCTGGGCGGCGAGTGGCCGGCGGCCCGCTCCTGGCTGGTGTCGTTCTGGCGGCTGCACGACTCGCAGAGTTTCCACCTGGTCGGACCCGCCGCGGCCGATCTCGCCGACGTGTTGGCGCTGGACGGGGTGAGCGCAGCGACCATGCTGGTCGAGCTCAACAAGCGGATCGGTCTGCTGGCCTGGCCGGCGTACGCCGCCGGCTTCGAATGGACCGGCGAACTGGCCGACGGGGCCACCCCGCCCCGGCGGGCGCCCGAGGACTGGCTGGAGCGGCTCCTGGCGGCCGGCTGGACCCAGACCGTCGTGGACGAGGTCCCGATGGCCCAGCACCGCGACAGGGACCTGGTGGTCCGCGTGGGCGTCGACCCCGTCGACCCCTCGTCGGCGTACGTCCCGCAGTGCTGGTTCCTGGAGTTCGCCACCACCGAGCAGCGGCCGCTGCGTCGGGTGCTCGGCGGTGTGCCGTCGATGGCGCCCGCCGGCGAGCTCTATGTCACCCCGTGGCGGGACAGCGAGATGGTGCTCGACTACCTGGCGACCCTCCCCTCGTCCGCCGGCGTCGACGCGATCCGGTCCTGGCTGCAGGCCTCGACCGACAGTGCGGTCGAGTTCGTCGCGCCGGACGGCGGCTAGGTCCGCCGGCCGGGCCGCTTGCCCAGCAGTTCCTCGAGCACCTCCAGCCGGTCGGCCATCGCCGCCTCGGCCCCGTTGCGGGTCGGCACGTAGTAGGCCGCGTCGGTCAGGTCATCGGGCAGGTACTGCTGGCGGGCGACGCTGTGCGGCGCGTCGTGTGCATAGAGATAGCCCTTCCCGTGTCCCAGGGCCGCCGCGCCCCGGTAGTGCGCATCGCGCAGGTGCAGCGGCACCGGGCCGCCCTTCCCGGCGCGGACGTCGGCCAGCGCCGCGGCGACGCCGAGGTAGGCGGCGTTCGACTTGGGGGCCATCGCGCAGGCGACCGTCGCGTGCGCCAGGGTGATCCGCGCCTCCGGCATGCCGATCAGCTGCACGGCCTGGGCAGCGGCGACACAGGTCTGCAGCACCGAGGACTGCGCCATCCCGATGTCCTCGCTGGCGGAGATGATCAACCTCCGGGCGATGAACCGCGGATCCTCCCCCGCCTCCAGCATCCGGGCCAGGTAGTGCAGGGCCGCCTGGACGTCCGAGCCACGGATCGACTTGATGAACGCGCTGATCACGTCGTAGTGCTGGTCGCCGCCCCTGTCGTACCGTACGGCGGCGCGGTCCACCGCCTGCTCCAGCGCCGGCAGGTCGATGGTGTCGTCCCCGCGAGCCGTCGCCCCGGCGGCGGCCTCCTCCAGGTAGGTCAGTGCCCGCCGGGCGTCACCGCCGGCCATCTGCAGCAGTGCCGCCCGCGCCTCGTCGGTCAGCGTGTAACCGCCGCCGGCCGGGGTCCGTAGTCCGCGCTCGTCGTCCAGCGCCCGGTCGAGCAGCACGCCGACCCCCTCGTCGGTGAGCGGGTGGAGGGTGAGCAACAGGGAGCGGGACAGCAGCGGGGAGATCACCGAGAAGCTCGGGTTCTCCGTGGTGGCGGCGATCAGGGTGACCAGCCGGTTCTCCACGGCGGGCAGCAGGACGTCCTGCTGGGCCTTGGAGAAGCGGTGCACCTCGTCGACGAACAGCACGGTGGGATTGCCGCGGGCGAGTTCACGCTTGGCGAGGTCGAGCTCGGCGCGGACCTCTTTCACCCCTGCGGTGACGGCCGAGATCTCGACGAACCGCCGGTTCGTCGAGCGGGACACCACCGCGGCGATGGTGGTCTTGCCGACTCCGGGCGGCCCCCACAGGAAGACCGACCCCGGCTCCCCGGCCGCCAACCGGCGCAGCGGGGAGCCGGGGGTGAGCAGGTGGTCCTGCCCGACGATCTCGTCGAGCGTACGCGGCCGGAGCCGGACGGCGAGCGGCTGCTGGCCGGAGCCGGCCCAGCTCAGCGTCCCCCCGCGGTCGTCGGCGGAGGGCTCGTCGGTGTCGGAGAAGAGGTCAGGTGCCATGGCCCTGCCAGCCTAGTCCGCCGCACCCTCCTCGGCCGCGGGGACGCCGCCGGAGCCTCAGCGGGCGGTGACAGCCGGCTCGGTGGCCGGGGTGGCCTCCGTCGCACCGTCGGCCTTCGCCGCCGCCTTGTCCTTGTCGGCCTTGTCCTTGGGCTTGGAGTCGACGCCCGCCTCGCGGCGCTGCTTGAGGGTGATCGGCGCCGGAGCACCGGTCAACGGGTCGTAGCCGTTGCCCGACTTCGGGAAGGCGATCACGTCGCGGATCGACTCGGTGTGCGCCATCAGCGACACGATCCGGTCCCAGCCGAAGGCGATGCCGCCGTGCGGCGGCGCGCCGAACTTGAACGCGTCGAGCAAGAAGCCGAACTTCTCCTGGGCCTCCTCCTCGCCGATCCCCATCACCGCGAAGACCCGCTCCTGGATGTCGCGGCGGTGGATACGGATCGAGCCGCCACCGATCTCGTTGCCGTTGCAGACGATGTCGTACGCGTACGCCAGTGCGGAGCCCGGATCGGTGTCGAAGGTGTCCATCGACTCCGGCTTGGGCGACGTGAAGGCGTGGTGCACCGCGGTCCAGGCGCCCTCACCGACGGCTACGTCACCGGCGGCCACGGCCTCGGTGGCGGGCTCGAACAGCGGCGCGTCGACCACCCAGAGGAAGCTCCAGGCGTTCTCGTCGATCATCCCGGTGCGGCGGCCGATCTCCAGTCGGGCGGCACCGAGCAGTTCCTGGGAGGCCTTGCGACCTCCTGCAGCGAAGAAGATCGCGTCGCCGGGCTGCGCGCCGGTGGCGGCGGCGAGGCCGTCCCGCTCGGCCTCGGTGATGTTCTTGGCGACCGGGCCGGCCAGCGCGCCGTCTTCGGCCACCGTGACGTACGCCAGGCCCTTGGCCCCGCGCTGCTTGGCCCACTCCTGCCATGCGTCGAACTGGCGACGCGGCTGGGAGGCGCCACCGGGCATCACCACGGCACCGACGTACGCGGCCTGGAACACCCGGAACGTGGTGTCCTTGAAGTAGTCGGTCATCTCGGTGATCTGCAGGTCGAAGCGCAGGTCCGGCTTGTCCGAGCCGTACCGGTTCATCGCGTCGGCGTAGGTCATCCGCGGGAAGGGCGTGGGCAGGTCGACGTCGATCAGCTTCCAGATCGCCACCATCAGCTGCTCGGCCAGCGCGATCACGTCGTCCTGGTCGACGAAGCTCATCTCGAGGTCGAGCTGGGTGAACTCGGGCTGCCGGTCGGCCCGGAAGTCCTCGTCGCGGTAGCAGCGGGCGATCTGGTAGTAGCGCTCCATCCCGGCGACCATCAGCAGCTGCTTGAAGAGCTGCGGGGACTGCGGCAGGGCGTACCAGGAGCCGGGCGCCAGCCGGGCCGGGACCAGGAAGTCGCGGGCCCCCTCGGGGGTGGAGCGGGTCAGCGTCGGCGTCTCGAGCTCGACGAAGTCGTGGTCGGCGAGCACTCCACGAGCCGCCTGCGACACCTTCGATCGCAGCCGGAGCGCGGCGGCCTGCTTGGGCCGGCGCAGGTCCAGGTAACGGTAGCGGAGGCGCGCCTCCTCACCGACGGTGACGTGCTCGTCGATCTGGAACGGCAGCGGCGCGGACGGGTTGAGCACCTCGAGCTCGCTGATCGCGACCTCGATCTCACCGGTCGGCAGGTCCGGGTTCGCGTTGCCCTCGGGGCGCTCCTCCACCACACCGGTGACCGTGATGCAGTACTCGTTGCGCAGGTCGTGCGCGCCCGACGATTCCAGGATCTCGTCCCGGACGACCACCTGGGCGACGCCACTGGCGTCGCGCAGATCGATGAACGCCACCCCGCCGTGGTCACGTCGGCGGGCCACCCAACCCGCGAGGGTGACGGTCTGACCGGCGTGCGCGGCGCGCAGGGTGCCGGCGTCATGGGTACGAATCACAGATGGTCCTTCCAGGGGCGGTCGGGGCGTACGGCCCCCCAGCCTACCGCCGATCGGTCGCCGGACCGCTCCCCGGTCAGCGCACCGGCTCGGGGCTGACCAATCCGTGCCGGTAGGCGAACACCAGGATCTGGGTCCGCGACCGTACGCCGAGTTTGTCGCCGAGGTGACGTAGATGGGCCTTGACGGCCGCCTCGGAGATGGACAGCTCCATCGCGATGTCCTTGTTGGACTGGCCTTGGGCCAGGTGGTCGAGCACCTCCTGCTCCCGCTGGGTCGGTGCCATGAAGGTGACCTTCGGCTTCTTCGGCGCCGGCTCGGACGGGGTCTCGGCGATGCTCCGTGCCAGGGCCCGGGCGATCCGCGGCGACAGCGGCATCTCGTCGGCGAGCGCCTGGCGGATGCCGTCCACCAGTTCATCGGCGCCGGCATCCTTGACCAGGTAACCGGCCGCTCCGGCCCGCAGCGCCGGGACCACGTAGTCGAGCGACGCGAAGCTGGTCACCGCGACGATGCACGCGTCCGGATGACGCCGGCCGATCTCGGTCATCGCCTCGACTCCGGACATCCGCGGCATCTTGAGGTCCATCAGGACCACGTCGGGTCGGACCTCCTCGTACCGGGCGACCGCCTCCCGGCCGTCCCTCGCCTCAGCGATCACCTCACAGTCCTCGGCATCCCCGAACAGGTGCCGGTACGCATCGCGTACGACTGCTTCGTCGTCCACCACAAGAATCCTCGTCCGTCCCACCTTCCTAGACTAGAGCGCGGAAAACTATCCGAAAGGCGATGGTGCCCGGCGATGCAGTCGACCAAGATGATGAACGGCGCCGGGGGGTGCTGTCAGTTCAGGAAGGTGGGGTCCGATGAAAACCTTGAAGCAGATCCTTGTGATCGGAGCAACTCTGGTGGTCGTATCGGCCCCCACCTCCCTGGCAGCAGGTACGACAGGCGGCGGCAGTGTCCAGCCGACCGGTCTCCGGGACGCTTTCTGCGGTTGGCTCCCGATCGCCTGTGCCTTCTGACCTATCGCCTGAGGTACGGCCGGTCACGGCCGATTTCGAGACGCAGCGTTCCGAGACGCAGAGTTTCGAGGCAGCACGTTTCGAGGCAGCACGTTTCGAGGCAGCACGTTTCGAGGCTCAGACGAGGTCGTTGGCAGCCCTTTCCGTTTCCCAGCTCGATCGGTATCTGCGGGTGACGGGGGTGGAAAGGGCGGCGGCCGCTTCCGGATTCGTCAGCCGCTGGCGGCGACGATTGACGAGTACATCGCTCAGCCCGTGGCTTCGGTGGTCGCTGGCCGTCTTTCTCACGGTCAGCCTGGCCGATGACGTCGCCCGCGCTCTGGCGGGCGGTGCTGCGGAATTCTTCAACCGCAACGGCCTGATGGACGCGGCCGGCGTCGTGTTGATGTATCTCGCCCTCTACCTCACGCTGTGGCGAACGACGTGGGCAGTGCTGGCGTGCGCACCGCTCATCCCGGTGATTCTCACCACGGGTGACGATGTCACCGGCATCATCACCGGCACGCTGATCATTCTGCTGGCCCCGATGACGACCCGATGGCCGTTCACCACGGCGACCTGGGTCGTCTTCCTCGGGTGGCTGGTGGCCGCGAGTGCCCGGCACGGAGCGGCGTGGCACCAACTCTTCTGGCCGGTCCTGCTGATGTTCTTCGTCGCCGGCTCCATCGGCACCGCCGTGCGAGGATTCCAGTCGGCGCGGGCAGCGGACCGACGCCAGCTCAAGGAACTGCGTGAGGAGAACCTGCGGATCCGGGAGGACGAGCGCGCCGCTCTGGCCCGTGAACTCCATGACGTCGTCGCCCACGAGCTGTCGATCATCTCGCTGCAGATCACCAGCCGGTCCCGGACCGACGACCCCGCCGAGCTCCACCAGGTGCTGGACAGCGTCAAGCGTTCCACCCACTCGGCCCTCTACGAGTTGCGTCTGCTCGTCGGGCTGCTCCGCGAGAACGGGTCCGAGGAGTCCGATCTGGGACACCTCAACGACGACACCTCGGTGGTCGGAGTGGCGGACCAACTGCGTCTCCAGCTCACCGATCTCGGCCACACCACCACCTGCCAGGTGCCGGCGGAGGTCGACGAGCTGCCGGCGACGCTCACCCGGACACTGATCCGGATCCTGCAGGAGTCCAGCACCAACATCGTCAAGCACGCCGCACCGGGCGGCCCGTGCCAGGCCACCATCCGCCTCACCCCTGAGGAGGTGGTGTTGATGGTGACCAATCCGCTCGGGACCAGGACGCCCTCCCCCGACCTCCGACGCGGCCCCAGCGGCTGGGGGCTGCGCGGGATCGCGGAACGGATCGATCTGCTCGGCGGCGGATTCTCCGCCGGACCGGAAGGCGATCGCTGGGTGGTCCGGGCCAGCATCCCGCTCTCGGCGGACGAGCTGGCCTGACCAGCCCGCAGACGTGGCCCTCTCAGCCCCGTACGGTGCGCGGGAAGAGGTCCTCGGCCGGCGGCAGCCAGGCCTGCGGATCGGCAGTGACCTGGTCGCCGGAGCGGATGTCCTTGACCTCGTCGTGCTCCCCGGCACCGAACCAGACGAAGGGGATCCCCCGCCGGTCGGCGTAGCGGATCTGCTTGCCGAACTTGTCCGCCTTCGGTGCGACCTCCGTCGGGATGCCGCGGCGACGCAGCTGGTCAGCCGTCCGCAGCGCCCGCTCACGGGTCTCTTCGCTGTCCACGGCGACCAATACGCAGGTCGGGACCGTACGGCTCGAGGTGAGCTCTCCGCGGCCCAGGATGGGCGCCAGCAGGCGAGTGACACCGAACGAGTAGCCGACCCCCGGGAAGGTGACCTTGCCGTCGGAGGCCAGTGCGTCGTAGCGGCCGCCGGAGGCGACCGATCCCATCCGTTCCGAACCCTGCAGCAGGGTCTCGTAGACGGTGCCGGTGTAGTAGTCGAGCCCGCGGGCGATCTTCAGGTCGGCCAGCATCCGGCCGGGCACCTGCCGTTCGGCGACCCGCACCACGGCGGCCAGGTCGGCCAACCCCCGGTCGAGCAATTCGTGCTCCACGCCCAGCGCGCAGACCTGGTCGACGAACGACTCGTCGGTGGTCGCGATGCCGGCCAGAGCCACGCACTTGGCCGCCTGGGAGGGGTCGAGGCCGACCTCGTCCATCAGGGTCTCGGCGACGGCGTCCGGACCGATCTTGTCGTACTTGTCGACCCGCTGCAGCACCGCCGCGGTGTCCTCGATGCCGAGCCCGCGGTAGAAGCCCTCGGAGAGCTTGCGGTTGTTGACGTGCAGCACCACCGGCGGGATGCCGAGGTCGACGTGCAGCTTCTCGAACGCGTCGAGGGCCACCAGCGGGATCTCGACGTCGTGGTGGTCGGCCAGGGTGCCCTGCCCGACGATGTCGATGTCGGCCTGCAGGAACTCGCGGTAGCGGCCCTCCTGGGGGCGCTCACCACGCCAGACCTTCTGCACCTGGTAGCGGCGGAACGGGAACACCAGGTGTCCGGCGTGTTCCAGCACGTAACGGGCGAACGGCACGGTGAGGTCGAAGTGCAGCCCGAGATCGTCGCCGTCCATGTCGCCCTCGGGGCCCTGGAGGCCGTCGTTCAGACCTTGTAGACGTCGTACGACGTAGATCTCCTTGTCGATCTCCCCCTTGCGGGCCAACTGGTCCATCGGCTCGACCGCCCGGGTCTCGATCGAGGCGAAGCCGTGCAGCTCGAAGGTCGACGTCAGGATCCGCAACGCATGGAGCTCGACCATCCGTTCGGCCGGGAGGAACTCGGGGAAACCGGACATCGGCTTGGGGCGGCTCATGCGGGCACAGGCCTTTCTGGATCGGGGCGCCTCTCACGGCGGGTCAGAACGAGGTTAGTCCCTCGTTCGTCAGGTACGGATTGGAGGCCCGCTCCCGGGACACCGTCGTCTGGCCGCCGTGGCCCGGCAGCAGCACCGTGTCGTCGGCCAGGCCGAGGACCACCGAGCGGAGCGTACGACCCATCGTCGCACCGTCGCCTCCGGGCAGGTCGACCCGCCCGACGCTGCCGGCGAACACCACGTCGCCGGTGAAGACCAGCGGCCGGTCGGCCGGGGCCACCCGATAGAGCACCGAGCCGGGCGTGTGCCCGGGGGCGTGCAGCACCTCGATCTCCAGGCCGGCCAGGCCGAAGCGGTCGTGGTCGGCGACCTCGTGGACGACGGCCGGCTCGCGATCGGCGAAGTCGTGGGCCTGCCCCAGCGCCCGCTCGACCAGTTCGCGGGCACCCGGGATCAGGTACGGGTCGGTCAGCCGGGCCCGGTCGGCGGGGTGGATCCAGCAGCCGATGTCGTACGTCGCGCAGACGTCGGCGGCGCTGTAGAGGTGGTCGATGTGCCCGTGGGTCAGCAGCACGCCCTGCGGCGCCAGGCCGTGTTCTTCGACCAGTGCCCGCACCGTGTCGTACGCGCCGACTCCCGGGTCGAGGACGAGGCACGGGCCGGCGTCCGCCGGGGCCACCAGGTAGCAATTGGTCTGCCAGGGCCCGGCGGGAAATGACGCGATGAACACAACGGCCACCATATCCGGCAAGATGTACCCCATGAGCGAGATGACAGGGCCAGCTTCCTTTGGTCGCGTCGACACCGACGGCACCGTGTTCGTACGCACACCGGACGGCGAACGCGCCGTCGGCCAGGTGGCCGGTGCGGACCCGTCCGAGGCTCTCGCGTTCTACGTCCGCCGCTACGAGAACCTCGCCGTGGAGGTCGAGCTGCTGGAGAACCGGCTCAAGGGCGGTGCCCTGACCCCGGATGACGCCCGCAAGCGGATCGCCCAGGTGAGGACGACCGTCCACGACGCCGCGGCGGTCGGTGACCTGGCCGCACTGGAGGCCCGGCTGGACGCGCTGAGCCCGTTGGTGGAGGCCAAGAACGAGGAGCGCAAGGCCGCCCGCGCCGCGCAGAACGAGGAGACCCGCACAGCGAAGGAGGCGATGGTCGCGGAGGCCGAGAAGATCGCCGCCGGCAGCGACTGGCGTGGCGGGGTCAATCGGTTCCGTACGCTGCTGGACCAGTGGAAGGCGCTGCCGCGGATCGACAAGGCGACCGACGATGCGCTGTGGCACCGGTTCTCCACCGCGCGGACCACCTACACCCGCCGCCGCAAGCACCAGTTCGCCGAGCAGAGCGCCAAGCGCGACGAGGCGCGCACCGCCAAGGAAGCGATCATCGCCGAAGCGACGCCGTTGGCCGACTCGACCGACTGGGGCCAGACGTCGCGTGACTTCCGCGACCTGATGCAGCGATGGAAGGCCGCCGGTCCCGCCCAGCGGGAGATCGACGACAAGCTGTGGAAGCAGTTCCGGGCGCTGCAGGACCGGTTCTTCGACGCTCGCAACGCCGCGCAGAATGCGCAGGACGAGGAGTTCCACGGCAACCAGGTGGCCAAAGAGGCACTGCTCGACCAGTTCGAGCCGCAGATCCACCCCGACCAGGACCTCGGTCGCGCCAAGGAGCTCTACCGCGAGTTGCTCGACAAGTGGACCGAGATCGGCAAGGTGCCGCGCGACGCCATCCGGGGCCTCGACAATCGGCTGCACAAGATCGAGCAGGCCGTCCGCGACCGTGAGGCCGCCGAGTGGAAGCGTACGGACCCGCAGGCGCGTGAGCTGGCGACCGACACCGCACGCAAGATCCAGGCCCAGATCGACGACCTGACCGCGAAGGCGACCAAGGCCGAGGCCCGGGGCGACGCGAAGAAGACCCGCGAGTACCGCGAGTCGATCGCCACGTACCAGACGTGGCTGGAGCAGGCCGAGCGGGCGGCGCACGACTTCGGCGCCTGACGGCGAGACGACCCTGACCCGCCGGGTCTCAGGCGCGGACGCGACTCACGTCGTAGACGCCGGGGACCCGGCGGATCGCGTTCATCACGTGGTCGAGGTGCGTCGGGTCCGGCGTCTCGAACGACATGGTGATCCGCGCGGTGCGGTCCCGGTGCGTGTTGACGCTCGCCGAGGTGATGGAGATGTGCTGTTCGGCGATGGACCGGGTGACGTCGGAGAGCAGACCGCTGCGGTCCAGCGCCATGATCTGCACGGTGACCAGGAACAGGCTGGCCGCGGTCGGCGCCCAGGACACCTCGACGATCCGTTCTGCCCCCTGCTCCAGCAGGTTGCGGGCGTTGGTGCAGTCGCGCCGGTGCACCGACACCCCCGAGGCCCGGGTGATGAAGCCGATGATGTCGTCGCCCGGTACCGGGGTGCAACAGCGCGCCAGCTTCACCCACACGCCCTTGTCGCCGTGCACCATCACGCCCGTCTCGCTGGACGTCGGGACCGCCCGCGGCCGGCGCAGGACGATGGAGTCCTCGCTGGTCTCCTCGGCGACCTCCTCCGGCCCACCGGCGATCTCCACCAGCCGCTGACACACCGCCTGCGGCGAGATGCTCCCCTCGCCGACCGCCTTGTAGAGGCCGTTCACGTCGGCGACGCGGAAATAGGCGGCGACCTCGGTGAGGTGCTCGATGGTCAGCAGCCGCTGCATCGGCATGTCCATCCGGCGCATCTGCCGGGCGAGTGCTTCCTTGCCGCTCTCGATCGCCTCGTCGCGGCGCTCCCGGCTGAAGTACTGGCGGATCTTCGCCCGGGCGCGGGGACTGGCGACGAACTCCAGCCAGTCGCGTGACGGTCCGGCCCCCTCGGCCTTGGAGGTGAGGATCTCCACCCGGTCGCCGGTCTGCAGCTTCGACTCCAGTGGCACCAGCCGGCCGTTCACTCGGGCGCCGATACAGCGGTGGCCGACCTCGGTGTGCACCTGATAGGCGAAGTCCACCGGGGTGGCGCCCACCGGGAGGGTGAGCATGTCGCCCTTCGGGGTGTAGACGATGACCTCGTCGGTGTTGATCGAGAACAGCAGGTCGTCGAGGAACTCCTCCGGATCCTCGGTCTCCCGCTGCCACTGGTTGAGCGCCCGTACCCAGTTCAACTCGTTCGGGTCGGAGCGGTCGCCCTTGCCCTCCTTGTACTTCCAGTGCGCGGCCACACCGTAGTCGGCCCGCCGGTGCATGTCCCAGGTGCGGATCTGGAACTCCACCGGGGTGCCCTCGGGGCCCCGCACAGTGGTGTGCAGCGACTGGTACATGTTGTACTTCGGCATCGCGATGTAGTCCTTGAACCGCCCCGGCAGCGGGTTCCACCGCGCGTGCAGGACGCCCAGCGCGCCGTAGCAGTCCTGGATCGAGTCGACGATGATCCGCAGCGCCACCAGGTCGTAGATGTCCTCGAACGAGCGGCCGCGGACCACCATCTTCTGGTAGATCGAGTAGTAGTGCTTCGGCCGGCCGGTGACCGTCGCCTTGATGCCGGCGCGGTGCAGATCGGCCTCGATGGCCTCGGTGACCTGCTTGAGGAACCGTTCCCGTGACGGTGCCCGCTGCGCGACCAGGTGGACGATCTCGTCGTACAGCTTCGGCTGCATGGTGGAGAACGCCAGGTCCTCCAGCTCCCACTTGATGGTGTTCATGCCGAGCCGGTGGGCCAGCGGGGCGTAGACCTCGAGGGTCTCCGACGCGATCCGGTTCTGCTTGTCGGGGCGGAGGAAGTGCAGCGTACGCATGTTGTGCAGCCGGTCGGCGAGCTTGATCACCAGCACCCGGATGTCCTGGCTCATGTTGACGATCATCTTGCGCAGCGTCTCGGCCTTCGCCGAGGGGCCGTACGTCACCTTGTCGAGCTTCGTCACGCCGTCGACCAGCAGGGCGACGGTCGGGCCGAAGTCGGCGGTGACCTGCTCCAGGGTGTAGTCGGTGTCCTCGACGGTGTCGTGCAGCAGGCCGGCGCAGATCGTCTCCTCCGCCGCGCCCAGCTCGGCGAGGATCGTCGCGACGGCGAGCGGATGGGTGATGTACGGGTCGCCGCTCTTCCGCTTCTGGCCCTCGTGATGCCGGGACGCGGTCAGGTACGCGCGCTCGACCAGCCCCAGGTTGGCCCGCGGGTGGGAGGCGCGGATCGCCTGGAACAGCGGATCGAGGACATTCGGCTGCGAAGTCCGGGTGCCGAGGCGCGCAAGACGCTGCCGCATCGACAGACGCGGTGCATCGTTCACGACCACGGGCAACAGTTCGTCACTCACGGCGTCCTCCTCCCGGAGTCACCTAGTTATGGGCTGAGAGTCTAGCCGTGACGGCAAGGTCGTCCGTGGTCGTGATACCAACTGGTCAGCTGCTGGACGGCCCGTCCCACGCCGCGCGTCAGGCGTCGACGGTGACCAGTGCGGTGATCTCGGTGTCGCCCAGTCCGGCGTCCGCCAGCCGGGCCCGCGGGTGCAGGAAGGCGAGCTCCATCAGCACCGCCACGTGCACCAGTTCCGCGCCGGAGCGCTGGATCAGCCCGGCGGTCGCCGCCAGGGTGCCGCCGGTGGCGAGCACGTCGTCCACCACCAGCACCCGGGAGCCAGGGCGGATCGCGTCGGTGTGGATGGTCAACGTCTCGGTGCCGTACTCCAGGTCGTAGCTGACCTCGTACGTCTCTGCCGGGAGCTTGCCGGGCTTGCGGACCGGCACGAATCCGGCGCCCAGCGCCACCGCGACCGGTGCGCCGACGATGAACCCGCGGGCCTCCATGCCGACCACGACGTCGATGTCGGCCGGTGCGGCCGCGACCAGTTCGTCGATGGTGGCCCGGAAACCGGTCGGATCACCCAGCAGCGGGGTGATGTCCTTGAAGCCCACCCCTTCGATCGGGAAGTCGGGGATGTCGCGGATCAGCGAGGCGATCAGCCGGCGCCGGTCCGCGGACGTCGCGGGCACACCGGCGGAGGTCTGTGATGTCGAGGTCATCTCGGGATCCCTTCAGTGCCCACGCCGGCGCTCGGTGCGGGTGCGGTGCTGCGGCTGGTGACGCTCCCCCGGCGCCACCGGGGCCGGCGGCTCCGGGTCCGCCTGGGCGGCGCCCTCCGTCACGTCGACACCCACCACCACCGGCACCGGGCTGGTCGCGGCGAGTTCCTCGGCCGCGTCGCGCTGCCGCTCGCGCTCCTCGTGGCGGGCCAGCTTGCGCCGCCAGTCGCGCATCTCCGCCGTACGCTCCTTCATGTCCACCAGCAGGGAGGTGGCGATGAAGATCGACGAGTAGGCACCGGAGATCATGCCGACGAACATCGCCAGCGACAGGTCCTTGATCGGGCCCGTGCCCAGCACGAACACCCCGGCGATCAGCAGGGCCAGCACCGGCAGGACACCGATGATGGTGGTGTTGATCGACCGGAGCAGCACCTCGTTGAGGCTGCGGTTGGCCGCGGTGCCGTACGTCTCGCGACGCGACGGCAGCTCGTGGACGTTCTCCCGCACCCGGTCGAAGACGACCATCGTGTCGTAGAGGGAGTAGCCGAGGATGGTCAGCAGCGCGGTGAGCGTCGCTGGGGTGACCGAGAAGCCGACCCAGGCGTACACACCCACGGTGACCACCAGGTCGTGCAGCACCGAGACGATCGCGGCGACCGCCATCCGCCAGTCGCGGAAGTAGATGGCGATCACCAGACCGACCAGGACGAGGAACACCACCAACGCGATGGTCCCCTTCTGGGTGATCTGCTGGCCCCAGGAGGCTCCGATCAGGCTGTAGGAGACCTGGTCCGACGGCACGCCGGCCCACTGGGCCAGGGCGCCGCGGACCTGGGTCACCTCCGGGCTGGTGAGCGAACGGGTCTGCACCTGGACGGTGTTCGCGCCGATGGTGGTGACGATGACGTCCGACATCTCGGGCAGCCCGGTGCCGGTGACGACCTGCCCGGCGTCGGTGACCGTGGTCGCGGTCACCGCATGCGGCACCCGGAAGTCGGAGCCGCCGCGGAACTCGATGCTGAGGTTGAGCCCGCGGACGCCGATGCCGACCAGGCAGATCACCAGCACGACGGCACTCAGCACGTACCAGCGGCGCCGCTTCGACAGCAGGTCGAAGACGTTCTCGCCGTGGGAGAGGCGGACGAGGGCACGGAACGGAGCAGCCATCAGGCCTCCTCAGCGGTGTCGGTGACGGTCCGGGTGCGGCGTCGGCGGATCGGCAGCGTGTCGACGCCGATCAGGGCCGGCTCCAGCCCCGAGCCGGGTCGGCCCTCACCGTAGTAGCGGCTGCGCATCAGCAGGGTCATCATCGGCTTGGTGAACAGGAAGGTGATGACGATGTCGATGATCGTCGTCAGCCCCAGGATGAAGGCGAAGCCGCGGACGGCACCGATCGACAGCACGAAGAGCACCAGCGCACTGAGCAGCTGCACGCCGTCGGAGATCAGCACGGTGCCCCGCGCCTTGACCCAGCCCGTCTCGACCGACGAGCGGAGCGTACGCCCGGCCCGGACCTCGTCCTTGATCCGTTCGAAGAAGATGATGAACGAGTCGGCGGTCACCCCGATGCCGACGATCGCACCGGCCACACCGGGCAGGTTCAGTGCCACGCCCAGGCCTTGCCCGAGCAGGACCATCAGACCGTACGTCAGCGCCATGGCCAGCACGATGGTGGCCGTCACGACCCACGACAGGCTGCGGTAGACAGCGATCGCGAACGCGGCCACCAGCACCAGGCCGAGGGCACCGGCGATCAGTGCGCCGCGCAGCTGCTCACCGCCGAGGACCGGGGAGACCGTGTCCACCGAGTCGATGGTCAGCGAGAGCGGGAGGGCGCCGTACTTCAGCACCGAGGCGAGGTTCTGCGCTGCCTCCTGGGTGAAGCCGGACGAGCCGCCGTCGATCTGGGCCCGGCCGTTCGGGATGGGCTCGTTGACCTGGGGAGCGGAGACCACCAGACCGTCGAGGACGATGGCGAACTGCTGGGACGGCACGCCCTGGGAGAGCCGGCTGGTGGCGTCGGAGAACAGCTTGGCCCCGGTCGAGTCGAACTCGAGGTTGACGACCCACTGCAGCTGGTTCTGCGGGATGCCCGCCGAGGCGGTGGTCACCTGGTTGCCGCTGACCACCGTCGGCCCGAGCAGGTACTTGGTCGTTCCCTCCCGGTCACAGGTCATCAACGGCTGGTCGGCGACGTCGTTGACCGGCTGGCCGCAGCTGTACGCCTGGAAGTTCGCGAAGTCCTGCTCGGTCGGCTGCCAGCCGAGCGCCTTGTCCTGCGCCGTGCCGCTGCCCGCCACCGACGGGTAGGGCGAGGGGCTGAGCGTGGGCGTGGCGGGGGTGGTCGCGGCGGGCGCGGTCGGCAGGTTGTTGCCCTGCGGGGTCGGCTCGGGGGTGCCGGCGGCCTGCGGGGTGGACCCGGCGCTGGGCGAGGCCGACGGGGCGGCGACGGTCTGGCCGTAGTAGACGACTCGGAAGTTCAGCAGCGCGGTCTGTCCGACCATGTCCCGCAGCCGGTCCTGGCTGACGTTGGGGACGCTGACGGTGATCTGGTCGTTGCCGGACGTGGTGACCTGGGACTCACCCACACCGAGGCTGTCGACACGCTGCTGGATGATCGTCCGGGCCTGCTCCAGGCTGGTCTTGTCGACCTGGCCCGAGCCGGTGGAGTTGGCAGCGGTCAGCGTGATCGTGGTGCCGCCGCGCAGGTCCAGGCCGAGCTTCGGCAGCCAGCCGCCCAGGCCGGCCATGGTGCCGTAGACGGCCGCCAGCACCACGACGACCACCAGCAGCGGCCGCCAGGGGTGAACCGGCTGCGAGGAGCGTACGGACTTCGTCGCCATCGGCCGGGCTCAGGCGTTCCGGGCGCCGGTGCCGGGCTGGTCGTCGTCGGGGCCGGACTGGTCGCCGGTCGTGTCCGGAGTCGTCTCGCCCGACGGCACGTCCTCGGCGACGCCCGACGGCACGTCCTCAGCGACGCCCGACGGCACGTCCTCGGCCACGTCGGTCGGGGCCGCCTCGAGCGCGGTGTCCGCCGGGGCCGCCAGCTCGGCGTCGTCGGGATACTGGTGGAACTCGTCGCGGCTGCGCGGGGTCACCCCGGAGATCAGTCGCTTGTCGACGGTGATCACCACGTCGGGGGCCACCTCGATGCGTGCCTGGACCTCGCCCATCTCGACCAGGGTGCCGTACAGGCCGATCTGGGTCTGGACGCGGGCACCGGGGGCGAGCTCCTTCATCAGCTCGGCCTGCTTCTTCGCCTGCTGGCGCCCGGGGCGGATCAGCATGAAGTAGCCGAGCGCGACGAAGAGCACGATCATCAGCAGGGTGCTCACGGAACCATTCATGTGTCTCAGTTCTCCTGATCGGGGTCCTGGTCGGGGTGGACGGGGCGAGTCTAGTCCCACAGCGCAGGCGCGCCGTCGCCCTCGCCCGGGGCGCTCAGCCCCAGGTGGGCGAAACCGGCCGGTGTGGCGACGCGTCCGCGCGGCGTACGCATCATGAAGCCGAGCCGGACGAGGAAGGGTTCGGCGACCTCCTCGACGGTGTCGGGCTCCTCCCCGACGGCGATCGCCAGGGTGGACAGGCCGACCGGGCCGCCGCCGAACCGGGCGCACAGCGCCGACAGCACACCACGGTCGAGCCGGTCCAGGCCGAGTTCGTCGACCTCGTAGAGGTCGAGGGCGGCCCGGGCGATCCGACGGTCGACGACGCCGTCGCCGTGCACCTGGGCATAGTCCCGCACCCGGCGGAGCAGCCGGTTGGCGATCCGTGGTGTGCCCCGCGAGCGGCGGGCGATCTCGGCGCCGGCGTCCGCCTCGACCGGGACGTCGAGGACCCGCGAGGAGCGCTGGACGATGTGCTCCAGGTCGGCCGGCGCGTAGTACTCCAGCTGGGCGGTCATCCCGAACCGGTCCCGCAGCGGCCCCGGCAGCAGGCCGGCCCGGGTGGTGGCGCCGACCAGCGTGAAGTGCGGGATCTCGATCGGGATCGCGGTGGCGCCGGGGCCCTTGCCGACGACGACGTCGACCCGGTAGTCCTCCATCGCCAGGTAGAGCATCTCCTCGGCCGGCTTGGACATCCGGTGGATCTCGTCGAGGAAGAACACCTCGCCCTCGACGAGTCCGGACAGGATCGCCGCCAGGTCTCCGGCGTGCTGGATCGCCGGTCCGGACGAGATCCGCAGCGGGACGCCCATCTCGGCGGCGATGATCATCGCCAGCGTCGTCTTGCCCAGGCCGGGCGGGCCGGACAGCAGCACGTGGTCGGGGGTGGTGCCACGCTGACGGGCGGCGGCGAGCACCAGGCCGAGCTGGGCGCTCACCCGAGGCTGGCCCTCGAAGTCGGTCAGCCGGCTCGGACGCAGCGCGGCCTCGACCGCGCTCTCCTCGGGAGAGGCGTGCGGGTCGATGGCTCCCCGGTCGGTCACGCCAGCTTCTCCCGGTTCACTTCGCCAGCGAGCGCAGTGCCGCCCGCATCAGTACGGCCACACCGATCGCCGGATCCTCGACGACCATCGGCTCGACCGCGTCGCAGGCGGCCTCGGCGTCCTTCGCCGGCCAACCGAGCCCCTGCAGGCCGCTGGAGACCTGCTCGCGCCACAGCGGCCGCTCCGGCGTCGCGGGTGTCGGCGCGCCCGGTGCCGGTTCGACACCGAGTCGTACGATCTTGTCCTTGAGCTCGACCAGGATCCGCTCGGCGGACTTCTTGCCCACCCCGGGCACCTTGGTGAGGGCGTGCACGTCCTCGGCCCGGATCGCTGCCACCAGCGCGGCCGGCTCCAGCAGGGAGAGGATCGCCAGGGCGAGCTTCGGGCCGACCGAGTTGACCCCGAGCAGCATCTCGAAGGCCTCCCGCTCCACCGGGTCGACGAACCCGAAGAGCGTGAACACCTCCTGGCGCACCTGCAGGGACGTCTCCACGTGACCAGACTGCCCCGGCCGCAGCCCGGACAGCGCCCGCGCGGTGCACTGCACCTCCAGGCCCAGGCCGCCGACGTCGAGCACGGCGGAGGTGGGCCGGACCGCGGTCACGGTCCCGGTGAGGTGCGCGATCACCGCGAGGTCTCCTTCCAGGTCGTACGGGTGGATCGGTGGGCGTCGACGGCCTGCTGCCAACGGTTCGGCGATCCCGATCCGGTCGGGGTGGACACCGCTCCGGTGGCCGGCTCGACGCCGAGCCGCCAGACATGGCAGACGGCCAGCGCCACCGCGTCGGCGGCGTCGGCCGGCCGCGGCGCCTCGGCCAGCCCGAGGATCCGGCTGACCATCAGCCCCACCTGCTTCTTGTCGGCCCGCCCCGAGCCGGTGACGGCCGCCTTCACCTCGGAGGGGGTGTGCAGCCGCACCGGCAGGCCGTGCCGGGCGCCGACCAGCATGGCGACCCCGGCGGCCTGCGCGGTGCCCATCACCGTCGGGCTGTTGTGCTGGGCGAAGACCTGCTCGATCGCGACCACGTCGGGCCGGTGTTCACGCAGCTTCGCCTCGATCTCCTGCTCGAGCTGCACCAGGCGACGCGGCGTGTCCAGGTCGACCGGCGTACGGAAGACCCCGACGTCGACCAGGGTGCACCGGCGGGACCGGTCGCCGTCGACGACGCCGAAGCCGCACCGGGTCAGGCCCGGGTCGATGCCGAGGACGCGCACGCTGTGCCGGGCCTCAGTCCTCGGAGAGGGACGCCAGCGCCTCGGCGTCGGGCTCGTAGTTGCCGTAGACGTTCTGGACGTCGTCCAGGTCGTCGATGGCGTCGACGAGCTTCTCGACCTTCTCGAAGGTCTCCAGATTCACCTGCTGGGTGAAGTCCGGCACAAACTCCACCTCGGCGGAGTCGTAGTCGTAGCCGGCCGCCTGGACCGCCTTGCGGACGTCGACCACGGCATTCGGATCGCTGATCACCCGGAACGACTCGCCGCCGTCCTGGACGTCCTCGGGATCGGCCTCGAGGGTGGCCTCGAGCAGGTCGTCCTCGCTGATCTCCTTGCCGTCCTGCTTCTTGGCGACCGACACGACGCCCTTGCGCTGGAACATCCGGGAGGTCGACCCCGGGTCGGCGACGGTGCCACCGTTGCGGGTGATCGCCACCCGGACGTCGGAGGCGGCGCGGTTGCGGTTGTCGGTGAGGCACTCGATCAGCAGGGCGATGCCGGCCGGGCCGTACGCCTCGTACATGATCGTCTCGTAGTTGACGGCGTCGCTGCCCTCACCGGAGCCGCGCTTGACGGCGCGATCGATGTTGTCGTTCGGCACCGACGTCTTCTTCGCCTTCTGGATGGCGTCGTAGAGGGTCGGGTTGCCGGCCGGGTCACCGCCGCCGACGCGGGCGGCGACCTCGATGTTCTTGATCAGCTTGGCGAAGAGCTTGCCGCGCTTGGCATCGATGACGGCCTTCTTGTGCTTCGTGGTGGCCCACTTGGAATGCCCACTCATGGGTGCTCCTGTCGTTCGTACGCTCCGGGGCGTCAGCCCCAGATGCGGGAGTGTTCGGGGGTGGTGGGCGCCGATTGCGCCCAGCGGCGGCGCCACGGCGCGGCACCGCTCTCGACGGCTGCTGCCGTCCTTCCGGCGAACCTGTCGGCCCAGCCGGTGGCGGGAGGCTGCTCCCCACCGGGGTCGGGCACCCGTCCTCCGGCGATGTCGGTGCTGGCCGAAATACCGGTGCTGGCCGACATACCGGTGCTGGCCGACATACCGGTGCTGGCTGGCTGGTCAGCGCTCATGCTGTGTCACCCCCGTCCTTCCACGACATCAGGGACCATCGTCGCCCCGGCGTGCAGGTAGGCCACCTGCGGATCGGGGCCGATCCGGTTCGAGACGATCTCCAGGGCGTCGGCGAGGGTCGTCGCCGCCCGCATGCCCATCCGGGCCGCGCTCTCGCGGTCCGCGCCGACCCACACGATGTCGCCGCAGTGGGCGCGGGCCCGGGAGATCGCATACCACTGGTACACCGGCAGGATACCCGCGTAGGCGTGCTGATCGCGGTGGACGTGGCCGTACCATTCGTCCTCGGCGTAGCGGCGCTCGTGCTCGGCGTTGACCACCGCCGGGTCGGTCGTCCGGGTCAGCACCTGGGCGAAGAAGTCACCCGAGGCCTGGTGCTCGGTGCTGGAGAAATCCTGGCGCAGCGGGTGGCAGACGATCACCGCGCCGCCCGGGCGCAGCGGGGTGCCCGGCCGCTCCAGTCCGCGCAGTGCCGACCAGGCCGCGGTCAGCGGATCGACGGTGGTCCCGGCGTTGTAGCGGGTCCGCCCCGGCACCCCGGTGATCAGCACGTCGACCGGTGCCGGCAGCTGGACCAGCTGCTGGTCGGCCAGCACCCGCAGGCTCACCTCGGCGACCCGGGCCGGCACGCCGGCGGCGATCACGGCGGTGCGGCGTGCCTGACCGGCCTCCCACATCGCCCGGTGCAGCCGCTCGCGGGCCACTCCCTCGGCCTGGCGGGCCAGTCGCAGCGCCACCCGCTGGCGTACGCTCCACTCCCACTCCCGGCGGCCCAGGTAGTCGAACGCGGGCGCGACATCAGCCTGGTCGGTGACCACGTCGATGGCGAACAGCGGCAGCTTCTCGGCGAGCACCGCGGCGACCCGCGCCGAGGCCCCTTCCACCGCGCCGAAGCCGTGGCAGGCGTCCAGGGTGGCCAGCGCCACGACCCCGCCGGCGAGGAAGCCCGCGCCGGCGTCATCGGCCTCCCGGGCGACGTTGACCGTCACCACGAGGTCGGACTCGGCCAGCCGGCGGTTGACCAGCACCGGTTCCCCGGCGGTGGTCAGCCCCAGATCGGCGACGCCGGCCGGGTCGGCCAGGTCGTGCTGGCGGATCAGGTCGTCCGGGCCCAGCGCGTCGACCACCCGCTGGCCCAGCACGGTGACGAGTTCGGACCGGGTGAGCCGTCGGCCGGCGCCGACGGCGATCAGCACCCGGACGTCGTTGACCCGGCGGGAGGCGGCGACGTCGAGCACCCGCTCGACCAGCCGACCCCGGATGTCCTGGCCCATCGGCGCCACCTCGAGACCGGTGACCACCACGGTGAGCGTGCTGCCCGGGCCCAGCCGGTCGGCCAGCGGCTCCGACCCGATCGGCGCGTGCAGCACGTCGCCGATCGCCTGGTCGACGTCCAGGATGCTGACGTCGTGCTCGTTCGGGTACACCACCTGCGTGCCGAGCGGCAGGGTGGCCAGCCGGCCCGCACCGCCGTCGCCGATCAGCAGCGGGGGCGTACGCTTCTCGACCTCGAGGATGAATCCCGGTCGTGACATGTGGCGTTCTCCTCGTCTAGCGGCCGCGCGGCCGGTTGCGGCTCCCGGCGCTGTGGGAGCTCCATTCCACGATGGACCAGTGGTCGGCCTGCGCCACCCGCATCAGCGGGACGTCGGGGTTGACGGCCACCGGGTTGCCGACCGCGCGCAGCATCGACTCGTCGGCGTGCGAGTCGGCGTACGCGTAGCTGGCGGTCAGATCGATGTCGTGGGTCGCCGCGTAGTAGCGCAGCCACGCCGGCCGGGACTCCCCCACCAGCGGCGGCCCGGTCAGATAGCCGGTGCAGCGGCCCTGCGCGTCGGTGGCCAGGTCGGCCGCGACGATCTCGTCGAACAACGGCACCAGCGGGCGGGTGAAGGGCCGGATGGTGCCGGTGAGCAGCACCGTGACGTGCCCGGCCTCCCGGTGCTCCCGGACCCGGCGGATCGCCTCGGGGGCGAGCCGGTCCATGATCACCTCGGTGAGCTCACGGTCGACGAACTCCTCCAGCGCGGACAGATCGGCGCCGCGGTAGCGGCGGTAGAGGGCGCGCAGGAAGGCACCGCGGTCGCGGTTCTCCGTCCACAGATAGCCGGGCAGGTCGCGGATCAGCGCGGCGACCTCCTTGGTCCGGCCCCAGCGGCCGAGCTCCGGCAGCCGGGCCCACAGGTAGCTGCGGATGACGTCGGAGTTGAGCACCGTGCCGTCGAGGTCGAACGCGGCCAGCACTGTGCCCGGCTGCTTGGCCGGGGTCAGCTCGCGGTACGTCGCCGGGCGGGCGTTGCGGCGCCGCTTCAGCTCCTCCATCCGGCGCACCGGCTTGGTGACCGCCGGGCAGTGGATGCCCTCGATGTAGTCCTTCCAGTCGTACACCGAGGAGTCGAAGGCGAAGGCCTCGACGTCGGCCGGGTCGAGCTGGTTGTGCAGGGCCAGGGTGTTGTCGTCGAGGTAGGTGACCTCGGAGCGCAGGTATTCCCCGTAGATGGTGAGGTAGCGCCGGAGGAAGGCGATCTGCTCACCGCCCTTGTCGAGATCGCGGGCCAGGCGGCGGAAGACCTCGACGCGCGGGGCGATCTTGAGCGCCATGTCGGCGAACTGGTAGGCCTTCGTCGAGGTGTTCAGCAGCTGATCGACCCGCTGCGCGCCGGGGAAGCTCCAGGTCGGCAGGTGGGCGGCGCCCCGGCCACCCGGGGTGAGCGGGTGCTCGAGGAAGTAGGACCGTACGTGGTCGTACAGGTCGGCGAAGGTCAGCGGATTCCGGGCCCCGGAGTTGACGTGGTAGAAGACCGGCTTGCCGATCTCCGGCTCGGTGGCGCAGACCGCCAGGGTGGCGTTGACGACCATGTCGCAGGGCACGATGTCGATCACCGAGTCCGGCGAGGCGGGCAGCTCGGGCATGTTGCCCTTGCCGTACGCCAGGATGATCGGGTCGGCCATCTTGAAGCCCTCGATCCATCCCGGATAGGGGTAGGTCAGCGAGGACTCGACGATCGCGGGCCGGACCACCGACACCCGGATGTGGCGGCCGACATCGGCGACGACCCGCTCACCGAGGGCCTTGGTGAAGGTGTAGCAGTCGGTCCAGCCCAGCGAGCGGGCCCGCTCGGTGCCGGCTTCGACCAGCTTGTCGTGCACCCAGTCCTGGCGGCGCTGCTCGGTGTCGCGGGCGGTGGTGAGGTAGCCGGCCTTGCGGTGCACCCGCTCGGCCTGGCGGCGCAGCCGGGTGAGTCGCTCCGGCGTACGCGACTCGACCTCGATGGTCTCCTTGAGCTTGAGGCCCCACGTGGTCTCGGTGTCGTAGTCGATGTCGTGGACGTGCTGTGCCTCGGGGATCACCCCGCGGCGCCGACCGGCGGTGTAGGCGGTCGAGACGTGCACGTAGTGCGGCACCTTGGTCAGCGCGCCGGACGCGTCGGTGACGGCGGCGAGCATCGCGTCCATCAGCGCCCGGGTGCCGACGGTGTTGGTGGCGAAGGCCTTGTCGATCGGCGGGTCGAAGGAGACGTCGCCGGCGCAGTGCAGCACGACGTCGAGGTCGCGCGGCAGCGGTGGGACGTTGGGCAGGTCACCCTCGATCACCTCGATCCGGGAGTCGACCAGCTCGGCCTTGCCGCCGGCGGCCTTCACCAGGTCGCGGAAGATCGCCTTGCCGACCAGGGTGATCACCCGGTCGCGGGCAGAGGCGGAGCCCTTGCGGCGGACCAGCACCGCGGGGGTGGTGTCGGGCAGTTCGGTGAGGATCTTCCAGAGCAGCTGTTCGCCGATGAAGCCGGTCGCGCCGGTCATCACGATCTTCTTGCCCGCGAGCAGGTCACGCAGCCGGCCGCCCAGCGGCGGCGGCCCGACGACCTCGGGGATGTCGGTGGAAATCGTCAACGCGTCTGTCCTACTGCTCGAGGGCGGCCGAAATGCTGCGGGTGAGGTCCAGGGCTTCCTCGACAGTGAAGTTGCCCAGGTAGAGCGCGGTGCCGACGATGACACCCTCGACACCGATGGAGACCAGGCCGGCGAGCTGGCGCAGGTCCTCCAGGCTGGAGACGCCGCCGGAGGCGACCACCGGGGAGTCTGTGCGGGCGCAGATCGCGCCGAGCAACTCCAGGTTCGGGCCCGACAGCATGCCGTCGGAGCGGACGTCGGTGACCACGTAGCGGGCGCAGCCGGCCTTGTCGAGGCGGTCGAGCACCTCGAAGACGTTGCCGCCCTCGCGGGTCCAGCCACGGGCGGCCAGCCGGTCACCCTTGACGTCGAGTCCGATGGCGATCTTGTCGCCGTACGTACGGATCACCTCGGCACACCACGCGGGCTGTTCCAGTGCCGCGGTGCCGATGTTGACCCGGGTGCAGCCGGTGGACAGTGCCCGCTCCAGCGAGGCGTCGTCGCGGATGCCGCCGGACATCTCGACCTTCATGTCGACGGCGGCGACCACCTCGGCCAGGATGTCGGCGTTGTCGCCCTCGCCGAATGCGGCGTCGAGATCGACCAGGTGCAGCCACTCGGAGCCGGCCTGCTGCCAGCGGCGAGCCGCGGCGAGCGGATCCCCGAAGCGCTTGTCGGTGCCGGCGATCCCTTGGACCAGCTGGACTGCCTGTCCGTGGCGTACGTCAACGGCGGGAAGTAGTTCCAAAGGCTTCACAACGCGGCAGCCTACCCGACCCGGCGGCCTCGGGTGGTCAGCCGCCGGGCGGTGGGTCCTGACATCACCGAGCACCCGGGCGTGCTGCGGTGGTCAGCCGACCGGCAGGCTCCCCAGCCAGTTCCGCAACAGCCGCGCCCCGGCCTCGCCGGACTTCTCCGGGTGGAACTGCGTCGAGCACAGCGGCCCGGCTTCCACCGCGGCGACGAACCGGTCGGTCTCGTGGGTGGCGTACGTGACGCGGACACCCGGCACGCCGAGCAGGTCGTCACCGGCATGCACGCCGTAGCTGTGCACGAAGTAGTACCAGGCATCCTCACCGCCGGCGAAGAGGGTGCTTCCCTCGGCGGCCTCGACGGTGTTCCAGCCCATGTGTGGCAGCCGCTGGGCCGCCAGCCGCTCCACCACACCGGGCAGCGCGCCGACCCCGCCGGCGTCGCGACCGTGCTCGACGCCGCGGTCGAAGAGGATCTGGTGGCCGACACAGATGCCCAGCACCGGCCGGCCCGCGGCGACCCGGGTGCGGATCACCTCGTCGCCACCGACGGCGTGCAGGCCCTCCATGCAGGCGGCGAAGGCCCCCACCCCCGGCACGACGAGTCCGTCGGCGGCCAGGCAGATCTCCCGGTCGGCGGTCAGTGTCACGTCGGCACCGTTCGCCTCCAGCGCCCGGAAGGCCGAGCGCAGGTTGCCCGACCCGTAGTCGAGCAGCGCGACCGTGGGACGTACGACCGCGCCGGTCACAGCGCACCCTTGGTGGACGGCACGCCCTCGACGCGCGGATCGAGCGCCACCGCGTCGCGCAGCGCCCGCGCCAAGGCCTTGAACTGCGCCTCGACGATGTGGTGCGGGTCGCGGCCGGCGAGCAGCCGCAGGTGCAGGCAGATCTGTGCGTTCGCCGCGAACGTCTCCAGCACGTGCTGGGTCATCGACCCGGCGTACGGCACCGCGCCGTTCCCGCCGCCGATCAGCGCGTACGCCTGGCCGTCCGGCTCCCCCGAGACCACCGCGTACGGCCGGCCGGAGACGTCGACGACGGCATGGGCGAGCGCCTCGTCCAGCGGGACGTACGCGTCGGCGAACCGGCGGATGCCCTTCTTGTCGCCCAGCGCCTGCAGGAACGCCTGGCCGAGCACGATCGCGGTGTCCTCGACGCTGTGGTGGGCGTCCACCTCGACGTCGCCGGTGGTCCGGACGGTCAGGTCGAACAGGCCGTGCTTGCCCAGCGCGGTGAGCATGTGGTCGTAGAACGGCACCCCGGTGCTGATCTCGGTGCGTCCCCGCCCATCGAGGTCGATCCGGACGTGGACGGAGGACTCGGAGGTCTCGCGGGTGATCTCGGCGGTGCGGCTGGTCATCGTCACTTCACTCCTCGGTGATCCGGGGGCAATCGGGCAGGACCTCCAGCAGGGCGGTGCGGAAGGCATCCATCTCGGCCGGGGTGCCGGCGCTCACCCGCAGCCAGCCCTCGGGGCCGACCTCGCGGATCAGCACACCGCGATCCAGCAGCGCCTGGAACACCGCATGCCGGTCGACGAACCGGCCGAACAGCACGAAGTTCGCGTCCGTCTCGGCGGTCGCCAGACCCCGCTCGCCCAGCCAGACGACGAGCTTGTCGCGCTCGGTGCGCAGGTCGTCGACCCGCGACAGCATCTCGTCGGCGTGGTCGAGGGCGACCGTGGCCACCGCCTGGGTGATCGCCGACAGGTGGTACGGCAGTCGGACGATCCGGCAGGCGTCGACCACCGCGGGCGCCGCGGCCAGGTAGCCCAGCCGGCCGCCGGCGAACGCGAACGCCTTCGACATGGTCCGGCTGACCACCAGGTTCGGGTGATCGGGCAGCAGGTCCAGCGCCGAGCGGGTGCCCGCGCGGGCGAACTCCTGGTAGGCCTCGTCGGCCACCACGATGCCGTCGGTCGCGTCGCACAGCCGGGCGATGACGGAGAGGTCGGTGCTGGTGCCGGTCGGGTTGTTCGGCGAGCAGACGATGACCAGGTCGGGGCGCTCGGCCGCGATCGCCGCCAGGGCGGCGTCCAGGTCGAGGGTGAAGTCGGCCCGCCGCGGCACGGTGACGTAGCGGCTGTGCGTGTCGCGGGCGTACTCGGGATACATCGAGTACGTCGGCGGGAAGGTCATCACCGTACGATCCGGTCCGGCGAAGGCCTGCATCAGATGGATCATCACCTCGTTCGACCCGTTGGCCGCCCAGATGTTGTCGGCGGTCAGCGCGTAGCCACTCCGGTTGAGGTAGCCGGCCAGCCCGGTCCGCAGCGCGAGCGCCTCACGGTCCGGGTAGCGGTTCATCGACCCGGCGGCCGCGGCGGCCGCCTGACCGATCGCCTCGATCACCGCCGGACTCGGCGGGTACGGATTCTCGTTGACGTTGAGACACACCGGCACGTCGAGCTGCGGGGCGCCGTACGGCTCCTCCCCCACCAGCTCGGGGCGCAACGGCAGGTCCGCGAGGCGGACGTCGGCGGCGGCGCGCGCGGTCACGACCGGCTCCCGTCGGGGTCCTCGACCCGCACCCGCAGGGCGTTGCCGTGGGAGGGCAGGTCCTCGGACTCGGCGAAGGCGATGACATCCTTGGCCACCGCGTCGGTGGCGCCCTGCTGGTAACGGATCAGGTGCACCGCGCGCAGGAAGGACTTCACGTTCAGCCCCGAGGAGTGCTTGGCGCCACCGCCGGTCGGCAGCACGTGGGTGGAGCCGGCCAGATAGTCGCCGAGGGAGACCGGCGACCAGGTGCCGATGAAGATGGCCCCGGCGTTGGTGACCCGCTGGGCCAGCGCCTCGGCGTCACGGGTGTGGATCTCCAGGTGTTCGGCGGCGTACGCGTCGGCGACGGCCAGCGCCTGGTCCATGTCGCGGACCAGCACGATGCCGGACTGTTCGCCCTTCAGTGCCTGGCCGATCCGCTCGGCGTGCCGGGCCTGTGCGGCCTGGGTGGCGATCACCGCGTCGACGCGGGCGGCCAGGTCCGCGGAGTCGGTGATCAGCACCGAGCCGGCCATCGGGTCGTGCTCGGCCTGCGACACCATGTCCGCGGCGACGTGGCTCGCGATCGCCGTCTCGTCGGCGACGATGGCGATCTCGGTCGGTCCGGCCTCGGAGTCGATGCCGACCCTGCCCTGGACATAACGCTTCGCCGCGGCGACGTAGATGTTGCCCGGGCCGCAGATCATGTCGACCGGCCGGCACAGGCCGGGCACGCCGTACGCGAACATCGCCACCGCCTGGGAGCCGCCGACCGCGTACACCTCCTCGACACCGAGCAGCGCGCAGACGGCCAGGATGTTCGGGTGCGGCAGACCGTCGAAGTCGGCCTGCGGCGGGGAGGTGACGGCGATCTGCGCCACCCCGGCGACCTGCGCCGGGACGACGTTGTGGATCACCGAGGACGCCAGCGGCGCCCGCCCGCCGGGCACGTAGAGGCCGACCCGGTTGACCGGGATCATCTTCTGGCTGATCACCGCGCCGGTGGCGACCTCGACGTCGACCTGCTGGGGGCCGAGCTCCTGGTAGGCGACCACCCGCCGGCGCTCGATGGCGATCTCGTACGCCTGGCGGACCAGCGGATCGAGCCCGTCGAGCGCGTGCTGGAGCGCCTCGGCCGGCACCCGGAAATGCTCCGGCACCACGTGGTCGAACTTCTCCGACAGCCGCTGCAGCGCCTCGACACCATGGGTCGCCACGTCCTGGCAGACCGGGGCGACGATGTCCAGCGCCGCGGTCACGTCGAAGGGGGCGCGGGGCACCATGGTGGCGTAGTCCACCGCGGCATCCACCTGGTCACGAAGATCGACAATGTTCAGCACCCGGCTAGTCTACGGTCCGTGTTCATCGGCTTCGGAACCCTCGCGAATGTGGTCACCGTGGTGCTGGGTTCCTCGCTCGGCCTGTGGATCGGCGGCCGTCTGCCGGAACGTACGCAACGTACGGTCGTCGACGCGCTGGGCCTGATCACCCTGCTGCTGGGCGCCCTGTCCGCCGCCGATGTGCGCTCCCCCGCCTTGCGCGACGCCGTCGGTTCGACCGCGCCGGTGCTGATCGTGCTGGGTGCTCTGCTGATCGGCGGGGTGCTCGGGTCGCTGCTCGACCTCGAGGAACGACTGGACGCCTTCGGTCACTGGGTGCGCCGGCGCGTGGTCGGTCGCGGTGCGACACCCGGCGGCGATCCGGACGGCCGGCCGAGCGCTGCCAACCGGTTCGTCAACGGCTTCGTCTCCGCCTCGCTGCTGTTCTGCGTCGGTCCGCTCACCGTGCTCGGGACGCTGACCGAGGGGCTCGGGCGCGGGCCGGAGCAGTTGCTGGTCAAGTCCGTCCTCGACGGGTTCAGCGCGATCGCCTTCGCCGCGGCCCTGGGTCTGGGGGTGCTGGCCTCGGCCGGGATGATCCTGGTCGTGGAGGGGCTGATCACGCTCGTCGGCTGGACCATCGGTGGCGCGCTGCCCGAGGCCCACCTGATGGCGCTGTCCGCGGTCGGCGGCCTGATCCTGGTCGGGCTCAGTCTGCGGATCCTGAACGCCCGGAAGGTGCCGGTGGTCAACCTGCTGCCCGCCCTGGTGATCGCGCCGGCGCTGGTGGCGCTGGTCGATCTGCTGCGCTGAGCCGACGAGGTGACCGTGGGCCGCGGTCCAGCCGCGTCCTGACGCCAGACCGAGGCCGACGAGGAACAGTGGCAGCATCGACCACATGGCCAAGCACTCCAAGACCCACGAGGCGACCGGCACCCCTGCCCTGCAGGCGGTGGTCCGGGCCGGGATCGCCCATACGCTGCACGAGCATGCCGCCGACATGCACGCCCGTGGCGAGCTCGGCCCGGAGTCGGCCCGTCAGATGGGCGTGAGCCCGGACCGGGTGTTCAAGACGCTGATCGCCGACTGCTCCGGGCGACTGGTGGTCGGCGTGGTCCCCGTCAGTCACCACCTCGACCTCAAGGCGCTGGCCCGCGCGGTGGGCGCCAAGAAGGCCCAGATGGCCGATCCTGCGGTCGCCGAGCGGTCCAGCGGCTATGTGGTGGGCGGCATCTCGCCACTCGGTCAGCGCACGCGGTTGCTCACGGTGGTGGACGACTCCGCGCTGACACAGGAGACCATGTACGTGTCGGCGGGCAAGCGGTCACTCAAGCTGGAGATCGCGCCCGCCGACCTGGTCGGGCTGCTCGACGCCCGGGTGGCCACCATCCGCACCCTCGACTGAGTGCCCCACACCCTGCGCTGGACCCTGCGCAGGACCCTGCGCTGAACGTCGCGGGCGCGGCGACTGCCCGGGCTCCGCGGTGAACGCGCTCCACAGCAGCACCAGCAGCATCGCCGCGAACGGCCACAGCAGCACCGCCACCGGAGAGTGCAGGACCAGGTCGACCGGTTCGGTCCGGCCGGCCGTGGCGTGCGCCAGCCGATCCTTCAGCGGCACGGCCCCGACCACGCCGGCACCCCAGGCCGCCAGCCCGGCGAGGACCGACCCGCCGGTGGTCCAGACGACCACCCACCAGCCGCGGCGCCGCAGCACCAGCATCGCCAGCAGCCCCATCAGCAACCCACCGGCCATCCCGATCACCGCGTACCGGGCATCGGCGACGAAGAGCTGGGTCAGCCCGAGCTCGCTGATCAGTGCCTGGCCGTCCGGCTGGACGGTGTAGCCGGGCAGCGGGGTGGTCGTCCGCCACACCACCCCACCGATCCCGCCGAGGGCCACCGCGGCCAGCAGGTACGCCGCCTCCGGCCAGCCGCGGTGCGGGAAGCGACGGGTCATCCGGCGGCGCTCACGTTCGCCGGCCCGAGCAGCGCCTTCAGGTCGGCCATCACTGACACCGAGGCGTCGACCCGCAGCCCCGGCTGGACCCGCCAGACACTTGTTCCGCCGCTGCCGCGCAGCCGGACCCGCACCTCGGTGGCGCCCGGGTGGGCGGCCAGCACGTCGCGCAGCTGTTCGATCCGCGGCGGGGTGCAGCTCACCGCGGGGATGGTGATGACGATCGGGCCGTGCGGGTCGTCGCTGATGTTGGGCAGCGTCACCTCCCGGGCGAAGATCGAGACCGTCTCCTCCTCGCGGCGTACGGTCCCCCTCACCTGGACGATGGTGTCCGGGGCGAGGATCGGCGCAACGAGCTGATAGACCTTGTTGAAGCACTTCACCTCGATCGAGCCGCCGAGGTCCTCGACGTAGATCAGTGCCCACAGGTCGCCGCGCTTGTTCTGCTTGCGGACCACCTGGGTGATCATCCCGGCGATGGTGATCTGTTCCCCGTCCTTAGGGCCGTCCTCGTCGAGGATCTGCTCGATCCCGCTGTCGGACAGCCGGGCGAGCACCGGCTCCATGCCCTGCAGCGGGTGGTCGGAGACGTAGAGGCCGAGCATCTCCCGCTCGAAGGCGAGCTTGGTCCGCTTGTCCCACTCCTCCAGGTCCGGCACCACGACGGCTGTCGGGTCCGCCTCGTCGGACTCCGCGCCGAACACCCCGAACAGGTCGTCCTGGCCGTTCGCCTCGTTGCGCTTGCGGCTGGTGATCTTGTCGATCGCCTCCTCGAAGCACTCCATCAGCCCGCGGCGGTGGTGCCCCATCGAGTCGAAGGCGCCGGCCTTGATCAGCGACTCGATCAGCCGCTTGTTGCACACCGCCAACGGCGCCTGATCGAGGAACTCGTTGAAGGACGAGGCCCGGCCGCATTCCCGGCGGGTGGCGATGATCTCCTCGACGACGTGCTCGCCGACGTTGCGGACCGCGGTGAGGCCGAAGCGGATCGCGTCCCCGACAGGGGTGAACTGGGCGGCGGACTCGTTGACGTCGGGCGGCAGCACCTCGATGCCCATCCGCCGGCACTCGCCGAGGTAGACCGCCATCTTGTCCTTGTCGTCCTTGACCGACTGCAGCAGTGCGGCCATGTACTCCACCGGGAAGTTCGCCTTGAGGTAGGCGGTCCAGTAGGACACCAGGCCGTACGCCGCGGAGTGGGCCTTGTTGAACGCGTAGTTGGAGAACGGCAGCAGGATGTCCCAGAGGGTCTGCATCGACTCCTCGGAGTAGCCGCGCTCCAGCATCCCGTTCTTGAAGGTCTCGAACTGGGCGTCCAGCTCCTTCTTCTTCTTCTTGCCCATCGCCCGGCGCAGCATGTCGGCGCCACCCAGGGTGTAGCCGGCCAGCTTCTGGGCGATCGCCATCACCTGCTCCTGGTAGACGATCAGACCGTACGTCTCGCCGAGGATGTCCTTCAGCGGCTCCTCCAGCTCCGGATGGATCGGCTCCACCGGCTCCTTGCCGGTCTTCCGTCGGGCGTACTTGTTGTGCGAGTCGGCACCCATCGGGCCCGGGCGGTAGAGCGCACCGACGGCGGAGATGTCGTCGAAGCAGTCGGGCTGCATCGAGCGCAGCAGCGCCCGCATCGGCCCGCCGTCCAGCTGGAACACACCCAGCGTGTCGCCGGCCTGCAGCAGCTTGAAGGTGGCCGGGTCGTCCAGGGTGAGCTTCTCCAGCACCACCTCCTGGTCCTGGTTGAGCGTGATGTTCTCCAGCGCGTCAGCGAGGATCGTGAGGTTGCGCAGGCCCAGGAAGTCCATCTTGATCAGGCCCAGCGACTCGCACGACGGGTAGTCGAACTGGGTGATGATCTGGCCGTCCTGCTCCCGCTTCATCAGTGGGACGACGTCCATGATCGGCTCCGACGACATGATCATGCCGCAGGCGTGCACGCCCCACTGCCGCTTCAGGCCCTCCAGGCCCATCGCCGTGTCGACGACCTCACGAACCTCCGGTTCGGCGTCGTACAACGCCCGGAACTCCTGGCCCTCCAGGTAGCGCTCGTGCTTGTCGTCGAAGAGCTTCTGCAGCGGGACGTCCTTGCCCATCACCGGGTCGGGCATCGCCTTGGTGATCTGGTCGCCGAGCGAGTAGGGCTTGCCGAGCACCCGGCCGGCGTCCTTGACCGCCTGCTTGGCCTTGATGGTGCCGTACGTGACGATGGCGCTGACCTTGTCGGCGCCGTACTTGTCGGTGACGTACTGGATCACGTCGCCACGGCGACGGTCGTCGAAGTCGATGTCGAAGTCGGGCATCGAGATGCGCTCCGGGTTGAGGAAGCGCTCGAAGATCAGGCCGTGCTGGATCGGGTCCAGCTCGGTGATGTGCAGGGCGTACGCGCACATCGAGCCGGCACCGGAACCACGGCCCGGGCCGACCTTGATGCCCTGCGCCTTGGCCCACTTGATGTAGTCGGAGACCACCAGGAAGTAGCCCGGGAAGCCCATCTGCTGGATGACGCCGATCTCGTAGTCGGCGCGGTCGCGCACCTCGGTGCTGATCCCGTCGGGGTAGCGGTCGTGCAGCCCCTGGTTGACCTGGGCGATGAACCAGGACTCCTCGGTCTCGCCGGCGGGCACGTCGAAGTGCGGCATGAACTTGCCGATGGCGTTGTCGAAGCCGATCTCGCAGCGTTCGGCGATCGCCAGGGTGTTGTCGCAGGCCTCGGGGATCTCGCGGAACAGCTCGCGCATCTCCCGGGGGGACTTCAGGTAGTAGCCGTCGCCGTTGAACCGGAAGCGGTTGGTGTCGGCCAGGTGGGCCCCGGCCGAGACGCACAGCAGGGCGTCGTGGGCGTGCGAGTCGTCCTTCGACACGTAGTGCGAGTCGTTGGTGACGACGGGCGGCAGGTTCAGCTCCTTGCTGATCCGCATCAGGCCTTCGCGGACCCGGGTCTCGATGTCCAGCCCGTGGTCCATGATCTCGACGTAGAAGTTGTCCTTGCCGAAGATGTCGCGGAACTCCGCGGCCGATGCCAAGGCGTTGTCGTACTGCCCCAGCCGCAGGTAGGTCTGCACCTCGCCGGACGGGCAGCCGGTGGTGGCGATCAAGCCCTTGGCGTAGCGGTGCAGCAGCTCGCGGTCCACCCGCGGCTTGTAGAAGAACCCCTCGATCGAGGCGTACGACTCGAGCCGGAACAGGTTGTGCATGCCCTCGGTCGTCTCCGACCACAGCGTCATGTGGGTGTAGGCGCCCTTGGCGGAGACGTCGTCGCCGGTGCCGTCGCCCCACTGCACCCGCTTGCGCTCCGAGCGGTGCGTCTTCGGCGTCATGTACGTCTCGCAGCCGATGATCGGCTTGACGTCGAAGTTCTTCGACGTCTTCCAGAACTCGTACGCCCCGAACATGTTGCCGTGGTCAGTGACGGCGATCGCCGGCATGCCGAGTTCCTCGGCGCGCTGGAACATGTCGGGCACCCGCGCGGCGCCGTCCAGCATCGAGAACTCGGAATGGACATGCAGATGGACGAACGAATCGTCGAGCGAACCGGCCATCGGGCGGCTGCCACCTCCTGGGCATCGAGCGGACGGGCAGGGACCAGAGTAGCCCGGTAGACTGGCATTCCCCGTCGATGAGGAGCAGTGGTGTCCGAAGTCCAGACCGACCCGGCGTCCGGCCCCCAGGTGAAGGCCGAGACCGAACGCAAGTTCGCGCTCCTCCCCGGCGCCCGAGTGCCCGGGTTGGACGGCCTCGCCACGATGGGCGAGCCGCAGGTCCTGCACCTCGACGCCACCTACTTCGACTCCCCGACGTACGACCTGAACCGCGCCCGGGTCACTCTGCGCCGGCGCACCGGCGGCGCCGACGCCGCCTGGCACGTCAAGCTCCCGCCGGTGGAGGGCACCCGCACCGAGCTGCACGTGCCGCTGGATGCCAGCCCCGATCCCCTGGTGGTGCCGCGCGCGCTGCGCGCCGCGGTCGGTGAGCGGGTCGGCGCCGTCCCGCTGGTGCCGGTCGCCCGCCTGCAGACCGTCCGGACCGTACGGATCCTCGCCGACCCGGCCACCGGCACCCCGCTGGCCGAGCTGGCCGACGACACGGTGACCGCGAGCCGGCTGGCGCTACCCGGCACCCCCGGCCAGGAGACCACCTGGCGGGAGATCGAGGTCGAGCTGCTCGAGGGCGATCGCAGCTTCCTCGACGCGGTGACCGAACGCTTCCAGTGGGCCGGCATCGTGCCGGCCACCTCCCCGGCCAAGATCAACCAGGCTCTCGGCGACGCCCCGGCGCAGGCCGCGGCCCACGTCCCCTCCCCGGCCGACCTGCTGTCCCGTACGGTGCTGGCCGCTCTGGCGACCCACGTCGGGGTGCTGCAGGGCCGCGAGGAAGCGGTCGCGGTCGATGCCCCCGACGCCGTACACAAGGCCCGGGTCGCCTCACGGCGGCTGCGCAGCATCCTGCGGGTCTTCGACGACCTGTTCGACACCGAGGCGGTCCGTACGCTGCGCGACGAGCTGCAGTGGTACGCCACCGAGCTCGGCCACGCCCGCGACGCCGAGGTGCAGAAGGCGAAGCTGCTGGACCGACTCGACGCGCTGCCGCCCGAGTCGGTGATCGGCCCGGTCCGGGCCCGGATGGAGAACGAGCTGGAGGCCACCCACCAGCAGGCCCTGGCCGGTGTCGCGGCCTGCCTGAGGGACGATCGCTACACCGCCCTGATGGTCGCGCTGAGCCGCTGGCTGACCGACCCACCGCTGGAGCAGGTCGCCGACGCGCGGGTGTCGGAGCGGGCGATCCCACTGGTGGACCGGGCGATCCGCCGGGTCCGCAAGGCCCACACCACCGCCGAGGAGACCGCGGGCGCGGAGCGGCTGACCGCGCTGCACGACGTCCGTAAGAAGTCCAAGGTCGTCCGCTACGCCTGCGAGGCGCTCACCGCCGTCTACGGGGAGGATGCCGCGTCCTCGGCCCGGGACTGGGAGGCGGTGACCGAGGTGTTCGGCGAGATGAACGACGCCGTGGTCGCCCGGGAGCGGCTGCTGCGGCTGGCCGACGCCGCCGCGGCGGCGGGCGAGCCGACGTTCACGTACGGCGTGCTGTTCGGCGCCCAGCTCGGCGACCTCGACCGCGACCTGCCGGCCGCCCGGGCCGCGCTGCGTCGGGCAGTCCGCCGCGGCCCCGACAGCTGGGACGCCAAGGGCTGAGCCCCCGACCGCCGTCCTGCGTCGACCCCGCTGATGGTGCTCCATCAGCGGGGTTTCGCATCACCTGAGCGCCCCGCGGCAACGGCAACGGCAACGGCAACGGCAACGGCAACGGCAACGGCAACTTCCCACTGGTCCACGATCCTCCGGCACCCCGACGACTCTCCAGCACCCTGACGATCCTCCAGCACCCAGTACCCCGACGACTGCCAGGACCCCGACGGTTCGCGACTTCCCCGACGGTTCTCAACTTCCCCGACGCTTGCCGGCAACCCCGACCTTGTTCCGCCGTAGAACGTCGGGGTTCTCGCGGACCGTCGGGGGACCTGAGAAACGTCGGTGTCGACCGGCAAACGAACGCCCGGTCCGCCCACCAGACGACGAATCCCGCCACAGGACGGCCGGCCAGGCCTTGACACCCACTTGACACCCGGCCCTCCTGGATGCTTACTTAGTTACATAAGTAATGAACCAAGGAGGTGAGGTGGACGACTCCCAGCCCCTCTACCTGCAACTCGCCCAGGAGATCGAACGCCAGATCGTCGAAGGCGGGCTGAAGGAGGGCGACCAGATCCCCTCCACCAACGAGCTGGCCGGCTTTTACCGGATCAACCCGGCGACCGCCGGCAAGGGCGTCAACCAACTGCTGGCGGGCGGTCTGGTCGAGAAGCGCCGTGGCATCGGCATGTTCGTCGCCCCTGGTGCCACCGAACGGCTCCGCAGCCGACGCCGAGCTGCCTTCGCCGACGAGTACGTACGCCCCCTGCTCGCGGAGGCCCGACGGCTGGGCATCAGCCTGGACGACCTCACCGCGCTCATCCATCACACCGCCGGCGGCCTGCCGGCGGACCAGTCCTCAGGAGTGTGACGCCATGTCCACCACCACGGTGGCGCCCGTCATCCGCACCCACCGACTCACCAAGCGCTACGGCGAGCTCACCGCCCTCGACCGGCTCGACCTCGCCGTGCCGGCGCAGCGGATCGTCGGCCTGCTCGGCCGCAACGGCGCCGGCAAGACCACGCTGATGCAGGTCCTCACCGGCCAGATCTTCCCCGACGACGGGGAGGTGGAGGTCTTCGGCGAGTCCCCGGCGGAGAACCCCCGGGTGCTTGGCCGGGTGTCGTTCGTCGCGGAGGCGCAGAAATACCCCACCTCGTTCCACGCGCGCCACGTCCTCGCGGTCGCGCCGTGGTTCTTCCCCGGCTGGGACGCCGACCTGGCTGCCTCGCTCGTCGACAGCTTCCGCCTCCCGCTGCGCCGGCCGATCGTGAAGCTGTCCCGCGGCGAACTGTCCATGGTCGGCATCATCGTCGGGCTGGCCTCCCGGGCACCGCTGACCTTCTTCGACGAGCCCTACCTGGGGCTGGACGCGGTGGCCCGCCAACTGTTCTATGACGTGCTGCTGGCCGACTATGCCGAGCGGCCGCGGACGATCGTCATCTCCACCCACCTGATCGACGAGATCTCGCCGCTGCTCGACCACATCCTGCTGATCGACCGGGGCCGTCTCCTCCTCGACGCCGATGCCGAGGTCGCTCGCGGGTCGACCACCGTCGTCTCCGGCGCCACCTCGGCGGTCGACCGCTTCGTCGAGGGTCGTACGGTGCTCGCCCGGCACAGCACGGGCCCGCTGGCCCGGGCCACCGTCGGCGAGTCGTACGACGCTCTCGCCGGCCCCGCCGCGGCGGCCGGCCTCAGCGCAGAACCGGTGACCCTGCAACAGCTCCTCATCGATCGGACCGCCGGCTCCCGACAAGGACGTACCTCATGACAGCCATCACCCGCCCGACCTCCCGCGAGACCGACACGCACCGCTCCCCCGGCCCCCTGCAGCACATCGTCCGGGTGACCCGACTCCAGTTCGTCGACCTGTGGGTCCTGGGCTGGACCCCGGCCATCATCATCGCGGCGGCCCTGCTGTTCAGCATCGCCATCGCCCTGATCATCGTCCACGCCGGCGGCGTCGACCCGGCGGCGATGCAGGAGGGGATGAGGTACAGCTGGGCGGTGCTGTCGCCGATCTGGTACCTCATCGTGGTCGGCGTCCAGGCGGTGGCGACCACCCTCCAGTTCGCCCTCGGCATCGGCGCGACCCGCCGGGACTACTGGCTGGGCACCACGCTGGCGTTCACCGTGTTCTCGGCCGTGTTCGCGCTGGCCTTCGCAGCCCTCCGGGTGGTTGAGCTCGTGACCGGTGGCTGGGGCACCCACACCGTCGTCTTCGACGCCCTGTGGTACCACGGCCTGCCCTGGTGGCTCGGGGCGTACGCCACCTTCACGCTCAGCCTGACCGCGCTCCTCGTCGGCGCGGCGCTGACCACCTGCTACATGCGGTGGCGGGTCACCGGCGTGCTCACCGTCGGGCTGTCGCTGGCCGGGGCCCTGCTGGCCGCCGTCGCCGTGCTCACCTGGCTGCGGGCGTGGCCCGCCCTGATCAGGTGGTTCGCCGGGCTCGGTGTCGCCGGGATCTTCAGCCTGGTGCTGGCCGTCGCCGCCCTCGCCGGCGCGGCCGGCTACCTGGTCGTCCGCCGCGCCACCCCGCGCTGAACCCACCCGCGCTGAACCCACCCCGCGATACCCCCCGCTGGCCCCACCCCCAATGCAGTTCGCCCGCGCGACGGTGCTGAACGACAGACACCATCGCGCGGGCGAAGCGGATGACCAAGTGGGTCGACCCGCAGGTTGAGCGGTCAGAGCACCATCGGGCGCACCTGCGGACCGATCGGACGCAGCAGCTTGGTCGATCCGCTGAGGAAGGCGTCCACGCCAGCGGCGCAGGAGCGGCCCTCGGCGATCGCCCAGACGACCAGCGACTGGCCACGGCCGGCGTCACCGCAGGCGAAGACGCCCTCGACACCGGTCATGTAGTCGTCGTCGCGCACCACGTTGCCGCGACGGTCCAGGCTCACCCCGAGCTGGTCGACCAGGTCCTCCGCCTCCGGGCCGACGAAGCCCATCGCCAGCACGACCATGTCGGCCGGGATCACCCGCTCCGATCCCTCGACGGGGACGAACCCTCCGGAGCCGTTCGGCTTCACCTCGACCAGCCGCAGCTCGCGGACATGGCCCGCCTCGTCCCCGATGAACTCGGTGGTCGACGTCTCGAAGACCCGCTCGCCGCCCTCCTCCTGGGAGGTGGAGACCCGCCAGACCGCCGGGTAGGTCGGCCACGGCTGGTGGGCCGGCCGGTCCTCGCCGGGGGCCGGGAAGATCTCCAGCTGAGTGACCGACGCGGCGCCCTGGCGCAGCGCGGTGCCGATGCAGTCCGAGCCGGTGTCGCCGCCACCGATCACCACGACGTGCTTGTCGGTGGCCACGATCTGGTTCTCGACCGTACGGCCCCGGGCGACCCGGTTGGCCTGCGGCAGGTAGTCCATCGCGAAGTGGATGCCCTCCAGCTCGCGGCCCGGCGCCGGCAGGTCACGCGGCTTGGTCGAGCCCATCGCCACCACGACGGCGTCGTAGCGCGACTTCAGCTGCGTCCAGGTGATGTCGGTGCCGATGGTGACACCGGTGCGGAAGATGGTGCCCTCGTCCTTCATCTGCCGGATCCGACGGTCCAGGACGGACTTCTCCATCTTGAACTCGGGGATGCCGTAGCGCAGCAGACCGCCCGGCACGTCGGCCCGCTCGAACACCGCCACCGTGTGGCCCACCCGGGTCAGCTGCTGGGCGACGGCCAGGCCGGACGGGCCCGACCCGACCACGGCGACCGTGTAGCCGGTGTGCCAGTCCGGGGCCTGCGGCTGGATCAGCCGGTCGTCCCAGGCGCGCTCGGCGATCGAGACCTCGACACCCTTGATCGCCACCGGGTCGTCGTTGATGCCGACGACACAGGCCGTCTCGCACGGCGCCGGGCACAGCCGCCCGGTGAACTCCGGGAAGTTGTTCGTGGCGTGCAGTCGGTCGGACGCGGCCTGCCAGTCGTCGCGCCACACCAGGTCGTTCCACTCCGGGATGATGTTGCCGAGCGGGCAGCCGAAGTGACAGAACGGGATGCCGCAGTCCATGCAGCGGGCCGCCTGCGTCGGGATGATCGGCAGGAACGCCGCGGCCGGGCCGCCGGGGTAGACCTCGTTCCAGTCCTTCACCCGTTCCTCGACATCGCGCCGCTGCGGGTGCTCGCGCGGGAACTTCATGAAACCACGGGGATCAGCCACGGGTCGCCTCCATCATCCTGGCGGTGGTCGCATCGTCGTCGAGGCCGTCGGCCTCGGCCTGGGCCCGAGCCGCGAGGACCCGGGCGTAGTCACGGGGCAGCACCTTGGTGAACCGCTCCCCGATCACGGTGTCGGCGGCCTCACCGCTGAGCAGCCGGTCGGCGACCGCCGAGCCGGTCTCCACTCGGTGTCGCTCCAACAGTGTACGGACCAGGGCGATGTCGGTGGCGTCCAGCGTCTTCGGGTCGGCCAGCTCGGTGTTCAGCCGATGCGGGTCGAGGTCGAGGACGTACGCCACGCCGCCGGACATGCCGGCCGCGAAGTTACGCCCGGTCGGGCCGATCACCACCACGGTGCCGCCGGTCATGTACTCGCAGCCGTGGTCGCCGACGCCCTCGACCACCGCGGTGGCGCCGGAGTTGCGGACGCAGAAGCGCTCGCCGACCTGGCCGCGCAGGAACAGCTCACCGGACGTGGCGCCGTAGCCGATCACGTTGCCGGCGATGATCTCGTCCTCGGCGACGAAGGTCGCGTCGGCCTGCGGCCGGATGATCACCCGACCGCCGGACAGGCCCTTGGCGACGTAGTCGTTCGAGTCGCCGACCAGCCGCAGGGTGAGCCCCTTCGGGATGAAGGCGCCGAAGCTCTGCCCGCCCGACCCGGTGAGGGTGATGTCGACGGTGTTGTCCGGCAGCCCGCGGCCCTCGGTGGCCATGGTGATCTCGTGGCCGAGCAGCGTGCCGACCGTACGGTGCACGTTGCGCACCGCGATCGTCCCGCGGACCGGCTGCGGCGTGCGCCCCTCCCGGGCCGCGGCGAGGACCGGCGCGACCAGGTCCATCAGCTCCATGTCGAGCTGCTTGTCGAGGTCGTGGTCCTGGTCGACGACGTGGCGACGGGCGGTCGTCTCCGGCACCGACGGCTGGAACAGCACCGGGCTGAGGTCCAGGCCGGCCGCCTTCCAGTGGTCCTCGGCGGAGCGGGTGTCCAGCTGGTCGGAACGGCCGATGGCCTCCTCCAGGGTGCGGAAACCGAGCTCGGCGAGGATCTCGCGGACCTCCTCGGCGATGTACTCGAAGAAGGTCTCGACGAACTCCGGTCGACCGGTGAACTTCGCCCGCAGCTCCGGGTTCTGGGTGGCGACGCCGACCGGGCAGGTGTCCAGGTGGCAGACCCGCATCATCACGCAGCCCTCGACCACCAGCGGAGCGGTCGCGAAACCGAACTCCTCGGCACCCAGCAGGGCGGCGACGACGACGTCACGGCCGGTCTTCATCTGGCCGTCGGCCTGGACGACCACCCGGTCGCGCAGCCCGTTGGCGATCAGCGTCTGCTGGGTCTCGGCCAGGCCGAGCTCCCACGGGGTGCCGGCGTGCTTGATCGAGGTCAGCGGCGCCGCACCCGTGCCACCGTCGTGGCCGGAGATCAGCACCACATCGGCCTTCGCCTTGGCCACGCCGGCCGCGACCGTGCCGACGCCGGACTCGGAGACGAGCTTGACGTGGATCCGGGCCACCGGGTTGGCGCACTTCAGGTCGTGGATCAGCTGCTTGAGATCCTCGATCGAGTAGATGTCGTGGTGCGGCGGCGGCGAGATCAGGCCGACGCCCGGCGTCGAGTGCCGGGTCGAGGCCACCCACGGGTAGACCTTCTGGCCGGGCAGCTGGCCGCCCTCACCGGGCTTGGCGCCCTGGGCCATCTTGATCTGGATGTCCTCGGCGTACGACAGGTATTCCGAGGTCACCCCGAAGCGGCCGGAGGCGACCTGCTTGATCTTCGAGCAGCGCTCCGGGTCGTGCAGCCGGTCCGGATCCTCACCGCCCTCACCGGTGTTCGACTTCGCGCCGAGCCGGTTCATCGCGATCGCCAGCGTCTCGTGCGCCTCCCGGGAGATCGAGCCGTACGACATGGCGCCGGTCGCGAACCGCCGGATGATCGACTCGATCGGCTCCACCTCGTCGATGTCGATCGGCTGGCGGTTGTGGCGGAACTTCAGCAGGCCTCGCAGCGTCATCAGCCGCTCGGAGGTGTCGTTGACCCGGTCGGTGTACTGCTTGAAGACGTCGTAGCGCCGGTTGCGGGTGGAGTGCTGGAGCCGGAAGACGGTCTCCGGGTCGAAGAGGTGGTCCTCGCCCTCGCGGCGCCACTGGTAGTCGCCGCCGATCTGCAGCCGCCGGTGGGCCAGCGGGATGCCGTCCACCGGGTAGGCGACGTCGTGGCCGGCACGGATCTGCCGGTGGACCTCTTCCAGCCCGATGCCGCCGATCTTCGACGTGGTGCCGGTGAAGTACTGGTCGACCAGCTCCTGGGACAGTCCGACGGCCTCGAAGATCTGTGCGCCGGTGTAGGAGGCCACCGTGGAGACGCCCATCTTGGACATCACCTTCAGCACGCCTTTGCCGAGAGCCTTGGCGACGTTGGCGACGGCCTTCTCCGGCGCGACGGTCACGAAGGTGCCGGTGCGGGCCAGGTCCTCGGCGGTCTCGAACGCCAGGTACGGGTTGACCGCGGCGGCGCCGTAGCCGATCAGGGTGCTGACGTGGTGCACCTCGCGGACGTCGCCGGCCTCGACGACGATGCCGACCTTGGTGCGGGTCTTCTCCCGGACCAAGTGGTGGTGGATCGCCGCGGTGAAGAGCAGCGACGGGATCGGCGCCCACTCCTGCTTGGCATGCCGGTCGGAGAGCACCAGGATCCGGGCGCCGCCGGCGATCGCCGCGGACGCCTCCTCACACAGCTCCTGGAGGCGGGCCTCCAGTGCCTCGGTGCCGGCCTCGATCGAGTACAGCCCACGCAGCACGTGCGACTGGTAGCCGGGCAGCGTGCCGTCCTGGTTGATCCGGACGATCTGGGTCAGTTCGTCGTTGTTGAGGATCGGGAAGGGCAGCACGATCTGGCGGCAGGACGCCGGGGTCGGCTGGAGCAGGTTCTGCTCGGGGCCGATGGTGTTGAACAGGCTGGTGACCAGCTCCTCGCGGATGGCGTCCAACGGCGGGTTGGTGACCTGGGCGAAGTGCTGGACGAAGTAGTCGAACATCAGCTTCGGTCGCTGCGACAGCACCGGGATCGGGGCGTCGGTGCCCATCGCCCCGATCGGCTCGGCACCGGTGTTCGCCATCGGTGCGAGGACCTTGCGCAGCTCCTCCTCGGTGTAGCCGAAGACCTGCTGGCGGCGGGTGACCGAGGCGTGGGTGTGCACGATGTGCTCGCGCACCGGCAGTTCGGAGAGGTTGAGCCGGCCGTCGCGCAGCCACTCACCGTACGGCGCCCGGGCGGCGAGCCCCGCCTTGATCTCCTCATCAGGGACGATCCGGTGCTCCGACAGGTCGGCGAGGAACATCTGGCCGGGCTTCAGGCGGCCCTTGGCACGGACGTCGTGGTCGGGGATGTCCAGCACGCCGGACTCCGAGGCGAGCACCACCAGGCCGTCGTTGGTGATCCAGTAGCGGCCGGGGCGCAGACCGTTGCGGTCCAGCACGGCGCCGATCTGGGTGCCGTCGGTGAAGGTCATACAGGCGGGGCCGTCCCACGGCTCCATCAGACAAGCGTGGTACGCGTAGAAGTCACGCACCTCCTGCGGCATGTCGTGGTTGTTCTCCCACGCCTCCGGGATCATCATCAGCACCGCATGCGGCAGGCTGCGGCCGGCCAGGTTGAGCAGTTCGACGACCGAGTCGAAGGACGCCGAGTCGGAGGCCGTCGGCTCACAGATCGGGAAAAGCCGATCCAACGAGCCCGGGATCAGCGGGGTGTCGAGCAGCGCCTCGCGGGCGCGCATCCAGTTCTTGTTGCCACGGACGGTGTTGATCTCACCGTTGTGGGCGACCATCCGGAACGGGTGGGCCAGCTCCCACGCCGGGAAGGTGTTGGTGGAGAAGCGGGAGTGCACCACGGCCAGCGCCGAGGCCATCCGCTCGTCGTGCAGCTCCGGGAAGACCTCCTCCAGCTGCATCGTCGTCAGCATGCCCTTGTAGACCAGAGTCCGGGCGGACAGCGACGGGAAGTAGACCTCGGCCTCACGCTCGGCACGCCGACGCAGACCGTAGACGGCCCGGTCGACCTCGACCCCGGTCCGGCCGCCCGCCACCGGGGTGACGACCAGGTGCTCGAAGTGCGGCATCACGTGCAGGGAGATCGGGCTCAGCGTGTCGGTGACGACGGGCACCGGACGCCAGCCGACGACCCGCAGGCCCTCCTCGACGGCGATCTGCTCGACCTCGCGGCGGGCCGCGTCGCGACGGGACTCCTTCGCCGGCAGGAACGCCATGCCCACCGCGTACGTTCCGGGAGCCGGCAGCGGGAAGTCGCAGACCTCGCGCAGGAACGCGTCGGGCACCTGGAGGAGGATGCCGGCACCGTCGCCGGCCGCCTCGTCGGCGCCGGTGGCGCCACGGTGGTCGAGGTTGCGCAGGGCCTCGAGGCCCTGTTCGAGGATCCGGTGAGAGGGTTCGCCGCTCAGGGTGGCGACAAAGGCCACGCCACATGCGTCATGTTCGTACATCGGGTCATAGAGACCCGAGCCGGCGATGCCCTCCCGTGCCTGGAGCGCACTGTCAGGAGCCATGTTCTTCCCCTCGGACAGGCCGCGTCGTCACCTCAACGGTGAGAACGGGCGGTGAACGGTGACCTGGTCGGCGGCGAGGTGGCCACCAACCGGCGAGACCGTGCGGATGTGGGACGGCCGTCGGCTCCGTTGCGCGGCGGCAGTGTTCCAAGGACACATAATCGACCAAGGAAGCGGCTCTGTAAATAGCTGCCGGGACGTGTAACACAATTTGACCGGCTCTGTAACACAGTCGTCATCTGCGCCGGGCGTCGTCGGCGCGGGTCATCCGCGGCCGTACGGCGACATCCCGCGGGCCCGGCGGGAGCGCACGTACGTCCAGCCGGTCGCCACCCCGCCGATCACCGCGCTGAGGGCGATCACCCAGGCGGCCTTCAGCACGCCGGCCTCCTCGGGCAGCAACAGGTAGAGGGCTACCAGCAGCCCCCAGTGGAACAGGCTCGCCACCAGCAGCTGCCCGTGGCGCATCTCCTCCACCACGGCGCCGATCATCACCGACCAGCCCATCGCGGCGACCACCCAGAGCAGCCCGTACGCCACCCCGAACCGCCAGGTCGGCCCGCTCAGCACCCCCCAGGTCAGGCCGGTGGCCAGCGAGCCGAGGAACCAGCCGTACGCCGCACCGAAGGTCGGTCGGACGATGCCGCGCCAGGCGAGTTCCTGGGCCAACGCGAGCGGAAGGTAGGCCACCACCCGCACCGCGAAGGGCAACCCGGCGTCGAGATCGATGCGCTGGGCCGGCAGCCAACCGAACATCAGGCAGAGCTGGTTCCAGACCACCATGGTGGCGATCGCCATCAGCAGCAGCGCCACGCCGCGGCGCACCACCCGGAGGGTGATCCGCAGGTCGAACCGGGTCCGCAGCCCCGGCAGCCGGCGCCGGGTCAGCAGCACCAGACCCACCCCGGCCAGCGGGGCGAGGGCCGGCAGGTCCAGCCGCCCGGAGTCCCGCAGCGACCACCCCAGCAGCAGCCGGTCCGCGGCGATGAGGAGGGCCACCGGCAGCGCCAGGACGGCGACGACGAGCCAGGTATCGGCGGTGGTGGGACCCGACGCCGGTCCGGCCGGCGGACGGGTCGCGGTGGCGACGGCGGAACGGGCGGCACTCATGCGGCCGGCGCCTCCGACGCACGAGCACCCCGCGGGTCGACGGTCTCGGGGTCCTCCCGGGTGCGGTGACGGCGGCGGGTGATCAGGAAGGCGACGATCCCTCCGATGAACACCACCAGGGAGACGTACTCGTTGATCCGCCAGGTGCCGATGTGGTTGGCGGTGTCGATCCGCAGGCCCTCGACCCAGAACCGTCCGAAGGTGTAGAGCACCACGTACAGCCAGAAGACCTGACCGTGGCCGAGCTGGAGGCGTCGGTCGAGCAGCACCAGTGCCAGGGCGACCAACAGCACCCAGATCAGCTCGTAGAGGAAGGTTGGCTGGAACGTGGCGTACTGCTCGTAGCCGGCCGGCCGGTGCAGCGGGTCGATCTCCAGACCCCACGGCAACGTGGTGGGACGACCGAAGAGCTCCTGATTGAACCAGTTGCCGAGGCGCCCGATCCCCTGCGCCACCGCCACGCCGGGGGCGAGGGAGTCCGCCATCGCGGCGAACGAGGCGCCCCGTCGGCGACAGACCAGCCAGACGGCCAAGGCGCCGGCGGCGACAGCGCCCCAGATGCCCAGGCCGCCGCGCCAGATGTAGAGGGCCTCGATCGGGTGCCGGCCGGGACCGAAGTAGAGCTGGTGATCGGTGATCACGTGGTAGAGCCGGGCGCCGATGATGCCCACCGGCACCGCCCACAGGATCGCGGTCTCCAGGGTGTCCTGGCTGCCACCGCGGGCCTTCCACCGGCGGGACGCGATGATCCAGGCGACGACGATGCCGGTGAGGATGCACAGCGCGTACGCCCGGATCGGCAGCACCAGGCCGGTGCCCGGGATCGGTAGCTCCCAGACCCCCTGCGGCGGGCTGGGGATCGACAGGGGCACCAGCGCCGTCGAGGTGAACGGGAGCAGGGTCATCGGGTCGCCTTTCGGGTCAACGCCGGGCGGGTCGCCGCCCGGCGCGTCATGGGGCCACGGACACTCTAGCCAGTGCGCCGCGAGGCGGCCCTCAGCGGGCGGTGCGGACCCCGCCGGCCAGGTCGGCGGTCAGCGCGCGCAGAGCGGTGAGGTCATCCGGACGACCCGCGTCGTCGGCGTCCAGCAGCGTACGCACCAGCGCCGAACCGACGATGACGGCGTCGGCGTACGCCCCGATCTCCGCCGCCTGCGCACCGTTCGAGACGCCCAGGCCGATCCCGACCCGGGTGTCCGGGCTGAGCGCCCGGACCCGCTCGGTGAGCACCCGGCCGGCGTCCGAGGTGGTGTCCCGGGCGCCGGTGACGCCCATCACCGCCGTGGCGTAGAGCCAGCCGCGGGCCGCGTCGGCGGTCAGCCGGATCCGCTCGTCGGTGGAGGACGGGGCGACCAGGTAGATCCGGTCGACGCCGTGGGCGTCGGTGGCCGGGATCCAGTCGTCGGACTCGTCGGGCGTCAGGTCGGGGGTGATCACCCCGGCGCCGCCGGCGTTGCGGAAGTCACGGGCGAACGCGTCGCAGCCGTACTGTTCGATCAGGTTCCAGTAGGACATCACGCACGGGATCGCGCCGGCGGCGGCGACCGCCTCGGTCGCCGCGAGCACGTCGCGGACCCGGACCCCCCGCTCCAGCGCGCGGGTGGCGGCGCGCTGGATGGTCACCCCGTCCATCATCGGGTCGGAGTACGGGATGCCGATCTCGACGATGTCGGCGCCCGGCCCGTCGCCGGGGTCGACCAGGGCACGCATCGCGTCGAGGGATCCCGGGACGGTCGGGTAGCCGACCGGCAGGTAGCCGATGAACACGGCGCGGCGCTCGGCTGCGGCGCGGTCGAAGGCCGGGGTGCAGTTGCCGGGTGCGGTCATCTCACATCTCCTCGGGGCGCGGGTCGGCGTGGGCGGCGACGTCCTCGGGCAGCTCCACCGGGTCGCCGCCCTGGGTCGCATCGACCTGGCCGGTCAGCCCGAACCACCGGGTGGCGGTCCGGACGTCCTTGTCCCCGCGGCCGGAGAGGGTGACCATGATCAGCGGTCGGGCGTCGGGGTCGGTCTCGGCGAGCCGTCGGCCGAGCCGCATCGCGCCGGCCACGGCGTGCGCCGACTCGATCGCCGGCATCAGGCCCTCGGTCCGAGTGAGCAGCCGGAAGGCCTCCATCGCCTCGGTGTCGGTGACCGGCTCGTACGTCGCCCGGCCCTGGTCGTGCAAGTAGGAGTGCTCCGGGCCGACGCCGGGGTAGTCGAGTCCGGCCGAGATGGAGTGGGACTCCTGGGTCTGGCCGTCCTCGTCCTGGAGCAGGTAGGTCCGGGTGCCGTGCAGCACGCCGACCGACCCGCCGGTGATCGAGGCGGCGTGCCGGCCGGTCTCCACCCCGTCGCCACCGGCCTCGAAGCCGTACAGGGCGACCGAGCCGTCCGGGATGAAGTCGGCGAAGGAGCCGAGCGCGTTCGAGCCTCCGCCGACGCATGCACAGACGGCGTCCGGTAGTCGGCCGTACGTCGCCAGGAACTGGCCGCGGGCCTCGGTCGAGATGACCCGCTGGAACTCGCGGACGATCTTCGGGAACGGGTGCGGACCGGCGACGGTGCCGATCAGGTAGTGGGTGTGGTCGACGGTGGCGACCCACTCGCGCATCGCCTCGTTCATCGCGTCCTTCAGCGTCGCCGAGCCGGACTCGACGGCGATCACCTCGGCGCCGAGCAACTGCATCCGGGCGACGTTGAGGGCCTGCCGGTCGGTGTCGACCTTGCCCATGTAGATCCGGCACTCCAGCCCCATCAGGGCGGCCGCGGTGGCGGTGGCGACACCGTGCTGGCCGGCGCCGGTCTCGGCGATCACCCGCTTCTTGCCCATCCGCCGGGTCAGCAGCGCCTGGCCGAGGACGTTGTTGATCTTGTGCGAGCCGGTGTGGTTGAGGTCCTCGCGCTTGAACACGATCCGGGCGTTGCCGCAGTGCCGGGAGAACTGCTTCGCCTCGGTCAGCGGGGTGGGACGGCCGGCGTAGTTGACCCGCAGGTCCTCCAGTTCGGCGGCGAAGTCGGAGTCGCGCAGCGCGTCCTCGTACGCCTCCTCGAGCTCGGCGAGGGCGGCGTACAGCGCCTCGGGAACGAACTTGCCGCCCAGTCGGTCGAAGTGGCCGCGGGCGTCCGGCATCGGGCGGCCGTCCCAGGGCCGCTGCCCGGCAAGATTGCGTACGGTCTCGGTGCGTACGGTCTCGGTGGACGCAGTGTCAGCCACGGTGGGCCTCCTTCATGGCGCGGACCCCGGCGACCGGGTCGCCGCCGGTGACGAGGGCCTGACCGATCAGTGCGACGTCGGCGCCGGCCTCGGCGAAGGCCCGGACGTCGGTTGGGGTGCGGACGCCCGACTCGGCGACCCGGACGATGCCGGCCGGGACCAGCGGGGCGAGCCGGCCGAAGGTCGCGGTGTCCACCTCGAGGGTCTTCAGGTTGCGGTTGTTGATGCCGATCAGCACCGCGCCGAGGTCGACGGCGCGGCGGACCTCGTCGGCGGTGTGCGCCTCGACCAGCGGGGTGAGCCCCAGGTCGAGGGCGGTGGCGTGCAGGGCGGCCAGCTCGGTGTCGGTGAGCGAGGCGACGATCAGCAGGGCAAGGTCCGCCCCGGCGGCCCGTGCCTCGTAGAGCTGGTAGGCGTCGACGATGAAGTCCTTGCGGAGCACCGGGATGTCGACCCGGGCCCGGACGGCGACGAGGTCGTCCAGGGTGCCGCCGAAGCGATGCCGCTCGGTGAGCACCGAGATGGCGTCCGCGCCACCCCGGGCGTACGCCTCGGCGAGGGCCGCCGGATCGGCGATCTCCGCCAGCGCACCGGCCGACGGGCTGGACCGCTTGACTTCGGCGATCACCGCGATCCCGGGCGCGCGGAAGGCGGGCAGCGGGTCCCGGGTCGGCGGCAGCGCCTCGATCCGACGCACCAGCTCGTCCTGCGTGGTGAGCGCCCGGCGCTCCTCCATGTCGGAGCGGGCCCCCTGGTTCAGCTCGTCGAGCACACCCATGCGGCTCTCCCTTCCGTTCACCTGTCAGTTCTACCCCACCGGCCCTGACGTCCCGAGCAGTGGAACAGCCGTGGGCGCCGGGCTGATGGCCGCGAAACATCGATGGGCGCCGCGGACCGACGGCCCGGGCGCCCATGGATCTCGGCTCAGTGCGTCCTAGACGTTGTCGCGCCCCATCCCGCGCAGCGCGGCCCAGGTGATCCAGGCGGCCAGCGCGATGACGCCGGCGATGATCAGCAGGGTCAGGTTCGGGGCCGGCACCATGCCGACCACGGCCACGACGACGGCGACCATGAAGATGATGGAGAACGCGTACGAGGCCGGCGACTTGCCGTGGTGGTACTTCTCCTCGGGGGCGTGCCCGATCGCGCTGTGACTCATCCTTGATTCTCCCTGTCCGGTGACGCTTCGTGGGGCGCTTCCTGCTCCGCCGAGGGTAGCGCAGAACCGGAGGTCGGGTCGACGCCTGCGTCCAGTGCTTTCCACACGGCGGTCGCATCGTCGAGGTCGACCGGCCCGGCACCCCGCTCGAAGCGGGAGCGGCGGGTCTCCCAGCGCGGGGCGAGCACGGTCAGCAGGGCGCCGCCGAGGGCGACCAGCAGCCCGGAGGCGGCATAGATCCAGGGCCACGCGGTGCCGGTCAGGGTGTACTCCACCGAGAGGGTGACCGTACGCAGTGCCTCGGCGACCACGTCCGCGGCCGGCCGGGGCCGAGCGACGCCCACCGCGACCATCCCCGCGCCGGCCAGCAACAGCACGGCGCCGAGGATCTGCCGGCCGCGGGCGGCGAGGGTGAGGGAGAGCAGCAGACCCGCGACGGTGACCACGGCCAGCGCCTGGCTGAGACTGCCACTGGAGACGGTGCCGGTCAGCGGGGCGGTGCTGCCGCCGGCCGCCGCCTGCCACCACGCCTGGGCGCCGGTCGCGAACGCACCGACGGTGCCGACCAGCAGGGCACCGTACGCCACGGTCCGCCAGCGGGCGGTCATGCCGGGGCCCCGCCCAGTCCGCGCCAGGCATCGGCGGTGGCGATCGCCCGGACCACGGCCATCGCCTTGTTGCGGCACTCCTGGTTTTCGTTGGCCGGGACCGAGTCGGCGACGATCCCCGCACCGGACTGCACGTACGCCGTGCCGTCCTTCATCAGGGCCGTACGGATCGCGATCGCCACGTCCGCGTTGCCGGCGAAGTCGAAGTAGCCGACCACCCCGCCGTACACCCCGCGCCGGCTCACCTCCAGGTCGTCGATGATCTCCATCGCCCGCACCTTCGGCGCCCCGGACAGTGTCCCGGCCGGAAAGCAGGACAGCACCGCCTGGACCGCGTCGACATCGTCGCGCAGCCGCCCGGTGACGCCGGCCTCCAGGTGCATCACGTGCGAGTAGCGGCGGACCTTCATGAACTCGATCACCGTGACGGTGCCCGGCACGCTCACCCGGCCCAGGTCGTTGCGGCCCAGGTCGACCAGCATGACGTGCTCGGCACGTTCCTTCTCGTCGGCCAGCAGCTCCTGTTCCAGGGCGACGTCCTCGGCGGGCGTGCGCCCCCGGGGCCGGGTGCCGGCGATCGGGTGGGTGACCGCCTCCCGATCGGTGACGGTGACCAGCGCCTCCGGGCTGGACCCGACGATGTCGAAGCCGTCCAGCCGTAGCAGGTAGAGGTAGGGGCTGGGGTTGATCCGGCGCAGCACCCGGTAGACGTCCAGTGGGTCGGCCTGGGTGCAGATGTCGAAGCGCTGCGAGACCACCACCTGGAAGACCTCGCCGGCCCGGATCTCCTCGACGGCTGCCTCGACCGCCGCCTCGAACTGCTCCGGCGTACGCTGCTCGATCACCTCGGGTGCGCTGACCGAGTCGTCCACCGCCCGGACCAGCGGCTGCGCGGGCTCGGCCAGCCGACCGGCCATCGCCCGCACCCGCGCCACCGCGTCGGCGTACGCCTCGTCGACCCGCTCGTCGGTCGCGTCGTGGTTGATCGCGTTGGCGATCAACCACAGTTCGCCGGTGCGGTGGTCGAGCACCGCCAGATCGGTGGCCAGCATCATCACCAGTTCGGGCACCTGCAGGTCGTCGACGTTCTCGTCGGGCAGCAGCTCCAGGCGGCGCACGATGTCGTAGCCGAGGTAGCCGACGAAGCCGTTGACGAACGGCGGCAGCCCCTCGGGCCGGCCGGTGCGCAGCACCCGGAGGGACTCCCGCAGCACCTCCAGCGGCTCGCCCTCGGTCGGCAGGCCGACCGGCGGCCGGCCGGTCCAGACCGCACGGCCGTCGCGTTCGGTCAGCGTCGCGCCGCTACGGACCCCGATGATCGACCAGCGGGAGAAGACGCCATCCTCGGCGGACTCGAAGAGGAACGTGTGCGGCTCGTCGCGGGCCAGCGCGGCGTAGAGACCGACCGGGGTCTCGGTGTCGGCGAGCACCTTCGTCCACACCGGGATGACCCGGCTGGTCCGGGCCTGCTCGCGGAAACCTTCGGGGCTCGGACTGATCGGCAGCTCACTCATCGGAGTCCCCGGGGCCGTGCAGGTCGATGACGCGGGCGTCGAGGAGATGGGTGTCGAAACAGGACCGGGTGCCGAGGTGGCAGGCCGCGCCCTCCTGCTCGACCTGCAACAGCAAGGTGTCGCCGTCGCAGTCGAGCTCCACCCGGCGCACCCACTGCCGGTGGCCGCTCTCCTCCCCCTTGACCCACAGCGTGCGCCGGCTACGCGACCAGTACGTAGCGCGTCCGGTGGTCAGGGTGAGGGCGAGCGCCTCGTCGTTCATCCAGGCCATCATCAGCACCCGGCCGTCGGTCGCGTCCTGGGCGATCGCCGGGACGAGGCCGTCTGGAGTGCGGGTGAGCAGTGCCGCGACCTCCGCGGGGAGGATGGGATCGGTCGCCATGGTTCAGCCCAACCGTTCGAGGATGATCTCGCGCACCTTGGCCGCGTCGGCCTGGCCACGCATCTCCTTCATCACTGCGCCGATCAGCGCGCCGGCCGCCTGCACCCGGCCACCACGGATCTTGTCGGCGACGTCCGGGTTCGCGGCAATGGCCTTGTCGACCGCTGCACCGAGCGCCCCGTCGTCCGAGACGACCGCCAGGCCACGGGCGGCCACCACCTCGGCCGGCTCCCCTTCGCCGGCCAGCACGCCGTCGTACACCTGGCGAGCCAGCTTGTCGTTGATGGTGCCGGCGTCGACCAACGCCTGGACCGCGGCGACCTGGGCCGGGGAGACGCCGACCTCGTCGAGCGTCACGCCGGCCTCGTTGGCTCGCCGGGCCAACTCGGTGGTCCACCACTTGCGGGCGGCCTGGGCGGGTGCGCCGGCAGTCACCGTCGCCTCGACCAGGTCGAGCGCGTCGGCGTTGACCACGTCGCGCATCTCCAGGTCGCTGAAGCCCCAGTCGGCCTGCAGTCGGTTGCGCCGCTTGGTGGGGTGCTCCGGCAGGGTGGCCCGCAGTTCCTCGACCCACTCCCGGCTCGGTGCGATCGGCACCAGGTCGGGCTCGGGGAAGTAACGGTAGTCCTCCGCCTCCTCCTTGGACCGACCGAAGGAGGTCTCGCCGAGGTGCTCCAGCCAGTTGCGGGTGCACTGCTCGACGGTGCCGCCGTCCTGCAGCACTGCGGCCTGCCGCTGGATCTCGTACGCCACCGCGCCCTCGATGGACCGGAAGGAGTTGATGTTCTTGGTCTCGGTGCGGGTGCCGAGCGTCTGCCGGCCCCAGGGGCGCAGCGAGACGTTGGCGTCACAGCGCAACGAGCCCTCGTTCATCCGGACGTCCGAGACGCCGAGCGCCCGCATCAGGTCCCGGATCGTCTCCACGTAGCGGCGGGCGACCTCCGGGGCCCGGGCCCCGGCGCCGGTGATCGGCCGGGTGACGATCTCGATCAGCGGCACCCCGGCCCGGTTGTAGTCGAGCAGTGAGTAGTCGGCACCGTGCAGCCGGCCGGTGTCGCCACCCAGGTGGGTCAGCTTGCCGGCGTCCTCCTCCATGTGGGCCCGCTCGATCTCGACCCGGAACACCTCGCCGTCGGACAGCTCGACGTCCAGGTAACCGTCGTATGCGATCGGCTCGTCGTACTGGCTGGTCTGGTAGTCCTTCGGCATGTCGGGGTAGAAGTAGTTCTTCCGCGACATCCGACACCACTCGGCGATCGAGCAGTTCAGCGCCAGGCCCATCCGGATGGCCGACTCGACCGCCTTGGCGTTGATCGCCGGCATCGAGCCCGGCAGGCCGAGGCAGACCGGGCAGGTGTGGGTGTTCGGCGCGGCGCCGAACGCGGTGGAGCAACCGCAGAACATCTTCGACGCGGTGTTGAGCTCGACGTGGACCTCCAGGCCGATCGCCGGCTCGTACGCCTCGAGGGCGTCGTCGTAGGACAGGATCGGCTCGCTCATCGGGTGACCTCCGTCGTCGTTGCGGTCGGGGCGAGCACCGGGACACGGTCGAGCAGCGAACCGCCCCAGCGGTCGGTCAGCGTACGTTCCAGCGCGGCGCCGACCCGGTAGAGCCGGTCGTCGGCCTGGTGGGGCGCCATCACATGGAAGCCGATCGGCAGGCCGTCGGTGGTCAGCCCGGTGGGGAACGACCCGGCGGCGTTGCCGGCCAGGTTCGTCGGGATGGTGCACAAGTCGTTGAGGTACATCGCCATCGGATCGTCGACCCGCTCCCCCAACCGGAAGGCCGCGGTCGGCGTGGTCGGCGAGACGAGGACGTCCGCCCGGGCAAACGCGGCGGTGAAGTCCTGCTGGACCAGGGTGCGGACCTTCTGCGCGGAGCCGTAGAAGGCGTCGCGATAGCCGGCCGACAGGGCGTACGTGCCGAGGATGATCCGCCGCTTCACCTCGGCGCCGAACCCGGCCTCGCGCGACAGCGCCATCACCTGCTCGGTGGAGCGGGTGCCGTCGTCCCCGAGCCGCAGGCCGTAGCGCATCGCGTCGAAGCGGGCCAGGTTGGAGGAGGCCTCGCTCGGCAGGATGAGGTAGTAGGCCGCGAGGGCGTACTCGAAGTGTGGGCAGGACACCTCGACGATCTCGGCGCCCAGGCCGGACAGCAGGTCCACGGTGGCGCGGAAGTTTGCCTCGACCTCGGGCGCGTAGCCCTCGCCGCCCAACTCCTTCACCACACCGATCCGCAGGCCCTTCACGTCGCCCGCCCGGGCGGCTGCCACCACCGGCGGCACCGGGGCGTCCAGCGAGGTCTGGTCCTTCGGATCGTGGCCGGCGATCACCTCGTGCAGCAGCGCTGTGTCGAGGACCGTACGACCGCACGGGCCGGGCTGGTCGAGACTGGAGGCCAGCGCGATCTGACCGTAGCGGGAGGTGCCGCCGTAGGTCGGCTTCACCCCGACGGTGCCGGTGAAGGCGGCCGGCTGGCGGATCGAGCCGCCGGTGTCGGTGCCGATCGCCAGCGGCGCCTCGAACGCCGCCAGCGCCGCGGCCGAGCCGCCCCCCGAACCGCCCGGCACCCGGGTGAGGTCCCACGGGTTGTTCGTCGGCCCGTACGCCGAGTTCTCCGTGGAGGAGCCCATCGCGAACTCGTCCAGGTTGGTCTTGCCGAGGATGACGATGCCGGCGTCCAGCAGACGCTGGGTCACCGTGGCGTGGTACGGCGGGCGCCAGCCCTCGAGGATCTTCGACCCGGCGGTCGTCGGGATGCCCTTCTGGGCGAGGACGTCCTTCAGGGCGAGCGGCACACCGGCAAGCGGGCCGACCTGCTCTCCGGCGGCGATCCGGGCGTCGACGGCCGCGGCCTGGGCGAGGGCACCCTCCTCATCGACGCTGAGGAAGGCGTGCACCACCCCGTCGACGGCGGCGATCCGGTCCAGGTGGGTGCGGGTGACCTCGACGCTGGAGACCTCCCCGCCGGCGATCGCTGCGGCCAGGTCGGTCGCGCTCGCCGTGATCAGCGTGCTGGCGTCCATGCTCACTGCTCCTCTCCCAGGATCCGCGGGACCCGGAAACGGTCGTCCTCCCGGTCCGGCGCCATCGCCAGGACCTCCTCCACAGGCAGCGAGTCGTGCACCTCGTCGGCCCGGAAGACATTCGTCATCGGGACCGGGTGGGAGGTGGGCGCGACGTCATCGGTGGCCACGTCGGTCACCCGGGCGACCGCCTCGAGGATCACGTCCAGCTGGGGGGCCAGATGGGCCAGCTCCTCCGGGGAGAGGTCGATGCGGGCCAGCTGTGCCAGCTTCGCGACCTCGTCTTGGCTCAACGCCACGGTGCTACTCCTTGGGTCCGGGGATCTCATGTCCGCACCGCTCATCCTAGAGCCGACCACCGACACCGCCCGCCGGGCGACCGTGCCGGGACCATCGCGGGGACGTCGGTGGCATCGGCGATGTGAACACTGTGTGACACCTTTGTCGCCGAAGTCCTCCGGTTTGCCGCGGCAGGCGGTCCGGAGGGGAGAATGCTGCTGTGTTCCTGATGCGAGTGTCCATGCCCGACCGACCCGGTGCCCTCGGCGCCGTCGCCTCCGCCGTCGGCCTCGTCGGCTGCGACATCAAGGCGATCGAGATCGTGGAGAGCCGTGACGGCCACGGCATCGACGACTTCATGCTGGAGATCCCGACCGGCGTGCTGCCCGACACCGTGGTCAGCGCCTGCCAGGAGATCACCGGGGTCGAGGTGCTGTGGATCTCGCGGCACTACGACGGCGGCACCCTGCAGAGCGACCTGGAGACGCTGGAGCAGATGACGCGCGATCCCGAGCACGCCGCCGAGGTGCTGGTCGACAGCGCCCCCGCCGTCTTCCACTGCCAGTGGAGCGTGCTGGTCGAGCGGGAGGCGGACGCCGCCGTCACGTACGCCACGCCGATGGCGCCCGACCTGGACGCCGACGTGCTGGGACGGGTCGGCGACCTCACGAAGGCCGGGTCGGCGGAGATGTCGGCCGGGTGGGTGCCGGCCTGGAGCGACACGGCCCTGGCCTGGGCGCCGATCGGCACCGACCGCGCCATCCTGGTCGGTCGGACCGGCGGGCCGGTCTGGCTGCCCTCCGAGATCGCACGGCTGCGCCACCTCTCGGCCCTGGCCGACTGATCCGTGCCGGAGCTGCCGCTGCCGTACGGGGCGGGCTGGTTCACCGGCTTCCTGGCGGCGCTGGTGTACGGGCTGGTGGGCGCCGTCGTGCCGGTGGCCAACGCCGAGGCGTACGCGGTCGCCGCGGGTGCCCTGCATCCGGCCGGCTCGGTCGCCTCGATCCTCGGACTGACGCTCGGCCAGGGCATCGGCAAGATGGCGATGTTCTGGGGGGTGCGCCGCGGCAAGGACCTGCCGTTCTTCCACCCGCGGCGACCCAAGGGGGCGACGGGCGACGGCGCGATGCTCGCTGCTGATGCTCCGGCTGTGGACGGTCCGGGTGGGACGGCCGGCGGCGGAGCCACCCCGGTCCGTCACGAGGCGGATCTGGGACCGATCCGCCGCTGGTGGTCGCGCACCGTACGGGTGTCGCTGCGGCTGGTCGGTGACACCCGCGCCGGGCTGCCGCTGGTCTTCGCCGCAGCCGTGGTCGGCTTCCCGCCGCTCTACCCGGTGGTGCTGGTCGCGGGGGCCTCACCGATCCCGGGGTGGAGCTTCGGCCTGGTGATGTCACTGGGCCGCGGGCTGCGGTTCGCCCTGCTGGCCTGGGGTGGCAGCGGCCTGGCCGGCCTGCTGGGGTAGACGGTGCTGGGTAGGCGGTGCTGGGCAGGCCGTGCTGGGCAGGCTGCTCGTCGGTCGGGTCAGATCAACGCGCCCTTGCCGGTCATCATCCAGTAGAACAACCACCACACCACCACGATCACGACCGTGGCCACGGTGAACCCGACCACCACGAGGACCCGCTGACGACTCTTGCGGCGGGTCGTCGGCACCAGGGCAGGACCCCACTCCCCGAGCCGCGGGCGCACCCGATCAGGGACGTCGCCGTGCAGGTCGGGGTCGGAGAAGATGCGTCGCGCCACCCCTTCAGCTTATGGCGCTCCGCCAGCTCATTCGTGGTGGCGGTTCATTGGCGTATGCGGGTGGTGCCGTGGTTGGTGACGATGAAGTGTTGCCCACGAGGCGTGTGCCAGTGCCACTCACCGGGTCGAGGCTGACTCAGCCGGTACCCGCCGTGGGTTCTTGCCCGGTGCGCGGTCCGGCCGAGCGGGCCCAGGTTCGCCGGTGAGGTAGGCCCGCCGCGCCCCCACGGGACGGTGTGGTCCATATCGGCCCGACGCGCGGTAATCGTGCCGTACGGGACGACCTCGACCGGCTGAGCCAGTGTCAACTGTTCGCGCATCCGCTCGGGCACCTCGTACGCATCCACCGGAACACTGTGGGCGTGGTCGATCACCCGGGTCAGCCGCACTCTGCTGTGGGTGAGCAGCCCGGCGAGAGCGGTCCGGCCGAGCGGGCCGTGGCCCTCCACCCGGGCCAGGTCGGCGTCCGGAGTCGTGTGCACATACAGATGCACCACCGGCGTCTGATCAGGACGGCCGCCACGGGCGAGGATCCCCAGGGCGCGGGCGCGGCGAGTGTCCACATCATCACCGTCCCCAGCCCGAGCGAGCTGGGCCGCCATCACCGCCAGAGTCCGGTCGAGCTGGACCGCATCGGCGGCATCCAGCACACCGAACACGTCACAAGCCCCGCCCGTCCCCGGACGGGGATAGACACCCAGCCGACGCCGATGACGAGCCTGTTCCTCCCGGTCTGCCGTGGCGGGGTCAGCAGCGGCGATCTCCCCCTCCAGCAGGCGTTGAGCCCGGGCCCAGGACAGCCCAGGCACCACCTCACCGATCCGATCATCGATCCAGATCGTCACTCGCGACGGCAGCCGGTGACACCGGCGAGCGACCTGCACCGCCCGCCACACCGGAATGTGACCGTGGACCATCTGATTCCACAACCGAGGATGACGCCACTTCAGATCCAACGCGTCGGAGATCACCAACCGGGCCCGGTCCGGCGCCAATCCCAACGCCCCACCGACCTCCAGATGCAGGAACTCCGGCACCACCGGGGTCCCCTCCCCACCCAACGCCACCACCTGTTCCCGGTCGACCGGCCCGGCCGCCTCGACCAGATCCGCAATCAAGGCGAGTTTGCGGATCTCCCCGAACCGGATCAACGCCTCCACCTCGGCCAACTGGCCGACATGATCCGCGGGATCCTCCGGCAGACCGTACCCGGCGGTCACCGCCACCGGATCCCCCTCACCATCGGCGAGGACGACCATGACCCCGTCACGGACCAGGTCCGCACCGTCAGCGACAGGCAACGCCACCGGCGGACGGCACAACCCCAGCCAATCCGCCAGACCCGGCAACGCCGGCACACACTCCTCATCCATGACCCCCACGCTAAAGCAAGGGTCAGACAATTCCTCGGACACACGTACGATTACTTATTCGTGGACTCCGGCCAGCCTCCCGACCGCAACGCTCCGCCGCCGCCCTATTCGGCGGGGTGCGTCACCCCGTCCGGCCCCTCGTCCAGGAACCGCTGGAAGTCCTCAGCCGCGATGATCGGCCGCCCGAGCGTACGAGCCTTCTCCGCCTTCGAGCCCGCGCCCTCACCGACCACCACGAAGTCGGTCTTCTTCGACACCGACCCGGCGGCCTTCGCGCCCCGGGCGACGATGGCTTCCTGCGCGCCGTCGCGGCTGTAACCGGGCATCGTGCCGGTCACCACGACGGTCAACCCGGCCAGGGTCTGCGCCATCTCCGGCTCGGCGGCGGCCACGGGGGCACCGTACGTCCCCAACACGCAGCCGGCGGCCTGCCACTTGCGGATGATGTCGGCCCGCCAATCGGTGGCGAACCAGTCCCGGATCGCCGCCGCGATCGACGGACCGACGCCCTCGACGGCCGCCAGGTCCTCCTCGCTGGCGTCGCGCAGCGCCTCCACGGTCGGGAAGGCGGCGGCGATGTCCGGCGCGTTCCCCTTGGCGACGTGCCGGATCGACAGCGCCACCAGGTACTTCGCCCAGGGCCGGGTCTTCGCCGCCTCGAGATTCGCCAGCAGCTTCTCACCGTTGGCCGACAACACCCGGGCACCGGCCCCGGCGGCCCGTTCCTTGGCCCTGCTGGCACGGGTGAAGAACGCCGTGCCGGCCAGATCCTCGGCGGTCAGATCGAACAGGTCCCCCTCGTCGGTGAGCAGCCCGGCGGCCAGCAGGGCGTCGGCGCCCTGCCAGCCCAGCACCTCGATGTCCAGCGCGTCGCGGGAGGCCAGGTGGAACAGCCGCTCGCGCAGCTGGGCCGGGCAGGACCGCTGGTTGGGACAGCGGATGTCGGCGTCGCCGTCCTTCTCGTACGCCAGTGCGGTGCCACACTCGGGACAGTGCGTCGGCATCACGAACGCCCGTTCGGTGCCGTCGCGCAGCTCGACGACCGGTCCGAGCACCTCGGGGATCACGTCGCCGGCCTTGCGCAGCACCACGGTGTCGCCGATCAGCACGCCCTTGCGGACCACCTCGGTGGCGTTGTGCAGGGTCGCCTGCGCCACGGTCGAACCCGCGACCAGCACCGGCTCCATCACCGCGTACGGAGTGACCCGCCCGGTCCGCCCGACGTTGACCCGGATGTCGAGCAACGTCGTGGTGACCTCCTCCGGCGGGTACTTGTACGCGATCGCCCACCGCGGGGCACGCGAGGTGAAGCCGAGCCGGTCCTGCAAGCCCCGCTCGTCGATCTTCACCACCGCACCGTCGATCTCGTGGACGAAGTCGTGGCGACGCGCCGCCACCTCCTCGACGAACGCCCAGATCTCCTCGGTGGTGTCGACCACCCGGGAGTACTGACTGACCGGCAGGCCGAAGTCGGCGAGCACCTCGTACGCGTGCGACTGCCGGGCCAGCTCCAGCCGGGTGCCCGGCTCGTCGGAGGTGGCGCCCCAGCCGTGGGCGGTGAAGCCGAGCCGGCGCGACGCGGTGACGTTCGGGTCCTTCTGCCGCAGCGACCCGGCCGCACTGTTGCGCGGGTTGGCGAACGGCGCCCGGCCGGCCTCGACCAGTTCCTCATTGATCCGCCGGAACTGCTCCAGCGAGAGGTAGACCTCGCCGCGGATCTCCAGCAGTGCCGGCACCGGGTGCCCGTCGCGGCTGGCCAGGGTCTGCGGGATCGCCTCGATCCGCCGGACGTTGGCCGTGACGTCCTCGCCGACCTTCCCGTCACCGCGGGTGGCGGCGCGGACCAGCGCACCGTTCTCATAGACCAGATCGACCGCCAGGCCGTCGATCTTCAGTTCGCAGACGAAGGCCCCGGCCCCGGGCCGCTCCCCCAGCCGGTCGATCGTACGGTCCACCCAGGCGAACAGCTCCTCCTGGCTGAAGACGTTGTCCAGGCTGGTCATCGGCTGCAGGTGCACCACCGGCGCGAAGGCCACCGACGGGGCCACCCCCACCTGCTGGGTCGGCGAGTCCGGGGTCCGCAACTCCGGATAGCGCTCCTCCAACGCCTCGAGCTCACGCAGCAACGCGTCGAATTCGCCGTCCGAGATGGTCGGCGCGTCCAGCACGTAGTAGCGGTGACGATGGTCGACGATCTCGCCGGCGAGGACCTCATGACGCTCCCGGGCGTCCTCGTCGGCGGTGGCTGCGGGGTCGGGGCGCTGTTCGGTCACCGCCCCAATGTAGTCAGCGGGCCAGTTCCTCGTCGACGATCGCCGCCGCCGAGCCGAGTCGGCGCAGCAGTGCGGTCGCCGGACGTACGGTCCAGCCGGCGAGCCCGCAGGCCGGGGTCAGCACCACACGATCGGCGATCACCGGCCCGAGCTCCAGCGGCCGCAGCACCCGCAGGGCCCGCCGGGCCAATGCGTCCACGGTCGGCAGCACGTCGGCGACGGCGCTGGGGGCCACCCCGAGATGCAGCACCCTGCCGACCTCCAGCAGGCCGGCGATCGCGTCCAGGTCCGCCGTGCCCAGCATGTCGACGTCCAGCCCGACGCCGCCGACCCCGGCCGCGACGAGGTCGCTGATCCCGATCGACCGGGCGCAGGAGTGCACCAGGGTGCGCGCCGGGTCGACGCCGGCCGCCACCACCTGCTCCACCAGTGGGCGGAGGTGCCCGATCACCTCCTGGCTGCCCCAGGCCGGCAGTCGGCGCAGTCCGGACGCCGTCCGTACGGTCCCCGCCCGGATCGCCCCGAGCAGCGGTTCGTCCCACTGCAGGCCGACCTGCGCGCCGGGCACCCGTCGGGCGACCTCGCCGACCAGGCGGGCCGAGGCCTCGGCCAGCGCGTCGCGCAGATCGCGGGTGGCGCCGGAGTCGCCGAGCGCCGCGCCGCCGCGGGGCAGCTCCACGCTCCCCGCCAACGTCAGCGGTCCGGTGAGGGGGACCCGCAGTGGCCCCGCGAAGCCCTGGGCCTGCTCCTCGAGCAGGTCGAGGTCGTCACGCAACGTGGCGTACGCCCGCCGCTGCAGCAGCGAGGTCCCCTCGGTCAGCCGCCAGCCGCTCGGTTGCAGGTCCGCCCCCACCCCGTCCAGCGCCCCGAGCGCGCCGAGCGCCCGCCCGATCATGTCGCTGCCCGGGCCGCGGCCGGGGAGCTCGGGCAGATACGCCCCGTCGGGCAGCTCACCGAGGGTGAGGCGTACGGCGGCCGCGACGTCCTGCCCCGGCCACGACCCGACCCCGCTGTGCGTGACGCTCATCGTCCGTCCACCCTCAGCCCCGCCGGCCGGCGGCGTCGATGGTGGCCGCGCCGACCACCCGGTCACCGTCGTAGAGCACCACGGCCTGGCCGGGGGCGATGCCGTACGCCGCCTCGTCGAGGGTCACCACGACCCCGGTCGGCTCCGCCGACACCGTGCACGCCAACTGGTCGCCGTGGGCCCGCACCTGGGCCCGGCCAGTCCAGTCGCCGAGCCGGGCCGGACCGGCCCAGCTGGGCCGGATCGCGGTGATGGTGTCGACGGCCAGTGCCTCGTGCGGCCCGACGACGACCCGGTTGTCCACCGGGCTGATGTCGAGGACGTAGCGTGGCCGCCCGTCATCGGCAGGCATCCCCAGGTGCAGGCCGCGGCGCTGACCGACGGTGAACCGGTGCGCGCCGTGGTGGTGGCCGACGACGGTGCCGTCCTGGTCGACGATGTCCCCCTCGGCGGTGCCCAGCTCGCGGTCGAGAAAGGCGCCGGTGTCCCCGTCGGGGATGAAGCAGATGTCGTGCGAATCAGGCTTGCGGGCGACCGCCAGCCCCCGCTCGGCCGCCTCCGCCCTCACGTCGGTCTTGTACGAGTCGCCGAGCGGGAACAGCGAGTGGGCGAGTTGGGCGGCGTCCAGCACACCGAGGACGTACGACTGGTCCTTGGTCGGGTCGACCGCCCGGTGCAGCGTGGGGCCGTCCGGCCCGTCGAGCAGCCGGGCGTAGTGGCCGGTGACGACCGCGTCGAAGCCGAGGGCCAGTCCGCGGGCCAGCACGGCGGCGAACTTGATCGACTCGTTGCAGCGCAGACACGGATTGGGCGTCCGCCCGGCGCGGTACTCGGCGAGGAAGTCCTCGACCACGTCGGCCCGGAACTCCGCCGACAGGTCCCACACATAGAACGGGATCCCCAGCAGATCGGCCGCCCGGCGGGCGTCGTGCGCGTCCTCCAGCGAGCAGCATCCACGCGCACCGCTGCGGAAGGACTGCGGATTGCGGGACAGGGCCAGGTGGACGCCGGTGACGTCGTGGCCCGCATCGACCATCCGCGCCGCCGCCACCGCCGAGTCGACACCTCCCGACATCGCCGCCAGCACCTTCATCGCCGTGCTCCTCCCGTCCGGTCCCGTCGGATCCGTGATCCCACCATCAGTGCGCGTCGATGGTAGCTCCCCCACCCAGCGCCCGGCGGGCCTTGGCCAGGGCGTCGGGCAGGGCCGCCAGCAGCGCGTCCACGTCGCCCTCGCCGCTGGTCGCGCCGAAGGAGAACCGCAGGCAGGACCGGGCGGCCGCCGTGGGCATCCCCATCGCCAGCAGCACGTGGCTGGTGTCGCTCACCCCGGCGCTGCAGGCCGACCCGACCGAGGCGTCGATGCCCGCAGCATCCAGCAGCAGGAGCAGGTCGTCGGCCTCGCAGCCCTCGAAGGCGACGGTGAGGATGGCCGGGCTGGCCGCCGGCGGCAGCAGCGGCCGGACCCGGGGCAGACCGGCCAGACCGGCCAGCAGTCGGGCGCGCAGCCGGCCCCAGCGGGCGGCCCGGGCGGACAGCTCGGCAGCGGCCTCGGAGGCGGCGGCCGCGAAGCCGACCGCCAGCACCGGGGCCAGGGTGCCGGAGCGTACGCCGCGCTCCTGCCCGCCGCCGAAGACGATCGGCGCCGGCGACACGCCACGGCGGACCAGCAGCGCGCCGATCCCCACCGGCCCGCCCACCTTGTGTGCCGAGAGTGACGCCAGATCGAGACCGCTGGCGGCGAAATCGAACGGGACGTGACCGAAGGCCTGCACCGCGTCCGAGTGCGACCAGGCACCGGCCGTACGACACGCCTCGGCGAGCACGTCGACCGGCTGCGCGGCGCCGGTCTCGTTGTTCACCCCCATCAGCGAGCCGACCGCGGTGGCCCGGCCCGGCTGCCCGGCCAGGGCGGCCCGGATCGCGTCGGGATCCACCACTCCGTCGGGGCGGACCGGCAGCCGGACGACCTCCGCGCCGTCGCGCTCCAGGGCCGGCACCAGGTCATGCAGCGCATGGTGCTCGATCGCGCTGACCACCACCCGGGGACGGCCCGCCACCTCGCCGGGACCGGCCGTCCGGCGAGCGATCCAGGAGCCGTGCACGGCCAGGTTGTCGGCCTCGGTGCCGCCGGAGGTGAAGACCACCTCCGACGGGTGGGCGCCGACGGCCGCGGCGAGTTCCTCCCGGGCGTCCTCCAGCACCCGGCGGGCGGCCCGGCCGCTGGTGTGCAGGCTGGACGCATTGCCGACCAGGTCCAGCTGCGCGGCCATCGCCCGCGCGGCGCCCGGGGTGAGCGGACTGGTGGCGGCATGATCAAGGTAAACACGGCGCTCGCGACCGACCTGGCGCTCGGAATCGGCACGCCGCTGCTCGCTACGGATCCCAGGAATCACCTCTGTACGGTATCCTTGCCTGGCGTTTGTCCGGACCCGGTCCGTGGTGACCCCGAGGGGAAGGTCCCGCAGTCCGACTGTCAGGACAGACGGCGACGCAGCAGCCTACCGGGCCGACGTACGCCCCGGGACCCAGCCCCGGCGGGACGGACCCCGGCGGGCCACCGGCCCGACGGACCGCCCCCACCCGACCAGGAGGACGTCTTCCATGAGTGGCGTCACACTCACCGCCCCGATCGACTCCAGCGTGCTCGGCGCACGTCTGCTCGCCGGCGGTGCCCGTTTCAGCCTGTGGGCGCCCCGCGCCACCCGGGTCGAACTGGCGCTCGTAGCTGCCGACCGCTCCCAGCAGAACCACGACATGGACAGGAACGAGGACGGCGTGTGGACCGTCTTCGTCCCCGGCGTGGTCGCCGGCCAGCAGTACGGCTACCGGGTGCACGGCGACTGGTCACCGAAGACCGGCGAGCGGTTCAACCCGGCCAAGCTGCTGCTCGACCCGTACGCCCGGGCGATCACCGGCGGCGTCGACTACTCGGGGCCGATCCTCGACCACACCGCGGAGTCGGACTACCTACCCGATCCGATGGACTCCTTCGCCTCGGTGCCGCTCAGCGTCGTGGTGGCCGACACCCCGCCGCCCACCCCGGTCGCCCGGCGGCGGATGATGACGGAGTCGGTGATCTACGAGGCTCACGTCAAGGGCCTCACCCACCTGCATCCGGCGGTCCCCGAGCACCTGCGTGGCACGTACGGCGGCATCGCCTACCCGGCGGTGATCCAGCACCTGGTCGACATCGGCGTGACGGCGATCGAGCTGCTCCCGGTCCACCACTTCGTCTCCGAGCCGTTCATCGTCGGCCGGGGGCTGTCCAACTACTGGGGCTACAACACCCTGGGCTACTTCGCCCCGCATGCGGCGTACGCCTCGGTCGGCACCCGTGGCGAGCAGGTCGCGGAGTTCAAGGCGATGGTCAGTGCGCTGCACGAGGCCGGCATCGAGGTCATCCTCGACGTGGTCTACAACCACACCGGCGAGGGCGGGCACGAGGGCCCGACGCTGGCCTGGCGAGGCCTCGACCACGGCGCCTACTACCGGCTGACCTCCGACCTGCACAACGACTACGACGTCACCGGCTGCGGCAACTCCGTCGACACCTCCCAGCCCGGCGTGCTGCAGATGATCATGGACTCGCTGCGCTACTGGGTGACCGAGATGGGCGTCGACGGCTTCCGCTTCGACCTGGCCACCGAGCTGATCCGCAACGAGAAGCACTACGTCGCTCAGGACCACCCGTTCAAGAAGCTGGTCGCCGCCGACCCGGTGCTGCGCGACATCAAGATGATCGCCGAACCGTGGGACATGGGCCCGTACGGCTACCAGGTCGGCGCCTGGGGGCCGGGCTGGAGCGAGTGGAACGACCGCTTCCGCGGCCACACCCGCGACTTCTGGCGCAACGCGGTGCACGGGGTGCAGGAACTCGCCACCCGACTGTCCGGCTCCGGTGAACTCTTCCAGCACTCCGGACGCCGGCCGGAGGCCTCGGTCAACTTCGTCACCGCCCACGACGGCTTCACGCTGCGCGACCTGGTGACGTACGACGTCAAGCACAACAACGCCAACGGCGAGGCCAACCGGGACGGCTCCGACGACAACCGGTCGTGGAACTGCGGCGTGGAGGGCGAGACCGACGATCCGGAGATCGTCGCGCTGCGCCACCGCCAGGTGCGCAACATGATGGCGAACCTGCTGATCGCCACCGGGGTGCCGATGATCACCGCCGGCGACGAGATCGGCCGGACCCAACTGGGAAACAACAACGCCTACTGCCAGGACTCCCCCATCTCCTGGGTGCACTGGGACACCGCCGAGAGCTGGGGCGACGTGCTCGACGTGACGCGTACGTTCACCGGGCTGCGCGCCGCGCACCCGGTGTTGCGCCCGCAGGACTGGCGCAACGGCGAGTTCGTGGTGGACGCGACCGGCGCCGAGCTCGGCCGCAAGAACCTCGCCTGGTTCGACGGCGAGGACGTCGAGATGGACGACGAGGACTGGCGCGACGGCAGCCGCCGCACCCTCGGGATGTACGTCTCCGACCTCCAGGAGGGTTTCCTGGTCTGGATCCACGGCGGCGAGGAGCCGGAGGACGTGCCGCTGCCGGGTGGTCCCTGGGCGCTGGGCTACCAGGTGGTGGCCCACACCGGGCTGCCCGACGAGCTGCCCGACGGGCGGCTGCCCGCCGACACCCGGCTGCGGATCCCGGCCCGCACGGTGGTGGTCCTCCAGGTCGAACTGCCCGACCGGCCGGCGTCCGTCACGACGCCTGCAGGGGCGGCCAGCACCCCGACCGCGGCCGGTGGACCTGGCACCGACGGGCCCGCCGTGGGTGACGACAGCGCCGACGACCCGGTCGATCCCGCGCCCTCCGGCGCGGAGGCACTCGGCGTCGGGGTCTGAACCCTGGCCGGGCTCCTGACGGTCCGCCGCTCGCCGAGCCGACGAGTCGACCGACCGACCCGCTGACCTGACACGCGAAGTGGCCGGTGCCCCCTCGGGCACCGGCCACTCCTCGTCGGATCAGTCCGGATCAGTCCAGATCAGTCCGTCGACCCCTCAGTCCGTCGACCCCTCAGTCCGTCGACACCGTCGCCAGGCCCATCTCGGCGATGGTGGCCAGACCGTCCCGCTTGGGGACGACCCGACAGGTGACGCCGACCGAGCCGGCCGATTCCAGCGGGATCACCGCGGAGTAGCGCACCCCACCGTCGACCCGGTCCCCGGCGAGCGCCGGATGGATGACGATCTCGTGCAGTTCGTCGTCGTCGTCCACCATGCCCAGCACCATCTGCACCTCGACGTCGTCGGGGGTCAGTTCACCGAGGCGTACGACGGCGTTCAGGCTCAGCTCGGAGCCCAACGCGCGCGACCCGGCGTCCAGGCCCTCGACCCGGGAGACGTTGACCTGCGGCCACGCGGTGCGGATCCGCTGCTTCCACGCGGCGGTCTCGGCGGCGGCGCCGGCCTCGGTCATCTTCGCCGAGGATCGGGCGGTGGGCAGGTACATCGTCTCGGTGTACTCGCGGACCATCCGGGAGGCGAGGATCTTCGGCGTCAGGCCGGACATGATGTCGCGGATCATGGCGATCCACGCCGTCGGCAGGCCGTTGGCGTCGCGGGTGTAGAACCGCGGGACGATCTCGTTCTCGATGATGTCGTAGAGCGCCGCCGCCTCCTGGGCGTCGCGCTGGTCGGCGCTGGCGACGTTCTCCACCGAGGGGATCTCCCAGCCGAACTTCGGGTCGTACCACTCGTCCCACCAGCCGTCACGGACCGACAGGTTGGCGGCGCCGTTCATCGCGGCCTTCATCCCGGACGTGCCACAGGCCTCCTGCGGTCGCAGCGGGTTGTTGATCCACACGTCACAGCCCGGATAGAGCGGCCGGGCCAGCGACATGTCGTAGTCGGGCAGGAAGACCAGTCGCTCGCGGACGTCGGCGGCGTCGGCGAAGCGGACCATCTCCTGGATCAGGCCTTTGCCGATGTTGTCGGCCGGGTGGGCCTTGCCGGCGATGACGATCTGGATCGGCCGTTCCGGGTCGTTGAGCAGGCGCTTCAGCCGCTCCGGATCGCGCAGCATCAGTGTCAGCCGCTTGTACGACGCGGCACGCCGGGCGAAGCCGAAGGTCAGGATGTTCGGGTCCAGGGCCCGCTCGACCCACTCGGAGTTGCCGGACAGCCCGCGCGCCTTCAGTGACGCGGCGAGCCGCTCCCGGGCCATCCGGACCAGGCCACCACGCATCCGCTGCTTGAGGGACCAGATGGTGGTGTCGTCGACGCGGTCCAGGCCGGACCAGTCGTACCCGTCGATCACCGTGTCGCTGTCCGAGGTGGGGGTGGCCAGCAGCTCGAGCAGATCGGGGTGGATCCAGGTCCGGTGGTGGACGCCGTTCGTGACCGAGCCGATCGGCACCTCCGAGACGTCGAAGGACGGCCACAGCCCCTGGAACATCTGCCGGGAGACCTCACCGTGCAGCTCGGACACGCCGTTGGCGCGCTGTCCGAGCCGGAAGCCGAGCACGGCCATGTTGAACACGCCGCGGTCACCCCCGACATAGTCCTCGGTGCCGAACGCCATGATGCGGTCCAGCGGCAGCGGGCCGAAGTTGCGGAACTGGTCGGCGACCAGGTCACGCGGGAACCGGTCGATCCCGGCGGGGACCGGGGTGTGGGTGGTGAACAGCGAGCCGGCCCGGGTGCGCTCGACGGCGGTGTCGACGTCGATGCCGTCGTTCATGTACTCGCGGATCCGCTCCAGGCCGAGGAAGCCGGCGTGGCCCTCGTTCGCGTGGTAGACGGTCGGGCTCGGCTCCCCGGTGATCCGGCAGTACGCGCGCAACGCCCGGACGCCGCCGATGCCCAGCAGCACCTCCTGGGCCAGCCGATGGTCGACCCCGCCGCCGTAGAGGCGGTCGGTGACGGCCTTGGCGGCGTCCGAGTTGCCGTCGACGATCGAGTCGAGCAGCAGCAGCGGCACCCGGCCGACGTTCGCGACCCAGATCTGGGCCCGGTAGGTCTCCTGGCGCAGCGGGACCTCGACGGTCACCGGCTGGTCGTCCGCGTCGCGCAGCAGCGTGAGCGGGAGGTCGAGCGGGGCGAGCATCGGGTAGCGCTCCTGCTGCCAGCCCTGGGCGTCCAGCGACTGCCGGAAGTAGCCGTGCTGGTAGAACAGGCCGACGCCGATGATCGGGATGCCGGAGTCCGAGGCCGCCTTCAGGTGGTCACCGGCCAGGATGCCGAGACCGCCGGAGTACTGGGGCAACACCTCGGCGACGCCGAACTCGGCCGAGAAGTAGGCGATCCGCTCCGGGGCGCCCTCGTTCTCCGCGGCGAACCGCTGGTACCAACGGTCCCCGGTGAGGTAGTCCTCGAGGTCGCGCCGGGCCTGTTCGACCTTGCGGGTGAACCGAGCGTCCGCCGCGAGCGCAGTGAGGCGCCTCGCGTCGATCCGGGAGAGGAGCTTGCGCGGGTCCTGGCCGGTGGCCTCCCAGAGCGCGGGATCCATCGCTCGGAAGAGTTCCTTGGTCGGCTCGTTCCAGTACCAGCAGAGGTTCCGGGCCAGGTCCTCGAGCGGCTTCAGCGGCTCGGGAAGCACGGGATGAACGATGAAACGTCGAATAGCTCGCACGGCGCAAACCCTACCGACGCTACACCCGCGGATCGAGTCCTGTGTTGCTGACCACAACGAGGACCCGGCCGAGGGGCATCCTGACGACGACCCGATGACGTCCTGCAGGTTGTGCCTGTGCCGGCGGCCCGGTCCCCGCTAGGTTGGTCCCGTGACCCCGCAGCAGCCTTCCGACGAGTCCAGCACCCCGATCTCGCCCGCCACGGACGCCGAGGGCACCGCACCCACGGCGACCCCCAGGACCCCCGCGGCCAAGAGCTCCACGACCAAGAGCTCGGCGACCAAGAGCTCGGCAGCCAAGCGCCCGGCGGCCAAGAAGTCCGCCAAGAAGTCGGCATCCACGCGCACCGCGGCCACGGTGTCGGGCACGAAGCCCACCGCCGCCGCCAAGCGGACCGAGACCGCGAAGCCCACCGAGACGGCCGGACCCGTCCGGACGAGCGCGCCGGCCGCCGCCCACACCGCCGAGGCGTTCTCCCGGGACCTGCCCGCACCCGTCGCGCCGCGGGCCGCTGTGTCGGCCGTCGATCCCGGCACCCCGGCCGTCGGCGCCCGGATCGGCCGGATCCCGGTCACCGAGGTGTCCCCGGTGATCGCCGGCGGTGCCTACCCGGCGAAGGCCGTGGTCGGTGAGTCCTTCCCGGTCCGCGCGACGATCTGGCGCGAGGGCCACGACGCGGTCAACGCCTCGGTGATCGCGGTCGGCCCCGACGGTCAGGAGATCCGCACCGACATGGCGCCGTGGGGTACGCCGGGCCTGGACGGCTGGGAGGCATGGATCAGTCTGCCGACCGAGGGAGCCTGGCGGTTCCGGGTCGAGGGCTGGGACGACCCGTGGGCCACCTGGCTGCACAACGCGCGGATCAAACTGGCCAAGGGCATCGACGTCGAGCTGGTCTGCGCCGAGGGCCGGCTGCTGCTGGAGGGCGCCGGTCTGCGCGCCGAACAGGCCGGCCGGCGCGGCGACGCCGCCATCCTGCGCGGCACCTCGATCGCGCTGCTCGCCGAGCGTCCCGCCGACGAGCTGATCGAGCTGATCGAGAGCAGTGGCGTACGCCGCGCGATGCGCACCCATGGCCCGCGGCTGCTGGTCTCCCCCTCCCCGGAGTACCCGGTGTTCGTGGATCGCCAGCGGGCACTGTTCTCCGCCTGGTACGAGTTCTTCCCGCGATCCCAGGGTGCCTACCAGGACGCCGACGGCACTTGGCACTCCGGCACCTTCGCCGGGTCGATGGAACGGCTGGAGGACGCCGCGGCGATGGGCTTCGACGTCGTCTACCTGCCACCGATCCACCCGGTCGGCACGGCCTTCCGTAAGGGTCGCAACAACACGCTCGCCCCGGAGCCCGGTGATCCCGGATCGGTCTGGGCGGTCGGTTCGCCGGCCGGCGGTCACGACGCGATCCACCCCGACCTCGGCACTTTCGACGACTTCGACCGGTTCGTCAGCCGGGCCCACGAGCTCGGCCTCGAGGTGGCCCTCGACCTGGCGCTGCAGGCCTCGCCCGACCATCCCTGGGTCACCGAGCACCCGGAGTGGTTCACCGAACGGGTCGACGGCACCATCGCGTACGCCGAGAACCCGCCGAAGAAGTACCAGGACATCTACCCGATCAACTTCGACCGCGACCCGCAGGGGATCTACGCGGAGGTGCTGCGGATCGTCCGGCTGTGGATCTCCCACGGCGTGACGATCTTCCGGGTCGACAATCCGCACACCAAGCCGATCGACTTCTGGGCCTGGCTGCTCGCCGAGGTCCGCGCGACCAATCCCGAGGTGCTCTTCCTCGCCGAGGCGTTCACCCGCCCGGCGATGCTGCAGACGCTGGGACGGATCGGCTTCCACCAGAGCTACACCTACTTCACCTGGCGGACCGAGCGCTGGGAGATCGAGGAGTACGTCAACGAGCTGGCGTACGACACCTCCGCCTGGGTGCGGCCGAACTTCTTCGTCAACACCCCCGACATCCTGCACGCCTTCCTGCAGTACGGCGGGCAGGCGGCATTCACCATCCGGGCGGTGCTGGCCGCGACCAGCTCGCCCAGCTGGGGGATGTACTCCGGCTACGAACTCTTCGAGCACGAGGCCGTCCGGCCCGGCTCGGAGGAGTACCTGAACTCGGAGAAGTACGAGTACCGGCCGCGTGACTTCCACCAGCAGCCCAACCTGGCGACGCTGATCGGCAAGCTCAACAACGCCCGCCGGGCCCATCCGGCGCTCCAGCAGCTGCGCAACGTACGCTTCCAGAACTCGGAGAACGAGCAGGTCATCGCGTACGTCAAGACCGCCGACACCCCTCAGGGCCAGGACGCCGTCATCGTGGCGATCAACCTCGACCCGGAACACACCCAGGAGTCGACGATCCACCTCGACATGGGCATCTTCGGCCTCTCCGAGGGCGACACGCTGCGGGTCCGCGACGAGCTGACCGGCCAGGAGTACGACTGGGGTGCCCATGACTACGTCCGGCTCACTCCCCAGCAGCCGGCCCACGTGCTGGCGGTGATCTCGGCCGAGCCACGGCGCGACTGACGGCGGATAGTCCACCATGACGGCGGCGGCCGACACCGGGTGGTTCCGCACCGCGGTGTTCTACGAGGTGATGATCCGGAATTTCTCCGATTCCGACCACGACGGGATCGGCGACCTGGCCGGGCTCGCGGAGCGTCTCGACTACCTGCAGTGGTTGGGGATCGATTGCCTGTGGCTGCCGCCGTTCTTCCCCTCGCCCTTGGCCGACGGCGGCTACGACGTCCAGGACTACCGCGACGTGATGCCGGAGCTGGGCACTCTGGAGGACTTCCGCGGGTTCGTCGAGAAGGCCCACGAGCGGGGCATCCGGATCATCATCGACTTCGTGATGAACCACACCTCGGCGGCCCATCCGTGGTTCCAGGAGTCCCGGCGCGACCCGGACGGACCGTACGGCGACTACTACGTCTGGCGTGACCAGCCGGAGGAGTACCTCGACGCCCGGATCATCTTCGTCGACACCGAGGAGTCCAACTGGAGCTACGACGAGGTGCGCGGACAGTACTTCTGGCACCGCTTCTACAGCCACCAGCCGGACCTCAATTTCGAGAATCCCCGGGTGCTCGACGAGATGCTCTCCGCGCTGCGGTTCTGGGCCGACATGGGCATCGACGGGTTCCGGCTCGACGCGGTGCCCTACCTGGTCGAGGCCGACGGCACCGACTGTGAGAACCTGCCCGGCACCCATGCCCTCCTCAAGTCCGTCCGCAAGGAGCTGGACGACCACTACCCGGGGACGCTGCTGCTGTGCGAGGCGAACCAGTGGCCGCATGACGTCGTCGAGTATTTCGGCGAGGGGGACGAGTGTCAGATGGCCTTCCACTTCCCGGTGATGCCCCGGCTCTACATGGGCCTGCGGCAGGCCGACCGGACCTGCATCTCGGAGATCCTCGCCGACACCCCGGCCATCCCCGAGGGCTGCCAGTGGGGCACCTTCTTGCGCAACCACGACGAGCTCACCCTGGAGATGGTCTCCGACGAGGACCGCGAGTACATGTGGGCCGAGTACGCCCCCGACCCGCGGATGCGCTGCAACATCGGCATCCGGCGGCGGCTGGCGCCCCTGGTCGACGGGGACCACGCCCGGGTCCGGCTGCTGCACGCCCTGCTGCTGGCGCTGCCCGGCTCGCCCTGCCTCTACTACGGCGACGAGATCGGCATGGGCGACAACATCTGGTTGCACGACCGCGACGGTGTCCGCACTCCGATGCAGTGGCGGGACGCACACGGCGCCGGGTTCTCCACGGCGCCGGAGTCCGACTTCTACCTGCCGCTGATCGTGGACCCGACCTACGACCGGTCGACCGTCAACGTCGAGGCGCAGATGATGGATCCTGGCTCTCTGCTGCAGTGGGTGCGTGCCATGCTGGTGATCCGCCGCGCCCATCCGGTGTTCGGCACCGGCGACTTCACCGACCTCGGTGGGGAGAACCGGGCGGTCTTCGCCTTCCTGCGCCACGACGACGCCGAGACCGTGCTGTGTCTCAACAACCTCTCCCCCGAGCCGCAGCAGGTCACCCTGGATCTGTCGGCCTTCCGGGGGCGTACGCCGCGGCGGCTGGCCCGGGCCGAGGTCCATCCGCCGATCGGCGACGAGCCCTACACCCTGCAGCTGCCCGGCCACGGCTTCTCCTGGCTGGTGCTGGAGGAGGCCCCGGCCACGGTCCCGGTGTCGTCGGGAACACACCCGGAACCGGCCGTGACGCCTCGGCACCGCGCCGATGATGGGGAGACCGACGACGGGCGCGACCTCGAGGAGGTGGGACATGGCCGAGGGGTTCGCTGATCTCGCCCTCCGGGTGATGGCCGGGGCGCGGTGGTTCGCGGGGAAGGGACGGCCGGTCCGGGTGGTGCGGGTCCTTCCGCTGCCGTGGACGGTCCACCGCGACGATCCGGCCCCAGGGGCCCTGGTCGGGGTGCGCTCGGTGCTGGTGGTGGTCGCCCACGACGACGTCCACCCGGTCGCCACCGACACCTACCAGTTCCTGCTCGCCGTTCGCCGTCCCGGACCGGCGGAGGCACCGGGGGCGTACGGCCCGTGTCACGACACGTCGGTGACCGGCGCAGCCGACCCGCTGGAGGTCGCCGACGCCACCCGCGACCCCGAGGCGATGGCGGCCGTGCTGACGGCCTTGGCCGGGTCGGCCGCCCCCTCCGCCGGCCCGTCGGACCTCCACCCGTCGTCGGACACCGGCGCGATCCACCACCATCTGCTGGTGCCGCTGCCCGCCGCCGACCTCAGGCCGCGCCCGTTCACCGGCGAACAGTCCAACAGCTCGGTCTTCTACGGCGAGGCACTGATCCTCAAGGTGTTCCGCCGTCTGGAGATCGGCCACAACCTGGACATCGTCGTGCACGAGGCGCTGGGCCGCGACGCCGCCGGCGGCACCGCGGTGCTGTACGGCTGGTCCGAGGCCCGATGGACCGACGGGCGGCAGGTGCTCGGCGCCGACCTGGCGATGCTGACCGAGCGTTTCCACGACGCCCACGACGGCTGGCGGCTCGCCCTCGACGCCTGTGCGGCCGGCGCCGATTTCTCCACCGAGGCCGAGGCTCTGGGACGTACGCTCCGGCTGGTTCACGAGGGACTGGCCCGGCAGTTCCCCACCGAGGACCTCGACGGGGATGCGCTCGCCGCCGCGATGACCGAGCGCCTCGACACCGCGCAACGGACCGCTCCGGCGCTCCGACCGTACGCCCCCGCACTGCGGACCGCGTTCGCCGTCCTGGCCGGGCGCAGGGTCCCTGCCCAGCACGTGCACGGCGACTTCCATCTCGGCCAGGTGCTCCGCACCACCGACGGCTGGCGGGTGATCGACTTCGAGGGCGAGCCACTGAAGACGCTCGCGGAGCGCTGGGCGCCGGACTCCCGGTGGCGCGACGTGGCCGGGATGCTGCGCTCGTTCGACTACGCGTCCGCCGCGGCCCGCCCGGCATCCGCAGCCCTCGCACGGACCTGGCGGCAACGATGCCGTACCGGTTTCCTGTCGGGATACTGCGGCGGTCCCCCGGCCACGTCCGATCTGGCAGTCTTGCGGGCGTACGAAGCGGACAAAGCCGTCTATGAAGTCGTCTACGAGGTCCGCAACCGTCCCGACTGGGTGGAGATCCCACTCGCGGCGGTCGCCGAGCTCGCCTCACCGTCGTCCGACCCGAGCGGCGGACAGTCACCGAACCCTGAGGAGAAGTAGGTCATGCACGATTACTTTGGAGGGCTGACGGGGTGGGACCTGGAGGGGTTCCACCAGGGCGGCGACACCGAGGTGTGGCGCCGGCTGGGGGCGCACCTGTGCACCGTCGAGGACGACCAGCGCGGCACCCTGCACGGCACCCGGTTCGCGGTCTGGGCACCGAATGCCCAGCAGGTCCAGGTCATCGGTGACTGGAACCAGTGGCAGGGCGGTGCCGATCCGCTGCGGTTGATCCCCGGGACCGGCTGCTGGGGCGGCTTCGTGGAGGGCATCGGTGAGGAAGCGCTGTACAAGTTCCGGATCCTCGGAGCCGACGGCGAGTGGCACGAGAAGGCCGACCCGATGGCGCGCAAGGCCGAGGGCCCGCCGAACACCGCCTCCATCGTCGCGGTCGACAACTATCCCTGGCACGACCAGGGCTGGATGGAGAACCGGCCGAAGACCGAGCTGTGGCGCTCCCCGATGAGCGTCTACGAGGTGCACCTCGGCTCCTGGAAGCCCGGCCGGACCTACCAGGAGCTGGCCGAGGACCTGGTCGAGTACGTCAAGTGGCAGGGCTTCACCCACGTCGAGTTCATGCCGGTCGCCCAGCACCCGTTCTCCGGCTCGTGGGGCTATCAGGTCACCGGCTACTTCGCCCCGATGTCGAAGTTCGGCACCCCGGACGACCTGCGCTTCCTGATCGACCGGCTGCACCAGGCCGGCATCGGCGTGATCATGGACTGGGTGCCCGGTCACTTCCCCAAGGACGAGTGGGCACTCGGCCGGTTCGACGGCACCGCCCTCTACGAGCACGCCGACCCCCGGCTGGGTGAGCACCCCGACTGGGGCACCTACATCTTCAACTTCGGCCGCAACGAGGTGAAGAGCTTCCTGGTCTCCAACGCCCTCTACTGGCTGAGCGAGTTCCACGTCGACGGTCTGCGGGTCGACGCCGTCGCCTCGATGCTCTACCTGGACTACTCCCGCGAGGACGGGCAGTGGATCCCGAACCAGTACGGTGGCAACGAGAATCTGGAGGCCATCGACTTCCTGCGCTACGTCAACCGGCATCTGTACGAGCGCCAGCCCGGCTGCGTGATGATCGCCGAGGAGTCGACCTCCTTCCCCGGGATCACCAAGCCGGTCGACCAGGGCGGTCTCGGCTTCGGGTTCAAGTGGAACATGGGGTGGATGAACGACACCCTGCGCTACATCGAGCACGAGCCGATCCACCGGCAGTACCACCACAACAACATGACGTTCGCGATGGTCTACCAGTACTCGGAGAACTTCGTGCTGCCGATCAGCCACGACGAGGTGGTGCACGGCAAGGGGTCGATGTTCGGCAAGGTGCCCGGCGACGACTGGCAGAAGTTCGCCACGCTGCGTGCCTACTACTCGTTCATGTGGGCCCACCCGGGCAAGCAGTTGATCTTCCAGGGCTGCGAGCTCGGCCAGCGCGGCGAGTTCAACGACAAGCAGGGTGTCGACTGGCTGGCCCAGCCGCACTGGGGCCACCACGGCCTGCAGCAACTGGTCAAGGACCTGAACGCCGCCTACAAGGCCACCCCGGCGCTGTGGGAACTCGATCAGGATCCGGCCGGCTTCCGCTGGATCAACGCCGACGACGCCGCTGCCAACGTGTTCAGCTTCCTGCGGTTCGACCGCACCGGGAACGCGCTGGCCGCGGTGGTCAACTTCTCCCCCGTGCCGCACACCAACTACCGGATCGGGCTGCCGATGCCGGGTGCCTGGACCGAGATCCTCAACACCGACTCCCCGGCGTACGACGGCACCGGTGAGTGGGGCAACCTCGGCGAGATCCATACCGAGGAGATCTCCAACAACGGTCTGCGGCAGAGCGCCACGGTCGTCGTTCCGCCACTGGCCGCGGTGTGGTTCACCCACCGCGCGGCGAACATCATCGAGGGCTGAGCGGGCTGCGCGCCCCGCCGGCTTCGCGGGGTCGTCCACCGTACGCGTGGCCGACCCTGCGGCTCCGGCGCCGGTGTGCCTGCGGGCTTCCATAGGGCAGCCCCATGGAAGCCCGCGGGGACCCATCCTCGGGTCAGATCAGCTCAGTTCCGGGGCGATCAGTTCCGGGGCACGCGGCTCAGAACAGCGCGGTCGCCAGGTCGCGACGGGCCTTCACCAGCGCCGGATCGGCCGGATCGAGGGTCTCGAAGAGGTCGAGCAGGCGGCGCCGCAGCGGCTCCCGGTCGTCCCCGACGGTGGTCCGGATCAGCCCGATGATCAGGGCGAACGCCTCGGCGGCGCGGCCCTGCACCATCGCCAGATCGGCGGCGTCCAGCACCGCGCCGGCGTCGGTCGGATCCGCCGCCAGCCGTGCCTCGACCCCGGCCGCGTCGACCTGCCCGGCGCGCGCCCACAAGCCCGCCTGGACCTTGCCGAGCCGGGCCTCGCTGTCCGCCGGGTTGGCCCGCAGCAAGGCGTCGAAGGCCTCCTCGGCGGCCGCGAAATCGCCTCGGGCCACCGCCTCGTCAGCCTCGGTGTAGCGGGCGTCGCGGACCGGTGCGGTGGCCGGGTCGTCCGGGACGGCGATCGGCTCGGCACGCCCGGCGATCCCGTTCGCCAGCGCCGCCTGGAGCAGCTGGTCGATCACCGCAGCGATGTCGTCGTGCGGCAGGATCCCCTGGAAGAGTGGCACGGCCTGGCCGGCGAGCAACCCCACCACGGTCGGCACCGCCTGGATCTGCAGCGCGGCGGCGATCTGCGGGTGGGCGTCACAGTCCACCCGGGCCAGCAGCCAGCGGCCCTCGGCGGCGTTCGCCAGCCCGGCGAGGTCTGCCGCCAGCCGGTCGGTCCCCGGGACCCGCGACGAGGTCAGTTCGAGCACCACCGGGTGCTGCAGTGACCGACGGATGGTCGCCTCGAGGGTCGACTCGTCGACCTCCATGACCCAGGAGTTGCGGGTCCCCCGCCGACCGGAGGGCGCCGGCTGCTGGGCGAGGGCGGACAGGTCCACGGCTCCCGGACGGTTGAAGGTGGAATTGGTCATCGCTGTTCGGTGCTCCTCGTCGTCGGGTGCCTGCCCACGTGCTGTGGTCCGGTCCGGGTGTGCCGTCCCCGCCGTACGGCTCCGTGGGTCGTCTGCCGCGCCCAGCCTACTAGGGGCATGATGAACCCATGGCTCACGCACGCGCTGGTCAACCGGCCCTTCCGGAGGACCTCATCGACGTCGACAAGGTCCTGTCCGCCTACCACACGATCGCCCCCGATCCGACGAATCCCGACCAACAGGTCGTCTTCGGCACCTCGGGGCACCGTGGTGCCAGCCTCGACGGGGCGTTCAACGACGCCCACATCGCCGCCATCACCCAGGCGATCGTCGAGTACCGCACCGCCCAGGGCTTCGTCGGCCCGCTCTACCTCGCCAAGGACACCCATGCCCTCTCGCTGCCGGCGTGGCGCACCGCGATCGAGGTCCTGGTCGCCAACGGCGTGGACGTCCGTGCCGAGCAGGAGGACGAGTACACCCCGACCCCGGCGCTGTCCCGCGCGATCGTGGTGCACAACCGGGACAAGGGGCCGGACGAGCCTCCGGCCGACGGCATCGTGGTCACTCCCTCGCACAACCCGCCGCGGGACGGCGGCTTCAAGTACAACCCGCCGCACGGCGGCCCCGCCGACACCGACGCCACCTCGGTGATCGCCGCCCGTGCCAACGCCCTGATCGCCGATCCGTCGCCGATCAAGCGGATGCCGTACGACCAGGCGGCGCCGCAGGTGACCCGGTTCGACTACCGCACGCCCTACTGCCAGGACCTGGCCAGCATCGTCGATCTGGACGCGATCCGTACGGCCGGGATCCGGATCGGCGCCGACCCGATGGGCGGCGCGTCGGTGCAGTACTGGCAGTACATCGCCGAGCACCTCGGACTCGACCTCACCGTCGTCAACCCCGAGGTGGACCCGACCTGGCGGTTCATGACGCTGGACACCGACGGCAAGATCCGGATGGACTGCTCCTCCCCCCATGCGATGGCATCGCTGATCCGCAACCGGGACCGGTTCGACCTGTCCACCGGCAACGATGCGGACGCCGACCGGCACGGCATCGTCACCCCGGACGGCGGGCTGATGAACCCCAACGCCTACCTGTCGGTGGCCATCCAGTATCTTTACACGCACCGCCCTCAGTGGCCTGCCGACTGCGGCATCGGCAAGACCCTGGTCTCCTCGTCGATGATCGACCGGGTGGCCGAGGACATCGGCCGTACGCTCGTGGAGGTCCCGGTCGGCTTCAAGTGGTTCGTCCCCGGGCTGAGCGACGGCACGGTCGGTTTCGGCGGTGAGGAGTCGGCCGGCGCCTCCTTCTTGACCACGGACGGCAGCACCTGGACCACCGACAAGGACGGCATCCTGCTCGACCTGCTCGCCGCCGAGATCCTCGCGGTGACCGGGCGGACGCCCTCCGAGCTCTACGCGGACCTGGTCGCGGCCCACGGACGGCCGTACTACGCCCGCACCGACGCCGACGCCACCCGGGAGCAGAAGGCCCGGCTCAAGGCGCTCAGCCCGGCCGACGTCGCCGCCGACACCCTGGCGGGCGAGCCGATCACCGCCATCCTCACCGAGGCCCCCGGCAACGGCGCGCCGATCGGCGGACTCAAGGTGACCACCGAGCACGCCTGGTTCGCCGCCCGGCCGTCCGGCACCGAGGACAAGTACAAGATCTACGCCGAGTCGATGATCAGCGCCGAGCACCTGGCGCAGGTCCAGCAGGAGGCCCAGGCACTGGTGTCATCGGTGCTGTCGGCCTGACCCACCCCGCCGTCCGGTGGGTCGATCGCGCCGGGGTGTGCACTCATGGTAGGAACTGAGCCATGGTGCACATGCCCGGCGCGGGGCCTGTCGGGCCCGGCCGCCGTGCTGGCCTGCCGTCCCATGACCCACTGCCCCGGACCTGGGGCGATCTCCACGGCCACCTCTGGTGGTACGCCGTCCGGCGATCCGTCGACGGCGTGCTGCGACTGCAGTGCGTCGACCTGGCTGCCGCACTGACCTTCTACGCGGTGCTCGCCCTCGTCCCGGCCTTCATGGTGATGGTCGACCTGGTCAGCTTCGTCGGCATGGACGACCGGGTCGTCGACCTCATCCTGCAGGTGCTCTCCGCCGTGGCGCCGGCTGGCGTCGCGAGTGCCCTGGCCGCGCCGCTGCGCGGTTTCGCCGAGTCGTCCCTGCCGCCGCTCCCGCTGATCATCGTGGTGCTCTTCACGGTGGCGACGGCGAGTCTCTACCTGGGTGCGCTGGCCCGGATGCTCAACCGGGTCTACGAGGTGATGGAGGGCCGACGCCTGCTGGTGCTGCCGCCGTTGCAGTACCTCACCACCCTCGCGTTGGTGGTGGCCGCCTCGGTGAGCGCAGTGCTGCTGATCGCCGGCCCGGAGGCGGTCGGCGCGGTCGGCGGCCTACTCGGCATCCCCGACACGTCGCTGCGGATCTGGAACGCGCTGCGGTGGCCGGCACTGGTCGTCGTCTCGCTGTTCGCCGCGATGATCGTCTACCGTACGGCCCCCAACGTCCGGCAGGAGGGCGCCCGCTGGCTGGTCCCGGGCGCGGTCGTCGCGGTCGGGCTGGGAGCCGTCGCATCCTGGGCGCTCACCGAGTATGCGTCCCTCGCGTACGTTCGCCTCGACCTCAACTACGGCACGCTGTCGGGGATCATCGTGATGCTGATGTGGCTGTGGGTCTGCAATCTGGCGCTGATCATCGGTGGTGTGCTGAACGCGGAGCTCGCCCGGGCCCGGCGGCTCGCCGCAGGCCTGCCGGCGGAGGACGACCAACTGACGCCGCCGATCGACACCCGTCGGTCGACCGCGTTCTCGGGCCGGCGGCACCGGCTGGTGCTCGAGGGCCGGCGGCACCGGCTGGCCGGGCGGCGCTGACCGAGCAGGTTCCGCTGTCCGGGCAGGGGGCAGGATCAGGTGCCGTCGTCCTCGTCGACGACCGCGACCTTGAAGTCCTTGCGCAGGCCGGAGCGCTGGATCACCCGTTGGATGGTCAGGTCCCGCTCGTCGGGACGCGCGACGTAGCGGATGTCACGCAGGCCCTGGTCCTGCGCCGCCGACTCGAAGGTGAAGTGCCCGTAGCCGAGCAGTCGGCCGAGCAGCGGTTTGTGGACGCTGATGTCGAGGATCCGCGACATCGGGACGGTGGCGATCTGCTGGTTGAACACCCCGTGGACGCGGAAGACACGCATGTTGGTGATCACGAAGCGGTCCATGAACTCGACCTGGATCCGGTAGAGCCCGTACGTCGCCGGGACCAGCCCGACCAGCAGGAAGAACCACCACAGGTCGCCGACGTACGGCATCAGCAGGATGACCGCCACGCCCAGCAGCACGATCAGGACCGGCTTCACCATCACCACCCAGTGATGCATCACCTCGTCGATGACGACCTCACCCTCGTCGGAAATCAGGTGGTCGTCGATACGCGGATCGAGCACGCGATCCGCGAAGCCCCCGCGGCGCATCGCAGGGTCCCGCTCAGCCCTGGGTGAGGGCCGTGAAGAACGTGGCGATGGAGCCGAACAGGCCGAAGAACCCCCGAACGGCTGCCGCCGCCCCTTGGGGGTTGGTGAACAGGTAGAAGACGGCGAACGCGATGACCAGGACCAGCAGGACCTTCCTCACCCAATTCAGCACGTCGACCTCCGATCGGGACGAGGACATGGAGCGTCCCTATATCTACCGGATGCCGCCCTCTTCCTGGGAGCAACACGCCGGTCCGGCGTAGAATGAGCCAATTCACAGGACCGAGGGTCTTAGGCGCCCACAGTCTCACTGGTAACATTTTGATCAACGCACAGACGTGGCACACGCTCATCGCCTCGAGTCCGCCGAACGGGGGTGACCACCATGACTCTGACAGCACCGATCCGGCCACACGTCCGCTCGCGCCGCCCAGCGCCCCCACCCAGCGCCTGGGACCGCCTCGTGGAGCAGCGACTCTCCTTCGAGGCCACCCAGCAAGGCCTTCGGCTCACGAAGACCTGCGTCTCCACCCTCGCCGCCCCGTACTTCCTCTACGTCGTACGGACCAACCGCCTGCTCACCGCCTCCGAAGGTGGCATGACCCTCGACCAGGTCGCTCGCTACCTGTTCCGCTGACCCTCATCCACCCCTGAACCCGCACCGAGGACGCTGTTCGACAGCCGACTCGGTGTGGCATGTCCGGAGCCCTCACGCCGGACGTCGTCGGTGGATCAGAGATCCTCCAGGATCGCGTCGGCCGCGGCGTACGGATCGGTCTTCCCGTCGCGGACATCGGCCGCGATCGCGTCGAAATGCGCCCGTCCCTGACGAAGGAACCGGTGACGTACGTTGCCCAGCGCCAGCGCCTCGACCTCGGCGCGCGCCCGATCCAGCCGGCGCGCCTGCCAGGCCTCGGTCTTCTGGGCGTGCTCCTTGTGCTCCTGGATCTGGTCGACCAACTCGGCGATCCCCTCCCCCTGGCTGGCCACCGTCCGGACGATCGGGGGCTTCCACTCGTCGGGACCGAGCTTGGCCAGCGCGACCATGTTGCGCAGCTCGCGGATCAGTGCCTGGGTGCCGTCCCGGTCGGCCTTGTTGACCACGAAGATGTCGGCGATCTCGAGGATGCCGGCCTTCGCCGCCTGGATCCCGTCGCCCATCCCGGGAGCGTTGAGCACCAGCACGGTGTCCGCGGTCTGGGTGATCTCCACCTCCGACTGCCCCACCCCGACCGTCTCCACGATCACTGTGTCGAAGCCGGCGGTGTCGAAGACCCGCAGCGCCTGGGGCGCCGCCGCGGACAACCCGCCCAGGTGACCACGGGTCGCCATCGACCGGATGTAGACCTCCGGGTCGAGGGAGTGCTTCTGCATCCGGATCCGGTCGCCCAGCACTGCCCCGCCGGAGAACGGCGAGGAGGGGTCGACCGCGAGCACGCCGACCCGCTGGCCGCGGGCGCGCAGCTCGCTCACCAGCGCCGAGGTGCTGGTCGACTTGCCGACACCCGGCGACCCGGTGATGCCGACGATGTGGCAGTGCCCGGTGTCGGGGGCCATCAGCTCCATCGCCTCACGCAACGACCCGGAGTTGTTCTCGATCAGCGTGATGAGACGTCCCAGGGCCCGAGGCTTGCGCTGGCGGGCTCCTGCGATGAGCTCGGGCACGGTGGGCTGGGTACGGGCCACGGGGCACGTCCTTCCGGTGTCGCGTACGAAGGTGGGGTGATCGTCGCCAGCCTAGTCCGCCCGCGGTCGGCGGCCCCGGGACCCCCCGGGTCGGACATGACGCGCGCTGTGGAAAGCTTGGAGACATGAGCGAGTCATCTGTTGTATCCGACAACAAGGACATCTTCCTGTGCGTCGACCATGTCGGCTACGCGGTCCCCGACATGGAAGCGGCCATCAAGCTGCACACCGAGGTCTTCGGCTGGCACGTGGTCTTCCGCGGCAAGAACGAGGAGCAGGGCGTCGAGGAGGTCATGCTGGCGACCAACGGCCACGACTTCACCGACCGTGACGCCGAGATCCAGCTGCTGGCGCCGCTGACCGAGGAGTCCACCATCGGCAAGTGGCTGGCCAAGAACGCCGGCCGTGGTGGCATCCAGCAGGTCGCCTACCGCGTCGCCGACGTCGAGAAGGCCGCCGAGATCCTCACCGCCCGCGGCGTGAAGATGCTCTACGACGCACCGCGGCACGGCACGTACGGCTCGCGGATCAACTTCTGCCACCCGAAGAGCACCGGCGGCGTGCTGCTGGAGCTCGTCGAGCGCCCGGCGGAGCCCGAAGGCTTCCTGCCCATCGCCTGAGCGGGCCTCGGCCCGACACCCCGATGAACCACCGCCCGGCACCGGCCTCCTGCGGCCACCGCGCGGTGGTTCGTCGTTTTGTCCCCGGCGCTGGGTAGCCTGGGGACCAGTCGCCCACGTACGGACAGGAGACACCAGTGCCAGCGGACAACGAGGGACTCGACCTCTTCGATGAGACCGCCAGCGCGGTGGGAAGTTTCCCCACCGCCGCCTGGGGCGGATACAACAAGACGTCGGTGGACGAGTACCTCCGCTCACTGGAGGCGCAGATCGCGGATCTCAAGCGCATCCAGCGGGAGTTGCGCCGTACGGTGGACCAGCAGCGCTCCGAGCTGGACCGGCCGGTCCAGATGGACTTCACCAACCTGGGCACCCACGCCACCCAGATGCTGTCGACCGCTGAGGCGCAGGCCCGCGAGATCACCGACCGGGCGAACTCCCAGGCCGAGCAGATCCTCGCCGAGAGCCGCCAGCACGCCGCCGACATCCGCAACCATGCCGAACGCGACGCGGAGGACCTGCGGACCACCACGCTGGCCGAGGTCCGCCAGCTGCGCGACCGCTGGGAGGCCGAGACCCAGCAGATCCTGGCCACCACCCGGACCGACGTCGACGCGTTGGTCGCCACCGCACGGCAGCACTCCGCCGACGTCACCGGTCAGGCCGATGCGCAGGCCGAACTGGTGCGCTCGGGCGCGGAGATCGAGGCGAAGTCGATCGTGGCCGAAGCCGAGCGGGCCGCCCAGGAGAGCCGTGACGCGGCGGTTGCGTCGGCCCGGGCGACCGTCGAGGCCGCCGAGGAGCAGGCCCGGAGCACGATCGCCCGCGCCGAGGAGCAGCAGCGGACCATCGTGGCCGAGGCCAGCGCCCGGGCCGCCGCGCTGCGGGACGAGGCCCGCGCCGAGTCGTCGCTGCTGCAGAACTCCGCGCGTACGGAGGCCGCTCGGCTGCGCGACGAAGTGACCGAGGAGGTCCGGGCCATCCGCGCCGAGCTCGCCGACGAGCGGGAGAAGACGCTGACCGCCCTGATCCAGGAGAAGGAGCGGGTGCAGGAGCAGACCGCGCGGATGCTCGCGGATGCGACGGCCCGCCACGAGGCGTTGATCGGCTCGATCGCCGAGGAGACCGAGCGCGCCCAGCGACTGCGGACCGACGCGCTCGCCGAGGCCGAGCAGGTCAAGGTGCTGGCCGCCCGGGAGGGGCAGCAGGTGGTCAACCAGGCCCACAAGGAAGCCGAGATGGCGAGCCTGACGGTCGCCGACCGGTGGGCCGAGCGGCAGAGCCGGCTGCGCCGGGAGACCGACATGCTCGCCCAGCGCAAGCACGCCATCCTGGCCCAGCTGTCGAACCTGTCCACCCTCGCCGGCACCACCGCGGACGACTTCCCGGACATGGAATTCGGCGCCCTCGACGAGTTGAGCCGCGATCCGGTGATCGAACTGCCCGCCGAGACCGACGAGCCGGAAGTGGCCGAGGAGGCGACCGTGGTGCTCGACCGGGAGACCGCGGAACGCCTGGCGGCCGCCGCGCCGGCACCGGTGGGACCCGGCGAGTCGCCCGAGGCTGCCGAACTGACCACGCGGATCCAGCGGATCGAACCGACCACCGCGACGGAGTCCACCGACCCGGCTGCCCCGACCGCTGAGGACGCGACCACCGAGGACGCTCCCACCGACGAGGTCCCCGCCGAGGACGCTCCCACGCAGATCCGTCCGGTCACCGACGACGCCCCCACCGCGGTCCGCCCGATCCCGGCAGCAGGCGACGGGTCCGCGACCCGCTGAGCCGTCCGGCCGGGATCGGCGATCCGGGCCCCGGCGGCCCAGGGTCAGCCAGCGGTACGTCAGAACAGCCGTACGTCAGAACAGCCGTGCGGTCAGAACAGCCGGTCCTCGGCGTGATCCATGCCGCGCAGGGCGTCGTAGTCGACCGTCACGCAGCTGATGCCACGGTCCTCGGCCAGCACCCGGGCCTGCGGCTTGATCTGCTGGGCCGCGAACACGCCCTCGACGTGCCCGAGCCGCGGGTCGCGGCGCATCAGCTCCAGGTAGCGGGTGAGCTGCTCCACTCCGTCGATCTCCCCGCGCCGCTTGACCTCGACGGCGACGTACGCCCCGTCGGCGTCCTTGCACAACAGGTCGACCGGTCCGATCGCGGTCGGGAACTCGCGCCGGACCAGGGACCAGCCGGTCCCGAAGGTCTCCGGGTTCTCGGCGAGCAGTTCCTGGAGGTGGGCTTCGACGCCGTCCTTCTGCAGGCCGGGATCGACGCCGAGTTCGTGCTCGCTGTCGTGGAGGATCTCCGCAATCGCGATCTGCAGCCGCGACGGCTCCTTGCCGGCACCGCGTACGGTCCACACCTCAAGGATCTCGTCGTCGAAGTCCTCGACGACGGCGGCCTCGTCCTCCTCGGCCTCCCGGACCGTCATCGTGCAGGGAGCACTCATCCAGTTCAGCGGCTTGTACGCCCGGTCGTCGGCGTGCACCGACACCGATCCGTCCGCCTTGATCATGATCAGCCGATTCGCCATCGGCAGATGGGCGGTCAGCGCCCCGGAGTAGTCGACCTGACAACGAGCAATCACCAAACGCACCGCTTCACGCTACCTGACTATGCTGGGCCGCGACATCCGAGCGTGCTGGGAGGACCATGAAGCGGCGGCCGAGCAAACACCTGCGAGCGCCGCGCCCGCTGGGCAGCAGTCACGCGCGCGAGGACCGCAAGGCCGACGGCCGGTGGGTGGTCCGGACGATGGCCGGGCAGAACGCCGTGAAGAGCTATCGGTGCCCCGGCTGCGATCATGAGATCCGGCCCGGCACGCCCCACCTCGTCGTCTGGCCGCACGACCCCGTGCCCGGGGCCGACAGTGCCGTGGCCGAGCGCCGGCACTGGCACACCGCCTGTTGGAGCCGCCGCCCATGAGCACCGTCCCGTCCCTGTTCTCCATCGGCTTCGGCGCCGAGGGGCCCCTGGTGGTGTTCTGCCACGGCCTGCTCGGCCAGGGCCGCAACTTCGCCCAGATCGCCAAGCACATGGGCCTGCACGGTGCACGGACCCTTCTGCTGGACATGCCCAACCACGGGCGGTCGCTGTGGACCGAGCACTTCGACTACCTGCAGACCGCCGACATCCTCGCCGACTGGCTGGCCGATTCGACCGAGGTCGGCGGCGAGCCGGTCACCCTGGTCGGGCATTCGATGGGCGGCAAGATCTCCATGTTGGTGGCGCTGCGCCACCCCGAGCTGGTCGAACGGCTGGTCGTCGCCGACATGTCCCCGGTGGCCTACACCGGTCATCGCCAGTTCCAGGACATCATCGCGGCGATCCGTACGATCGACCTGGACCGGCTGCCCGACCGGCAGACCGCCTCCGAGATCCTCCGCCCGCTGCTGCCCGACCGCGGGATCCGCGAGTGGGTGCTGCAGAATCTGACCCGCACCGGCCGCTCCTGGTCCTGGCTGCCGAACATCGCCGTGCTGGCCGCCGAACTGGACCGGATCCTCGGCTGGCCCGAGGGGGTCGACGGGTCCTGGGACGGCCCGACGCTGTGGATCAAAGCGGCGAACAGCGACTATGTGCTGCCCGAGTACGCGCCGATCATGCGTCGGTACTTCCCGGCCACCCGCCAGCTGACGATCAAGGACTCCGGCCACTGGGTGCACACCGAGCAGCGCGAGGTCTTCACCGCCGCCGTGGAGCGATTCGTGGCGCAGCCGGCCCGCTCGGTCGCCCCGCGCTGATCGCTGCCGATCGATCGGGGCGTACGGCGCTCTGCCGGGCGGGGGCTCTGCCGGGCGGGGGCTCTGCCGGGCGGGGGCTCTGCCGGGCGGGGGCTCTGCCGGCGTACGGCGATCAGCCGAGGCGTACGGCCGTGATGGCGGCGAGGTTGTTCGGGCGGCCGGTGCCGTCCCCCCACGAGCCGTCCTGGCCCTCAGCAGCGATCTTGGTGACCACGCCGGTCGAGGCCTCGTCGAGGTGGCCGAAGACGGTGTAAGCGGGCGGCAGCGGGGAGTCCTGGTAGACGAGGAAGAACTGCGAGCCGTTGGTGTCGGGGCCGGCATTGGCCATCGCCACGGTGCCGGCCGGATAGACGGCCTTCGGATCCACCTCGTCGGCGAAGCGGTAGCCCGGGCCGCCACCCCCGGTGCCGGTCGGATCGCCGCACTGGAGCATGAACAGGCCGTTGTCGGCCAGCCGATGGCACCGGGTGCCGGTGTAGAAGCCCTGGCTCGCCAGCGACTCGACACTGTTCACCGTGCAGGGCGCCTGGGCGCGGTCCATCGTGATGGTGACGTTGCCGACGGCGAACGACAGAGTGACGGCCGTCGTGCCGTCCGCCGGTGCACTCGCCTCCGGTGGATCCACCGGACGGGCCGGCTCGCCGTCGCGGCGATACGCACAGGTGACCGTACGCTCCCCGTCCGAGGACGACGCGCCGCTCGGGTCGACCGAGGCGACGTCACGCGGCAGGCCGGTCGCCGATGGGGCCGAGGCCCCCGGCGCGGACGGGGCGCAGCCGCTCGCCGCCATCACCAGTCCGCCCACCGCCGCCACGACTCCGAGCCTCCGGAACGATCGAGCCCGCATCTGTCCACCCTCTCACCCAGCTCACAGCACGCCACGTACGGCCCACAGGAATCTATCCTGCCCATCCCCTAGGCTGGCCGCATGGTCAACCTCAATCGCATCTACACCCGCACCGGCGACGCCGGCCGGACCCGGCTGTCCGACATGTCCTGGGCCGACAAGACCGATCCGCGGGTGATGGCGTACGGCGATGTCGACGAGGCGAACGCCATCATCGGGGTGGCGCTGGCCACCGGCGGCATGCCCGACCGGGTCGCCACGGTGCTCCGGCGGGTGCAGAACGAGCTGTTCGACGTCGGGGCCGATCTGTCCAACCCGCTGACCGAGCACCCCCGCTACGCGCCGCTGCGGATCGAGCAGGCCTCGATCGACCAGCTGGAGGCCTGGTGCGACGAGTTCACCGAACAGCTGCCCTCCTTGGCGTCCTTCATCCTCCCCGGCGGCACCCCGGCGGCGGCCCAACTGCACCAGGCCCGTACGGTCGCCCGTCGCGCGGAGCGGAGCGCCTGGGCCGCGGTCGCGACGTACGGCACCGAGGCGGCTCCGGACGGGTCGGAGACCGCCGGCGGGATCAACCTGTTGGCGGTGACCTACCTCAACCGGCTGTCCGACCTGCTCTTCATCCTCACCCGGGTCGTGAACGGGGAGTCCGGCGACATCCTCTGGGTGCCCGGTGGCGAGCGCGTCCCCGAGGACCGGCGGGCGCTGCGTCGCCGGGCCCGGATCACCGAGCATGCCAACGCCCTGGATGAGCAGCGGCCGACCGATGTCCCCGCGGCGCAGGAGCCCACCGAGCAGGGCCCCACCGGCGAGGACGACTAGGAGCCGGAGGTGACCCCGGGGGGCATCTGCGGCCGACGGTGCCCCATCCCCGGGGGCGCGGCCTCCAGCCAGCTCAGCACGGCCATCACTGCGGCGGGAGCCATCGCCAGGTCCCAGACGGCCGTTCCGCCGCCGATCTTGCGGCTCAGCGGGACGACCCGGTAGTCGGCGAACTCCGAGGAGGGTCCGATACCCTCCAGGGGACGGCTGGGCAGGGCGATCGTACGATCGCGAGGAAAACGTTGTCGCGGCGAGAAGGACAGGCCGAAGTCGGGATACCACCACAGCTCCTCCCCCCGGAAACGACAGACTCCGGACACCCAACGGGTGCCCGGAGTCGCGGATTCGAGGATCATGCTGCAGTCGAAGGCGCCTACCGCGCGGACCAACCAGATCCGGCGTGCCAGCAGAAGCAGGACAGGGATGGCCAGTACGACAAGCGCCACGAGGCAGAACTTGAGGATGGCCAGAAACATGGGCACATTCTACTGATGCCCGTGCCGATCCAGAACTCCCGGACTGGATGCCAGCACGGATCGGCCGGGACAGATCCCCGGCCGACCCGTGACAGGTCAGACTGCGAGCTCGGGGCTCGCCTGGCCGGTGTACTTCTCCGCGGCGCGCACCTGGGCGCGGGCCCGGTTGAAGTGCTGGCGGGTGGCCTCGTCGTCGGACTCGTGCTCCATCCGCTCGCGAGCCGCCGCGTACTCCTGCTCGGCCTCGTGCTGGTCGATCTCGTGGCCGAGGCGGGCGAACGCGCTCAGCACCGAGACCCGGCCCTGGGCGACGGAGATGAATCCGCCGTCCACGGCCACGACCTCACGATTGCCCTCGAGGGTGAAGATCTCCACGGCGGACGGCTGCAGCAGCGCGACCAGCGGGGAGTGACCGGGAAGGATGCCGATGTCGCCCTCGACGGTGCGCGCGATGATGTTCACCGCTTCGCCCGACCAGATGCTGCGCTCGGCCGAGACAACCTCGACGTGGAGGGTGCTCGTGGCCATCGCTCAGCCTTCCTTCTTCATCTTGTCCCAGGCGCGGTAGACGTCGTCCATGCCACCGACGTTGAAGAACGCCTGCTCGGGGATGTGGTCGACCTCGCCGTCGCAGATCATCCGGAAGGACTCGACGATGTCGGGCATCTCCACGGTCGAGCCGGGCACACCGGTGAACTTCTCGCCGGTGTAGGTGTTCTGCGACAGGAACTGCTGGATCCGCCGGGCCCGGTTGACGGTGATCTTGTCCTCTTCGGACAGCTCGTCGATACCGAGGATGGCGATGATGTCCTGCAGCTCCTTGTTGCGCTGGAGGATCTGCTTCACCCGGGTGGCCACGTCGTAGTGCGCCTGGCCCACGTACTGCGGGTCGAGGATGCGCGACGTCGAGGACAGCGGGTCCACGGCCGGGTACAGACCGCGCGAGGCGATCGCCCGGCTGAGCTCGGTGGTGGCGTCCAGGTGGGCGAAGGTGGTCGCCGGGGCCGGGTCGGTGTAGTCGTCGGCCGGCACGTAGATCGCCTGCATCGAGGTGATCGAGTGACCACGCGTCGAGGTGATCCGCTCCTGCAGGGCGCCCATCTCGTCGGCCAGGTTCGGCTGGTAACCCACCGCGGAGGGCATCCGGCCGAGCAGCGTCGACACCTCGGAACCGGCCTGGGTGAACCGGAAGATGTTGTCGATGAAGAGCAGCACGTCCTGGCCCTGGACGTCGCGGAAGTACTCCGCCATCGTCAGACCGGACAGGGCGATCCGCAGACGGGTGCCCGGCGGCTCGTCCATCTGGCCGAAGACCAGGGCGGTGTCCTTGAGCACGCCGGCCTCGTCCATCTCCATGATCAGGTCGTTGCCCTCACGGGTCCGCTCGCCCACACCGGCGAACACCGAGGTGCCACCGAAGTTGTGGGCGATGCGGAAGATCATCTCCTGGATCAGCACGGTCTTGCCCACGCCGGCGCCGCCGAACAGGCCGATCTTGCCGCCCTTGACGTACGGGGTGAGCAGGTCGAGCACCTTGATGCCGGTGTAGAGCTGCTCGGTCTTCGACTCCAGCGCGTCGAACGGCGGCGGGTCACGGTGGATCGGCCAGCGCTCGGTCACCTCGAACGAGGCCGGATCGACGTTGAGGACGTCGCCGGTCACGTTCCAGACCTTGCCCTTGGTGACGTCGCCGACCGGCACCGAGATCGGCGCGCCGGTGTCGGTGACCTCCTGGCCGCGGACGATGCCGTCGGTCGGCTTCAGGGCGATGGCGCGCACGGTGTTGTCACCGATGTGCAGCTCCACCTCGAGGGTCATCGTCTTCTTCTCGCCCATCACGTCGACCTCGAGGGTCAGCGCGTTGAGGATCTCCGGCATCGCGTCCGGCGGGAACTCGACGTCCACGACGGGGCCGATGACACGCACGACGCGGCCGGTGGCGCCGGGCTTCACCTCGGCGTTCTGTTCAGCAATCGCAGTCATATTTCTCACTCACTCGCTCTCACGCGCTCTCGGACAGCGCGGCGGCGCCACCCACGATCTCGGTAATTTCCTGGGTGATCGCCGCCTGGCGTGCCTGGTTGGCTTCGCGCGTCAGGTTTCGGATCAGTTCGTTGGCGTTGTCGGTGGCCGACTTCATGGCCGCCTGACGTGCGGCCAGCTCGGAGGCCGCCGCCTGCATCAGCGCGTGGTAGACACGGTTGCCGATGTACAGCGGCAGCAGGGTGTCGAGGACACCCTCGGGGCTCGGCTCGAAGTCGAACGGATTCTCGACCCGGTCCTCCTGGTACACCGGCGCGTGGTGCAGCTCGGTCATCAGCGCACCGCTCTCGGCCCGCTCGGCCGCCTCCTCCTCGGAGACCACCTCCAGCGGGAGCAGCCGGATGATCTGCGGCACCTGCTTCACCCGCGACACGAAGCGGGTGTAGACGAGGAAGATCTCGTCGACGCCACCCTCCTCGGTCGGGGTGAGGAAGGCATCCAGCAGCACCCGGGAGATGGTGTCGGCGTCCCGATAGGTCGGGGCGTCGGAGAAACCCTCCCAGGACTGCTTGATCGTCCGCTGGCGGAACTCGTGGAACGCCACACCCTTCTTGCCGGTGATGTAGGTCTCCATCTCCCGGTGGTGCTTGACGGTGAGGTAGTGCCGTACGGACTCCCCCGCCTTCAGGACGTTGGTCGAGTAGCCACCGGCCAGCCCTCGGTCGGAGGTCACCAGCAGCACGGCGGACCGCTTCGGGTGCTCCAGCTCGGTGAGCAGCGGGTGGTCCAGGTCCGGGCGGCTGGCCACGGCCTGGATCGCCCGGGTCAGCTCGCGGGTGTACGGGTCGGCAGCCTCGGCGGCCTGCTGGGCCTTGCGGATCCGCGCCGCGGCGATGAGCTCCATCGCCCGGGTGATCTTCTTCGTGGTCTGGACCGACCTGGTCCGATCACGGAGTTCGCGAAGGGTAGCCATCTCAGGCCTTCTTCACGACGATCTGCTCGTGCTCCACGTCCTCGTCGCCGATCTTCTTCGGCTCCGGCTCGGTGCCCAGGGGCTTGCCCTCGCTGGTGCGGAACTCCTGACGGAACCCTGCCAGCGCCTGCTCCAGGCCGGCCTTGGCCTCGTCGTCGAGCTTGCCGCTGTCGCGGATGGTGGTCAGCAGTGCGGTGTTGCGACCCAGGTACTCGAGGTACTCCTTCTCGAAGCGGAGCACGTCGGCGACCGGGACCTCGTCCAGCTTGCCGGTGGTGCCGGCCCACACAGAGACGGCCTCCTGCTCCATCGGGTACGGCGAGTACTGCTTCTGGCGCAGCAGCTCGGTGAGGCGGGCGCCGCGCTCCAGCTGCCGCTTCGTCGCATCGTCGAGGCTGGACGCGAACATCGCGAACGCCTGCTGGTCGCGGTACTGGGCCAGGTCGATCTTCAGGGTGCCGGAGACACCCTTCATCGCCTTCGTCTGGGCCGCACCACCGACGCGGGACACCGAGATGCCGACGTCGACGGCGGGGCGCTGGTTCGCGTTGAACAGGTCGGACTGCAGGAAGATCTGGCCGTCGGTGATCGAGATCACGTTGGTCGGAATGTAGGCCGAGACGTCGTTGGCCTTGGTCTCGATGATCGGCAGACCGGTCATCGAGCCGCCGCCCAGCGCGTCGGACAGCTTGGCGCAACGCTCCAGCAGGCGGGAGTGCAGGAAGAACACGTCACCGGGGTAGGCCTCGCGGCCCGGGGGACGACGCAGCAGCAGCGACATGGCGCGGTAGGCCTCGGCCTGCTTGGTCAGGTCGTCGAAGACGATCAGGACGTGCTTGCCCTGGTACATCCAGTGCTGGCCGATGGCCGAACCGGCGTACGCGGCGATGTACTTGTAGCCGGCCGGGTCGGACGCCGGGGCGTTCACGATGGTGGTGTACTCGAGGGCGCCGGCCTGCTCCAGCACGCCGCGCACCTCGGCGACGGTCGAGCCCTTCTGGCCGATCGCGACGTAGATGCAGCGCACCTGCTTCTTCGGGTCGCCGGACTGCCAGTTGGCCTTCTGGTTGATGATCGTGTCGATGGCAATGGCGGTCTTGCCGGTCTTACGGTCACCGATGATGAGCTGGCGCTGGCCACGGCCGATCGGGGTCATCGAGTCGATGGCCTTGATACCGGTCTGCAGCGGCTCGCGGACCTCCTGGCGGTCCATCACGCCGGCGGCCTGGATCTCCAGGGCACGACGGCCCTCGATGCCGGTGATCTCGCCCAGTCCGTCGATCGGGTTGCCCATCGCGTCGACGACGCGACCGAGGTAGCCCTCGCCGACCGGGACGGACAGCACGTCGCCGGTGCGGCGTACGGTCTGGCCCTCGTCGATGCCCTCGGACGAACCCAGCACGACGACACCGATCTCACGCGCCTCGAGGTTCTGGGCGACGCCGAGCGTGCCGTTCTCGAAGCGCAGCAGCTCGTTGGCCATCGCCGAGGGCAGGCCCTCGACGCGGGCGATGCCGTCGCCCGAGGTGACCACCGTGCCGACCTCTTCACGAGAGGAGGTCTCCGGAGTGAATTGCTGGACGTACTGGTCCAGTGCGTTCCGGATCTCCTCCGGACGAATAGTAAGTTCCGCCATCTTCTGCGTCCTTGTTCTCGTTGTCTGTGAGTCTCGTAGTTCTGGGTCCGGTGTCACCCGGGCGACGGCCGGCGCTGCTCGTCAGGAGAACAGCTTGCGGGCCTCGTCCAGGCGCGACGCCACGGTCCCGTCGATCACTTCGTCGCCGACCTCGACGCGGACGCCCCCGAGGACCGAGGGATCCTCGACGACGTGCATGCTGACCGGGCGACCCAGCTGCTGGTTGAGGGCAGCCTGCAGGCGAACCGTCTGCTCGGCCGTCAGCGGCCGCGCGACCCGTACGGTGGCGACGGCACGACTGCGCTGCGCCGCCGCCAGGTCGAGGTAGCCGTCCATGGTGTGGGCGAAGGTGCGCGCCCGGGCGCCCACCGCACGGCGGGCCAGGACGACCGTCGCCGGTGCGGCCTTGCCGGCAAGCAGCCCGGCCACCACGTCCTGACGGTCGGCCAGCGGCCGCCGGTCGTTGGACAGGGCATCACGCAGTTCCGCCGTGCCGGCCACGGTCCGGTTCAGGTGGAACAGCTCGTCCTCCACCTGGTCCAGCTGACCCGTGACCTGTGCCTGGGCGAGAGCAGACCGGATCGCCTGGCGCTCGACGGCGGACACGAACTCCCCCGCCGTGCGCCAGCGCAGACCGACGGCCTGCCGCAGGACGGCGACGGCCTCGGGCGAGACCTTTCCGTCCAGCAACCGGACGACGAGCTGCTGACGAGCCTCCACCGGAGCTCCGGGATCGGTGACCGCGCGCCGCAGCGCCGGGTCCGAACCGAACAGGTCGGCGATCGAGAACAGTTCCTCAGCCAGCGCCGGATGCATGTTCAGCGCGTCCAGGGCCAGGTCCAGGCTGCTCAGCCGTGGCTCGTTGCGATCCGTCTGGGGGCTCATGCCTTCTCCGTCTCCGTCTGCGACTCCAGATCAGCCAGGAAGCGCTCGACCGTACGGCGGGCCCGCTCGTCGTCATCGAGGGACTCCCCGACGATGCGTCCGGCGAGGGTGGTGGCCAGGCCACCGACCTCGTTGCGGAGCTCACCCATGGCCAGCTTGCGCTCGGCCTCCATCTGCGCCGCGGTCGTCGCGACGATCCGCTCCGCCTCGGCGTTCGCCTGCTCGCGCATCTCGGCGATGATCTGGGCGCCCTGGTTCTTGGCGTCCTCGCGGATGCGAGCCGCCTCCGTACGGGCCTCGGCGAGCTGGGCCTTGTAGTCGGCCAGCGCTGCCTGCGCCTCTTCCTGGGCCTTCTCGGCCTTGTCCATGCCACCCTGGATCGCCGCGGCGCGCTCGGCGTACATCTTCTCGAACGCCGGCACGACGGCCTTCCACATCACCAGGAAGACCAGCACCATCAGGATGAACCCGACGATGATCTCCGCGTTGTGGGTGGGCAGGAGGGGGCCGAGGTCGAGTTCCATCGGCACCATGGAAATCATCACTGAAGGACGAACGCCAGGGCGATGCCGATGATGGCCAGGGCCTCGACCACGGCGAAGCCGATGAACGCGGTGCTCATCATGGCGCCACGGGCCTCAGGCTGACGGGCGGTGCCGTTGATGACGGAGGCGAAGATCCAGCCCACGCCGATGGCCGGGCCGAGGGTGGCAAGGCCGTAGCCGAGCATGTTCATGCTGCCAGCGATTTCCAACGGGGTCATTCTCGTTCCTTTCGGATGGTCTTCTCAGGGTTCGGTTGCAGTGAGAAGAGAACTGTGGGAGGGGCGGAACCGCCTCGGCGTCAGTGCGCCTCGGCGAGGGAGGAGTGGATGTACTGCGCGGTCAGGACGGTGAAGATGTAGGCCTGCAGGAATCCGATGAACAGCTCCAGGAAGAGGATCGCGAAGCTGAAGATCAGCGAGACCGCGCCCGACACGTTGTAGAACGCGTTGTGCGGCAGGGTCAGCAGGTAGGCACCACCGATCACGAACACCATCACGACCAGGTGGCCGGCGAACATGTTGGCGAAGAGACGCAAGCCGAGCGTGAGCGGCCGGGTGATGAAGTTCGACAGGAACTCCAGCGGGATGATCACCGGGTACAGGTAGACGGGGACGCCTTCGGGGATCAGCTGCATCTTCATGTAGTGGCCGAACCCGTGCTTGTGGATGCCGGCACCGATGTAGATGACCCAGGACATGATGGCCAGCGCCCAGGCGTAGCCGATGTTGGAGAACGTCGGCAGCATGAAGACGAAGGTCTCACCGAACCAGTTGTTCACCAGCAGGAAGCTGAACAGACCCAGCAGGTACGGCAGGTAGCGCCGGTACTCGGGGCCGAGGATGTCGCGGGCCACGCCGTTGCGGATGAAGTTGTACACGTACTCCCAGAAGAACTGGCCCTTGCTCGGGACCAGCTTCAGGTTGCGCGAGGCGATGAACCACAGCACGATGACGAGCGCCGCACCGATGATCGCCTGCCAGAACGGCTTGTTCATCCAGTCGATGCCGAACGTACAACCCGCGACGTTGCCCGGGTTGGTCGCGCTCGGGGCAGTGGCTTCACAGAAGAACCGGAAGTCCTTCACGCCGGGGGATTCATAGTGTCCGCCTTCCAGCGGGACGAGCGCTCCCACCAGGGCCGGCAGTGTCAACGGACCCACCGTTCCTCCTCAACTTCGATGTCGTACGTCATGGTCTCCATCCGGACTACTACTTCGTCGGCTTGTCGCCGGGATCGGGGTTGTATCGTCTGATGATCACGAACATGGCCAGCACCAGACCGATGATGAGCCCGATGGGCAGCAGGAAGGCAGTGCCCAGGAACTTGTCGCCGAGCCAGCCGAGCCCCCCATAGAGGATGAGGCCCGACGCGAGGTAGGACAGGATACGTAGTCCCGTCTCCATCCCGACCGGTTCGCCGGGGGGAAGCAACGAGGATTCGGGCTTGCCAGGCGTACGGCGCCGGATACCCACGTTGTCGACCTCCTCGTCCTTCAGCGCGCCTCGGACACTATCAGTTGGCATGTCGCGGCGTCACTCCCGGTTCATTCGCGGCTGCTCGGTGTAACCGAGGTCATATACAGGAATGCGCATCCGTGCGAAAGTGACCACCTCCACCGTTGTCCACAGCAGCACGGTGGCCACCATGCCCGCGGCGGTGGCGGTGCGGTCGAGCAGGTCCAGTCCGGCTGCCTCGTAGAGGGCCACGGCGCCGGCCAGTCCGGAGGCCCGGATGCCGTACGAGACGAGGGCCGCGACCAGCAGCACGGCGCCCTCCCGCTCGGCGTAACGCAGCACGACGGCCTGGCCGAGACTGAAGAAGAGGATCGCGAGGACGGCACCGACCGCGGCCGAGGCGGCGGCCACTCCCCCACCGACCAGACCGGCGACGAGCGTGGCGACCAGCAGGCCGAGGTGGCCGCCGATCAGGCCGGCCAGCAGCAGCCGGCGGACCAGGACGGTGGAGACCCCGGTGGCGGTACGGCTGACGGGGCGATCAGCAGAGGACGACGCGTCGCCCTCCACGTGCTCATCCATCGCCATGACCGTACTCATCCTGCGGTGCTTCCCACTCCCTTGGAGGCCCCTTGCGATGCCGTCCGACATCAGCTTGTGAAACGTAGCACAAAGTGCTGGTCACCGTCTGCGCCGTGCCGCACGGCGCGGTCCGGAGGCCGGCGGAGCAGGGGGCTGGCCGGCCGTCGACGGGGTCGCTGCGGGCCGATCCGTACGATGCCGGGTCGCGACCCCGAGCAGTCGGGGGCCGGGCCCCAGGGTGACCACCACGACCGCGACCGCGGCGGCGCACCAGACGACGATCAGGACCGCACTGCGGGTGAGACCGATCGTCATCACCCCGAAGGACAACAGTGCGGTCCACAGGTACATCACCGCCACCGCCCCGCGGTGGGTGTAGCCCCGGCGGAGCAACTGGTGGTGCAGGTGGCCCTTGTCCGCCACGAACCACCAGTTGCCCTGGTTGGCACGCCGGATCCAGGCCAGCACGAGGTCGAGCAGCGGCAACCCGAGGATCGCGATCGGCAGCACCAACGGCAGGTAGGCCGGCAGCAGGTCACCGCCGCCGGCCTCGAGCTTGGAGGAGTCGAACTGGCCGGTCAGGCTCACCGTCGAGGTGGCCAGCAGGAAGCCGAGCAGCATCGAGCCGGAGTCGCCCATGAACATCTTCGACGGATGCACGTTGTGCGGCAGGAAACCCAGACAGACCCCGACGATCGCCACCGACACCACACTGGCCGTGGTGGCGCGGACCAGGTCCTGTTCCACCGCGAGGATGTAGGAGTAGGTGAAGAACGCCGCCGCACCGATGCCGACCACCCCGGCCGCCAGGCCGTCCAGGCCGTCGACGAAGTTGACCGCATTGGTGCAGACCACCACGAAGAAGACCGTCATCACGATCGAACTCGCCGTGTCCAACGAGATGATCCGGTCGGGCAACGGGATCCACAGCATCCGTACGCCCGCCTGGACGACGATCCCGGCCGCCAGCACCTGGCCGGCGAACTTCGTCAGGGCGCTGATGTCCAACAGGTCGTCCAGCACCCCGACGGCACACAGCACCGCGACCGCGACCAGGATCCAGGTGGCGTCGTGGCGGACGATCTCGTGTCGACCGAGGAACGGCAGGTTCATCGACAGCAGGAAGGCTGCGGCCACCCCCACGAGCATCGCCACTCCGCCGAAGTAGGGCGTCGGCACCACGTGGACGTCCCGGGACCGGACCTTGGCGACGGCCCCGAAGCGGATGGCCGCCCGACGCGCCCACCCGCTCAGCTGGTAGGTGACCGCAGCGGCCACCAGCAGGACGAGGATGTACTCACGCATCGCTAGGCGGTCCGGTGGTCCTCGGCCGGAGCGGCGTCGGCGTCGGAGGGTGCAGTGGTCTCCGTCGCGGATCGCGCGGTCTGCTCGTCGGTGGTCTGCTCGTCGGCCACCGACGTCGTCGTCTCCGACGGCTCCGGGTCGGATGCCTCGGCAGCCTCGGCCTTCTCCGCGGCCTCGGCCCTCTCGGCAGCGTCCGCCTTCTCGGTCACCTCCGCAGCCCCGGTCGGCGCCGACTCGGCGGTCGCCTCGGCTTCCTCGGGCGCCGTCGCCTCCGGCTCCTCCGCCTCGGCGCCGTCGAGGGCGCGTACGCCCGGCGAGACCTCGCGCAGCTGGTCCAGGGTGATGATGCCCTCCCGGACCACCCGGCCCTCGGGATAGGCCGTGAAGTCCACGATCGTCGACGGCACCGGCCCGGGTGTGGGGCCCCCGTCGAGATACAGCGCGACATCGAGGCCGAGCTGTTCCGCCGCCTCCTCGACCGTCGTCGCCGGCGGCCGGCCGGAGACGTTCGCGCTGCTGACGGCCAGCGGGCCGGTCCGCCGCAGCACCTGCCGAGCCAGGTCGTTGTCCGGCACCCGCAGGGCGATGGTGCCCTTGGTCTCCCCCAGGTCCATCTTCAGGCTCGCCTGCGCCGTGCAGATGACCGTCAACGGGCCGGGCCAGAACCTCGCGACCAGCGTGCGGACAGCCGGCGGGACGTCGGTCGCGAGAGCCGTCATCACACCCTCGTCACTGATCAGCACCGGCGGGGGCATCTCCCGGCCCCGCCGCTTGGCCGTCAGCAGCCGCTGCACGGCATACGCGTCGAAGGCATCGGCGCAGATCCCGTAGACCGTGTCGGTCGGCATCACCATCACCCGCCCGTCGGCGATGACCTCCTTCGCGGCCGTCAACGCCTGCCCGGGGTCGCCCACCCGGCAGTCGACGATCCGCGGCTGCGGGGCGGGCGGGACCGCACCCGATGCGATGTCCTTGCTGTCGTCCGACATGTCGCTCACGCGCATCATCCTGCCACCTGCGTGCGTGTCGCCGACACGAACCGCGGCCGGCCGGACAGGTCCGGATGGTCGACGGTCCCGCGCCAGGCGACCCCGGAGAAGATCGCCGGGGCGGACAGGCCCTGGCTGTCGTCGTGTTCACAGACCAGCACCCCGCCGGGGCGCAGCAGACGACGGGCGGTCCGCTCCACCGCACGGATCGCGTCCAGGCCGTCCGCGCCCGAAAAGACCGCGATCGCGGGATCGTGGCCGGTGACCTCGACCGGCAGCGCCTCACTGATCCCCGACGGGACGTACGGCGGATTGACCACCACCACGTCGACGGTGCCGTCCCACTCGGGCACGGCGTCGGCCAGGTCACCGAGGCGTACCTCGACACCGGTCCCGGCGAGGTTGCGCCGGGTCCACTCGACGGCGGCCGGGTCGATCTCCACCGCCACCACCCGGCAGCCGGGCGCCTCGTCGACCAGCGCGGCGCTGATCGCCCCCGACCCGGCGCACAGCTCGACCACCCGTGGCGTACGCCCCTGTGCCTGCACCGCCCGGGCCGCCTCGATCGCCGCCCCGGCGACCAGTTCGGTCTCCGGCCGCGGCACGAACACGCCCGGTCCCACCGCCAGCCGTACGGTGCGGAACCACGCCTCGCCGGTGAGGTGCTGCAGCGGCACACCGGCGGCGCGACGCTCCAGCAGCTCCCGGTAGTGCTCCAGCCGCTCCGCGGAGGGTGGATCGGCCATCACCAGGTCACCCGGCCGGACGCCGAGCAGGTGGGCGAGCAGCAGACGGGCGTCGACCTCGGGAGAGGCGACGTGGCCACGGAGCCGGTCGGCGCCGCGGCGGGCCACCACGGTGGCACGGACGGGCGAGGGCCGGTCGGGCATCAGGCGCCGGCCGATCGGAGCCGTTCGGCGGTATCGGCAGCCTGCAGGGCCTCGATCACCGGGCCGAGGTCGCCGTTGAGCACCTGGTCGAGGTTGTGCGCCTTGTAGCCGATGCGGTGGTCGGCGATCCGGTTCTCCGGGAAGTTGTACGTACGCACCCGCTCGGAACGGTCGACCGTCCGCACCTGCGACAGCCGGGCGGCGGACGCCTCGGCGGCGGACTCCTCCTCGGCCCGGGCGACAAGTCGGGCCCGCAGGATGCGCAGTGCCTGTTCCTTGTTCTGCAACTGGGAGCGTTCGTTCTGACAGGTCACCACGATCCCGCTGGGCAGGTGGGTGATCCGGACCGCCGAGTCGGTGGTGTTGACCCCCTGTCCGCCCTTGCCGCTGGACCGGTAGACGTCGATCCGCAGGTCGTCGGGGTCGATCTCGATCGACTCGTCGTCCTCGACATCAGGCATCACCAGCACGCCCGCCGCCGAGGTGTGGATCCGGCCCTGCGACTCGGTCACCGGCACCCGCTGCACCCGGTGCACCCCGCCCTCGAACTTCAGGGTGCCGTACGGCATCCGGTCCGGGTCGCCCGCCGACGGGGCGTGGACCGCGAAGGTGACCGACTTGAAGCCTCCCAGGTCGGTGTCCTGGGCGTCCAGCACCTCGATCTTCCAGCCGCGCGCCTCGCCGAAGCGCCGGTACATCCCGAAGAGGTCGCCGGCGAAGAGCGCCGACTCCTCGCCGCCCTCCCCCGATTTGATCTCGACGATCGCGTCCAGGGAGTCGTTGGGATCGCGCGGCGCGAGCAGGGTGGTGAGCCGCTCGTCCACCTCGTGCAGCTGGGCCTGCAGTGTCTCGGCCTCCGCCGCGAACCCGGCGTCCTCGGCGGCCAGTTCCCGGGCGGCCGCCAGGTCCTCGCTCACCCGGTCGTGCTCGTCGGCGGCCCGGATCACCGGCCCGAGCTCGGCGTAGCGCCGACCCAGTCGCCGCATCGCCCGCTGGTCCGCCAGCACCGCCGGGTCAGCCATCCGTGTCTCGACCTCTCGGTACTCCTCCCTCAGCGGGGCGACCGCGGCCAGCAGCGACGGCAGACGGTCGGAGGATTCGGACATGTGTCTCCTGGTCTCGTACGTGGAGCGATGGGCGGGAACGACGAACGCCGGGGCGCAGCATCGCTGCACCCCGGCGTCACCGAAGAACTACTTCTTGCCCTTCTTGAAGCTGCCGTAGCGCTTCTCGAACTTGGCGACCCGGCCGCCGGTGTCGAGGATCTTCTGCTTGCCGGTGTAGAAGGGGTGACAGGCCGAGCACACGTCGGCGCGGATCTCGCCGCCGGGGGCCGTGGAACGAGTCGTGTAGGTGTTGCCGCAGGTGCAGACGACCTTCGTCTCGTGGTAGTCGGGGTGGATCCCCTGCTTCATGGTGATTCTCCTTGTCGTGTGGGTGGCGCCGGGTCGTCCGCTCAGGTTGGAGTGACCTGCAGGGCGTGAACCGGACCAAGGGACAACTATGCCGCAAACGCCACAGGTCCGCCAAATGTTCCCGGCGGCTCAGAACCCGTCCCGGTTGGGCGTGCTCTTCGAGATCTGCAGCAGGAACTCCGCGTTGGACTGGGTCTTCTTCATCTGCTTCAACAGCATCTCCAGCGCCTGCTGGCCATCCATGTTGGACAGCACCCGGCGCAGCTTCCACATGATCGCCAGCTCATGGGTGCCGAGCAGGAGCTCCTCACGCCGGGTGCCGGACTGCACCACGTCGATCGCCGGGAAGATCCGCTTCTCGGCGTACTCCCGCCGCAGCCGCAACTCCATGTTGCCGGTGCCCTTGAACTCCTCGAAGATCACCTCGTCCATCTTCGAGCCGGTCTCCACCAGCGCTGTGGCGAGGATCGTCAGCGAGCCGCCGTCCTCGATGTTGCGCGCCGCGCCGAAGAACTTCTTCGGCGGGTAGAGGGCGGCCGAGTCGACGCCACCGGACAGGATGCGGCCGGACGCCGGGGCGGCCAGGTTGTACGCCCGGCCCAGTCGGGTGATGCCGTCCAGCAGCACGACGACGTCACGGCCCAGCTCGACGAGCCGCTTCGCCCGCTCGATGGCCAGCTCGGCGACGGTGGTGTGGTCGTCCGCCGGGCGGTCGAAGGTGGAGGAGATCACCTCGCCGGAGACCGTACGCTCGAAGTCGGTGACCTCCTCGGGGCGCTCGTCGACGAGCACGACCATCAGGTGGACCTCAGGGTTGTTCTTGGTGATCGCGTTGGCGATCGACTGCATGACGAACGTCTTGCCCGCCTTCGGCGGCGAGACGATCAGGCCACGCTGGCCCTTGCCGACCGGGGCGACCAGGTCGATGATCCGGCCGGTCATGTTCGCCGGATCGGACTCCAGGCGCAGCTGCTCGTCCGGGTAGAGCGGCGTCAGCTTGCTGAACTCGGGTCGGTCCCGCATCGCCGGCGGCTCGGATCCGTTGATCGAGTCGATCCGGACCAGCGGGTTGAACTTCGCCTTGTGCTGCTCCGCCTCCCGGGGCTGACGCAGCGCGCCGGTGACCACATCGCCCTTGCGCAGGCCGTACTTCTTCACCATGCCGAGGGAGACGTACGCGTCGTCCGGCCCAGGAAGGTAGCCGGAGGTGCGGACGAAGGCGTAGTTGTCGAGGACGTCGAGCACACCCGCGACTGGGGTGAGGACGTCGTCCTCGGACACCGTCGGCTCGTTCTCGTAGCGGTCCATGCCGCCGCTGCGCCCACCGCCGGTGGTCCGACGGTTCTGCCGATCGCGGCCGCGACGCCGCCGGCTCCGGCGGCCGCCACCCTCCCCTTCACGGTCCTGACGGTTCGCACCGCCCTCGCGCTGCTCGCGATCCTGACGGCCGGCGCCCCCCTCGCGGTCCTGACGGTTCGCACCGCCCTCGCGCTGCTCGCGATCCTGACGGTTCGCACCACCCTCACGCTGCTCGCGGGCCGGGCGCTGGCCCTCCGGGCGGCCCTGGCCATCTGTACGCGCCTGGCTCTCGGGGCGCTGTCCGCGGGGCCGCTCAGCCTCGGCCTGCTCACCCTGGGTCCTCTCGCCCTGGGTCCGCTCGCCCTGCGTCCGCTCGGCAGTCGTCCGCTCCGGTTCGACGGCCCGGGGCCGCTCACGCTCCACGGGTGCCTGCTCGTGCTGCGGGGCGGCGGTCTCCGTGGTCTCAGTGCGCCGACGGGACGTACGACGCTCGGTGGCCTCGCCGGCCGATGAGCCCTCACCGTTGCCGCGGCGCTCCGTACGATCGGCGGCGGGCTGTTCCTTCGCCGGGGCGCCCTGCGCGCGGCGACTGCCCCGGCCGCTCGGCGGGGCGGCTTCCGCGGGCCGACCGCCGGTGGGTTGTCCGGACGGTGCGGCCGCCCCGGACTGTGCGGAGCGGATCGCGGCGATCAGGTCGGCCTTGCGCATGCCCGAGGTGCCCTTGACGCCCAGGCCGCCGGCCATCTGACGAAGCTCGGGCAGCACCTTGGCCTCGAGGCCACCGGAGGCGCGCTTGGCAGTCTTCGGCGCGTTCTCCACCGGGGTCGTCGCGTTCGACGTTTCGGTCACGGGATTCCTTTCCGGGGCCGGGACGCCCTGTTGACGTCACACCGGCCTGGGCCTGCCACGGCCCTCTGGTTCGGATCGTGCCGCGATGCTCCAGAAAGGCCCGTCCGGGACGTCCGTTCAGGGGATCAGGGATCGCGCCACGTGTGCCCACGATGATCAGCGGACCGAGCGGTGGTGACCGAGGGATGCGTGAGTTTGCAGTGCGGACGCCACCGGGCAGATCGCGATGATCCGGGCACGCTACTTCGCCCAGACCGGGCGATGCGCTGGACACAGCCTAGCACCCGATCCGAAGCCCGTACACCGGACGGCGATCAGACACATTCGACGACCTCTACACCTCGCCCGTGCAGAGGTGTCTGTCATTCAGCACCAACGCACGGGCGAGGTGAAGAGCTGAGCGTTTGTGCGTGAGGAAGGCCATGCAGGGATGCGGGCCCGTACAAGGAGGCGAGGCGGTGCAGGGATGTGAGGCCATGCAGGGATGTGAGGCGGTGCGCGAGCTTCCGCGGCCAACTCGGCGGGAGGAACCGCGCCAGTCGGATCCGTACGGTTCAGTCCTCGGAGACCGAGACGATGTGTGCCGGACCGCCGACGTGCAGCAGCCGCCGGTCGAAGCCCTGGAACGGCGTACGGGCCAACTCGTCCAGCATCTCCTCGGTGCCCAGGACGACGACGGTCGGACCGGCCCCGGAGATGATCGCCGCATGCCCCCGGGCCCGAAGGTCGGCGACCAGTGCGGCGGACTCGGGCATCAGCGCCGCACGGTAGCGCTGGTGCAGACGGTCCTCGGTGGCGTCCAGCAGCAGGTCGGGCCGCTGCGCCAGGGCATGGACGAGCAGTGCGGCCCGTCCGGTGTTGGCGGCGGCGTCGGCGTGGCTGACCTGCTCGGGCAGCGCCTCACGCGCCCGGCGGGTCGGCACCGCACGATGCGGGATGTACGCCAACGCCCGCAGGTCGCCGGAGAGCGGCGCGGAGACGGCGCGCCCGGTGTCCGCACTCCCCCAGGCGATCGCCAGACCGCCCAGGATCACCGCGGCGACGTTGTCGGCGTGGCCCTCCAGCCGGGTGCCGATCCGCTCCATCCACTTCCGGTCGGGCTGTGCGGTCGGATGGGCGTACGCCCAGGCCAGCAGCAGACCGGCGGTGATGGCCGCCGACGACGATCCCAGGCCACGACCGTGCGGGATCGAGTTGTGGGCCCGCAGCACCAGGCCGCTCGGCGGGGCGACCTGCAGCGACTCCAGGCCGACCAAGAAGGTCGACACGATCAGGTGGGAAGCGTCCCGCGGGACATCCTCGGCCCCTTCACCGGTGACGTCGACGTCGATACCGGACTCCTGCGTGGTCAGGGCGACCTCGTCGAACCAGTCGAGGGCCATCCCCATGCAGTCGAAGCCCGGTCCGAGGTTGGCGGAGGAGGCGGGGACGCGTACGACGATCCGCATCTCAGCGGCCCTCCACCCGCATCAGGCTGGTCACCTCGTAGACCTCGGGGATGGCGACCAGTTCGTCCACGGTCGCCTCCACGTCGGCATTGCGCGCAGTGTGGGTGCCGAGCACCAGCCGGGCGGTCCCGGTGGCATCCTCCTGGCGCATCGTCATGATGGAGACATTGTGGGCGGCCAGCACCTGGGCGACCTTGGCCAGCACCCCGACGGTGTCCTCCACCTCGAGGGCGATGTGGAACCGGGTGACGACGTCACCGATCGGCGCGATCTCGAGGTCCTGGTAGACCGCCGAGCGGGCGCCGCGGCCGCCGACGAGCCGGTGGCGGGCGACCGTCACCAGGTCACCCAGCACGGCTGACGCGGTCGGCGCACCGCCGGCGCCGCGGCCGTAGAACATCAGCTGGCCGGCCGCCTCGGTCTCCACGAACACCGCGTTGAACGCCCCGCCGACCGACGCCAACGGATGATGCGCCGGCAGCATCGCCGGATGGACGCGGGCGGAGACCCGCCGGCCGCCGTCCGGCAGCTCCTCGAGTTCGCAGATGGCAAGCATCTTCACCACCATGCCCAGCGACTCCGCCGCGGCGATGTCCGCCCGGGACACGTCGGTGATGCCCTCACGGTAGACGTCGTCCAGGGTGACCCTGGTGTGGAACGCCAGGGTGGCCAGGATCGCCGCCTTGGCCGCCGCATCGTAGCCCTCGACGTCCGCGGTGGGATCGGCCTCCGCGTAGCCCAGCGCCTGCGCCTCGCTCAGCGTCTCGGCGAAGCCGGCGCCGGCGGTGTGCATCTTGTCCAGGATGAAGTTCGTGGTGCCGTTGACGATGCCCATCACCCGGGTGACCTGGTCACCGACCAGCGAGTCACGCATCGGCCGGACGATCGGGATGGCCCCGGCCACCGCGGCCTCGTAGTAGAGATCCGTCCCGTGGTCGTCGGCAGCGGCCACCAGGGTGGGGCCGTCCTCCGCGAGCAGCGCCTTGTTGGCCGTGACGACCGACTTGCCGCTGGTGAGCGCCTGCAGGATCCAGGACCGGGCCGGCTCGATGCCGCCGACCACCTCGACCACCAGGTCGACGTCGTCGCGGGCGATCAGACCGGGCGCGTCGGTGGTGAACAGCTCGGCCGGCAGTCCGGGGCGTTCCCGGTCGGCGCGGCGGACGGCGATCCCGACGAGGCGCAACGGGGCACCCGCGCGAGCCGCGAGGTCGTCGGCGTACGTCAGCAGCTGACGGGCCACCTCCGCACCGACCACGCCACAGCCGAGCAGTGCCACGCCCAGCGGGCGCCCCACCGGTTCATTCATCTGTCAACCTCACTGGTTCGATCGGATCGGGCTTCGCCTGGGTCGGCGCTGCCTGGGTCGGCGCTGCCTGGGTCAGCACTGCCGGGGTCGGCACTGGTGGATCGGCGCGAAATCCCCGATTCACCGTACCCGGTCGTCTCACGGTACCGGGTGGTAACCGAGGTCGAGCGCGAGCAGGTCGTCGAGGGTCTCCCGGCGGAGCAGGGTGTGCAGTTCCCCGTCGCGGACGGCGACCACCGGCGGGCGCGCGACCATGTTGTAGTTGGACGCCATCGCCCTGCTGTAGGCGCCCGCCCCGGGCACCGCGACCAGGTCGCCCGGCACGATGTCGGCCGGCATGAACTCGTCGCGGACCAGAATGTCGCCGCCCTCGCAGTGCTTGCCGACGATCCGCGACAGCATCGCACCGGCCGAGGAGGCGCGGCCGGCGAGCGTCGCCGAGTACTCCGCTCCGTACAGGGCCGGACGGATGTTGTCACTCATCCCGCCGTCGACGGAGATGTACGTACGGACCGCTCCCGCGTCCAGCACCACCTGCTTGACCGTGCCGACCCGATAGAGCGCCATCGTGGTGGGCCCGACGATGGCGCGTCCCGGCTCGATCGACATCCGTGGCACCTGCACGGCGAGTTCGTGGGCCTGTTCCTCGACGATGTCCCGCAGGGCGGCGGCCAGCTGCTGCGGGCTCTCCGGGCTGTCCAGCGAGGTGTACGCGATCCCGAAGCCGCCGCCGAGATCCATCTCGGGCAGTTCCCGGTCGAACTCGCGGGCGACCTCGGCGTGCAGGGTCATGATCCGGCGGGCGGCGACCTCGAAGCCGTGGGTCTCGAAGATCTGCGAGCCGATGTGGGAGTGGATCCCGATCAGCTCGAGGTGCGGATCGGCCTCGCAGGCGCGCAGCGCGTCCTTGGCCTGGCCCGACGCGATCGAGAAGCCGAACTTCTGGTCCTCGTGGGCGGTGGCGATGTACTCGTGGGTGTGCGCCTCGACGCCGGTCGTCACCCGGACCATCACCCGGGGGCGTACGCCGCGCTCGGCCGCCATCCGGCCGAGCCGGGCGATCTCGTCGAAGGAGTCGACGATGATCCGCCCGACGCCCGCGTCGAGCGCCATCGCGATCTCGGCCTCCGACTTGTTGTTGCCGTGCAGACCGATCCGCTCCCCCGGCACCCCGCCACGCAGGGCCACCGTCAGCTCACCGCCGGTGCTGCAGTCGACGTGCAGGCCGTCGGCGAGCGCCCACCCGGCCACCGCGGTGGTGAGGAACGACTTCCCGGCGTAATAGACGTCCCAGCCCTCGAAGGCCTCCACGAACGCCCGGGCGCGCTGGTGGAAGTCCACCTCGTCCAGGATGTAGACCGGGGTGCCGCATCGCTCGGCGATCTCGGTGACCGGCAGGCCGCCAACGCTCAGGATCCCGTCGTCCCCGCGCGTGACCGTGGTGCTCCACAGCACGGGCAGCAGCGCGTTGACGTCCTCGGGGACGCGCAGCCACTGGGGGCCGGGAACGATGGTGTCGGCGTGGATCGAGCCGGCGACGTGCATATGCGTCATGGGCCCTACTCTGCCAGCGACACGCCGTGGAGCACACCGCGGCGCGACCGATGGACGCCACCGGACGGCCCGGGTGGACAGAGCAGCCCGGAAGTGGTGCTATTCTTTTCCAGTTGCCGCGGCCGGGTGAAGCCCGGACAGGCGACCGGCCCCCATAGCTCAGGGGATAGAGCACCGCCCTCCGGAGGCGGGAGCGTAGGTTCGAATCCTACTGGGGGCGCCATCGGACGCCGGGTCATCGACCCGGCGTCGGCGCGTTTCCGGGCCGATGACGCCTCCCCGGGATCCGGTCCCCGGAGCCACTGCTGGTCGCTTTTTCTCGGCTCGCCTCCTGCGTCCCACCGACATCCATAGCCCGGCGTACGCCGGGCACCGTCAGCACCGGCGGGTAGCCTAGGGTCCCGTGACGCCCCCTGAGACCGCGACCTCCGCCCGACGCCCATCGGCCGACGGGGCGACGACGTCCGCCCAGCGCTCGGCCGTCGGCCCGGCACTCGGCGCGGCCCTGCTCTGGCTCGGTTCCCGGCTCACCCTGCTGGCACTGTTCTTCGGTGCGGAGCTCACTGTCTGGTGGGACGTCTACTACTACTTCACCAAGATCACCGGACTTCCTACGGCCGGTCTCGCCCACACGTTGGTCGAGTACCCGACGCCGGTGGTCTGGTGGCTACAGCTCCCCCAGCTCCTCGGCGGACACGGGCAGACGGCGTACGTGGCACTGTTCATGACCTTGATGGGGCTGCTGGATGCGGGTCTCACGGCCTGGCTGTGGGTGCGGGGGCGTCGGGCCGGGTCGACCGCGGCGGCGTACTACTGGATGGTCTTCATCCTGCTGATCGGCCCCCTCGTCTACACCCGCTTCGACCTGCTGCCGTCGGTCCTGGCCGCGGTCGCCCTGCTGCTGCTCGCCCGCGCGCCGGGGGTGTCCGGCGGGCTGGTCGCCGTCGGGGCGGCGATCAAGCTCTGGCCGGCCCTGCTGATCACCGGCCTGTTCGGTCGGCGACGCAGCCGGACCGCGGTCTGGATCGGCTTCGTGGCCACCGGGGTCGTGCTGGTCGTCCTCAGCCTGGTGGCCGGCGGCTGGGACCGGCTGGTGTCGCCGCTGACCTGGCAGGGAGGTCGCGGGCTGCAGATCGAGTCGGTCTGGGCCACCCCGGCGATGGTCAACGTGCTGGCCCACCCCGGCCGTTACGTCATCCAGTTCTCCTCCTTCCAGGCGTACGAGGTGTTCGGCCCCGGGGTCGGGCCACTGCTCACGGTCGCCAGCGTGGCCACCGTCGTCGGCGGGCTGGCGATCCTTGCGCTCGGCGTACGGGCCTGGCTCTCCCGCGGCCACGATCTCTACACCGACGCGATGATCATGACGGCCGTGATCGCCGTGATGATCGTCACGAACAAGACCTTCAGCCCGCAGTACCTGATCTGGCTCGGTGGCCCGCTCGCCGTGCTGGTCCTCTCCCGCTCCGGCCGGGCGGCCGCGACGGATCGTGGCCTGTTGGTGCTCCCGCTGGTGCTGGCGGTGCTCACCCAACTCATCTTCCCGCTGTTCTACGGCTGGCTCACCGACGCTGGCCCGGGCACCGGCCGCACCCTGATGACGCTGGTGCTGGCGGTCCGCAACATCGGCATGCTGGCCTTCACCGTGATGGCCTTCGGCCGCGCCTGGTCCCTGCTGGGCGCCGACCGCACCGCAGCCGTCGACCCGGACGACCCGGACGACCCGGACGACCCGGACGACCGCAGCGACGTACGGAAACCGCGCTGACCCACCCCCCGTCCCCTCACGTTGCACACCACATGGCAGAGTGGTCGCTTTCGGCTACGATCGGCAGAGGTATCGCCGGGTCCGCCTCGGGATACCGGATGTGGGGCACGCCGCCGTGGACGGGTCATCAGACCTCCCGCAGCGAGCACTCGTTCACGCGCCGTCCCACGAAGTGACCGACTCGCGACGGAAGAAGGCGACCGTGGCCCCCGCGCCCGAACCACACACCACCACCAGCTCTGCTGACTTCGGAGCCAACGACTGGCTCATCGAGGAGATGCTCGACCGATTCCGAGCCGACCCCACATCGGTCGACGCGAGCTGGCAGGCGTTCTTCACCGCTCGAGGGGAGGCAGCATCCGCGGCCCCCGCCCAGCCAGCTCCGCGCACCCCGGCCGCTCCGACGGTGCAGGCCCCCGCTCCGGCCGCCCCCGCCCAGGTCACCCCCGTGGTGCAGGGCTCGCCGACCACCGTTCCGCCCACCCCGGCGGCGGCCTCCGACCCGGCGGTCACCGCCGCGGCGACCGCGCCGAAGTCGTCCCGCGTGGAGCGACCCAACCAGGTGCGGTCCGGTCCCCGCCCGGTCCGCTCCGGTCAGGACTCCGGTGTGCCGGCCGATCCGCCGAACCCGTCGCTGCGCCCCGATGCCGGGACCGACGAGCCGGTGCGGACGGTCATGAAGGGTGCGCCGATGCGCACCGCCAAGAACATGGATCTCTCCCTCAGCGTGCCGACCGCCACCTCGGTGCGTACGGTTCCGATGAAGCTGCTCATCGACCAGCGGTCCATGATCAACAACCACCTGCGCCGGGCGCGCGGCGGCAAGATCAGCTTCACCCACGTCATCGCGTACGCCCTGGTCCAGGCGGTGAAGTCGGTGCCGGCGATGAACAACGCCTACGACGAGACCAACGGCAAGCCCACCCTGGTGGAGAATCCGCACGTCAACCTCGGCCTGGCCATCGACCTGCCCAAGCCGGACGGCACCCGCCAACTGCTGGTGCCCAACATCAAGGCCGCCGAGACGCTCACCTTCGCCCAGTTCTGGGCCGCGTACGAGGAGCTGGTCCGCAAGGGCCGGGCCAACAAGCTCACCGTCGACGACTTCGCCGGCACCACCGTCTCGCTGACCAACCCGGGCCCGATGGGCACCCACCACTCCGTGCCGCGGCTGATGAACGGCCAGTCCGCCATCATCGGGATGGGCTCGATCGCCTACCCGCCGGAGTTCGAGGGGTCCGACCCGGAGCGCCTGGAGGAGATGGGCGTCGGCAAGATCTGCACGCTCACCTCGACGTACGACCACCGGGTGATCCAGGGCGCCCAGTCGGGTGAGTTCCTCAACCGGCTGCACAACCTGCTGCTCGGCGCCGACGACTTCTACGAGAAGATCTACGCCTCGCTCCGCATTCCGTACGCCCCGTACCAGTGGACGACCGACAAGGGCTACCAGCACGAGGATGCGATCTCCAAGCAGGTCCGTGTGATGGACCTGGTGAACGCCTACCGGACGTCCGGCCACTACCTGGCCGACACCGATCCGCTGGAGTACCACCAGCGCTCGTTCCCGGACCTCGCCCTGGAGACCCACGGCCTGTCCATCTGGGACCTCGACCGATCGTTCGCGGTCGGCGGTCTCGGCCCGGACCAGAAGCGCTTCATGAAGCTGCGCGACATCATCATCACGATGCGCGACGCGTACTCGCGCTCGGTCGGCATCGAGTACATGCACCTCGGCACGCCCGAGCAGCGCCGCTGGATCCAGGACCGGGTGGAGCGCCGCTACACCCAGATCCCCAGTGAGGAGCACCTGCGGATCCTCGACAAGCTCAACGAGGCGGAGCTGTTCGAGACCTTCCTGCAGACCAAGTACGTCGGCCAGAAGCGGTTCTCCCTCGAGGGCGGCGAGTCGGCCATCGTGGCGCTGGACGAGATCTGCGACCAGGCGGCCCAGGACGGCCTCGACGAGGTCGCCATCGGCATGCCGCACCGCGGCCGGCTCAACGTGCTGACCAACATCGTCGGCAAGTCGTACGGCTCGGTCTTCCGCGAGTTCGACGGCAACCTCGACCCCCGCTCCGTGCAGGGCTCCGGCGACGTCAAGTACCACTTGGGCGCTGAGGGCGTCTTCACCGCGATGGACGGCTCGACGATCCGCGCCTCCGTCGCCGCGAACCCCTCCCACCTGGAGGCCGTCGACCCGGTGCTGCAGGGCATCGCCCGGGCCAAGCAGGACATGCTCGACCGCAGCTACGAGTTCCCGGTGCTGCCGGTGCTGCTGCACGGCGACGCGTCGTTCGCCGGTCAGGGCGTCATCGCCGAGACCTTCCAGATGTCGCAGCTGCGCGGCTTCCGCACCGGTGGCACGATCCACATCATCGTCAACAACCAGATCGGCTTCACCACCTCGCCCGACTCCAGCCGGTCGACGTACTACTCCTCGGACATGGCCAAGGGCTACGACGTGCCGATCCTGCACGTCAACGGCGACGACCCGGAGGCCGTGGTCCGCGCCTCCCGCTTCGCGTACGAGTTCCGCCGCGAGTTCAACAAGGATGTCGTGCTGGACATCATCTGCTACCGCCGGCGCGGGCACAACGAGGGCGACGACCCGAGCTTCACCCAGCCGACGATGTACCGGATGATCGAGAACAAGCGCTCGGCCCGCAAGCTCTACGCCGAGTCGCTGATCGGCCGCGGGCTGATCTCCATCGAGGACGCCGAGGCCGTGATGGACCGGTTCCACGAGCGCCTGGAGAGTGTGTTCAAGGAGGTCCGCGAGGACAAGGGCACCGACACCGCCTACAGCACCACGCCCGACTACCCGACGAAGTCCGAGTTCGTCCAGGGCACCGCGGTCAGCCCCGAGGTGCTCAAGCGGGTCGCCGACGCGTACGTCGACTACCCGGAGGGCTTCACCCCGCACCGCAAGGTGCGGCCGCAGCTGGAGCGTCGTGCCGCCGCGATCATGCAGGGCCCGATCGACTGGGCGACCGCCGAGCTGCTCGCCATCGGCTCGGTGCTGATGGACGGTCGTACGGTCCGGATGACCGGCCAGGACACCCGACGCGGCACCTTCTCGCAGCGGTTCGCCGCCGTGATCGACTCCGAGAACGGTGACGCCTGGGTGCCGCTGAAGCACCTCACCGACGACCAGGGCAAGTTCCACGTCTTCAACTCGCTGCTCAGCGAGTACGCCGTGATGGGCTTCGAGTACGGCTACTCGGTGGCCCGCCCCGACGCCCTGGTGATGTGGGAGGCCCAGTTCGGCGACTTCGCCGACGGCGCCCAGACCATCTCCGACGAGTTCATCGCCTCGGGGATGACCAAGTGGGGCCAGAAGTCCGGCGTCGTGCTGCTGCTGCCGCACGGCTACGAGGGCCAGGGCGCGGACCACTCCTCCGCCCGGATCGAGCGGTGGCTGCAGATGTGCGCCGAGGAGAACATGGCCGTGTGTCAGCCCTCGACCCCGGCGAACTACTTCCACCTGCTGCGCCAGCACGCGCTCGTCGGCTGGCACCGCCCGCTGATCGTCCCGACGCCGAAGTCCATGCTGCGCAACAAGCTGGCCACCTCGATGCCGGAGGACTTCACCCACGGCCGGTGGGAGCACGCCCTGGCCGACCCGTCGATCACCGACCCGTCGCAGGTCGAGCAGGTGTTGATCTGCTCGGGCAAGGTGCGCTGGGAACTGGTCCACGCCCGCGACAAGAAGGGCCTCAACGGCAAGGTCGCCATCGTCACCGTGGAGCGGCTCTACCCGCTGTCCACCGAGGCGCTGCTGGCCGTGCTCGCGCCCTACCGGCACGTCGCCGACATCCGCTGGGTCCAGGACGAGCCGGTCAACCAGGGACCGTGGCCGTTCCTGCACAACCAGATGCTGCCCGACCTGGCCGCCAAGGACTCCAGCCGTGACTGGTCGGCCATCCCGGCCATCGCCCGTCCGGCCTCGGCGACCACCGCGGTCGGCAGCAAGAAGCGTCACGACGCGGAGGAGCAGGTCCTGATGGACGCCGCCTTCGCACCGCGGGGCTGACCTCGGTGTACTTCACCGATCGGGGCATCGAGGAGCTCGAGGCGCGCCGCGGGGAGGAGCAGGTCTCCTTCGCGTGGCTCGCCGAGCAGCTCCGGTTCTTCGTCGACCTCAATCCGGAGTTCGAGACCCCGGTGGAGCGCCTGGCCACCTGGCTGGCACGGCTGGACGACGAAGGCGAGGACGGTGATCCGGAGGACTGAGTCCTCCCGACCCACGTCCTCCCGACCCACGTCCGTCCGGCCCACGCAGCACGGACATCACGAAGGGGGTCCGTTCCCGATCGGGAACGGACCCCCTTGGTGGCATCCGGGTTTGTCGTATCCGGGGATCAGGGCCGGCGCGGCACCCGCGAACCGACGAGGTAGCGGGTCGACACCGGCAGCAGCACCAGGACCAGCACCAGCAGCGAGGTGAGGCCGAGCACCACCATCACCCAGGTCGTCTCCCCGCCCCGGAAGCTCCACGCGGTCGGCACCTGGATCAGCTGTGCCGCGAGCACCGGTCCACGGGCCGCCACCCGGCCGGCCAGCAGGGCGTACGCCCCGAACGCCAGGGCCACCCCCCAGGCCACCAGCAGCAACGCCGTGACCAGACCCGACACCACCCGCCCAGCCTGCAACTGACCGAGTTCGTACGCCCCGAAGGAGACGAACCCGAGGGTCTGGACCGCGAGCAGGCCGGCCACGAGACGCAGCGTGCCGGGAGCGCCACCCCAACGGGTGCGCAGGACAGAGAGGACAGAGGTCACTGGCACAGCTTAGCCCGCCCGACCACCGCACGGCGTCGAGATTGTGATTGCCATCACAAGGTCTGGTTGAATGCTCAGGAATCACCTAGACTAGCCCACGGTTTTTCCCCGGGGCCCCCGGGGGCCGGCATCCGGACCGGCCGCTTTGTCTTCCGAAATGACCGCCTCCCAGGGCGTCCGCCTCCCACGACGGCCGTTCAGGATGGGAGACGAGGGGCTTGTGCCCCTCGGGTTTCGTTGCGAAGCTTGAGGCTGTATCCGGTTCGTTGATCAGGGAGTAGGAAATCGGTATGGATTGGCGCCACGAGGCTGCCTGTTTGGACGAAGATCCCGAGCTGTTCTTCCCCATCGGCAATACCGGGCCCGCACTCCTCCAGATCGAGGAAGCGAAGAAGGTCTGCCAGCGGTGCACCGTCCGGGAGGAGTGCCTCGCCTGGGCCCTCGAGGCCGGCCAGGACCACGGTGTCTGGGGCGGGATGAGCGAGGACGAGCGTCGGGCGTTCAAGCGCCGCAAGGCCCGCTCCCGGGTCCGTACCGCCTGACCCGTTCCGGCCCCCCGGAGCTCGCTCAGAGATCGGGAGCGGGCACCCGGACCATCGCCTCGACCCCACCCTCGGGGCGGTTGCTCAGGCTGAACGTGCCGTGCATGTCGGCCACCAGCGTCTCGACGATCCCCAGCCCCAGGCTGGTGGTCCGGGCCGGATCGAAACCGTCCGGCAGTCCGTGCCCCGGGTCGAGGACCCGTACGACCAACACCCCATCGGCCCGCGTGGGCACCACCTGCACCTCCCCGGTCTGACCGCCGAGACCGTGCTCGACGGCGTTCTGACACAGCTCCGTCACCACCAGGGACAGGTTGGTGGCGACCACCGCGGAGACCTTGCCGAAGCTTCCCTCCCGGCGGACCCGGGCAGGTGACCCCGGGGTCGCGACGTCACCGACCATCGCCAGGATCCGGTCGGCGACATCGTCGAAGGCGACATCCTCGTCGAACGAGTGGGCCAGCACCTCGTGCACGGCAGCGATCGACGAGACCCGCGACATCGCCTCGGCGAGGGCCTGCTTGGCCTCCTCCGAGCTGACCCGGCGGGCCTGCATCCGCAGCAGCGCCGAGACGGTCTGCAGGTTGTTCTTCACCCGGTGGTGGATCTCCCGGATCGTGGCGTCCTTGGTGATCAGCTGCTGGTCCAGCCGATGGATCTGGGTGATGTCGCGCAGCAGCACACACGCGCCCGCGGAGCCTCCGTCGGCGTTGCGCAGCGGGGTGAAGCGGAACCGCAGGGCGACGCTCTCCACGGTCACCTCCCGCTCCACCGCCTCCCGTCCGGTGAGCAGTCGGTGCAGTTCCTCGTCGCCGCCGAGCTCGTCGCGGAAGCTGATCGGGGTCGCGGCGACGATGTCGCCCAGGTGGCCCGCGCGACGGTACGCCGAGACCGCGTTGGGCGTGGCGTAGCGGTACTCGCCCTGCGGGCCGATCCACATCAACCCGTCGCCGACCCGCGGCGATCGGGTCGGGTGCGACCGGGTCCCGGGCAGCGGGAACTCACCGCGCAGCAGCATCTCCCGCAGCACCTCGGCGATGGCGATGTAGGCATCCTCCAGGGCACCGTTGGCCCGTACGCCCATCTGGTTGGTGTGCTGCTCCACGACGGCGATCACCTTGCCGTCCTGGACCAGCGGGACGGCGTGCATGTCGACCGGGATGCCGCTGGCCAGCTTGTTGTCGCTGGTCTCGCAACTCTCCGCCGACCAGTACGCCTGCAGCGCGAGCGAGTCCGGGTCATAGCGGACGACGTCACCGACGACGTCGTCGAGCAGGGCGGTGGGGCCGGTGGTCGGCCGGATCTGGGCGACCGCCCACATCTGGTTGGGGTCGCGGTCGGGCACCCAGAGGATGAGGTCGGAGAACGAGAGGTCGGCGAGCAGGTGCCACTCGTTCACCAGTGATCGCAGCCACTCGACGGACCGGGGATCCAGGTCGGTATGGGTCGCGAGGAGGGTGGACATCTGCGGCATGGGCACAGCCTACGCGTCCACGTCCGGACGACCCTGCGTCCCCCGCCGGGGGACCCGCCGGGGCCACCCGCGCCGGGACGGATTTGCCGTGAGGGGGGTGGGACGTGCGAAAATGCCGTGTTGTCCTGTACCGGCGGCGACTCCGTCGACGTCGGCCGGGGTCGACGACCGCCATCGCACACCACAGGGAGGCCCTCATGGGTAAGACCGGCCGCAAGCGCCGCGCGCGTCGCAAGAAGGGCGCCAACCACGGCAAGCGCCCCAACGCCTGAGTCCCAGGCCGAGACCGCACCAGCCCCCGACGATCGTCGCTGACGATCCGGGGGCTGGTCCGTTCTCCGGGGTGCTGGTCTCTCCGGAGTGCTGGGGTGGCGCCGCTCGGGCGTTCACTCGGCGGCGGGGCCTCGCTCGGTCGCCGTGGGGTCCTCGACCGGTGGGGGCGACGGGCGGTAGGTGGTGCGGACCAGGGTCCCGGTTACCGTCGTCCGTCGGACCAGCACCCCTGCGGCGTCGTGCATCGTGGTGGAGATGGTGGTCCGGGTCGCGTTGACGGTCACCTCGGCTCCGGAACCGCACTGCGCCACGACGGCCGCCCAGACCCGTTCCCGTAGTCCGGTCGGAGCCGCCGGATTCTGGGCACAGCTGCGGTGCAGCAGGCCCTTGACCGTCCGCTGGATCCGGTAGACGTCCTCGCAGTCCGGGCAGGCCGCCAGGTGGGCACGGACGGCGGCCGCGACGTCGACGTCCAACTCGCCGTCGAGGAAGGCGCAGATCAGGTCACGACTGGCCCGGCAGTCCATCTCGGTCATGACTCTTCCTCCCGGGAGCGTCCCAGGCCCCGCTCGTGGGCGTAGTCCGCCAACAGGTCACGCAGTTGCTTGCGGCCACGGTTGATCCGACTCATCACCGTGCCGATCGGAGTGCCCATGATCTCGGCGATCTCCTTGTAGGAGAATCCCTCGACGTCGGCCAGGTAGACCGCCATCCGACGCTCCGGACTCAGCTGAGCCAGCGCATCGCTGACGTCGCCGTCCGGGATCCGCTCCATCGCCTCGGTCTCAGCCGATTTCAGCCCGGTCGAGTCGTGGTCGGCGGCCCGGGCGATCTGCCAGTCCTCGACCTCCTCACCGCCGCTGATCTGGGGGCGCCGCTGTTGCTTGCGGTAGGCGTTGATGTAGCTGTTGGTGAGGATGCGGTAGAGCCACGCCTTGATATTGGTGCCGGGGCGGAACTGGTGGAACGACGCGAACGCCTTCGCGTACGCGTCCTGCACCACGTCCTCGGCGTCGGCGGCGTTGCGGGTCATCCGCAGCGCCGCGCCATACAGCTGGTCGAGGTAGGGCATCGCCTCGCGCTCGAACCGGGCCGCACGCTCCTCCGGGGTCTCGGTGGCCGGGTCGATCCCGGCGACGTCGGCGTCCGGCGGGGCCACGAGGGCTGACCCGCCGGCAGGCGCCTCGTCGGCGGGTCCGTCGGTCTGGGGCTCGATCATCGGTACCGAGCCTAGCCGCATCCGTACCACCGCGGCCGGAAGGGGCCGCAGCGTCGCAGGGTCGAGGAGGGCTGTGCTCACGCTGTCTGGAACGGTCCGACGGGCCGGTCTATTCCCCCTGCCCCTCGTCGTCGGCCGGTGCCTCGTCGTCGACCGGCAGCGGCGCCACCAGGTCGGGGGTGTTGTTGGAGACCTTGCCGACCGCGGCCGACACCGGGTGCCCGGTGATCCCGGCGCCGGGATCACCCGTCAGCAGTCCGGCGATCTGCTCACGGTCCTGCAGGTCACGGTCGAGCCAGGCGTCGTACACCTCGGGACGGACCGTCACCGGCATCCGGTCGTGGATCCGGCCCAGCTCGTCGGTCGCGGCGGTGGTCAGCAGGGTGCAGGTGACCAGCACCCGCGCCGGATCGTCCGTGGCGAGTCGGTCGTCGAACCAGACCTCCCACAGCCCAGCCATCGCCAGCGGCCGTCCGTCGGTGCGATGGATGAACCACGGCCGGCGCCCGGAGCCCACCTTCTCCCACTCGTAGAAGCCGTCGGCCGGCACCAGGCAGCGCCGCCGCAGGTAGGCCGACCGGAAGCTCGGCTTGTCGCCCGCCGTCTCGGCGCGGGCGTTGATCAGCCGGGCCCCGCCCCGGGTGTCCTTCGCCCAGGACGGCACCAGGCCCCACCGCATCGGCACCAGGGAACGTACGTCGTGGCGCTCGACCACCGCCCGCACGACATCCGTCGGCGCCACGTTCCAGGACGGTCCGGGCACCCCCTCGGCGACCTCGACGACGCCGAACTCCTCGACGAGTTCGTCCACCTCGGCACTCGATGCGTACCTGCCACACATGTCCTCACCGTAACGGCGTGGCCCGGTTGGTCTCCAGACCCGTCGGCAGTAAGAATGGGGCATGGCTTTTTCGCGCGCAGTGGCCCGGACGATGCTGGCGAGCGTCTTCATCTCCCAGGGCGTCAAGGCCGTCACCGACCCCGATTCCACCTCCGTCCAGGCCGAGATGTTGCGCGACCGGATCGCCCCGCTGCTCCGACGGGTCGCCCCCGACCCGATCGCCGAGCGGGTGCCGGACGACACCGTGACGTGGGCCCGGCTCCGCGGCGTCGCCCAGGTGCTCGGCGGCATCGGTCTGTCCACCGGGATCGGCCGTCGCTACGGCGCCCTGGTGCTGGCCGCCTGCAACCTGCAGGACCTGATCGCCACCGGGAGCCTCGGCCGCAAGGCGTTCACCGACCCCGACGTGCTCGCCAAGGTGGCGCTGACCGGCGGCGTGTTGCTGGCCGCACAGGACACCGAGGGCCGTCCGGGACTCGGCTACCGCTCCCACCGGGCGTGCGGGCGTCCGCAGTCCGCCGGTCGTACGTCCCGCACGGTCGGCAAGGCCGACCGGAAGGCCGCCCTCAAGGCCACCCGTACGTCCGCCCGCGGTGGCCGCGGAGACGTACGCGCAGCCGCGACGGAGACGAAGTCCCGCCTTGCCTCGTGACTCCATGGATGCGAGTGCTTTGACCACCGAAGGCTTCTGGGCGGCCCCGAAACTGCGCCACGCGCTCGACCGCGAGGTCGTCATCCCCGGGTCGAAGTCGGCGACCGCACGGGCACTGGTGGTGGCCGCACTGTCCGACGGCCCCTCCAGCATCACCGGCGGTCTCGACGCCCGCGACACCCAGTTGATGCGCGACGCGCTGCGTTCGCTCGGGGTGCGGATCCACACCAGTTTCGTCGACGACACCGGGGAGGAGGAAGCCTTCGGCTGCTTGTGCGCCCAGAAGTCGCGTCCCCTGACCTCGGCGGTGTGGCGGGTGCTGCCACCGCGTCGGTTCGTCAGCACCGGGGACATCGACTGCGGCCTGGCCGGGACGGTGGCGCGCTTCGTGCTGCCGATCGCCGCGATGGCGGAGGGACGGACCTACATCCACGGTGACGAGGCGATGTCCGCCCGTCCGATCCGCCCCTTGCTCGATACACTGATCGACCTCGGCGCCGGGGTCCCCGACCAGGCGGTGGCGATCCCGCTGACCATCACCGGGCGTCCGGACCTGCCCGGCGGACCGGCGATCATCGACTCCAGCACCTCCAGCCAGTTCGTCTCCGGCCTGCTGCTGAGCGCCGCCCGGTTCCGCGACGGCATCGACCTGCGCCATGTCGGCCCGACGCTGCCGTCGCTCCCCCACATCCAGATGACCGTCGACATCCTGCGCGACCACGGCGTGCAGGTGAGCCAGCCGGAGCCGGCGCGCTGGATCGTCGCACCCGGCCCGATCCGGGCCGGTGACATCGCGATCGAGCCGGACCTGTCCACCGCCGCCCCGTTCCTCGCCGCGGCCGTCCTGACCGACGGCACCATCCGGGTCCCGTACTGGCCGCTGGAGACCAACCAGCCGGGCGCCCTGCTGCTGCCGCTGCTGGAGCAGCTCGGCGCGCGGGTGCACCTGCAGCCGTCCGGCGACGGGCGCACCGGCACCCTGACGGTCTCCGGCCCGGGGCACTGGGACATCGACGGTTTCGACATCGACCTGTCCGACGCCAGCGAGCTCACCCCGGTGGTGGCGGCGATCGGCGCCCTCGCCAACGGGCCCACCCGGATCCGCGGGGTCGGTCACATCCGCGGTCACGAGACCGATCGACTGGCCGCCCTGGAGGCCGATTTCCGCAGCCTCGGCGCCAATGTCGAGCAGACCCTGGACGGTCTCGCGTTCCGGCCGGCGGTGCTGCACGGCGGCCCGTGGGGCGCGTACGCCGACCATCGGATGGCACAGGCCGGGGCGCTGCTCGGCCTGGTGGTGTCCGGGGTGATGATCGACGACATCGGCTGCACCTCCAAGACGATGCCGAGCTTCCCCGCCGCCTGGTGGTCGCTGGCGACCGGAAGCGGCCGGTGACGCCGCGCTACGGGATCCGGGCCGACGAGCACGCCGGCTTCGACCGGCCGGGCAAGGGCAGCCGGCCGCGGACCAAGGATCGGCCGGACTACTCGGTCAAGCCGATCGGCCGGGTGATCGGCATCGACCGGGGCCGCTACGCCTGCATCCTGGAGGATCGGCAGGCGCAGGTGCCCGCCGCCGCGGCCCAGGTGACCGCGACCAAGGCGCGGGTGCTGGGCCGCAAGGGTGTCATCGTCGGCGACCGGGTCCACCTGGACGGCGACGTCTCCGGCGAGGAGGGCACCTTGGCCCGGATCGTCGAGGTGCTGGAGCGGACCAGCGTGTTGCGGCGGACGGCCGACGACGACGATCCGTACGAGCGCCCGATCGTCGCCAACGCCGACCAGCTGGTGATCGTCACCGCGCTGGCCGATCCGCCGCCGCGCACCGGGATGATCGACCGCATCCTGGTCGCCGGGTACGACGCCGGGATCCACCCTCTGTTGTGCCTGACCAAGGCCGACCTGGCCTCCCCCGACGAGCTGCGGGCAGCGTACGAACCGCTCGGGGTGCCGGTCGTGGTGATCGACCCCGAGGCGTCCCTGGCGCCGCTGCAGGCGGAGCTGGCCGGCCGCACCAGCGTCCTGGTCGGCCACTCCGGGGTGGGCAAGTCGACCCTGGTCAATCGACTGATCCCGGCGGCGGACCGGCAGACCGGCCAGGTGAACGCGGTGACCGGCCGAGGCCGGCACACCTCCACCTCGGCGGTCGCGCTGGAACTGCCCGAGCACGCCGGCTGGGTGATCGACACCCCGGGCGTACGATCCTTCGGGCTGTCCCATGTGCGTCCCGAAGCGATCATCGAGGCCTTCCCCGACCTGGCCGAGCACGCCCTCGACTGTCCTCGAGGCTGCACCCACGAGGAGGGCGCCCCGGACTGTGGTCTGGATGCGGCGGTCGCCGCCGGCGCGGTCTCGCAGGTGCGGGTGGCGTCCTACCGACGGATGCTGGCCCACCGCCACGACCGCGGCTGATCGGTACGGTCGGCGCCGGCCGTCCACAGCGGCAGGCGACGTTCGCCGATACGCTGGGCCCCATGAGCGCGACGTCCTCCCCTGCCTTCCCCGCCAACGACGACCTCGGGGTGGCGCTGCTGCTGGCCGATGCCGCGGACAAGATCTCGCTGGCCCGCTTCCTCGCTCTCGACCTGGAGGTGGCCACCAAGCCCGACCTGACGCCGGTCAGCGATGCGGACCTGGCCGTCGAGGACGAGTTGCGGGAGCTGCTGGCCGGGCTGCGGCCCGAGGACGCGGTGCACGGGGAGGAGCGGGCGGACACCGGGCACGCCCGTCGCCGGTGGATCATCGACCCGATCGACGGCACCAAGAACTACGTCCGCGGCGTGCCGGTGTGGGCCACCCTGATCGCGCTGATGGACGGGCCCGACGTGGTCACCGCCGCGGTCAGCGCACCGGCCCTCGGCCGACGCTGGTGGGCGGCGCGTGGCGAGGGCGCCTGGACCCGGGTGCTCGGCCGGCACGCGGCGCCCTGCCGGGTCTCGGCCGTCGGCGAGCTGCGTGACGCCTCGCTGTCGTTCTCCTCGCTGGCCGGGTGGTTCGACCTCGAGCGGGGCGACCGTTTCGTGCAGCTGACCCGCGACATCTGGCGGGTGCGTGGGTTCGGCGACTTCTGGTCGTACATGCTGGTCGCCGAGGGGGCGGTCGACGTGGCCGCGGAGCCCGACCTGGAGCTGCACGACATGGCCGCCTGCAGCCTGATCGTCACCGAGGCCGGCGGCCGGTTCACCAACCTCGACGGACAGGACGGCCCGGTGGGCCGCAGCGCCGTCGCCTCCAACGGGCTGCTCCACCGGGCCGTCCTGTCGCGTCTGGGCTGACGCCGGCCGGATCTGGCCGGATCAGCCGATGGTCGCCAGCCGGATCGTCTCCGGCATCTCCAGCAGGCCGTCGATCAGGTCACGGTCCAGCGGGGTCAGCGTGTCGGTCACCACGTAGCCGAGCTCGCCGCGGGTGGACAGCTGCTGGCGCTCGATGTTGACGCCGTGCTCGCCGAGCACACCGTTGACCTTGGCCAGCACGCCCGGCACGTTCTTGTGCAGGTGCAGCAGGCGGGCGTGGTCGACGTGGCTGTCGATGTGCAGCTGCGGCATGTTGACCGACATGTTCGTCGAGCCCGAGCGTACGTAGTCGAGCAGCTTGCCCGAGACGAAGTGGCCGATGTCCTCCTGGGCCTCCTGGGTCGACCCACCGACGTGCGGGGTGAGGATGACGTTCGGAATGCCCTGCAACACCGAGGTGAAGGGCTCGCCGTTCTTCTTCGGCTCCTCGGGGAAGACGTCGACGGCGGCACCGGCGAGGTGGCCCGACAGCAGGTTGTCACGCAGCGCGTCGAGGTCGACGACGAAACCACGGCACAGGTTGAGGAACAGTGCCCGGTCGCGCATCATCGCGAACTCCTCGGCACCGAAGAGATTGGTGTTCTCCTCGCGGCCGTCGACGTGCAGGCTGACCACCTCGGCGGTCTCCAGCAGCTGCTGCAGCGAGGTGCACTTGTGCGCGTTGCCCAGCGCCAGCCGGTCGACGACGTCGTAGAAGTACACCTGCATGCCCATCGCCTCGGCGATCACCGACAGCTGCGAGCCGATGTTGCCGTAGCCGACGATGCCGAGCTTGCGGCCGCGGACCTCGTGCGAGCCCTTGGCCGACTTGTTCCACTCGCCGCGGTGCAGCTCGGCGCTGCGGTCGGTGAGGTGGCGGGCCATCCCGATGATCTCGGCGATGGCCAGCTCGACGACCGAGCGGGTGTTGGAGTACGGCGCGTTGAACACGGCGGTGGCGGTGTCGGTGGCCGCCGCCAGGTCGATCTGGTTCGTGCCGATGCAGAACGCACCGACCGCCATCAGATCGGGACGCGCCTCGAGGACGCGGCGGGTCACCTGGGTCTTGGAGCGGATGCCGAGCAGGTCGACGCCGTCCAACGCGGCGATGAGCTCCGCCTCGTCCATCGCGCCCTTCTCGAGCCGGACGTCCATCCCGAACCCCTCGAGGGCCTGGACCGCTGACTGGTGGATGTTCTCCAGAAGAAGTGCCTTCACGCTCACGGAGTCTAGGAGGACGGCAGGTGGAACACGACCCTCCGCTCATATCAAAAAGGTATTAGCGCTCTGACAAGCGAAAATGATGGCCGTACCGAACACTCCGGCAGAACAGTCGCCGCTCGGGTCACTCCGGCGGGGGTCACTCCGGCGGGGGTCACTCCGGCAGGCGCGGGACGGCGGCCAGCAGCTCGCGGGTGTACGGGTGGCGCGGGGCGCTCCAGACCTGCTCGGCCGGGCCGTCCTCCACCACCCGGCCCGCGGTCATCACCACCACCCGCTCGCACAGGTGGCGGACGACCGCGAGGTCGTGGCTGACGAACACCAGGGTCAGGCCCTCGGCGGCCACCAGGTCGCTGATCAGGTTGAGCACCTGCGCACGGACCGACACGTCCAGCGCGGACACCGGCTCGTCCGCGATCAGCACCTCCGGCCGCGGCGCCAGTGCCCGGGCCAGTGCGATCCGCTGGCGCTGCCCGCCGCTGAACTCGTGCGGGAACCGCCTCGCGTCGGCGGGATCGAGACCGACCTGGCACATCACCTCGGCGAGCCGGGCGCGCCGGTCGGTGGGCACCGCGGCACGGCCCCGTACGCGCCGGGACCGCAGCGGTTCGGTGATGGCGTCACCGACGGTCATCCGCGGATCGAGGGACGTCCGAGGATCCTGGAAGACCATCTGCACCGAGGCCCGCAGGAAGCCGAGCCGTCGCTCGGGACGGTCGGCCAGCTCGGTGCCGCGAAAGGTGATGGTGCCGCTGGTGGGCCGGTCGAGTGCGGCCATCATCCGGATCAGGGTGGACTTGCCCGACCCCGACTCCCCCACGATGCCGAGGCGTTCGCCGCGGCGTACGTCGAAGGTGACGTGGTCGACCGCCGCCTGCTCGGCACGGCCGTAGCGCCGGACCACGTCGGCCACCCGGTAGAGCGGCCCCTCACCGACGGTGATGTCCTCCGGGGTGCTCATGGCGTCCCTCCTGGTCGGCCCGGCACCCGGGCGCGGTGGTGCCAGTCGTCCGGCACACCCTCGAGTCCGTCGAGCGGCGCGGTCCGGTCGAAGTGGTCGGCGACGGTGGGCAGCCGAGCACCGGGGGCGATCCGGTCGAGGCGACCGGTGGCGACCAGTCCGCGGGTGTAGGGATGCCACGGGTCGGCGAGCACCTCCGGCAGCGGCCCGGCCTCCACCAGGTATCCGTCCACCATCACCATCACCACGTCGACGACCCGGGCCAGCACGGCCAGGTCGTGGGTGATGAACAGCGTCGCAGCGTGGTGCTCGGCGAAGTGACGGTCGAGGACGCCGAGCACGGTCGCCTGGGAGGTGACGTCGAGTGCGGTGGTCGGCTCGTCGCAGATCGTCAGCATCGGGTCGTTGACCAGCGCCATCGCGATCAGCACCCGCTGGCGTTGTCCGCCGGAGAGCTGGTGGGGATAGCTGTCGGCGATCCGGTCCACCTGCGGCAGCGCGACCGTCCGCAGCATCTCCAGCACCCGGGCGCGGGTGTCGCCGCCGCGGTGGCCGTGCAGGGCGACCAGTTCGCCGAGCTGGCGCCCGATCCGCATCGTCGGGTCGAGCGCGGTCATCGGCTCCTGGAAGATCATGCTGTACGTGTCGCCGCGCAGTCGGGAGAGCCGCCGGTCGGTCGCGGTGGTGACCTCCACGGTCTGCTGCGCTCCGCCCACCGGGTCGCCGCCCACCGGGTCGCCGTCTGCCGAGCTCGGGACGCTGAGCCGGATGCTGCCGCTGACCCGCGCGGTCTCCGGCAACAGGCCGAGCAGGGCCAGTCCGGTGACGGACTTGCCGGAGCCGGACTCGCCGATCAGGCCGACCCGTTGTCCGGGCGCGATGCTGAACGACAGGCCGTGCACCACCTCGCGGCCGCGTCGGCCGAAGCCGATCCGCAGATCGCGCACCTGCACCAGTGGTCCGGTCATCGGACCGCCTCCCGCAGCCGGGGGTCCAGCAGGTCGCGCAGGCCGTCACCGAGCAGGTTGAAGCCGAGCACCGCCAGGCCGATCGCCAGGCCGGGCCACACCGCCAGCATCGGGTCGGTGTAGAGGTAGGCCTGCGCCTCGTTGAGCATCCGGCCCCAGGTCGGCGTCGGCAGCGGGGTCGACAGGCCGAGGTAGCTGAGCGCCGCTTCGGAGAGGATCGACATGCCGAAGGCCATCGACGCCTGCACCGCCACCACCGGGGCGATGTTGGGCAGTACGTGCCGGGTGGCGATGCCGACCGGCCCGGTGCCGGCGCCGCGGGCCGCCAGGACGAAGTCGGACACCATCACCTGGAGCGTGGCCGCGCGGGCGACCCGCAGGAACGGCGGGATGTTCGCCACGCCGATCGCCACCATCGCGGTCGCAGTGGAACCGCCGAACACCGCGGCCACCATGATGGCCAGCAGCATCGCCGGGAAGGCGTAGAGGATGTCACCGGCCCGCATCACCAGGCCGGACACCCAGCCGGTGCGGGCGCCCTCCCCCCGGCGGACCGCACCGGAACCGGCCAGCACCCCCAGCGGGACGCCGATGACCGCGGCGATCGCGACCGCGACGACGCCGACCGCCACAGCGATCCGGGCACCGACCATGATCCGCGACAGGATGTCGATGCCGTAGCCGTCGGTGCCGAGCCAGTGCGCCGGCCCGGGCGGCGCCAGCAGGTCGCCGGGCACCACGGCCACCGGATCGTACGGCGTCGCGACCAGCGAGACGAGGGCGGTGAGCAGGGTGGCGGTGACCAGCACGGCCCCGGCCACCAACGAGGCACGCTTCATCCGCGATCCCGCCCCTCGGAACGCAGCCGCGGGTCGAGCAGGGCGTACGACAGGTCGACCAGGGCGTTGATCGCCAGCACCGCGACGACCAGCAGCAGCACGATGCCCTGCACCACCATCAGGTCGCGCTGGGCCACCGCATCGAGGAGCAGCCGGCCGAGTCCGGGCAATGCGAAGACCGACTCGATGATGATCGCCCCGGCCAACAGGGTGGCCAGTTGCAGGCCGATCACGGTCACCACCGGCAGCGCGACGTTGCGCAGGCCGTGCCGCAGCAACGCCGGCACCGTACGCCAGCCGCCGGCCCGGGCGGTGCGGTAGTAGTCCTCCCTGAGCACCTCGATCGTCGCGGATCGTACGTAGCGGGCGAGCACCGAGGCCTGGACGAGGGCCAGGGAGACGACCGGAAGCACCATGTGGGCGGCCCAGCCGCCGATGCCGTCGGCGAGCGGGAGGTAGCCGTTGGCCGGCAGCCAGCCGAGCCGGACGGCGAACACCAGGCTGGCCAGGATGCCGAGCCAGAAACCCGGCACCGCCAGACCGACCTGGGAGAGCGCGGACACGGCGAACCCGTCGGCGTGCCGGCGCCGGACCGCGGCCCACATCCCGGCCGGCACCGCCAGCAGCACGGCCAACAGCATCGCCAGGCCGACCAGCCACCCGGTCACCTCCAACCGCGGGACCACCTGGGAGAGCACCGGCTCGCCGGTGAGGTAGGACCGGCCGAGGTCGCCGTGCAGCAGCCCGCCCAGCCAGAACAGGTAGCGCACCGGCCAGGGTCGGTCGAGGCCGAAGTCGTGCTGCAGCCGGGCCACCGCGTCCGGGGTCGCCTGGACACCGAGCACCACCTGGGCGACGTTGCCGGGCAGCGCGGAGCCGACCCAGAACACCAGCACCGAGGCCACCAGGACGCTCACCAGGAACACCGCCAGGCGTCGCACCACCCGCAGCGGCAGGCCGGACACCGGTGTGGACACCACCCGCTAGCTCCCCACCGCGGCCCGGGTCACGTCGAAGCTCAGGGACGTGGCGTTGGCGTTGAGGCCGGTCACCTGCGGGGTGGTGACGACCAGGTTGGGCAGCAGGAACAGCCAGTCGGCGGCAGCGTCGTCGGAGAGCACCCTGGCCGCGGCCCGCTGGTCGTCGATGTACTCCTGCGGCGTCCCCGCGTCGGCGGCGGCCATCAGGCCACGGAACGTCTCCGAGTCGTAGTGCCAGTAGTAGGACGGGTCGGCGAAGTTGACCATGTCCCGCGGTTCGACGTGCGCCACGATGGTCAGGTCGTAGTCGCTCTGCCGCATCGCCACGTCGATCCATCGGGCCGGGAACTCGAGTTCGTCGATCACCACGGTGATCCCCACCGCGGCCAGCTGGCTCTGCACGAACCGACCGGCGCCGGTGGCGTACGCCAGGGTGGGCAACCGCAGCCGCAGGGTGAGGCCGTTCTCGTAGCCGGCTTCCTTCAGCAGTTCCTTCGCCTTGGCCGGATCGTACGGGTAGGCGCCGGCCAGGTCCTCGTACCAGGGGTCGGTGGGCGGCACCATCGAGCCGATCAGCGTCCCCTTGCCGTTCCAGACCGAGGCGAGCAGCGCCTTGCGGTCGATGGCGTACGTGATCGCCCGGCGGACCCGGACGTCCTTCAGTGCGGGATTGAGATTGTTCATGCCGAGCACCACCTCGCCGTTGGTGGTGCCCTGCATCACGGTGTACCTCGAGGTGTCGGAGAACCGGTCCAGGGCCTGCGGCGCCTGCACGTTGGAGATCACGTTGAGGTCGCCGGACAGCATCGCCGCGTTCATCGCGTTGGCGTCGGTGAAGTACCGGAAGGTCACCGCGTCCACGCCGGCCCGGGTGCCCCAGTAGGTGCCGTTGCGCACCAACTCGATCTGCGACCCCTTGGCCCAGGCCTTCAGGGCGTACGGCCCGGAGCCGGCCGGCGTCGTCGCGAGATCGGCGCCGGACTGCGAGTCGATGACGATCCCGGCGGTGGAGCTCATGTTCCACAGCCAGCTGTTCGACGGGCGCTTCAGGGTGACCTCGGCGGTGTGATCGTCGACCGCGGTGACCGTGTCGACCACGGCCATCTGGGTCTTCAGCACACTGCTGGTGTCGGCGCTGACGATCCGCTCGATGCTCCACTTGACGTCGGTCGCGGAGACCGGTCGTCCGGAGGCGAAGGTCGCGCCGGGCTGGAGGTGGAAGGTGTACGTACGGCGGTCCGGGCTGACCGTCCAGTCCTTGGCCAGCAGGCCCTGCAGCTGGCCGGTGCCGTCGACCTTCACCAGGGTCTCGTACACGTTGTAGAGCAGCACCTGCGGGATGGCCGCGGCATTGTTGACGGTCGGGTCGAGCGTCGGCGGTTCGGCGGTGGCGCCGATCACCAGGGTGTTTGCGGGCAGTCGGTTCCCGGAGGAGCGTGCGCCCGGGCCCGAACAGCCGGCCAGCATCACCGCCAGTCCGGTCACCACGGCCACCACCAGCCCCAGTCGACGACGCATGCCCACCTCACCCCTCCGGTCCGGACCTCGGATGTCCGGGAGCCATCCTCCCACGTGTCACTGTGGCGGGCGTCGCACCTCAGGGACGAGGTCGGCGTACGCCGGCCAGGGGCCGGCCGTGGTGGCGGCCAGCAGTGCCCCCAGGCAGGCCTCCTCGACGACGTCGGCGGCCGCGGTGAGCAGCACATCGAACAGCCCGCGCGGGTCCGGGGCGGCGTCGACCCGGGCGGAGGCCAGGCAGAAGATGGTGTCGCCGTCCATCATCCGGTGCACCGGGCGGACCGCGCGGGCCAGCCCGTCGTGGGCCACCTGAGCGGTCTTGGTGGCCGCCATCCGGTCCAGCGGTGCGTCGGTGAGCACGGTCGCGATGGTGGTGTTGAGCGGGAAGGACGGCACCCGGCTGAGTGCCTCGGCGATCGCGGCCCGCTGGTCAGAGCGGGGGGCGGGCAGTGTGTGGAGGGTGTCCGCCCAGGGACGGCCGGTCCGTACGTCGACCGCCGGGCCGGAGGCATTGAGCACCAGCGCCGCGCCGACCCGGTAGGGCCCGGCCGTACGTTCCGCATAACCGAAGCCGCCGCGCAGGCCACCGCAGACCGCGCCGGTGCCGGCGCCGACCGAGCCGACCGCGGGCCGTCCATCCGGGTCGAGGTCGGCGGCCAGGGCCGCCGCCAACGCCCGGGCGCCGAAGCCGGCGTCGGGCCGGTGCGCCGTCACCCCGCCCCGGCCGAGATCGAAGATGACCGCGGCGGGCACGATCGGCACCACCGCCGTCGGCGGATCGGCCTGGGGCGTCGGCACCGGGAACCCGATCCCGCGCTCCCCCAGCCCGTGCATCACCCCGTCAGCGGCGGCCAGCCCGTACGCACTGCCACCGGTGAGGACGACGGCGTGGATGTCGTGGACCATCGCCGTGGGCGACAACAGGTCGGTCTCCCGGGTGCCGGGACCGCCGCCGCGCACGTCGATGCCGCCGACGGCGCCGTCGCGGGCCAGCACGACGGTGGTCCCGGTGAGCCAGCCGTCGCCCCGGGCCGTGTGATGGCCGATGGAGAAGCCTTCGATCATGGAGCCACGGTAGTGCGGCCAGGTGAGAAGGGGTGGCGGCGGCGATTTGCCTACGGCCCGGATGCGGACTACAGTACTGACTCGTTGCCGACGCGGGGTGGAGCAGCTCGGTAGCTCGCTGGGCTCATAACCCAGAGGTCGCAGGTTCAAATCCTGCCCCCGCCACGATGTGATGTCTCAGGACATCGGAATGGCTCGAACCTGCGGTGCGTAGGTTCGGGCCATTCGTTGTTTCTGGGGTTGGTTGATGGGCTGGTAGAGGCGTGTGGGGTCGAGGGTCAGGTCACGCAGGATTTCGCCGGTGGCTGCGTTGATGACGGTGATGTCGAGGTCGTGGATGAGGGCCAGGACGTAGGTTCCTGTGTAGGTCTTCCCGATCCCGATGCGGTAGAGGGTGCCGTCGTGACGCAGGGTGATCGAGCCGGCTTTGGAGACCCGGTCGTGGCGGACCCGGTCGTGGGTGTCGCGGCTGCGGTCGGTGCCGGGGGCGGCTTTCGGTCGGGCGGTGTAGGCGGTCACCGGGGTCGCGTGGTGCGGCAGGGACCGGTGCGGGCGGTGGTGGTTGTATTCCTCGATGAACGCGTCGATCAGGGTCTGCAAGCCGGTGATGGTGGCGGGCTGTTCGGGTTGGGCGGTCAGCCATTTCTTCATCGTCTGTTGGAAGCGTTCGACCTTGCCCTGGGTCGTCGGGCTGGCTGGTCGCCCGTTCTTCTGGACGATGCCGCGACGACGTAACTCGTTCTCAAGCATCGTTCGCCCGCCGCGTCGGGCCTGGGACGCGAGCCGGACGGTATAGACCAGGCCGTTGTCGGTCAGCGTCGCAGCGGGGTATCCGTGCCGGTCACCGGCCTGGCGGAACGTGTCACGCACGATCCGAGCGGTGATCGCGATATGCGCTGTGGCATGAAGGGCGTAGCGGGAATGGTCGTCGAGCCAGGTGATGATCTCCACATCGCGTCCGGGGCTCCCGTCGGGGCGGGTGAGGCGGTAGTGGGTGAAATCGGACTGCCAGCACTCGTTGGGCTGGTCAGCCTGGAAACGGGTGTAGGAACTCTTCGGACGCTTCCGCGGCTGGGCCGTGACGGCCCCCGCACGGGTGAGGATCCTGTGGATCGTCGCGCGCGACAGACGCGTGTTGTGGTGATGGGCGAGGTGCCAGGCGATCGTGTCCGCTCCGGCGTCCAGCCCCGCCTCGGACAACTGGTGACGCACGGTGATGACCAACTCGACCACCGCTGGTGGGGTGGCGTTCGGTGACGTGTGCGGCGCACGCGAGGCGGGTTCGAAGGCATCCTCGCCGTGTTCACGGTAAGCGGCCATAAGGCGGGAAACCCAGCCCTGGGACACCCCGTAGGCCCGGGCGACCTCGGACTGCGACAAGCCCGACAAGACGGCGGTGATGACCAGACGACGCATCGACATGACGCACCCTGACCGATCCACCGGGCACAGACCACAAGCCATGCCGATGACCCGAGACAGCACCATTCCGATGTCGTGAGACACCCCATTCCGATGTCCTGAGACCACACACTGCCCCCGCCACGATGGTGATGTGTCACGACATCGCGGACGCCTGAACCTACGGAATGTAGGTTCAGGCGTTCTTCGTTTCCGGATCCGACCGTTGGTGGTCGGCGGATTCCTGGTCGCCTGAGGCGGTCCGTTCCGGTCCGTGCGTTCGGCCCGTGCGTTCCGGCTCGTGCGTTCCGGCAGCCGCGCCGGGACCGTGCCGGGCCGCACCGGTAGCTGGTGTCCTCCGACTCGTCATAGGCCTGCCCTATGGAACATCAGAGGAGGACTGAGGTGGCGCCGCGAGTCAAGGGGCCGAGGTCGCGCGGGCAGGATGTGAGGGTGAACACCGGCACCCCACCCCTGCGTACGGTCGGTCACGCGCTCTGGCTCGGGCCGATGCTGGCGCTCCTGGCACCGATCGGACTGGCGATCGGTGCCGCCGCGGCGCATCCGCTGCACCTCGACGATGTGCAGGAGGCCGGCACGCTGCTCGTCATCGCGGTCGTCTTCGCCCCGGTGTGGTTGCCTCCGGTGATCGCCGCCTCGGTCGTCGCCGGGCTGGCCGCCTCCGCGGTGTCGGCCCTCGCTGCGTGGCCGACCGGAGGTCGTCGCCCCGACCGGGTGTCACCGACCGTCGCCGGGACGGTCGCCGCCGGCCTGGTCGCTCTCGTCGGTGCGGCGGTGCTCGTCGGCGGCGCAGTGCACGGCACCTTCGTCCCGGCCGTCCTCGGATGGGGCGTCGGCACCGGTGGCGCCACCGTGCTGGTGACGGGGCGGGCCCGCCGTACGTCCCGCGGTCTGCCGACCGGTGGGCCGGCGACCGCGAGCCGGCGGCGTGCCGCCTGGTGGGGTCTGGCAGCAGTGGAGGTCGGCGCGATCACTTGGTCCGCAGCGGCCTGGCTGTGGGTCAGGCACACCGACTACGCCGCGGCGGAGTCGTGTGCCACGGCCCTCGGCATCTCCTCCGAGCGCGTGGTGGTCAGTGAGACGATCTTCCCGCCGCAACGCTGGTGCCTGAGCGGCGACATCGCCCGACCGCTGTTGCCGCTGTGGTGGGGCCCGGCGCTGGTCGCCGGCCTCACCCTCACCGCGCTCTGCCTGGTGCTGGCCTGGCACTGGTGGCGCCCCGTCCCGGAGGGACTGCTCATCCCCGACGGGCTGCCCGGCCCCGACGGCCGCCTTGTCTCAGCTGACCGGGCCGGCCGACGGGCGACGTACGCCACCACGATCGTGGCCGTCGCGACCGTCCTCGCAGGGGCCACCGCCGGGTTCGCGGCAGCCTTCCCGCACCCGCCGACCGAGGCGGTGCAACGGGGCCGGATCGCCGCGGAACGGGTCCCGGAGCCTCTCCCGACGTACGCCCGACAGCAGGTCCCCGCCGCCATTTCCCCCACGCCGCCCTCCCCCACGCCGGTCGCGACCGTCTCCGCCGCCGCGGTCACCGCCCGACTCACCGCACTGATGACAGCGGCCCAGCGGGCCGGTGGCGCCGACCTGCGGTGGCCCCGTCCCCTGGCGATCTCCACCTCGGCGTGCACCGACAGCGCCGGGACCACCGGACGGTCGGTGGCCCTGACGGGGCGGTTCACCACCCGCGACCCCGCGTCGGCCACCGACAACGTCGACTTCCTGTCGATCACCCAGGCCAACGAGGCGGTCGCCGAGCAGATCGTCGACGCCTGGTCCGCACAGGGGTTGACCGCAGCGCCGGAACCGCTGCACGGCGAGTGGTACTCCGGTCCTCCCGAGGGGAAGCTGTTCACCGCCCGCGTCGGCTTCGACGACGGCGTCGGCGACCTTCAGGTCACCGGGGCGTGTGCGACCGCGGACTGACCGGATCGACCGTCCGGGATCGGCCGACTGACCACCATCGGGCACGCCGGGCACGGACCTGGCCCACGGATCGACGCGGATGTGGTGTGATGGCCGTCATGGCCGATCCGTCCGTCCACCTCGACTATCCCGTCCACGAGCGCCGACTCGACAATGGGCTGCGGGTGGTCGTGAGTCCGGACCACGCCACCCCGACGATCGCGGTCAACCTGTGGTACGACGTCGGTTCTCGCCATGAGCGACCGCACCGCACCGGGCTGGCCCACCTGTTCGAGCACCTGATGTTCCAGGGGTCGGGCCACGTCGGATCGGCGCAGCACATCGCCATCCTGGAGGCCGCCGGCGCCACCGCCAACGCCACCACCTCGTTCGACCGCACCAACTACTACCAGAGCGGCCCGGCCGGCGTCCTCGACCTCGCGCTGTGGCTGGAGGCCGACCGGATGGGCACCCTGCTGTCCGCCCTCGACCAGACGAACCTGGACAACCAGCGCGACGTCGTCAAGGAGGAGAAGCGGCAGCGCTACGACAACGTGCCGTACGGTGACTCCTTCCGCCACCTGCTGGCGTTGTCGTTCCCCGATCGCCACCCGTACGCCCATCCGACGATCGGCTCGATGGAAGACCTCGACGCCGCGGTCCTCGACGACGTCCGGATCTTCTTCCAGGCGCACTACCTGCCCGGCAACGCGGTGCTGTCCATCGTCGGCGACGTCACCCCGGACGAGGCCTGGCGCAAGGCCGACCACTACTTCTCCCCGATCGCCCCGCGGGTCCTCGGCGAACGCCCGGCCCACGGTCCGCTGCCGCCGCTCGGCGGCACTCCGCGGATCGACCTCGAGCAGCCGGTGCCGGCCGACGCCGTCTACCTGAGCTGGCGGTTGCCCGCTCTCGACACCCGGGCGTACGACGCCCTCGGCCTGGCGATCGACATCCTCGGCGACGGGCAGACCTCCCGCCTGCACCGGGCCCTGGTCCGCGACGGTGGTCTGGCCGAGTCCGCCGGCAGCGGCACCGTCGGGCTGATCGACGGCACCTCGCTCGGCTTCGTGGTCGCCCGGGCCCGGGAGGGCACCACCGCCGCCCAGCTCGAGGAAGCGGTCGGCGAAGTGCTCACCGATTACCTGGCCGCAGGTCCGACGCCCCAGGAACTCGCCCGGGCCCGCGCCCAGCACGAGCTGGTCACCCTGCAGGACCTCGCCTCGGTCGCCGACCGGGCCGACCTGCTGTCCGGCTATGCGACCCTGTACGACGACCCGACCCTGCTGAATCGGCGGCTGCCGGAGGTGCTCGCCCTCTCCGACGACGAGATCGCCGCTGCTCCGGGCCGCCACCTCCGGCCCGAGCAGCGGGCCACCCTCGCCTACCACTCCACCCTGCACGGGAGTGCCCGATGAGCCCTGCACGGGAGTGCCCGATGAGCCCTGCACGGGAGTGCCCGATGAGCCTGAACGGCGGTGCCCGATGAGCTTCGACTTCCTTCGCCTTCCGCCCCGGCCGCGACCGCTGACGACCGAGGCCTCGCCCTGGCAGGCCCCGCTGCCCACCGTGCGGCGACTGGACAACGGGATGCGCGTCGCCGTGCACCACCTGCCCGGCCAGCACGTCGTCTCCGCCGCCCTGGTGCTCGAGGTGCCGCTGGCCACCGAGCCCCGTCGGCTGGAGGGCGTCGCCACCATCGCCGCCCGATGCCTGGACGAGGGCACCGGCCCGCACCCCGGCCCGGCATTCGCCGAGGCGCTGGCCAACGCCGGCGCCGTCCTGTCCCTGTCTGTGGCCCAGGCCGGCCTGCGGGTCCACCTCGAGGTGCCGATCACCCATCTCGACCGGGCGCTGGCCCTGTTCGCCGAGGCGGTCGTCCGGCCGACCCTGGCCGCCGACGACGTCGAACGGCACGTCGCGCTGCGGCTGGCGCAGATCGACCAGGTGCTGTCCCGGCCGGCGTCCTTCACCCCGCTGCTGTTGCGGGCGGTCGTCTTCGACCCCGACAGCCGCGCCCAACGGCCGTCCGGCGGCACCCGGCAGACCGTGGAACAGATCCGCCCCGAGGACGTGCAGGCCTTCCACGCCGCCCGGTTCGACCCTGGCCGGGCCACGCTGGTCCTCGGCGGTGACTTCGCCGGCACCGACCCGGTCCCGTTGGTCGAGGCGGCCTTCGGCGGCTGGTCGGGGCCCGGACTGCCGGCGGCCACGTACGCTCCTCCGCTGCCCGCACCGCCGGCCGTCGTGCTCGCCGATCGACCGGGAGCGGTGCAGGCCGACGTGGCGTTCGGCGGCCCGGCCCCGGATCGTACGGATCCCCGCTGGGCGGACCTGCGGGTGGCGACCCACGCCGTCGGCGGCGCCTTCTGGAGCAGGCTCAACCGGGTGCTCCGTGAGGAACGGGGCTACACGTACGGCATCTCGATGGGCCTGCTGCCGTTCCGCGCCGGTGGGGCGTACTCGGTCACCTCGAGTTTCCGCACCGAGGTCGCCGCCCCCACGGTGGCCGCCGCCCGGCAGCTGATGTCACTGGACGGCGCTCCGCTCACCGATCAGGAGGTGGACGACGCGGTCGCCTACTCCGTCGGTCTGCTGCCGCTGCACCTGGCCACCGCGGCCGGCATGGTCGAGCAGACGGCCTCGACGCTGCTGAACGGCCTCCCGCTCGGCTACGTCAACGAGCACCTGGCCCGGATCCGTGCGGTGACGCCGGCGTCGGCGACCGTCTCCTACACCGAGGTGGTCGACCCGGCGGCGATGAGTCTGGTGGTGGCGGGTGACGCCGGGGCCCTGCTCGGCCCGCTGGCCGAGCAGGGGATCGTCCCCGACAAGGTCGTCCGGCCGGAGGACGTCCTGGACTGACGCCCCCGCGGCGCCGGCCGCACGGGGAGCGGAGCGGCCTAGCCGCCCATCGCCTGGCGCATCCGCGCCACCGCGGCCTGCGCGTCCTGGGTCCGCTTCTGGTAGGTGCCGAGGTCGCCGGCCTTCAGCGCCTTGTCCGCGTCGGCGAACGCCTGTTGGGCGTCGGTGATGGCCTGCTGCAACGCGGCCTGGTCGACGGTGCCTACAGCGCCCGATCCGGCGGGCGTCTGGGACGGCGGGGTGGCCGTGCCGGTGGTCGCCTGGGCCGGTCCGCCGGACTCGCCGGTGGTGGCGCCGGCATCACCGGCGAACACCTGGTCGAGGGACTGCTGCAGGGTCGTGCCGATGCCGACCGAGTTGCCGAACCGCGACATCACGAAGCTCAGCGCCGGGTAGGCCCCGGTCGCCCCCTGCCGCTCGGTGTAGACCGGCTGGACGTACAGCAGGCCGCCGCCGACGGGCAGGGTCAGCAGGTTGCCGTACGACGCGCTGGCGGAGCCCTGGTTGAGGTACGGGCGCAGCCGGGTGGCGACCTGTTCGTTCGTCGTCATCGCGTTGAACGTCTGGCCGGGACCGTCGATCTGGGTCTGGTCCGACATCCGCAGGATCCTGATCTGGCCGTACTGCGGGCTGGCGGCGTCCGCGTTCACCGCCATGTAGGAGGCGAGGTTGGACCGGGCGTTCGGGACGTACACCGACGTCAGGCTGAAGACCGGGTTCTGGTCACCGGGCCACTTCACCGACAGGTAGTACGGCTGCTCCTTGTTGCCGGTGCCGAGCACCGGGTCGTCGGGGATCTGCCACAGGTCGGTGCGTTGGTACCACTGGTGCGGGTCCGTCATGTGGTAGCGGGCGAGCACCTCGCGCTGCACCTGGAAGAGGTCCTCCGGGTAGCGCAGGTGGTTGAGCAGCTCCGGCGAGATCTGGTCGCGGCCTTGGATCAGGCCGGGGTAGGTCTTCTCCCAGGTCTGCAGGATCGGGTCCGACTGGTCCCAGGCGTACAGGCTGACCGTGCCGTCGTACGCGTCCACGACGGCCTTCACCGAGTTGCGCATGTAGTTGACCGACGGCCCACCCAGGCCGAGCCCGGTGTCGGTGGGACGCTGCGAGGAGACGGCCGAGGTGAGGTTGACCCGCTGCGCGTTCGGGTAGGTGTTCGAGGTGGTGTAGCCGTCGACGATCCACACCAGCCGGCCGCTGACGATCGCCGGATAGATGTTGGAGTCGACGGTGAGCCACGGCGCGGCCGCCTTGACCCGCTCGGTCGGCGTGCGGTTGTAGATGATCCGCGAGGACGCGTTCACCCGGTCGGACAGCAGGATGTTGGGGTCGGCGAACCGGATCGCGTAGAGCGCCCGGGTGACCATGTTGCCGATCGCCACGCCGCCCTTGCCGTCGTACGTGAACATCTTCGAGCCACCGCTCTGGTCCCCGCCGCCGGGGGTGTCGAGCTCGACGGGCGCGGTGCCGGCCGGGGCGCCGACGATCGAGTAGTCGGTGAACAGCTGGCCGAAGTAGACCCGCGACTGCTCCTCGTCGAGCTTGCCGGTCGGCGGGATGTCCTTCTCGAGCCAGTCCGGCTGGCCCTCGGTCTGGCGGCGGTTGCCGTAGGCGGCGACCATGCCGTAGCCATGGGTGTAGACGGTGTGGATGTTGTTCCAGCTCTTGGAGTCCAGCCCGTTGAGGTCGATCTCGCGGGCGGCGACCACGACGTCGCTCTCCTGGCCGTCGACGGTGTAGCGGTCGACGTCGAGGGTCTTCGGGAACTGGTAGAAGCCACGCACCTGCTGGAACTGTTCGTACGCCGGCGCGACCACCTTCGGGTCGATCAGCCGGATGCCGGGCAGTGCCTCCGCGTCGGCGCGCAGCTGGCCGGCCGAGGTCTGGGTCACCGCCGTGTAGTCCTGGACCTCGACGTCGGAGAGCCCGAACGCCTGCCGAGTGGCGGCGATGTTGCGCTCGATGTACGGCTTCTCCTTGTCCGGCTCGTCCGGGGTCACCGAGAAGGCCTGCACCACGGCCGGGTAGATCAGCCCGAGGATCAGCCCGGAGAGCACCAGCAGGACCACCGAGGCGACCGGCACCCGCCAGCGGCGCAGCGCCGCGTTGGCGAAGAACAGCAGCGCGCACACGACGGTGATCACCGCGAGGATGAGCTGCGCGGTGGATCGTACGTGCTCGTCGGTGTAGCCCATGCCGGTGACCAGCTGCCCGGTGCCGAGCTGCAGCGCGTACCGGTCGAAGACCCGCAGCCCCGCGTACACCAGCAGGACCACGCCGATCAGCACCGACAGGTGGACCTGGGCGCCGGAGGTGGACCGTACGCCCCGCTCCAGTCGCAGTGCGCCGGACAGGTAGTGGATCACCAGGGCGACCAGGCCGCTGAGCACCAGGCAGGTGATCAGGAAGTTCAGCGTCATCCGCCAGAACGGGTAGTCGAAGACGTAGAACCCCGGATCCAGGCCGAAGCCGGCGTCCTGTCCGCCGAACGGGGTGCGATGCACCCAGGCCAGCACCGTGTCCACGTTGCCCGAGATGCCGAACCCGGCGAACAGGCCGAGGATGCCGCCGATGACGAACAGCCCCGACCGGAACCGGCCGCTGAAGATCACGTGCCGGTAGGTCTCCAGCAGGCTGCTCTGCGCGGTCGGTCGGGTGCGGGGCCGCAACCGCAGCGCGATCAGCCCGTTGCCGATGACCAGCCCCGCCATCACGACCAGGCCGACGAAGAACATCAGCACGGCGGCGAGCAGCCGAGTGCTGAACACCTCTGAGTAGCCGAGGCTGCGGTACCACAGGAAGTCGGTCCAGATGTTCGCCGTCACCGCGAGCACCACCAGCAGCACCGCCACCGTGACCAGGGTGATCAGCAACGGGTGCGGCCTGCGACGGGGGCGGGTCGGAGAGGCGGTGCTCACGGGACACTTCCTTGTTCTCGGAACGTGGGACGGACGGCGACGTCCGGATCGTCGATCGGGCAGGGCTGCGGCGGGATCCGGACCGCCGCACCCATCCTAGGGGCGGGCCCCCAGCAGATCAGTCCAGCGTACGGCTGAGCAGTGCGGACAGCCCGGGGGCCAGCTCGGGGCCACCGAGCAGGTCCTCCGGCGCGGAGGCCAACCGGGCCAGGCTCTGCTGCTCTCCCGAGCGGAGCACCCCGGCGACCACGCGGATGTCCTGGCGGCGCGGATGCTCGGCGACGTAGCGGGCCGCCTCCTCGGCATCCTCGGGGATGTCGGCCTCGGCGTCGGAGGGCAGGAACGCCCGTTCGATCGCCAGGGCACAGCCCTCGACCGTCTCCGGCCAGGCGATCTCCTGCAGGGACGCCACGACGTCCTCACCGGCGTGCCAGGAGTCCTGCTCGATCGAGCTGAGCGCGTCGGCCGGACGGTGCTCCGCATCGAGGGCCTCGGCGAGGTGCGGTTCGGCGGCGACCAGGTCAGCCGTACGGACCAGCGCGAAGAGCCGAGCCGGCTGGTCCCAGCCGAGCGAGGAGACGTGGCGTTCGATCTCCATCAGGGCGGCCACCAGGGCGTCGGCGCCGTCGGTCGACACGCCGTCGGACGAGACGGGGTCGGTCGGGGCGGGGTCGGTCGGGGCGGGGTCGGTCGGGGCGGCGTCCGCCGGCGGGGTGTCGGGGTCGGTCATCGTGGTCCTCCTCGAGAGTCAGGAACAGGGATCAGGAACAGCGGGGCAGCTCGGCGAGCGGGGTCTGCGGCCGGGACAGGACATCGACCGCCTGCTGCAGGCTGTCGACAGGGACCAGCGGCAGGTCGGTGCGCAGCCGGACGGCCTCGTCGCAGTTGCCGCGCGGGATCAGGAAGAGAGTGGCGCCGGCGGCCCGGGCGCCGGCGACTTTGGCGGGCAGGCCGCCGATCGAGCCGACCGTGCCGTCGGGGTCGATGGTGCCGGTCGCGGCGACCACTCGGCCGGCGGTGAGGTCTCCGGGTGTCAGCCGGTCGCGGATGGCCAGCGCGAAGACGAGACCGGCGCTGGGCCCGCCGATCGCCGGGTCGATGCCGAAGGTGACGGTGCCGGGGTGGTCGTACCCGACGCCGATGGTCGCGCCGATCCTCGGCCGGCCCGGGTCGTCGGTGCCGGCGACGGTCGGCACGGTGACGTCGTGTCGGGTCCCGGAGCGCAGCACGCCGATCCGGACCGAGTCACCGACCCGGCGGTCCCGGATCCGGGCCGTCGCGTCGCCCGGCGAGGTGACGGCGACCCCGTCGACCGTGGTGATGGTGTCGCCGGGCTCGAGGCGACCGTCGGCGGGGGTCCGGTCGGTCACCCCGACGACCGTGGTCACCTCGGTCACCGTGACGCCGGCGCTGCGCAGCCCGGCAACGATCGCCGACTGCTGGGCGGTGTCCATCATCCGGGTGTTCTCGGCGGTGCTCTGCTGCTCGGTGGTCCCCGCCGGGTAGACGGCCTCGCGGGGCAGCACCTCGCGCCATGGCAACCACTGAGCGGCCAGTGCAGCGGGCAGGGTGATCCGGGAGTCGGCACGGGTCACGCCGACGGTGGTCAGCCGGAGCTGGCCGTCGGCCGGGTAGGTGGTCAGCCCACTGATCGCCACTGCCTCACCCTGGCCGGAGGCGGCCGGGCCCAGCACGTCCATGGTCCGTCCCGGACTCCACGTCACGTACGGCACCGGGACCAGCGCGAGGACCATCGCCAGCACGACGAAGGTGACCGCGGCCGCCGCGGTCGTGGTCGGGGTGTCGCCGAACGTCCGGCGCAGCCAGCCGCCGGCGCGCCCCAGCGGGGAACGCCGCCCACCGCGGGAGCTCACAGACCGACCCAGGTGGTCACGCCGCCGTCGAACGCCTGCCGTTTCCAGATCGGCACCTCGGTCTTGATCCGGTCGATCAGCACCTGGCAGGCAGCCAGCGCGGGGGCCCGATGCGCGGCGCCGACGGCGACCGTGACGGCGATGTCGCCGACGGCCAGCCGTCCCACCCGGTGTTCGGCCGCGGCGGTGAGGACGTCGTACGTCCCGGCGACCTCGTCGACCAGCGCGGCGAGGGTGACCTCGGCGGTCGGGTGGGCGGAGTACTCCAGCCACTGCACGGTGGCGCCGGGGCCGGCCGGGTCGTGGTCGCGGACCAGCCCGACGAACATCCCCAGACCGCCGACCGTACGATCCGCGACCGTACGCAGCAGGTCGTCGACCACCAGCGGCTCGGTCGTCACCCGTGCACTCGTCCGCAGCATGCCCACGACTGTACCCACCTCGCGCGTGGCTCCGGCCGCCCCGGACAGGCTTGGCCGGATGCGGTTCAATGGACGCAAGTCAGGATGCCCCACGAGCAGGAGTGACAGCATGGCCGACGATCCTCGCCGCGACGACAACGACCCGGACGAGGGCAAGCCGGAGAACGACTTCGAGGAGTTGCTCCGCCGGTTGGGCCTGCCCGGCGCCGGGCCCGGCGGCACGCCGGACCTCGCCGCGATGATGCAGCAGCTCCAGCAGGCCTTCGGGCAGATGTTCGCGGCCGGCGCGCCCGGACCGACCGCCGGCTATGCCGGCTTCGTGAACCCGGCCGGCGCGGGCGCCCCGGTGCAGCCCGGGCAGGTGGACTGGCGCCAGGTGAGCACGATCGCCCGGCGGGTCTGTGCCGAGCGCGGGGAGGATCCGTCACCCTCGCGCGAGCAGCGCGAGAGCCTGGCCGAAGCGACCCGGATCGCCGACGGCTGGCTGGACCGCTCGACATCCTTCCCGGCCACCGAGCGGGCACCCAAGGTGTGGAGCCGCGCGGAGTGGATCACCTCGACCCTGCCGGTGTGGCAGCGGATCATCGCCCCGGTGGCGACGAGCTTTGCCGATGCACTGGCCGACGCGCTGCTGTCGGCCGGTCCCGGTGAGGAGCAGCCCGCCGAGCTGGCCCAGATGGCCGGTCTGCTGCAGCCGATGCTGCGTACCAGCGGCGCGATGATGTACGGCCAGAAGGTCGCCGAGGCGCTCGGGCGGTTGGCCTCTGAGGTGCTCGGGTTGACCGACATCGGGCTGCCGCTCGGTGACGACGGCGCAGTGGTGCTGGTGCCGACCAATGTGACGGAGTTCTCCGAGGGCCTCGACCAGTCCCCCACCGATATCCAGGTGTACCTGGCGCTGCGCGAGGCGGCGCACCAGCGGCTGTTCGCCGCCGCCGGCTGGCTGCGACCGCAACTGCTGTCGCTGTTCGAACAGTACGCCGCGGGCATCCGGATCGACATGTCCGCGATGGAGGACATGTACCGCGACCTCGACCCCTCCTCGATGGATCTGGGGGCGCTCCAGGTGGCCTTCGAGAAGCTGCAGGGCAGCCTCTTCGAGCCGGTGCGTACGCCCGAGCAGCAGGCGGTGCTGGAGCGGCTGGAGACCCTGCTGGCACTGATCGAGGGCTGGGTCGACGACACGGTCACCCAGGCCACCGGTCGGTGGATGCCCACCGCACCGGCCCTCGCGGAGACGCTGCGGCGCCGCCGAGCGACCGGCGGCCCGGCCGAGGAGGCGCTCAACACCGTCGTCGGGCTGGAGCTGCGGCCCCGCCGGATGCGGGACGCGGCCAACCTGTGGGCCGCTCTGCGCGAGGCGCGCGGGACCGAGGGCCGCGACGCCCTGTGGACGCATCCCGATCACCTGCCGACCGCCGCCGGGCTCGACGACCCACTGGGGTTCGTCGCCGGGGAGGTCGACCAGCACGGCGGCGAGCCGGAGCCCGCACCGGAGGCGTACGACCTCGATGCGGAATTGGAACGGCTGCTCAGCGAGGCCGACCGGGACCGTGGCACCGACGCCGACCCCGATCAGGACGGGCACTGAGCCCGGACTGGGCCGACCGAAGATGTCCACCTGGTGAACGGCGTCATACCAAGGGGTGACCCTCAGGTGTCCACCCGCCGTCCACATGTTGACCACAATCCGTCCACAGAGTTTTCCACAGCCGTGGACAAGCGAGCGCAGCAGTTCCGGCCACGCCGTCCGGCCGGTCCGATGACGACTGTCACAGCGGGTGGTGCCCGGGCGGCCTTGACGGGCTCGGCCGCGGCCGCCTAGATTGGCGTGAGGAGGCCCTCCGTGGTCGATGGTTCGCAGGGGAAGGCGAATCTCATCGATAGCGTGAGGGCCTTCCGCCTGTCCGGGATCGTCTCCGCGGCGGTGATGATCCCTCCCTCCTCCGGTGTTGTCCGTTCACCCCGGAGTGTTGTCCGTCCCCTTGTCATAGCCCCCTCGGTGGGCCCGTCGGGGGGATCGTGGTGGGCATGGACGATCTCCTGGACACCCTCTCCCCGTGCTCTGCGACGGCGCGGCCACGGCTGTTGGCCGGGGTGCCGGTCCTCGAACTGAGGGACGGGACGGTGCAGGTGGGATGTGACGCAGATCGCGGGGTGCGGCTCGGCGGTGCTCCGCCCGGGACGTCGAGAATGCTGGCCGAGCTGACCGGGGAACACTCTCTCCGCGACCTCGCCGACCGGTGGCACCTGGCCCCGTGGGTTGTGGACAACGTGGTGACAACTCTGCGGACGGCCGGGCTGCTTGCTGTGGACGGCCCACAGCCGGGCGCGCTGGCCACTGTCCCGGTGGTCAGGGTGGTCGCCGCACCGTCGCTGCTCACCGACCTCACCACCCGACTCCTCGAGGCCGGTGTCGGGACGGTGCACGTGATCGCCCCGACGGGTCTTCCGGGCCTGGCACGGGGACCGTTCCGGGAGCGGATCCTGGTGGCCGCGACGCTGGACCGCCGACCGCTGCCGCCAGGCACCCCCACCGTCGTCGCGCCGGGTTGCCTGGAGCCGGACCCTGCCTTGGTCGAGGCGTTGATGCGCGCCGACGATCCCCATGTCGTGGTGCGACCGCGGCCGGAGGGGGTCCTGGTCGGCCCCTTCGTGCTGCCCGGGCGGACGTCCTGTCTGGTCTGCGGCGACCTGGTCCGGGCCGCGCGCGACGGTTCCTGGATCGAACAACGTGCCGTGATGACCGGGGCCGAGGCACCGTACGCAGCGGCGCTGCACGACTGGACGATCTCCACCGTGCTCAACCAGCTGGCCTGTTGGGCCGCCGGCGGCCGGCCCGACCTGGCCGACCGTACGGTCGAATTGGACACCCGTGACTGGCGTCAGCACTGGCGGGCCTGGCGGGCGCACCCGTCCTGCGGCTGTGCCTGATCCTCGCCCGACGCGCGGGTCAGGCCGTCGGTTCGGTGCCGGCGAGCACCCCGTCGTCGTCGACACTGGCCGGGTCCGCCACGATCCTCAGCACCGCCTCGCCGTAGTGCTCGATCTTCCCCGCCCCGATGCCACGCACCGCGCGCAGTGCGCGTTCGTCGGCGGGACGGGTCTCGGCCAGCGCCAGCAGGGTCGCATCGGTGAAGATCACGTACGCCGGCAGGCTGCGGGTCTTCGCCTCCTGGCGCCGCCAGCGCCGCAGCGCGTCCGCGGTCGCCTCGTCGTACGGCACCTCGCAGTCGTGGTGGTGACCCAGCTTGCGCTCGGCCGCGTCGTGCAGCGCCAGCCCGCACACCCGGCAGGTCGCGCTGAGCGCACTGCGGCGCCGGCCACCACCGGCCCCGCGGCGGGTGGTCTCGGGCGTCGCCGTGGCACCGTCCGGCAGCACCCCATCGAGGAAGCGGGACGGCCGGCGGCGACCGTTGGTGCCGGAGCGGGCCCGCGACCAGGACACCCGCAGGTGCCGGCGGGCCCGGGTGATGCCGACGTAGAGCAGCCGGCGCTCCTCATCGACCTGGTCCCGGCCGGTGGCGAGCACGAACGGCACCGACCCCTCGTGCACCCCGCTGAGCGCGACCGCGTCCCACTCCAGGCCCTTCGCCGCATGGAAGGTCGACAGGGTGACGCCGTGCGCGATCGGCGCGTGGTCGGCCGCCGCACGGGCGTCGAGCACCTCCGCAACGGTGGCCAGGTCGGCCTCGGGCTGCTCGGCCAGGACGTCGCGGACCAGGTCGACCAGGGCGGCGAGCGACTCCCACTTCTCCCGCCGCGAGCCGGAGCCCGACGGAGCTGTCTCGCGCCAGCCGATCGGCTCCAGCAGGGCCTTGGCCTGGTCGAGGGCACCGATGCCGTCGACCTGGCCGGTGCGGGCCTGGGCCCGCAGCAGACCGATCCCCTGGCGCACCTCGGCCCGCTCGTAGAACCGCTCGGCGCCGCGCACCAGGTAGGGGATGCCGGCCGCGTCGAGGGCCTGTTCGAGCTGCGGCGACTGCGCGTTGATCCGGAACAGCACCGCCATCTCCCGCCAGTCCACGCCCTGCTCGGCCAGTCCGGCCAGCCAGCCGGCGATCCCGGCGGCCTCCTCCGCCTCGTCGGTGGCCTCCGCCCAGACCGGCGCTGGGCCGGTCGGCCGCTGGGCGACCAGTGCCTGCGGGCGGCCACTGTGGCCGATCACCCGGTTGGCGACGTCGACCACCTCGGGGGTCGAGCGATAGTCGCGGACCAGCCGGACCACTGTCGCCCCCGGGTGACGCCGAGTGAACCCGGTCAGATAGTCGGCCCGGGCGCCGGCGAAGGAGTGAATGGTCTGGGACGGATCACCCACCACACAGAGTTCGTCGGACTCGCCGCGCCACAGCGTGAGCAGCGCCTCCTGGAGCGGCGAGACGTCCTGGTACTCGTCGACGACCAGGTGCCGGTAGGTCCGCCGGACCTCCTCGGCCACGTCCGGGCGCTCGGCCAGCATCCCCGCGCAGCACAGCAGGATGTCCTCGAAGTCGATCACCCCGTGGTCGACCTTGAGCCGCTCGTAGCCGGCGAACACCCGCGCGATCGTCTCCGGCTCCAGACCGGACACCTCGCGGCGGGCCCGCCGGGCCACCTGGGGATAGCTCTCGGCATCGGCGTTGGAGACCTTGGCCCAGCCGATCTCGCCGAGCAGGTCGCGTACCGTCCCCTGATCGGTCTCCAGCCGCAGCCGGCGCGCAGCCTCGATGACCATGCCGTAGCGGTTGTCGGCCAGCGGCGGCAGTGCCCGCCCGTACGCCTTGGGCCAGAAGTACTGCGCCTGCCGCAGCGCCGCGGAGTGGAACGTCCGGGCCTGCACGCCGCGCGCCCCGAGCTGCTGGAGCCGGCCGCGCAGCTCACCCGCGGCTCGGGTGGTGAAAGTCACCGCCAGCACCTGGGTGGGGGCGTACGCACCGACCGCGCAGCCGTACGCGATGCGGTGGGTGATCGCCCGGGTCTTGCCGGTGCCGGCTCCGGCGATCACCACCATCGGGCCGGTCAGGCCGCTCGCCACGGCGCGCTGCTCGGGGTCCAACTGATCGAGGAGGGACTCGGCGGACGGGACGGCAGACGGGGCGGCGGGCATGCCCCACACTGTAGGACGCGACGCCGACACCCCGCCCACGTCGATCTCCCCCGGCGGCTCCGGTCTGCCACGACATCCGGTGTCACGTACGGCGCCGGTGTCACAGCGCTCCTCTAGGGTGGTGGCCATCATGACCCACTCCTCGCCGACCGGCCGACCCACGCTCCATCTCGGGGCGGCTGCCGAGGTGCTCGCCGACGCCCTGTCCGGCGCCCTCGCGACGCCGCCGGCCGGGGTGTTCGACGAGTTGCTGATCACCTGTGAGGGGCCCGGCACCCAGCGCTGGTTGGCGCACCGGCTGACCCGTACGCTCGGGATCTCCGCGGGCATCGCGATGCCGCCGCTGGGCGCCTGGCTACGGGAGACGACCGCGCGGGCCGCGGGCGTCGACCCGGACACCGATCCCTGGCGGCCCGGACGGCTGGGCTGGCAGGTGGCGGCTCTGCTCGCCGACACCGACCGCTGGCGGGACACCACGCTGGGGTCCTGGCAGCAGGCTCAGCGGGCCGACGGTGGCACCGTCTGGCTGGCCCGCCACGTCGCCGAGGTGCTGCTCGACTACGCCCGGCGCCGGCCCGCGCTGCTGACGGCCTGGGCGGCAGGGCAGGACGCCGGGGTGCCCGACGATCTGGCCTGGCAGCCTCCGCTCTGGCGCGCCCTGCTGGCCCGGCCGCAGACCGCGGCGGTGCCCGACCCGGTGTCCCGGATCGCGCTGGCCGAGGAGACGCTGGCGGCCGGCCCACTGCCCGGTGTCCCTGCCACGATCGACTGCTGGGCCCCGGGTGCCCTCAGTGCCCCGGAGGTCCGGCTGCTCACCGCACTGTCCGGCGCGCACCAGGTGCGGATCTGGCTGCCGGGCGCCTCCACCGGCGACACACGCCATCCGTTGGCCGCGGTCCTCGACCACGAGTCAGCGGCCACCGTGACCGCCCTGCTCGACGCGGGCGCGGGGGTGGTGGAGCACGGAGCCGACAGGCACCGCACGCCGCAGGCGGGAGGCACGGAGGCCGCGGGACGCACGGTGCTGGACCGGCTGCACCACGACCTGGCCGCCGGCGAGGTCGGCCCCCCGGCACCGCCGGCGTCCGACGACACCAGCATCTCCCTGCACTCCTGCCACGGCCCTGACCGCCAGGCGGAGGTGCTCCGCGACGTGGTCTGCGGACTGCTGGCTGACGATCCGACGCTGGAACCACGCGACGTTCTCATCGCCTGTGCCGATCCGACCCTGTTGCCCGTCCTGGAGGCGGCCTTCGCCACGACCGATCCGGAGCGGCCGGGCGGCGGCCATCCGGCCCGGGCGATCCCGGTGCGGTTCGCCGACCCTGACCGACGCGAGCACAACGACCTTCTCAACCGCCTCGTCGAGGCCCTGGCGATGGGCAGGGGCCGTGCCGGAGCAACGGAACTGGAGGCGTTCCTGGCAGCTGACCCGGTGGCCCGCCACTTCGGCCTCGAGGAGGACGACGTCGCCCGCGCCCACGACCTGATCGCCGCCGCAGGCGTGCGGTGGGGCATGAACGCCGCCCACCGCGACCGGTTCGGCCTGGCCGGCGTCGGGGCGAACACCTGGCTGAGCGGCCTGAACCGGATGCTGGTCGGCATCGCGATGACCGAGGACGGGTCGTACGCCGTCCGCAGCGGCCTGCCGCTCGACGACGTCGGTTCCTCCGACATCGACGTGGTCGGTGCGGTCGCCGAACTGATGGCCCGGCTGATCCGGCTCGCCCGCACCGCCGCCGAGCCGCACACCGCCGCCGAGTGGGCGACGATCTGCCGCGACGCGATCGACCGGCTGATGACCCCCGCCCCCGACCGGGCCTGGCAGCTGGACCACGCCTGGCGGATCCTGGCAGAGGTTGCCGACGCGGCCCCCGCCGACGCCCCGACGCTCGTGCTGGAGGACCTGCTCGACCTGATCGACGACGCCGTACGGGGACGGGTGCCACGCTCGGCGTTCCGCTCCGGCGCGATGACCGTCTGCTCGCTCACCCCCGCCCGGCACGTCCCCTACCGGGTGGTCTGTCTGGCCGGTCTCGACGACGGCCGTCTGCCGCGTCCGGAGCGCGCCGACGGCGACAACCTGGTCGACCTCGCTCCCGAACCGACGGTGCCCGGTCCGCGGCACCACGACCGTCAGCTCTTCCTCGACCTGGTCCGCGCCGCCCGCCAGCATCTGGTGCTCACCTGGACCGGCGCCGATCCGCGCACCGGCGAGACCCGGCCCCCCGCGGTGGTCGTCAGCGACCTGCTCGACGCGCTGCGGCCGATGCTCGCCCTGTCCGACGACGCCCGGATCGAGGAGGTGCTGGTCGCCCGTCACCCGTTGCAGCCGTACGCCCCGACGTCGTTCGGCGACCCGGCGGCGGCACCCTTCCGGGCCTCCGCGGTGTCCGGCTTCGACCCGGCCGCCGCGGCGGGCGCCCGCGCCCTCACCGCACTGCCGCCGGTCCGCGACCGGACGACCGCGGAACCGCTCGCCCACCGGCTGCAGATCCCGGCCTGGGAATGGGACGACGCAGTGGTGCCGCTGGCCGACGTCGTCGACGTCCTGCTCCACCCGGCGCGTGCCTTCCTGCGCCGACGCGCCGGTTTCACCCGGTGGAGCGACGAGGAGGAACCCGCCGACACGATGCCGCTCGAGCTCGACGGACTCGGTGTCTGGGCCTGCGGCAGCCGCGTGCTGGAGGCCACCCTCCGCGGCGACGGCCTGGATGACGCCCTGCGCGCTGAACAGCTGCGCGGCACGCTGCCGCCGGGCGCCGCCGGAGCCGCCGTCCTGGACCGGATCCGAGGCACCGTCGACCGGATCCTGCGGGAGTCCGCCGCTGTTCGGGCGGAGGCTCCGCAGACCCGACACGTCCGGGTCCCGCTCGCCGAGGGGCGGGTGTTGAGCGCCGACGTCACCACCCGGGGCGCCACCGTGGTCTCCGTGGCGTACGGTCGGATCGGCCCCAGGCACCGCCTGCGCGCCTGGTTCGACCTGCTGGCGTTGGCCGCAGCCGGGGCGGTGGACCGGCCCCGGGCCCAGCTGATCGGCCGCAACGACCTGCTCGACCTGGCCGCCCCCGACTCGCGGACCGCCCGTTTCCTGCTCGACCGGTGGGTGCAGGTGGCGACCGTCGGGCTGACCACCCCGCTGCCGCTGCCGCTGCGGACCGGCGCTGCCTTGCAGAGCAGCGTCCGTCCCGGGACCGGCGGGTCCGATCTGTGGGGCCACCGGGCCCTGCTCCAGGCCTGGGACCAGGAGCGCGACGCCAACTGGGAGCTGCTGTGGGGCCGCGACCTACAGGCACTGGTCCGGGCCCCCCGGCCGGCGCAGCTGCCGGCGATCGGCGACGAGCCCGACTGGATCGCCGACCTGGCCCGGGGCCTGTGGTCCCCGCTCGACGAGGCCGAACAGCGCCGATGAACCCCCTGTCCATGAACCCCCAGTCAATGAATCCCGTGCCCGAGACCCCGCTCCTCTCCCCCGCACCGCCCTCCCCCGGGCCGGCCCCGGTCGACAGCGCCGACCGGCTCGACCTCGCCGCGCCGCTGCCGGGTGGAACGACCCTGCTGGAGGCCAGCGCCGGCACCGGGAAGACCCACACCATCGCCTCCCTGGTCGTCCTCTCGGTCGCCCGGGGCACCCCGCTGCGCTCGATCCTGCTGATCACCTTCACCCGCAAGGCGGCCCGCGAACTACGTGCCCGGGTGCGGTCCCGGCTGACCGAGGCGGTCCGGGTCCTCGACACCCCTGCCGCACCGAACGAGGACCCGCTGTGGCAGGCGCTGCGCGCCGACGCGTCCGCGACCACCCGGGACCGGCTCGTCGAGGCCCGCACCGACTTCGACGCGGCCACGATCGCCACCATCCATGAGTTCGCCGGATCGATGCTCGACCGCCTCGGTCTCCTGTCCGGGCATCGTACGGGCACCGCCCTGCTGGCCGACCACCACGCGATCACCACCGAGGTCGCCGACGACCTCCACCTGTCGATGTACGGCGGCCTGGCCGATCCGCCGTTCTCCCCGGAGGTCGCCCGCACCCTGGTCGCCGCCGCGATGGCCACACCGGCAGCGCCGATCGTGCCCGATCCGGCCGACGATCCCGCCGTCGCCGCCCGGGTCGACTTCGCCGGACGGGCCCGTCGGGAAGTGGAGCGCCGGCTCATCTCCCGGGGGCTCTACACGTACGACGACCTGATCGGGCGACTCGCCGCCGCGCTGCGGCAGCCCGCCACCGCGACCGCCACCGCGGCCCGACTGCGCGAGGCCTACCGAGTGGTGATGGTCGACGAGTTCCAGGACACCGATCCCCGGCAGTGGGAGATCCTGCAGACCGCCTTCCACGGGCACAGCGACCTGTTCCTGATCGGGGATCCCAAACAGGCGATCTACGGTTTTCGCGGCGGTGACGTACAGACCTACCTGGCCGCCGCCCAGGCGGCCGACCGGCGGCTGACGCTGACCACCAACTGGCGCTCCGACGCGAGCGTCGTCCGCGCCGTCGACGCGGTCCTCGGCGGCACGGCGCTCGGCGACCCGGACATCACCCTGGTGCCGGTGCGGGCCTGTCACGAGGGCTCACGACTGCACGATCCGGTGGGCACGCCGTGCCCCGGGATGGAGCTGCGCCGACTGTCGCGTACGTACCGCAGCGTCAGCGCCCAGCGCGAGCGGATCCGCCGCGACGCCGTCGCGGTGGTCACCCGGCTGCTCACCGACGGCACCACGCTCGACGACGGCGGCAGCGCCCGGCCGGTCCGGCCCCGCGACATCGCCGTGCTGGTCCGCACCAACATCGCCGCCGAGCGGATGGCCCGGGCGCTCATCGGCCACGGCATCCCGGCCGTGCTGAACGGGGCCGACAGCGTGCTCAGGTCTCCGGCGGCCACCGCCTGGCGCGACCTGCTGGCGACGCTGCTGGATCCGCAACCGGCCGCTGTCCACCGGCTCGCCCTGGGGCCGTTCGTCGGCTGGGGACTCGAGGACCTGATCCGTGCCGGCGAGGACGAGCGCTCCGTGCTGTTCATCCGCGCCCGCACATGGGCGCGGCGATGGCAGGAGTGCGGGGTGACCGCGGTGCTCGAGGCCGCCCTGGACGAGGGGCAGCTGGCGGCCGGGTCGATCAGCCGGACCGGGTCGGAGCGGGAGATCACCGACCTGCGCCATCTCGGCCAGCTGCTGCACGAGGCGGAGACCGACGGGCATCTCGCCCCGCGGCGCCTGCTCGCGTGGCTGGACGACGCGATGTCGGCGGCCGGCCGGTCGGGGGACGACGACCACTCGCTGCGGCTGGAGACCGAGGCGGAGGCCGTCCAGGTGCTCACCGTGCACTCCGCCAAAGGGCTGGAGTTCCCGATCGTGCTGCTGCCCGACATGACCGACGTCCGGCCGGCCGCCAAGGACGAGGTGGTGCCCGAGGCGTTCACCGTGCATGACCGGGCCGGCGATCGGATGGTGGACGTCGGTGGGCGGCGGGACCCGTCGTCGCGGGCCCGTCATCGGATCGCTCTGGACGAGGCTGCCGGCGAACAGCTCCGGGTGCTCTACGTCGCGATGACCCGTGCCGCCTCCCAGGTGATCGCCTGGTGGGCCCCGCACGAGAAGAACGCGCCGGCCGCCCCGCTGCACCGGGCGCTGTTCGGCGAACGGGCCGTCGACGGCACGCTGCCCCGGGTCGTCGCCGCCCTGGAGGACCAGGCACCGCCGCCGCTGGCCGAGGTACGGGTGGCGTACGTCGCCGACGACACCGAGCCGCTTCCGCCGCCGACCGCACCGGAGCCGGCGCCGCCGCTGCTGCTCCGCCGGTTCGACCGTCCCCTCGACACTGCCTGGCGGCGGACCTCCTACACCGGTCTGACCGCCGCCCAGCACGACCGAACTCCTGACGCTCCCCTCTTCGACGGCGTGCGGGCCGACGACGAGCCCGCCTTGGACGGATCGTCGGTCCCGCCGAGCGACACCGCGGTCGCCGATGCCGCCAGGGCGGTGGCAGGCAGGGCGGTGGCAGGCGGGGCCGCGGACGCGACCGATCCAGCGGCCGGCCGGACCTCCCCGTGGGGGCTGCTGCCGACCGGCGCACGGTTCGGCACCCTGGTCCACGCGGTGCTCGAGGCCTGGGACCCGTCCGGCACGCCGTTCACCCGGCTCGTCGACGGCGCGGTGGCGAGCTCGCCGGTCGACGGACTCGACCCGGCCGCGCTCGCGGCCGCGCTGGACGCGGCGACCCGTACGCCGCTCGGCGGCGAACTGGCCGCGACCAGTCTGGCCGACGTCGCTCTCGGCGACCGGCTCAGCGAGCTCGACTTCGAGCTGCCGCTGGGCGGTGGCGACCGGCCCGGGGAGGCCTCCCTGCTCGCCGACATCGCCGATGCGCTGGACCGCCACCTGCCGGCGGACGACCCGCTGGCCGGCGTCGGTTATCCGGCGCACCTGCGCGCCCCCGGGCTGGGTGACCAGACGCTGCGAGGCTTCCTCACCGGCAGCATCGACGCCGTGCTGCGGGTGGGCGGTGCCACACCGCGGTTCGTGGTGGTGGACTACAAGACGAACTGGCTGGGTGGGCCGCCCAGTGACGGTCTGCTCCCGTTGGCGGCGTACGCTCCGGGGTCACTGGCCGGAGCGATGGCGGCCGCACACTATCCGCTGCAGGCGCTGCTCTACACGGTCGCCCTGCACCGGTTCCTCAGCTGGCGGCTGCCCGGCTACCGTCCCGAGGAGCACCTGGGCGGGATCCGCTACCTCTTCCTGCGCGGCATGGTCGGCCCGGGGACGCCGACGGCCGGCGACGTGCCGTACGGGGTGTTCGCCTGGCGTCCGCCGGCCGCACTGGTCGTCGAGATCGCCGACCTGATCACCGACGGGAGGCCGCTGCCATGACGAGCACCACGGGGTCCACCAGCGTCATCGGGACCGGACTGGTCGCCGCGTTCGACGCAGCCGGCGTGTTCGGCTTCGCCGATGTCCAGGCCGCCCAGCAGCTGGCGTTCCTCGGCGGAGCGGATGACCCCCGGGTGCCGCTGGCCATCGCCCTGGCGATCCGTGCGGTGCGCGCCGGCTCGGTGTGCATCGACCTCGCCGGCGTCAAGGAGGCGATCTTCGAGAGCGACGAGAACGCGGTCGACGTCTCCGCCTTGGACTGGCCGGACCTGGCGGACTGGCTGGCCTGCCTGCGGGCGAGTCCGCTGGTCAGCGTCGGTGTCGACGGGCCGCCCGGACGACCACTACGGCTGGTGGGAAGTCTCCTGTATCTGGATCGCTACTGGCGCGACGAGCAACTGGTCCGCGCCGACGTCGACCTGCGCCGCAGCACCCCGATGGTCGGGGCGGACCGGGACCGGATCGCCGCCACCCTGCGGGCGGTGTTCCCGCGGGTCGAGGGACCGACCGGCCTGGCCCCCGGGGAGCCGGACCACCAGCGAGCGGCGGCCGCGACGACCGTGGCGACCCGGCTGTGCGTGCTGCAGGGTGGCCCCGGCACCGGCAAGACCGCCACCATTGCCCGGATCCTGGTGGTCCTCGCGACGCTGGAACCCGACCTGCACATCGGCCTGGCGGCCCCCACCGGCAAGGCGGCCGCCCGGATGGGCGAGGCGATCAAGGACGCCCTGGCCACGGTCGGCGACGCCGACCCGGCGGTGGTCCAGCGGCTCATCCGGCTGCACGCCACCACGGTGCACAGCCTGCTGGGCTGGCGGCGCGACAGCACGACGCGCTTCGCCCACGACCGCACCATGCCGCTGCCGTACGACCTGATCGTGGTCGACGAGATGTCGATGGTGTCGCTGTCGCTGATGGCGCGGCTGCTCGAGGCGACCCGCCCGGACGCCCGGCTGCTGCTCGTCGGCGACCCCGACCAGCTCGCCTCGGTGGAGGCCGGCGCGGTGTTCTCCGACATCGGCGCCCTGGTGCGCGCTCAGGACCCGACCGGACGCGCCACGACGACGACCCGGGAGCTGCTGGACAGCCTGGTCGATCCGGTCGACCGACCCGCCCTGGCCCGCCCCGGGCTGGTGGGGCTGAGTCACACCTGGCGGTTCCAGGGCCGGATCGCCGACCTCGCCCTGGCGATCCGGGACGGCGATCCCGACCGTGTCGACACCCTGATCGACGGGCTGGGCCCGGGTGACAACGTCGTCTTCACCCCCGTCTCGCGAGGCCCGGAGGATGCGGCGTACGCCACCCTGCGGCAGCGGATGGTGGCGTGGGGGTCGGAGCTGGAGCGCCTCGCCGAGCAGGGCGACGCCGCGGAGACGCTCGCGGAGCTGAATCGTCACCGCCTGCTCTGCGCCCATCGGCGCGGCCCGGCCGGGGTGACCACCTGGAACCGGATCGCCCGCGGCTGGTTGGGACGCGCCGGGGAGGAGACAACGGCGATCGGAGAGCCGCTCCTGGTGACCCGGCGCGACAGGGCCCTGCAGGTCTACAACGGGGACGTCGGCGCCGTGGTCGCCACCCCGGCCGGCCGACGGCTCGCGCTGGCCGACCTGCACGAGCGGAGCGTACGGTTCCTCGCCCCGGTGCAACTCACCGGACTGGTCCCGATGTATGCCAGCACCATCCACAAGGCGCAGGGCAGCCAGTTCGACGAGGTCTCGGTGATCCTGCCCGACGAGGGATCGGCGCTGCTCACCCGCGAACTGCTCTACACGGCGATCACCCGCGCCTCGGGGGCGGTCCATCTGTACGGCACCCGCGCCGCCCTGCGGGAGGCGGTCTGCCGGCGGGCCAACCGCGCGTCGGGGCTGGCCGGCGGCCGGGACGGAGACCGCTGACCCGCGGCTCAGGCCTGCTCGCCGAGCCAGTCCTCGATCAGCCGGCGGGCGATCGAGGAGCCCGGCGGGAGCACCAGACTGCCGTCGGCCCGACCCGCCCGGACGTCGGCCCGGCTGAACCAACGTCCCCAGGCCAGTTCCTCGGCGTCGACAGTGATCCGGGTGGTCACCGCGGTGGCCCGGAAGCCGAGCATCAGGGAGCGCGGGAAGGGCCACGGCTGGCTGGCGACGTAGCGCACCTCGCCCAGCCGGACGCCTGCCTCCTCGAGGATCTCGCGGTGGATCGCCTGCTCCAGGGACTCCCCGGTCTCGACGAACCCGGCCAGCACCGAGACCCGGCCCGCCGCCCAGACCGGCTGGTGGGCCAGCAGGATCTCGTCGTCGGTGTTCGTCACCGCGACGATGACGGCCGGGTCGGTCCGTGGCCAGGTGTCGCGGCCGCACGCCGGGCAGTGCCGCATCAGTCCGGCGCGGCGCGGCTCGGTGAGGGCACCGCAAGCGGCGCAGCGCGGCTCGATCCGATGCCAGTTGGCCAGCGAGGTGGCACAGAACGCCACCTCGGCCTGGCCCTCGGCGAGTCGGTGGCCGATCTCGCGGACGATCGCCGTCTCGCCGGTCACCTCGTCGACGACCCGGCAGAACACCGCATGGCCGTCCAGCACGCCGAGCAGATGGGTGGTGGCCGGATCCAGATCACCGGCGGTCGCCGCGTAGCGCAGGGCGGGTCCCGGCGCGACGGGAAGCCGTCCGCCCGGGCCGACCGGCAGCAGCAGCGCGTCCGACGAGCGCCACTGCCGGTGCACCCACCCGGCGTCGTCCCGATGCTCCTCGCTGCGGTCCAACATGCTCGCCACCGACCAGTCCATCACGGCGCCAGCCTATTCCCGGCCCAGCACAGCAGTGAGCCGGGCCACGTCGGCGACCAGCTCGTCGACGGTGGGCAGGTCCTCGGCGAGGTCGAACCGGTCGCGGCGGACGTAGTAGAAGCCGGCGGCGATCCGGTCCACCTCCACGCCGTACACCCTGGCCACCGCCAGCCGGTAGAGAGCCAGCTGAAGCGGATCGGCCGTGCCGCCGCGGTGGGTCTTCCAATCGACCACCAGGTAGTCGGTGTCCGCCCCCGCAGGCTGGCGGTAGACGGCGTCGATCCGGCCGCGCACCAGCCGTCCGCCCAGCGACAGGGCGAACGGCAACTCGAGGGCCAGCGGCTGGCGGTCGGCGAACCGGCCCGCCCGGAACGCTCGGCACAGCAGGTCGAACTCGGCCAGCATCGCATCGTCGGCCTCGGACCGCTGACGGCCGACGGCGATCCCCTCCGCCTCCTCGAACTGCATGTCGAGGGTGCCCTGGTGGCGGAACCGCTCCTCCACCCAGGCATGGAAGCGGGTGCCCAGCGTCGCCCGCCGTGACGGCTGGACGGGCATCGGGCGGCGCACCTGCTCGCGCAGCGCCTCCGGGTCGGCGATGCCGCGGACGATCTCCGTCACCGAGAGCCGGCCGGGACCTTCCACATCGACCGGTGAGGGCCGTGCCCGCAACCGGGCGATGATCCGGTCCCCGTCGCGACGCCACCGCTCGGCCCGGGCGGCGCTGTCGGCCTCCGGTGGCGGGGCGGGTCGGCCGCCGTCGGCGAGGACTCCCCGCCAGCGGTCCACCGCCAGGGCGAGGTCGCGGACAGCCTCCGGAACGGTGTCACCGGCACTCGCACCGGACCAGCCGGGAGCGACCGCGGCACCCGGATCACCAGGATCCGGCGCGGCGCTGCCCGGAGGGACCGCCCGCCCCGCGCCGAGGTCGTCCGCACCGCGCTCGGCGTACGGGTTGGCCGCCGCCGTGTCCTCCGGCGCGTCGTCCGGTTGTCCCAGCGCGGTACGGGCGGCCCGAAGAAACGGCGACTCGCGGCGTTCGGTCACGGCGTCCGGGTGCCAGCGATGACCCGAGACGTGCAGCCGGTGACGGGCCCGCGACACCGCGACGTAGCCGAGCCGTCGTTCGCCGTCGCGGGCGAGATCCTTGAGTTCGTCGCGCCATTCCTTCAAGCCCGTCCGGGTCATCTCGACCGGGTGCGGCAGGCCGTCGGCATCCCCGCGCAGTTCGAACGGCAGCACCTGCGCCGAGCGGGTCCAGTCAGCCGGCGTCGGTGTGCTGGGGAAGACACCGTCGACCACGGCGGGCAGCAGCACCACGTCCCACTCCAGCCCCTTCGACGCGTGCACGGTGAGCAGCGTGACGGCGTCCTGGGCCGGCGGTGGGGACTGCTCCATGCCCCGCCCGACCCGGATCTCGGCGTCGAACCAGGCCAGCAGACCGGCCAGCCCGGCCGAGGCTCGCCGCGAGCCGTACTCCTCGACGGCCTCGATCAGGGCGTCCACCTGCCGGGCACCATCGCTGCCCCGACCGGCCAGCAGTTCCGGGACGATCCCGAGGGCACGGACCACCCGGGCGACCAATTCGCTGATCGGATCCCCGGCGTGGGCCCGCAGCCGCGCCAACTCCGCGGAGAGCACCGCCACCCGTGCCCGGGCCTCGGCGGACAGTCCCGCGGGACCCGGGTCATCGACGGCGTCCAGCAGACACGGATCCTGACCCTCCCCGGCCAGCAGCGCCGCACGGTGCGCCAGTGCGGCCAGGTCGCGGGACCCGAGGCGCCAGCGGGGACCGGCGAGCACGGTCACCGCGGACAGATTGTCGGTGACGTCGTGCAGCAGCCGCAACACGGCGATCACCTGACCGCATTCCGGCAACTCCAGCAGACCCCCCAGCCCGACGAGCACCGACGGGATGCCGGCGTCGTCCAGGACGCGGTGCAGCACGGCGAGATCGGCCCGACGGCGCCCCAGCACCGCGATGTCGGCCCAGCCGACCCCCCGCTGGTGCTCCTCCAGGAGCGTACGGACGATGTGGTCCAGCTCATCGTCCCAGCTGAGCGCCCGATGAACGGTGACCTCCCCCGGCGCAGCCCGGTCCGGTCCGATCAACGCCTCGGGGCAGGCCGGTCCGCCCGTGGCGCGCAGCGGCGCCGACACCTCGTTGGCGACCGCCAGGATCGCATGGCCGGAGCGGCGGTTCGTCCGCAGCGTGAAGTGTCGTGCCGGAGTGCCGTCGGCGGCCGGGAATCGGCCGGGGAACCCGGCGATGGTGCCGACCGCCGCCCCGCGCCACTCATAGATGGCCTGCAGGGGGTCGCCGACGGCGGTGACCGGGAATCCCCGCCCGTGGGCAGGGTCGGGGCCCGAGAACAGGCCGGCCAACATGCTGGTCTGCGCCGCGGAGGTGTCCTGATACTCGTCCAGCAGCACCACCCGGAACTCCTCGCGCAGCCCGCGGCCGACTCCGGCCACCTCGGTCGCCAACCGGGCGGCCAGTGCCGTACGGTCGGCGAACTCGACCACCCCGTCGCGGGCCTTCGCCGCCCACAGGTCGCCGACGAAGCCGACCAGCTCCCGTCGGGCCCGATCCACCCCGAGGGCGTCGACCACGTCCTTGTACGGCTTGCCCCGATACAGCGGCACCTCCTCGAGCTCGGCCCGGAAGGCGCGGCACTGGTCGAGGAGCCGCTCGATCGTCACACCGTTCGCGAGCATCTCCCCGCTCAGCGCCACCACCCGTTCGACGACGGTGGCCACTGACAGGTCGGCGAGCCCCGGCGCGGCGACCCGGCCCTCGGCGACCACCCGGTCCGCCAGGGCATGGAGCTCCGCGTCGTCGACCAGGCGAAGGTCGCCTTCCACCCCGAGCCGAGGCCCGTGCTCGGCGCACAGCGTCCCGGCGAATGCGTCGTACGTCGCCACCGTCGGCCCGCCGGACTCCTCGGCCGTCCCGAGCAGGCCGGCGCCCTCCAGGGAGGCCCGGATCCGATTCCCCAGCTCCCGGGCGGCCCGCCGGGTGAAGGTCAGGCCGAGGACCTGTTCCGGCCGGACCAGACCGGATGCGACCAGCCAGACGACCCGTGCCGCCATCACCGTCGTCTTGCCGGTGCCGGCCCCAGCGATGATCACCCCGGGCTCGAGCGGCGCGGTGATCGCCGCGAGTTGCTCGGCTGAGAACGGGATGCCGACCAGCCGACACAGGGCCGGACCGTCGACCGTCGTCATCGCCGGGCTCCTCTCGGGGGGCATTCGGCGCTGAACGGGCAGCCCCGGCAGTGCGCTCCGTGACGAGCCCGGAAGTCCTCGTCCCGTACGATCCGCACCGCCTCCGCCACCGCCGCCGTGGCCCAGTCCGGCGCGGTGCCCAGGTCGAGGCCGTCAGGGAGCTTCTCCGGGACGGGGACGTCGTCGAGCGAAGGTTGGCTCAGGGTGGCCGCTCTGGGATCGCCGGCTCCTGCGTCGAGGTACACCGCGAGGGCGGCACCGGGTCGATGGTGCGCCCCGCCGGTCAGCTCGTCGAAGGCCCCCGCCCGGACCGCCAGCTGGTAGACGCCCAGCTGTCCCAGTGTCGCGACCTGGCCGGCGGTGGCCTTGCGCCCGGTCTTGTAGTCCACGACGACTGGGCGGCCGTCGATCATCTCCAGGCGGTCCACCTTGCCGTGCACCTCGACCCGGTCGGAGCGCCCGTCGGGGAGCTCGACCGGCAGGTCGCAGCGGAAGCCGGCTTCGACCCCGACCAGGGTGCCCTCCGGCCGGCCGGCGTCCCAGGACCGCCAGGCCTCCACCATGCTCCACACCCGCTCGCGACGGGCGTCCTGTCGCCAGGCCGGGCCCGCCGTGATGGCCGCCCATGCCTCGTCGAACGCGTCGCGCAGCTGTCCCGGTGCGATCTCCCGCTGGCTTACCCGCCGGGCGAGTTCGTGGACCAGGGTGCCGACCGCCGCCGCCTCGCCGGTCGTCCCCGTCGCCCCGCCCCGTCGCTCGAGGAACCATCGCCGCGGGCAGCGGCGCAGAGCATCCACGCCGCTCGGTGAGAGCACGACCGGCTGGTCGGGGGCGACCATCGGCTCCGCCCGGTGGGTCGTCTCCCGTGCCGCCCACCAGGTGCGGGGCGCCGCCGACGGCAACTGGTCGGCGAGGCGGGCCAGTGCCGCCGCGGCCTGGTCACGCACCAGAGGGCTCTGCGACGGGTCAGCCCCCACCGACCGCAGCTCACCGACCAGCGAGGCGGCGCTCGGCGACGGCCCGCGGTCCGGATCCGGCGCGGTCGCCTCCAGACCGAGTTCGGCGAGGAAGCGGGACGGCGGCCCGGCCTCCCCGTCGTCCGCGACACCGGTGACCACCAGTGCGTCGCGCGTCCGGGAGCAGGCCAGGTGGAACAGCCGGCGCTCCTCGGCCAGCACCTCACCGGCGGTCATCGGCGGGATCAGCCCCTCCGGACCCAACCGGTCGGCCCCCAACAACGACCGACTCCGTCGCTGGGCGGGCCAGACCCCCTCCTGCACCCCGGCCACCACGACGAGGTCCCACTCCCGACCCGCGCACCGATGCGGCGTGAGGACCTCCACGGCGTCCGGCTGGAACCGCCGGGTCATCCGTGCGTCGACGGCGATCTCCTGGTGACGCACCTCCTCGACCAGGTCCTCGGCGGCTCCCCTGCCGCGCCGGGCGCCGCTGCGCGCGGCGAAATCGAACAGCGTCAGCACCGCGTCGAGGTCGCGATCCGCCCGTCGGGCGTCCGGCCCGCCGCCGAGCGCCGTCTTCCGGAGCCGCTGCGGCCAGTCGGTGGCCTGCCAGGCCGCCCAGAGCACCTCCTCGGCGCTGCCCGCGGTCGCGATCGCCTCCCGGGTCACCCGGACCGCATCGCGGACCGCATCCAACCGCCGTTGCACGCGGAGCAGGCCGACCGGCGGCTCGGCCGGCACGGAGGAGGCCACCAGCCGCCGATGCCGGCGCAGGTCCAGTGGATCGAGGGCACCCAGTGGGCCGAGAGCCAACCGCTCCACCGTCTCCGTCGCGACCTCTTCGGCGCCTAGCGCCGCCGTCAGGACCTCCAGTAGCACCCGGACGGCCGGCTCGTCGATCAAGGGCGTGTCGTCGGCCACCGCCACCGGGATCCCGGCCCTGACCAACCGGCGGCGCAGCAGCGCCTCCTCGGTCCCGCGGGAGCGCACCACGACAGCCATCCGGTGCCAGCAGACCCCGCGCTCCTCGTGGGCCGCGAACAGCACCTGCGCCACCGTCTGCGCCTCCTGCCGATCGTCCGCGCACAGCAGGAGCCTCGCCATGCCCGCCGGTCGCCGTCCCGGGACCGGATCCCGCCAGTCCGGCAGCGTCACCGGCCGCGGCCGACGAGACATCGGCGCGTGCACCACTCGGGTGAGCAGGTCACCGCGTCGGTGGTCGGTGCCCAGGACGTGCACCGGCGCAGGCCGTCCCTCGGCATCGGCATGAGCGCTGGGGAAACGCGCGACTACGCTGCCGTCGGCACCGCGGAAGGAATACACCGCGCGATCCGGATCCGCCGTCACCAGCAAACCGGCCGACGACCCGGCCGGCACCAGGTCGCGCAGCAGTGCCGCATGGGCGGGCACCGCATCCTGCAGGTCGTCGACGAGCACATGGTCCCAGCGTTCCCGCAGGGCGTCCCCGGACCGCGGATCGGCCAGCAGGATCCGCACCCGGTGCACCAGTTCGTCGTAGTCGAGCACTCGTTCGGCATCGAGCACGTCGAGGTACTCCTCGAACAGACCCGCGGCCCGCACCCACGCGGGCCTGTCGTCGGCCCTCCCGAGCCCGGCGATGTCGGCGGGGTCCAGACCGAGCTGGCGGGCCCGGGCCACCAGATCGCGCAGCTCGCGGGCGAAGACCCGGGTGCCGACCGCCGCTCGGACGTCCTCGGGCCACGGCGCGGACGATCCCTCCAGCACCTCCCGCAGTCGCAGTTCCTGCTCCGGCGCGGTCAGCACCCGCCAGGGATCGTCACGGTGTGCTTCGGCCCACAGGGCGTGACACAGGCCGTGAATGCTGAGGACCGGCACAGCCGCCCCGGTCTCGCCGAGCCGCTCGGCGATCCGCTCGGCGAGACCCCGCGCGGCAGCACGCGAGAAGGTGAGCACCAGGACACGCTCCGGCGCGATCCCGCGGTCACGGACGTCCGCGACCGCCGCCTCGACCAGCGCCGTCGTCTTGCCGGTCCCGGCGGCGCCGAGCACGAGGAGAGGTCCGCGCCGGTGCTCGACCAGCACCTGCTGTGCCGGATCGAGGACCGGTCCGGCGTCCACTCGACCGGCCGCGTCGGGAGGCGCCGGGGTCACCCACGATGCCTGTCCCTGCGCGGGTGCGATCACGTTCGCCGGTCCACTTGCGTCCACGTGCTCATCCCAGCAGAGGCCACTGACATTGCCCGGCCGACCCGCCCGTGCGCGGTGCCGGCGGGTGCAGACTCCGCCGACAGCGAACGGCTTTCGTCCCGGACGCCCCGGTGTGGCACGGTGGAGGGCAGCCACATCCGAGCAGAGAGGCACACCGGTGGAGATCAAGATCGGCGTCAAGAATCTTGCCCGCGAGGTCGTCGTCGACCTCGACCAGACGGTCGACGCGTTCCGGGCGACGTACGAGAAGGCCCTCGCGGACGGCACCCTGCTGTCCCTGACCGACACCCACGGTCGCCAGGTGCTGATCCCGGCCGACGCCGTCGCGTACGTCGAGATCGGGCAGCCGAACGCCCGTCCGGTCGGTTTCGGCAGCCTCTGAGGATCGCTGTCCGGGGCACGGCGGGCCGCTGGGCTAGAATGGCCGCGTGACGAGCCCCGCCGTGGGGCCGCTTCTGAACGTCCCCAAGGGCGTTCGGCGTCGTCACCGAACGCTCGTCAGGGCGCTCGGCGTCGTCACCGTACCTCCCGGGCGTGCCGAGCCGAAGAGCGCGTCCAAGCAGGGTGTCCCACCGACCGTGCGCGACGCCCGCGACTGCAAAGGCCAGAGCCCTGACAGACAACACCACAACCTTCACGGATCTCGGGATCGATGCCGCCTTCTGCGAGGCCCTCGCAGAGCACGGCATCGTCCATCCGTTCCCGATCCAGGAGATGGCGATCCCGATCGCCCTCCAGGGCACCGACCTGATCGGGCAGGCTCGCACCGGCACGGGCAAGACCCTCGCCTTCGGGCTGCCGCTGCTCCAGCGCATCGATCTGCCGGTCGACGCCGAGGACGGGCACGGCACCAGCCCGCAGGCGCTGGTCATCGCCCCCACCCGCGAGCTGGCCAACCAGGTCGGCAAGGATCTCAGCACCGCCTCCGCGCGGACCACCGCGCGGATCCTCACCGTCTACGGCGGCACGCCGTACGAACCGCAGCTCGAGGCCCTCGCCGACGGCATCGACGTCGTGGTGGGCACTCCTGGCCGGCTGCTCGACCTGGCCGACCGCCGCGCTCTGGACCTGTCCCGGGTGCGGATCGCCGTCCTCGACGAGGCTGACGAGATGCTCGATCTCGGCTTCCTGCCCGACGTCGAGCGGCTGATGTCGAAGACCGCGAAGAACCGTCAGACCCTGATGTTCTCCGCGACCATGCCGGCGCCCATCGTCGCGCTCGCCCGGGCCCACCTGCACGCGCCGGTGAACATCCGCGCCGAGCACCAGGAGGACGTGCAGACCGTCCCGGCCACCCGGCAGTTCATTTACCAGGCTCACCCGCTGGACAAGCCCGAGCTGGTCGCCCGCGTCCTGCAGGCGAAGGACCGCGACCGGGTGATGATCTTCTGCCGGACCAAGCGCGAGGCGCAACGCGTCGCCGACGACCTGTGCGAGCGGGGCTTCGCCGCCGCCGCGATCCACGGTGATCGCACCCAGGCCGCCCGCGAACAGGCGCTGCGCCGGTTCCGCGAGGGCCGCATCGACGTCCTGGTGGCCACCGACGTCGCCGCCCGCGGGATCGACGTCACCGGTGTCACCCACGTGATCAACTACGAGTGCCCGGAGGATTCCAGCACGTACGTCCACCGGATCGGTCGTACCGGCCGCGCCGGGGCCGAGGGCGTCGCGGTCACCCTGGTCGACTGGGCCGACGTGACCCGGTGGAAGGTGATCAACAAGACCCTCGGGCTCGACCTGGCGGATCTCCAGGAGACCTACTCCACGTCCGACCATCTGTTCACCGATCTGGACATCGACCCGGAGACCTCCGGTCGGGTCGGCCCGCCGCGGCCGACCAGCGGCTCGGCCGGTCACCGGGGCGGCGCCGGGTCCGGCAAGGGCACCGGCGGCAAGGGGTCCGGTCGGTCCTCCGGCGGCCACAAGCCGGCCCATCGGTCCCCGTCCCACTCGACCGGTTCGACCACCTCGACCGGGCCCAGTGTCCAGCCCACCGACGGCGCCACGGCCGAGCCGGCCCAGGCCGGCACCGGTGAGGCCGCTCCTCGCCGACGCCGTCGCCGCCGGATCCGACGCGAGAGTGAGGGCGCCGCGACGGCCCCGCCGCCGGCGGAATGAGGCCCGGATGACCGAGTCGCCCAGCTGGCCGGTCGAGACGGCCGTCGTCGACCTCGACGACGGCACGTCGCTGGCGCTGCACCTCTGCAGTCCCGACGACGAGCGGGGCGTGGTCATCCTGATCCACGGCATCTTCGGGTCGAAGGAGGACTTCGACACCGTCCTGCCGGCCTTGGCCGAGGAGGGCTTCAGCGCGTGTGCGCTGGATCTGCGCGGCTGCTACGAGTCCACCTCCCCCGGCCCGTTCTCGCTGGAAGTCTTCGCCGAGGACGTCATCGACCTGGTCGACGAGATCGGTTCGGACATCCCGGTCCATCTCGTCGGCCAGGGTTTCGGCGGACTGGTCGCCGAGGAGGCGGCCCTGCTGGAACCGGACTTCTGGGACTCGGTCACCCTGGTGAGTTCCGGCCCTGGCGGTCTGGGGCGCACCCGCCCGCTGGGTTACGTCGAGGACGCGCTCGCCGAGCATCGTCCTCTGGTGGAGATCCACCGGGAGTTCCTCGACCTGCTCGGGCTGACGGTGGACCATCCCTCGGCATTCGTCGACGAGCGCGTGGCCCGGACCGACCCGCACGCGGTGACGGCGATGATCGACGCGGTCGAGCACACCCCGGACCGCTCCGCGCAGCTGTGCGCCACCGGGATCGACTTCCACGTGGTGTACGGGGAGCACTCCGACTCCTGGCCGGTCGATGCCCAGGTCGCGATGGCGCGGAAGTTCGGCGCCGATCCGGTGGTCCTCAAGGGCTGCTCGGACCATCCGGCCGAAGATCGGCCCGAGGCGACCGCCCGCGCGCTGGTGCAGAACTTCCTCGAGCTCGACTGAGACCCGGCCCGGCTCAGTCGCCCATCATCTCCCGCAATCGGGCGTACTGCTCCGGGTCGGTGACCTCACAGCCCAGCGGATTGTGGGTCTTCCCTCTCCCGTGGTAGTCGCTGGAGCCGGTCATCAGCGCCCCGTGCTCCGCGCCGTACGCCCGCAGCCGCCGCCGGTCCTCCGGTCCGTGCTCGACGTGGTCGACCTCCCAGCCGGCCGCCCCGGCCGCCAACAGCTCGCCCAGCACGTCCAGCGCCAGCACCCGTTTCGAGTCCCGCCCCCACGGGTGGGCGATGACCGGGACGGCCCCGGCCGCCCGGAGCGTACGTACGCCGGTGAAGATGTCCGGGGCGTAGCGGTCGACCCACGCCGGCCCGCCCTCGGCCAGGTAGCCGGCGAACGCCTCGTCGCGGCTGGCGACGTAGCCGCGGGCGACCAGGGCATCGGCCACGTGGGGACGGCCGATCGACGGGGTGTCGCGAGCCTGGGCCGCCACCTCCTCCTCGGTCAGCGGCATGCCCAGCGCGGCCAGCCGGCGCAGCATCGCCGGGATCCGCCCCGTCCGGCCGGCGCGGATCCGGGCCAGTTCGCCGACCAGAGCCGGGTCGGTCCGGTCCCCTCCGTAGCCGAGCAGGTGGACCGAGCTGCCGTGGTGGGCACAGGACATCTCGAGGCCGCCGACGAACTCCAGCCCGATCTCCGCGGCCGTCCGTGCGGCCTCGTCCAGGCCGTCCCAGGTGTCGTGGTCGGTCAGCGCGACGACGGCCAGGCCGCAGTCGGCGGCCGCGCGGACCACCTCCGCCGGGCGGTCCGTCCCGTCCGACACGGAGGAGTGGGTGTGCAGGTCGATGCGGCCCGGGACGGTCATGTGCCTCATCGTAGGGGGTGGCACCATGGGTCCCATGCAGATCTCCGCGACCGCACTGTTCCCCGCCGATCCGGCCCGCGTCTTCGCGATGCAGATCGACCGCGCCTTCCTCGAGGAGGTCTGCCGGATCGGTGGCGCCGTGAGGTACGAGGTCGAGGCGAACGGTCACCGCACCCGGATGTCACGCAGCATGCCGGCACCGGAGCTGGCGCGGAAGTTCGTCGGTGACACCATCACCGTCGTCGAGACCTACCTGTGGGGCGACGCATCGGCCGACGGCACCCGCACCGCCGACCTGGTCGTGGACGTGCCCGGCACCCCCGGACGGATGACCGGCGCCGCGGTGCTCTCCCCCGCGCTCGGCGGCAGCCAGATCGTCGTCTCCGGTGACCTGGTGGTGAAGCTGCCGCTGGTCGGCCGCAAGCTCGAACAGGCCGCCGCGCCTGCCCTCACCGCGGGCATCGAGGTGCAGGAGACGGTCGCCCGGCGCTACCTGGCCTGACTCTCCTCACCGGCCCGGGCCCTCAGCCGAGCAGCGTGTCGAGTTCGTCAGGGGCATACCAGAGCAGGTCGTGTTCGGCGACCAGCACCGCCACGTGCTCGGCGAAGGTGTCCGGCACCGTCCGCGCGGCCCGCGCCGCCGCGACGGCGGGCAGAGCCGCCGGTTCGTCGACGAAGAGGGCGCTGACCTGCGACCAGGCGACGTCCGACACAGTGACCCGGCCCGACCCGACCTCCGGGTCGGCCACGAGCTGGTCGGGACGGACCCGGACCGCCACCACGAACCGCGGGCCGCTCAGCGAGTCGGCCAGGCTGCGCATCGCCGCGTCGGTGAGGGCCCAGAAGTCGGCCTCCTCCTCGTCGTCCGACACCGCCAGGTCCAGGTCGCGGCGGCGGGCGTACGCCACGTCGACGCTGATGCCCTCAGCGTGGTCCAGGCGTCCGGATCGACGGAACTCCTCCGTCGTCCCGGGCCCCGAGGGCAGGTAGACGGTCCGGGTGGTGGGTGCCTTGGCCATGGCCTCAGGCTAGTGCCCCGAGCGGTCGGTGGGATGCGCAGCCACCGGGTGTTGTCCGTCCGGCACTCTGTCCACAGATGTGTTGTCCGGGCCTTCCGGGCGTACGCCACGACCGGCACCGTGGAGGCGTGCTCACCCTGCTGCTGCCCGAGTCCCGTCCACCCCGCCTCGACCTGTCCGGACCGCCGGAGGAACAGGTCGCCCAACCGGGCCTGTTCGACACCCTGCCCACCGGCCCGCGCCCCTGTTCGAGCTCGGCGCGGGCCCGGATGCTGGCTCGCGCAGGCGAGGCCTGCACGTCGGCGCTGGTCGACATCCTGGCCGGTCGGCGTGGCCCGCACCAGCTGGCCCGGTGGAGCACCGAGACGGTGCTCACCGACCTGGTGATGCTCGCCCGGGCGGTGCACCGCCACCCGATCCGGACCGGTCCTCCGTACGTCCAGGTGGTCGGCGACCGGGCCGCCGAGATCGTCATCGGGTGTCGGCCGGCCCGCGGCGAGGACTGGGCCCCGCTGCGGGTGCTCACCGCACGGATCGAGCCGTACGCCGACCGATGGCACTGCTGCCACCTGGGGTGGATCGCCGGCCCGCCGCGGGCCGCCTCAGGTCAGGCCGTCGCGCCCGACCCGCCCTTGCGTCCGTGACAGTACTTGAACTTCTTGCCCGACCCACAGGGGCACGGGTCATTGCGGCCGACCCCCGCGTACGGGTCCTCCGCCGACGGCCCGTGGCCGCGGACGGTGGTGCGGGTCTCGTTGCTCTGCCGGGCCACGCCACCCTCGTCGGGTGCCGAGTAGGCCAGCGGCGACTCGGCGCGCTCAGCCAACCCGGTCGACCGGATCCGACCGCCTGCCGTCGGGGCCGCCTGGGCGACCGGCACGGCCGGGGTAGCAGGTGCGGCAGGTGCGGCCGCGGGGCTCGCCGCCGGAACGCCGGCGGCGGCCCCGACCACGATCGGCTGGCCCTGCTCGTCGCGGACGATCCCCACCGTCGGCTGCTCGACCACCTGCACCTCGAGGTTGAACAGGTAGCCGACCACCTCCTCCATGAAGGCGTCCATCATCGCGGTGAACATCTCGGCGCCCTCGCGCTGGTACTCGACCAGCGGGTCGCGCTGCGCCATCGCCCGCAGGCCGATGCCCTCGCGCAGGTAGTCCATCTCGTAGAGGTGCTCGCGCCACTTGCGGTCGAGCACCGTCAGCAGCACCCGGCGTTCCAGTTCACGCATGGTCTCCGCGCCGAGATGGGTCTCTCGCGCGTCGTACGCCTCGCGGGCGTCGTTCTGGAAGTCCTCGACCAGCTCGGCCGAACTGATGTTGACGCCGCGGTAGTCCTCGATGTTGAGGCCGACCGGGTAGAGGGTGCGCACCTGCGCCCACAGCGCGTCCAGGTCCCAGTCCTCGGCGAAGCCCGTCGCGGTGGCCCCGCGGACGTAGCCCTCGACCACCTCGTCGGTCGCGGCGCGCAGCCGCTCGGAGACGTCGGCGCCCTCCAGCACCTTGCGTCGGTCGCCGTAGATGGCGTGGCGCTGACGGTTCATCACGTCGTCGTAGCGCAGCACGTTCTTGCGCATCTCGAAGTTCTGCGACTCGACCTGCTCCTGCGCCTGCTGGATCGACTTCGAGACCCGCTTGTTCTCGATCGGCTGGTCGTCGGGGATCCGCAGCGCCTGCATCACCCAGTCGACGATGTCGGACTTGAACAGCCGCATCAGGTCGTCCTCCAGCGACAGGTAGAACCGGGACTCGCCCGGGTCACCCTGCCGGCCGGAGCGACCGCGCAGCTGGTTGTCGATCCGCCGCGACTCGTGGCGCTCCGAGCCCAGCACGTAGAGCCCGCCGAGCGCGACGACCTCCTCGTGTTCGGCCTTCGACTGTTCCTCGAACGCCTTCAGCACCTCGGGGTAGTCCGCCTCGTACTCCGCGGAGTTCTCCAGCGGGTCGATGCCACGGTCCTGCAGCGCCTTGTCGGCGAGGAACTCGGAGTTGCCGCCGAGGATGATGTCGGTGCCACGGCCGGCCATGTTGGTCGCGACGGTCACCGCGCCCTTGCGTCCGGCCTCGGCGACGATCGCCGCCTCACGCTCGTGGTTCTTGGCGTTCAGCACCTCGTGGCGCACCCCGACCTGAGTCAGCAGGGCCGACAGCACCTCGGACTTGGCCACCGACGCGGTGCCGATCAGCACCGGCTGGCCCTTCTCGTGACGCTCGCTGACCTCGGTGACGATCGCCTTGAACTTCGCCAGCTCGGTGCGGTAGATCAGGTCCTTCTGGTCGAGCCGGATCAGCGGCTTGTTCGTCGCGATCGGCAGCACCGACAGGCCATAGATCTTCTGGAACTCCGACTCCTCGGTCTTGGCCGTGCCGGTCATCCCGGCGAGCTTGTCGTACATCCGGAAGTAGTTCTGCAGGGTGATCGTCGCCAGCGTCTGGTACTCGTCGCGGACCTCGACCCGCTCCTTCGCCTCGATCGCCTGGTGCAGTCCCTCGTTGTAGCGGCGACCGGGCAGCGTACGCCCGGTGTGCTCGTCGACGATCAGGACCTCGCCGTTCAGCACGACGTAGTCCTTGTCCTTCTTGAACAGTTCCTTGGCCCGGATGGCGTTGTTCAGGTACGAGATGAGCGGGGTGTTGGCCGACTCGTAGAGGTTGTCGATGCCGAGCTCATCCTCGACCCGGTCGATGCCTGGCTCGAGGATCGCGACCGTACGCTTCTTCTCGTCGACCTCGTAGTCCCGGTCGACGGTGAGCTTGCGGGCGGCCAGGGCGGCGAAGACCGGATACCACTGCCGGTTCTCCTCGGCGGGGCCGGAGATGATCAGCGGCGTACGCGCCTCGTCGACCAGGATCGAGTCCACCTCGTCGACGATGGCGAAGTGGTGACCGCGCTGCACGCAGGCGTCCAGGGTGAGCGCCATGTTGTCGCGCAGGTAGTCGAAGCCGAACTCGTTGTTGGTGCCGTACGTGATGTCGCAGCGGTAGGCCCGGCGACGCTCCTCCGGATCCATGTTGGCCAGGATCGTGCCGACCGACAGCCCGAGCCAGTGGTGCACCCGGCCCATCCACTCCGCGTCGCGGCGGGCCAGGTAGTCGTTCACCGTGACGACGTGGACGCCCTCGCCGGTCAGGGCGTTGAGGTAGACCGGCAGGGTCGAGACCAGCGTCTTGCCCTCACCGGTCTTCATCTCCGCGATGCTGCCCCAATGCAGCGCCGCACCGCCCTGGATCTGCACGTCGTAGTGACGCTTGTCCATCACCCGCTTGGCGGCCTCGCGGACGGTCGCGAACGCCTCGGGGAGGATCGAGTCGAGCGACTCGCCGTTGTCGAGGCGCTGGCGGAAGTCGTTGGTCTGGCCCCGCAGCTCGGCGTCGTCCATCGCGACGAAGTCCGGCTCGATCAGGTTGACCCGCTCCGAGACGGTCTTGAGCCGACGAAGGATACGGCCTTCGCCCATGTGCAGGATCTTGTCCAGGACTGCCACGGAATCAGTGCTTTCTCACGGGAACGTCTGGGGCGTCCGCCCGTCGGGCGGACGTACCCCATCGTAGGGGGTCGGCGAAGCTCTGCCGACCCGTCGTCACCCGCGGTGGTAGTGGTAGCGGCGCCCGGTCACGCTGGACGGGACGATCGCCATCACCTCTGTCTTGTTCCCCTCGATCCACGGGTGCACACCGCTGGCCGCGGCCGCTGCCTCGTCTCCCTCCAACGCGGCGGCGAACCCCCGGACGACGACGCTGGTGCTCTCCTGCTCCTCGATCCGGTCGACCTCGTAGGCGACCGTGCCCTGCGCGTCGATGCCGAGCAGCTTCGACCCGGGTCCGGTCTCGAAGACGATCTGCCCGTCGCGAACCGCATGGTTGATCGGGACGATGCTGACCTCGCCGTCGAGCTCGTACGCCAGTCGGCCGACGGACTCCTCCGCCAGCACCTCCCAGCAGGCCTCGAGGGTCAGCTCCTCCATCTGCTCGTGCTCCATCGCTACTCCTTCGTGTGGTGGCGCGTCGTCTCCGAGGGTACGGCATGCCCTTCGGCGGCGGATGTCAGACTGGTGACGGCCCGGCGCCCGCGGGCGGGTCGGGAGTAACGCAACGAAAGGCAGCTGTTCATGAGTGAACTGGCAAGCATCGGAGTCGTCGGGATGGCGGTGATGGGGTCCAATCTGGCGCGGAACTTCGCCGCCCACGGCCACACGGTCGCCATCTACAACCGCAGCGTCGAGAAGACCGACAAGGTGATGGCCGAACACGGGGCCGAGGCGGGCTTCATCGCCGCCCGGACCCCGGAGGAACTGGTCGCCGCACTGGAGAAGCCCCGCCGGATCATGATGATGGTCAAAGCCGGCGCCGCGACCGACGCGACGATCGAGACCTTCGCCCCCCTGCTGGAGGACGGCGACATCCTCATCGACGGCGGCAACGCCTTCTACAAGGACACCCAGCGACGCGAGGTCGCCCTGCGCGACCGGGGCATCCACTTCGTCGGTGTCGGCGTCTCGGGCGGCGAGGAGGGTGCACTGAACGGCCCCTCGATCATGCCCGGCGGCTCGGCACACTCCTACGAGTTCCTCGGCCCGCTGCTGGAGGACATCTCCGCGAAGTACGACGGCGAACCCTGCTGCACCTACATCGGCACCGACGGCGCCGGCCACTTCGTCAAGATGGTGCACAACGGCATCGAGTACTCCGACATGGAAGGCATCGGCGAGGCCTTCAGCCTGCTGCGCGCCGCCGGCCTGACCGTGCCGGAGATCTCCGACACCTTCCGGGAGTGGAACACCGGCGAACTCGACTCCTACCTGATCGAGATCACCTCCGAGGTGCTCGACCAGGTCGACGCGGCCACCGGCCGCCCGCTGGTCGACATGATCGTCGATGCGGCCGGTCAGAAGGGCACCGGCTCGTGGACCGCCCAGATCGCCCTGGAGCTCGGAGTCGACGTGAACGCGGTCGCCGAGTCCGTCTTCGCCCGGGCGGTGTCCTCCTCCGCCGACCTGCGCGCCGCGCTGGCGCCGCGGCTCGTCGGGCCGGACGGGACCATCGCGGTGGAGGACCGGGCCGCCTTCGTCGAGGACGTCCGCCAGGCGCTGTGGGCGTCCAAGGTGGTCGCCTACTCCCAGGGCCTGGACCTGATCCGGGTCGGCGCCCAGCAGTACGGGTGGGACATCGACGTGGCCGCGGTCGCCAAGATCTGGCGCGCCGGCTGCATCATCCGGGCCCGGCTGCTCGGCCGGATCTCCGACGAGTACGCCGCCGGCAATCTCACCAACCTGCTCGAGGCCCCCTCGCTGGTCACTGACATGGCCGCTGCGCAGGACGGCTGGCGACGTACGCTCGCCCGGGCGATCACCGCCGGCGTCCCGGTGCCGGTCTTCTCCTCGGCCCTGGCCTACTACGACAGCGCCCGGTCGCCGCGGCTGCCCGCTTTCCTGATCCAGGGCCAGCGCGACTTCTTCGGCGCCCACACCTATCGGCGCACCGACGCCGAGGGCACCTTCCACACCGAGTGGTCCGGCGATCGTACGGAGACCAGACTCGACTGACCCCGATCCCTACCGCCCGGCGATCGTACGGACACCGGTGCTCGCCGGGTTGCGACAGACAGGTCGCCGGGTAGACGGATCACCGGGTAGACAGATCGCAGGACAGACAGAGGGGGCCGGTCCGTGTGGACCGGCCCCCTCGTCGCTCCGGGAGACCGCGGCGGCGGCTCCCGGGACTGTTCAGCCGACGTTCTCCGACGACGCCTCACCGTCCAGCCGCAGCACACCGTAGCTGTAGCCCTTGCGGCGGTAGACCACGCTGGGCACGCCCGCCTCGGCATCCTGGAACAGGAAGAAGTCGTGTCCGACCAGTTCCATCTGGTCCAACGCCTGAGCCAGCGTCATCGGGGTCCCGGGGTGCGACTTCTCGCGCACCACCAGCGGGCCCTCACCCGTCACCTCGATGCCGGCGACCGTACGGGTCTCCGGCTCGCCGCTCTCCTCGGCCGGGGCGAAGCCCAGCTCGGGCAGCTCGGCGGCCGCCTCGTAGAGGGCGGTCGGCCGACGACGTCCGTGGTGCACCTTGCGACGATCGGACGCGCGCCGCAGCTGCGCGCGCAGCCGGTCCATCGCCATTTCGAAGGAGGCGAACCTGTCGGCGTCCGCGGCTTCGGCGCGGACGATCGGGCCTTTGGAGAGGAGGGTGATCTCGGTGCGGTAGGTCTGGTTGGGCTGCTTCTCGGTCCCGTAGGAGGAGAGCTGGACGTCCACTCGGATCACGCGATCCCTGAGACGCTCGATCTTTCCGATCTTGTCCAGTACGTGCAGCCTGTAGTCCTCGGGCACCTTGGTGTGCCGGCCAGTGACGTTGACGTCCATGGCAACCTCCAGTCTCAGCGACGACCGACCGCCCGTACGACGGGCTGGCATCGGTCCTGACAATGGGAAAAGCACCGCGTCCCCCCTCGCCTTGAGGCAGGACCTCTGGGGATCCTGCCTTGCCGGAATCAGTGGGGAACCGGTGCCATGCACCTACGGTACTCGTGCCGTCGGGTCCCCACCAGCGTGTTCGACCTATGTCACACCGAGGGTCGCCGGGCCCCGAACCACGTCACGCCGGCCCCACGGGCGGGCCGACATCCGATCGACACATCAGGCCGGCATCCCTCATCAGGCCGTAACACAACCGCAGATCCGTGGAAACAGACGGCCTGTTCACTGATGGCCATGACCACACCCATCGATTCCGGCGACACCGCCTGGGTACTGATCAGTGCCGCGCTGGTGTTGCTGATGACGACGCCGGCCCTCGCTCTCTTCTACGGCGGCATGACCCGTACGAAGAACACACTCAACATGATGATGATGTCGTTCGTCTCCCTCGCCGGAGTCGGCGTGCTCTGGGTGCTCTTCGGGTACTCGACGTCGTTCGGGAACTCGCTGGGCGGCCTCGGCCTGCTCGGCAACCCGCTCGATGCCCTCGGGCTGAACGGCCTGATGAGCAAGGACGCGGTGGCCGGCACGGTGCCGGCGCTGGCCTTCGTCGCCTTCCAGGCCGCGTTCGCCGTGATTGCGGTCGCGCTGATCTCCGGAGCCGTCGCCGACCGGATGAAGTTCAGCGCCTGGGTGGTGTTCTCGCTGATCTGGGCCACCGTCGTCTACTTCCCCGTGGCGCACTGGGTGTTCGCCTTCAGCTCCGCCGACGGCAGCGTCGTCGGCGGCTGGATCGCCAACCAGCTCAAGGTGATCGACTTCGCCGGTGGCACGGCCATCCACATCAATGCCGGCGCGGCCGGTCTGGCCCTGGCGATCGTCCTCGGCAAGCGCCAGGGCTTCGGCAGGACGCCGATCCGTCCTGGCAACCTGGTTTCCGTGATGCTGGGCGCCGCTCTACTGTTCGTCGGCTGGTTCGGCTTCAACGCGGGCTCGGCCCTCGGTGCCAACTGGATCGCCTCGACCGCCTTCGTCAACACCTTGGCCGCCACCGCCGCGGCGGTCATCGGCTGGCTCCTCGTGGAGCGGATCCGCGACGGGCACGCCACCACCCTCGGCGCGGCCTCCGGCATGGTCGCCGGTCTGGTCGGCATCACCCCCGCCGCTCACTCGGTCTCCCCGCTGGGCGCCCTGCTGCTCGGCATCCTGGTCGGTGCGGTGTGTGCGCTGGCCGTCCCGCTGAAGTTCCGGCTCGGCTACGACGATGCCCTCGACGTCGTCGGTGTCCACCTGGTCGGCGGCCTCGTCGGCACCATCCTGATCGGCCTGCTGGCCGACCCCACCTCCCCCGCCGGGGTCGCCGGACTGTTCTACGGCGGCGGCTTCGCTCAGCTCGGCCGCCAGGTCGTCGGGGCACTCTCTGTGATGGTCTACTCCTTCGTGCTCTCCTTCGTGATCGCCCTCGTGATCAAGAAGGCCATGGGGATCCGTGTCGATGACGAGACCGAACGGGTCGGGATCGATATCGTGACCCACGCCGAGCAGGCATACGACTTCACCGCCCCGGCCGGTGGCTCGGCCATGCACGTCGGCCACGGAACGGGCCTCACCAGCAAGGAGCACCTGTCATGAAGCTCATCACCGCCATCATCAAGCCGCACCGTCTCGACCCGGTCAAAGATGCCCTGATCGCGCTGGGCGTCTCCGGGATGACCGTCACCGAGGTCGCCGGCTACGGCCGCCAGCGCGGCCACAGCGAGGTCTACCGGGGCGCGGAGTACACCGTCGACTTCGTCCCGAAGATCCGCCTGGAGATCGTCCTCGAGGACGCCGACGTCGACCGGGTCGTCCAGACCATCGTCACCGAGGCCGACACCGGCAAGATCGGCGACGGGAAGATCTGGACCCTCCCGGTCGAGGACGTGATCCGGGTCCGCACCGGTGAACGGGGCCAACAGGCCCTGTGATCTGACATGGCCGACACCTCCACGGTCCGCTCCGAGCGATTGACCATCGCCGGCGCCCCGCGTCCTTCGGGCCGGGGCGCCGGTGCGCTGTCCAGGGCTCACATCGCCGCCCTCACCGAGGGGTGGCTCCGCGATCTGTGGGTCGCCGCGACGACCGGCCATCCGGAACCGATCGAGCCGGGCCCCGGGATCGCCCTGGCCTGCTCCGGCAGCCTGGCCCGCCGGGAGTCCGGCCCACTGAGCGATCTCGACCTGGAGCTGCTCCTCGACCGCCAGTGCGGTCTCGGCCGCGACGCCATCGCCGAGATCGCCGAGCGTCTCTGGTATCCGATCTGGGACAGCAGCCTCGGGCTGGACCATGCCGTCCGGACCATCGACCAGTCCCGGGCCGCTGCCCGGGTCGACCTCGCCACCGCCGCCTCCGCGCTGGACGTACGCTGCCTGGCCGGCGACGACCGGGTCGTCAGTACGCTGCGCAGCGTGCTCGCCGCCGACTGGCGCACCGACGCCCGCAAACGGCTACCCGAGCTGGAGGAGTCGATCCGGGCCCGGCACGCCCGCAACGGCGACCTCGACCAGACGCTGGATCCCGACCTCAAGGAGGGCAACGGGGGCCTGCGGGACATGACCGTGCTGCGGGCACTGGCCGCCTCCTGGCTCGCCGACTACGCCCACGAGCGGGCCGAGATCGCCCACCACCTGCTGTTGGACACTCGCGACGCGCTGCAGGTGGTCACCGGGCGGGCCCGCAACGAACTGGTGCTGCAGGAGCACGACGCGGTCGCCGACCGGCTCGGGCTGGACACCGACGAGATGCTGCGTCGGGTCTCCGCCGGCGGTCACACCGTCGCCCACGAGCTCCAGACGACGCTGCGCCGCGCTCTCCAGGCTCGAGCACCCCGTCGCGGCATCCCGCGCCGCAAGCCCGAGCTACGTGCCCTCGGCGACGGCTGCTATGTCCACGAGGGCGAGGTCGTCCTCGGCAAGGGGGCCGACCAGGACGACCCGATGCTCCCGCTGGTCCTGGCCCGGCACGCCGCAGCGGAGGACCTGCCGATCTCCGACATCACCGCGCGCAACCTCGCCGACCGAACGCCGGACCTGCCCACCCCCTGGCCGGCAGCTGCCCTGTCGTCCTTCGTCGACCTGCTCGGCACCGGCCGGCCGTTGCTGGCGGTCTGGGACGCCCTGGACGACGCCGGCCTGATCAGCCGCTGGATCCCCGCCTGGGACGCCATCCGGTCGCGCCACCAGCGCAACAGCGTGCACCGGTGGACCGTGGATCGTCACAGCATCGAGTGCGTCATCGAGGCGACCCGGCTGACCGATCGGGTCGGTCGGCCCGACCTCCTGCTGCTCACCGCACTGTTCCACGACATCGGCAAGGTCGCCGGCGCCCGCGACCACAGCACCACCGGGGCCCGCCTCGCCGGCGAGGCGCTGCCCCGGCTCGGCGTCGATCCCGACACGGCCGGGACCATCGTCGGCCTGGTGCACGACCACCTGGCCCTGGCAGCGCTGGCGTCCCGGGAGGATCCCGACGAGCCGGCGGCCGTCGACCGGCTGCTCGGCATCGTCCACGAGGACTCGGAGGTGCTGGAGCTGCTGGCCGCGCTCACCGAAGCGGACGCCCGGGCCACCGGCCCAGGGGTGTGGACCGGCTGGCGGGCCGGCCGGGCCGGCCTGTTCGTCACGGCGGCGCGACGGCGGCTGGCCGAGGAGCCGCACTGACCGAGGGCCGGCGCGGTGTCGCGGCCACTGTCGCCGCTCCGAGCACCCGGACCCCGGCCGATCGCAGCACCCGCGCCGACTCGGCCATGGTGGCGCCGGTGGTGATCACGTCGTCGATCGGGACGGCCACCGCGTCGGGGATCGGGCGTGCCGTCGTCGCCAGACTGCCCCGCAGGTTGGCGGCTCGCTGTGCGGCGTCCAGACCGGCCTGGTCGGCGGTCCGGCGGCGCATCCGTACCAGCCGGCGCATCACCACCGGCAGACCGGTGGCGGCGCTCACCCGCACCGCAGCACACGCCGCCAGCCGTGCCGTCACATCGCTCCCGCGGCGCAGCACCGCGCTCCGCCGGGAGGGCGCCGGCACCAGGACGACCGGTCCCGGCACCCACAGCCCGTCCTCCGCGCAACGGTGCAGCAGGGTGAGCACCGCCCAGGCGAGCCGGTCACCGAGCAGGCCGGCCAGCCCCCAGGCCGACCCCTCCTTGTAGCGGTGGATCAGGCCCCGCATCGGCCCGACGTAGGGGGCGGCGGCCACCGTCATCGGCAGGCCGGGCGGCGTCGGTCGGGGGCGTACGATCCGCGGACCGTACGCCAGCACCCACGCCTCGCACCGCGGGCAGACCGACGGGCCGGGGCGCCCGCATCCGGCGCAGGTCCTGCCCAGCAGCAGATCCGCCGCCGCCTCGACCAGCGTCATACCGTCGGTGTGGTTCGCTCGAGCGCTGCGGCGGCTGGCACGGCCCGACCTGGGGACACCGCCCGATGGCTGCGCGAAGGCTGTGGACAACGCCGTCCTGGCGGCTGCGTTCCGGCCGGCCCGGGTGGGTGTCCTCGGCCGGACTGATCCCCTGACGTCCTCAGCCGGGGTAGGCCGCCGCGGTGATCGTGGCCGACAGGTGTGGCCAGATGGCGACGTCCTCGTAACGCCAGGCGCCGGTCCGGTCCCCGACGATCACCATCCGGGTGCTCTCCGGGTTCGGCAGGGTCGCGATCGAGCGCGCCTGCCACCCGTCCGGCTGGCCGATCTGCTGCACCGCGACGGTGCTCAGGTCGAGGCGGTAGGGGCTGGGCTGGGTGCTCTCCTGCCCGCTGCCCAGCACGACCAACCCCATCGGGCCCGACCAGCCGACGTCGCTGACCGAGGTGAGCTGCGACTGCCCGCTCAGGGCCAGCGGAATGACCTGCAGGCCCTCGACCCGCAGGCTCCCTCCCTGGCGATCCACTCGGGCCAGAGCCAGCACGGTGTGACCGTCGCGCTCGATCACCAGCGCCATCCGGACACCGTCCGGAGAGATCCGGAAGTTGCTGATCCGCGTGCCGGTCAGGTCACCGGCGTCGACGCCGACGATGCGGTCGCCCTGGGCGACCTGGATCTTCTGCTGGCCGGGCTCCCCCGACACCAGCCACAGTTCGCCGGTACGCGCGTACTGCGGGCGGAGCAGCCGGGTGAACCCGGCGAAGGTCCCCGAGGTGGTGCCGGCGGCCAGGTCGACGGTGGTCAGCCGGGTACCGCCCTCGGTGACCACCGCGACGGTGTCCGCGGACGCGGTGACGGCGAGGCCCTCGGGGTCGGTTCCGCTCTGACCGAAGGGGCCGGGGATCGGGACGACGGTGCTGGTCTGGTCGCTCTGGTCGACCCTGACCACCTTGTGGTCGTCGATGGCGAAGAGATGGTTGTCGAGGCCGGGCGGCACCGGCGCCAGGTTCGGCAACGAGCCGACCGGCACGACGGAGTTCTGCCCGGTCAGGTCGCCGAGGGCGTACGCGGCGCCGTCGTGCAGGACCTTCACCCCGGTCACCGTCGGCAGCTGGGCGAGTGTCCAGGTGAGCTGGCCCGCCAACAGACGCCGCTGGGCTGTGTCGAGGGTGTCGATCGGACCGCTCAGATCGACGGTGGCCACGCCGTCCGCACCCACCCCGACGTCGTTGCGCAGCGTCGTCCCGGCCGGGACGGCGTTGGACACCGCGGGTGCGATCCAGTCCCCTGGCCCCGCCAACAGGGCGCGGACCAGGGTGGTCGCCGTACGCCGCCCCTGAGCCAGCGAAATCGGGTCGGGGACGAGGTACTGGCCGCCGGGCTCGGGCCAGTAGAGGCTGGGGTGCTGGAAGAAGTTGTCGAAGATGAACTGGGAGACCAGCAGCCCCTCGGGCGGATCGGTGATCCGCCACTGCCCGTCGGAGCCGCGTTGCAGACCGAAGTCGGTGGTGAGTCTGTCCTTGACGGGGGTGAAGGCGCCGCGGGCATCCACCCGGCCGGTGACCGGCGCGCTCAGGGTGACCGTGCCGCCGGCCTCGGTGACGGCGTGCCCGTCGGCATAGACGGTCACCCCCGACATCGGCTGCCAGGTGTCGCGGACCGAGGGTGCCAGATAGAGCCGGGCGGTCGCATAGTCGGGTTCGTACGCCGCCATCGCCTGCAGGAAGCCGTCCACCACCGCGCGCGGCGAGCTGTTGACCGCCGGCGGCTGGGCGGCGATCTCGACCTGAGACGTGGACCGGGCACTCGACTGGTCACCGCGGATGACCGGCCCGCTGCTGGGCACCGACACGCAGCCGCCCAGCAGGGTGGCGAGCACCAGTGCGAGAAGGACACGGGCCGTACGACGCGCACCGCCCCCGTCGATCCTCGTCATTCCTCCGCCTCCTGTGCTGGGTCGGCCGCCGACGCCGTCGGTGCAAGGCGCGCCGCGGGCAGTTCCCGGGCCGCCGCGTGCGCCTGGGCCTCGAGGAAGTCGGCGGGCACGACCGGCAGCGGTGACACCTCCACCAGCCCGCCCGGCCGGCGAGGCACGGTGAGCCGGAACTGCGCTCCCTGGCCGGGCCGCCCCCAGGCGTTCAGGGAGCCGCCGTGCAGCCGGGCGTCCTCCATCGCAATGGCCAGGCCGAGACCGGACCCGCCGACCGTACGTGCCCGCGACGGGTCGGCCCGCCAGAACCGGTGGAAGACCATCCGGGCCTGGTCCGCGGCGAACCCGACGCCGTGGTCGCGGACGGTGACCGCGACCGACCGCTCGTCCCCCACTACGGTGATCTCGATCGGTCGGGACTCACCGTGCTCGATCGCGTTGGTGATGAGGTTGCGCAGCACCCGCTGGATCCGACGCGGATCCACCTCGGCGTACGCCGCATCCTCCGCGCGCACCACCAGCGGTGTCCGTTTGCTCTCGGCGAACGGGCGCTGCGCGTCGACCTCCGCCTCGACGATCTCCACCAGGTCGACCTTCGCCGTGCTGAGCACCGCGGCACCGGCGTCGAACCGGGAGATCTCCAGCAGGTCGTCGAGCAGCGAGGCGAACCGGTCCAACTCGTCGTGCAGCAGCTCGGCCGAGCGATGGGTCGCCGGGTCGAAGTCCTCGCGCGCCTCGTAGATGAAGTCGCCGGCCATCCGCATCGTCGTCAGTGGCGTACGCAGCTCGTGGGAGACGTCGGAGACGAACTGCTGCTGGACCTGTGACAGGTTCTCCAGCTGGCTGATCCTGGTCTGCAGTTCCGAGGCCATGTTGTTCATCGAGGCGGCCAGGCGGGCGACGTCGTCGGTGCCGCGGACCGGCATCCGGTCGGCCATGTTGCCCGAGGCGAGGGCCTCGGCCGCCTCCCGGGCCGCCCGGACCGGGATGACGACCTGGCGGGCGACGAACGCGGCGACCAGGCCGAGGCCGAGCAACAGGATCACCCAGGTGGTGATCACCGCGCCGCGCAGCACCTGGAGCGTCTGGGTCTCCTGGGTCAGCGGGAACACCAGGTAGACCGGAAAGCGCCCGGCACCCGGCGCGTTCAGGGCCGAGCCGACCGCCCAGCCCGACTCGGTGTGCCCGTCCTCGTACGCGATCAGCGTGGGCGCCGCCCACACCCCGGTGGACCGGGACACTTGGTCGGCCAGCCCGGCCGGGACGGAATCGGGCTGCATCCCGCCGGATCGAAAGCTCGACACCGGGCCCTGCACGAGCACGTGGTACTGGCCGCTGACCGTGCCGCGCTTGGCCAGGTCGATGGTGACCTTGCTGAGGATCTCGTTGATGTTGCCGGCGGCCAGGTCACTGGTGAGCATCTGGGTCTGCGCGGAGTCGAAGGCGACCTCCGCCTCGGCCATCGCCGCCCGGCGCTTGCCCTGCATCACCCCGTCGCTCGCCTGCTGCATCAGCAGGAAGCCGGCTGCGACCAGGACCGCGGTGGAGGCCAGCACGGTGCTGGTCACCACCCGCATCGGCAGCGAGCCGCGCCACACGTCCAGCGGATGGGTGAAGAAGCCGTGCAACGCCCGGGCGAACCACCGGATCGCCCCGCCCACCCGGGTGGGGATGCCGGGGGCCATCGGGTCAGTCGATCCGCTCGACCGTCGGGCCGGCCTTGTATCCGACACCACGGACGGTGAGCACGATCTGTGGGTGTTCCGGATCCTGCTCGATCTTGGAGCGCAGCCGCTGCACGTGGACGTTGACCAGCCGGGTGTCGGCGGCGTGGCGGTAGCCCCACACCTGTTCCAGCAGGACCTCGCGGCTGAACACCTGACGGGGCTTGCGAGCCAGTGCCAGCAGCAGGTCGAACTCCAGCGGGGTGAGCGGGATCTCCTGGGTGCCCCGGCGCACGGAGTGGGACTCGACGCTGATCTGCAGGTCGCCGATGGTCAGTGTCTCGGCGGGGTGCTCGGTGGGCAGCCGCCGCAGGCGAGTGCGCACCCGGGCGATCAGTTCCTTGGCCTTGAACGGCTTGGCGATGTAGTCGTCCGCCCCGGCCTCCAGGCCCGCCACCACATCCGTGGTGTCCGAGCGAGCAGTGAGCATCACCACCGGCACGTCGGACTCCGCCCGGATCTCCCGGCAGATCTCCACCCCGTCCTTGCCGGGCAGCATCACGTCCAGCAGCACCAGGTCCGGGTTCACCGCGCGCAGGGTCTCCATCGCCTCGTCGCCGCGGCCGACCCAGGTGGTCCCGAAGCCCTCCTGCTGGAGCACGAGCTGCAGCATCTCGGCGAGCGCCGCATCGTCGTCGACCACCAGGATCGTCGCCCGCGACACCGCAGGCCGGGCTCCGTACGCCACAGTCGGTACTCCTTGTCCTCCGCCGGTCGTCACCATCCTAATCTCACCGCGATACCCCGCCCGGCATGGTCGCCGTTTCGGCCCTGTCGCACCGTCCGGCCGGTCAGTTGAGGTGAGGCGTCTCGGTCCAGGTCGCGTAGAGGGCCAGGTCCCCACCCTGTCGATGGAGCACCTCACGCCACAGCGTCCACGGGGCGTGCCCGAAGACGTCGGTGTAAGCGGCGGGCACGACGTACCACAGACCCCGGCCGATCTCGGTCTCCAGCTGCCACGGCGACCACCCTGCGTAGCCGACAAAGATCCGGATGTCGTCGTACGTGTCGACGACCAGTTCGACCGGCGTGTCGAGATGCAGCAGGCCGATCCGGCCGACCACCGGACGCCAGCCGGGAGGTTCTTCCTCGGGGTCCTTCACGCTCGCCAGGCAGACCGCGCCTTCGGGCAGCACCGGTCCGCCCTGGTAGAGCACCCGCGGCACGCTGACCACCTCGGCCCAGTCGGGCAGCACCCGTTCCAGCGCCAGGTCGGCGCGCTTGTTGAGCACCACGCCCAGGGCCCCGTCGTCGTCGGCGTCGACAAGGAAGATGACGGACTGCTCGAACACGCCGCCGTCGCGCACGTCGACGGTCGACACCAGCAGGTCACCGCGCCTCGGCCGACGTACTTCCACCCGACCATTGTGGCCCGGGTCAGGAGACGTCGGCCGCTTCTTCCAGTTGTCCGGCGATCTGCACGTAGAAGTCGCGCACCGCCGCGGATCCGGCCACCGGTCCTCCGGCGAGCAGCCCGTCGGCTCCGAGCAGCACCGCGCCGGGGGTGCCCTTCACGCCGAGCGTACGTACGGCGTCCCCCGTCGTGTCCACCATCGCGGTCTCCACCCAGGCCGGTGTGCCCGGCATGCCCAGCACCCCCGCGGAGACCACGACCCGGATGTCGAGGGGCAGATCCCGGGCCCGCCAGCGGGGCAGGTCGCGGGCGATCCCGGCACAGGACCCGCAGCCCGGGGAGAGGAAGAGCAACAGCTGCGCGCCGTGGTGGATCATGCCCCGCAGCGGCACCTGGCGGCCGTCCGGGTCCTGCAGCGTGGCCTCCGGGATCTCGGTGCGGACATAGTCCTCCCAGACCTCGTCGTCATCGTCGTCGCCGTCGGTCTCCCCGGGGACGGGCTCCTCGTCGGGCACCGGAACGCCCGGACCCGACGGGACGGCCAGCACCGCCACGGCGACCGCCAGGCCGGCGCCCAGCAGCCACCCCCACACGGTCGGGGACCCGAGCCGGGCGATGACCGTGCCGCCGAGGGCGGTATCGACGACCGCTCCCACCGCGGCGGCCTCCAGCACGATGTTGCGGGCCAGTGTCCGCCCGGAGACCGGGGCGGTGTCCTCGGCGCCGAAGCAGCCGCAGGAGACCGGGTCGGGGGCCCGGACGGCGAGGACGACCAGCACCAGGTAGGCGGTGACGAGGGCGGCACCGGCGATCGCCGGCAGCAGGGCCCAGGGGGCCGGCAGCACGATCAGGCCGAGGCCGATCAGGAGTTCGGCGACGGGATGCCAGCGGCGGACGAAGGGCGAGCTGATCCAGGCCGGCAGGCCGGCGCCGCGGAAGGCGATCTGTCCGAGATCCGGGCGGCGCCACTTCCCGACGGCTGCGACGAGCAGAGTGACGGCGACGATCACGGCAGGGAGGACCAGGAAGTCGGGCACGGCGCGATTCTATGTGGCGTGCCCGGACGCGTGGAACGGGCGTCCCGCCACAGCAGGACGCCCGTTCCACGTCAACAAGGGTGGTGGAGATGCGGGGAATCGAACCCCGGTCCATAGGAGGCAGCTCAGACATTCTCCGGGCGCAGCCGACTAGGTGTTCTGCTCGGCTCCCACCCTCACGTCGGCAAGTGGTGGACGAGCCCAGTCACAGTAAATGTCCCCATCACGCCCTGTGACGCGAAGTGACGGGTGAGTTCCCTTGTTGAGGCCAGACACCGAGCCGGGAACACTCCCGGGCTGACCCTTCGGTCACTGCTCAGGCAGCGAGAGCGAAGTCAGTGCGCTTGTTGTTGGCACTTATTGGTTTCCAGGGGTCGTTAACGAGTTGACCCTGGCTCCTCGGCCCGCTTCTCCTGGGACAACACTCCCATGTCGAAACCGATCATCCCCTGTTGAGTTGTCCTGCCGCGTCACCGCGCCCTGAGGCGAGGCCGCCACGGCAGGCTGTCATCATAACGCATCCGACCCGGCCGGCATTCCGGCCGCGCCGGGATACTTCACCTGCCGATCGCCCGCGGCTCGGGCTTCGACAGGATGCGGATCGGGACCAGCTTCATCAGCGGGTTCTCCCACGGCTCCCCGGCGGCGGCCTTGGCGCCCCCGACGATGATGAGCAGGAACCAGGCCAGCGCGGAGATGCCGGCGATGATGCCCAGCGGCGACCAGATCTCCGACAGGATGCCGCCGGCGATGATGCCGCCGGTGCTGATCAGAGTGAAGTCGAAGGCACTGGCGGCCTGGCGCTTGGCCTCCGACCCCATCGGCGCCACCAGATAGCCGATCAGCGGGCCGAAGATCCAGGTGAACAGCGCGGAGAAATAGCTGAAAGCAGCGATCCCCCGGCCTGCGCCGTCCCGTGCCTGGGCACTCACCAACGGTGCGTACGCCGGGTGGGTGCCGAGGGCCTGGGAGGTGGCGGTGGGTTGGACCAGCCCGTAGAAGGCGAGATTGAGGTCCTTGCGGGTCCGCGCCGCGAAGACCTGGTCGAGACGCTGGTCGAGCTCGACCTCCGTCAGGCGGCCGTCGGCGTAGGCACGCTGCAGCCAGTCGACGGCACGGTCCCGCTGCTCGTCGGAGACGAGGAGGTTGAGACTGGGGTGTTCGTACGCCGGGGTCATGCCTCCACGATGCCACCGGGCGGCGACGGACCCCAATGGGGTGCAGCCCTGAAAGGGTCCCTGACGACCGGTCAGGGACCCGTCACCCGGCGACCGCGGGCGCCGGATCACCAGGACCCGCCGCCGCCTCCACCGCCGCCACCGCCGACGAACCCGCCCCCGCCGCCGAACGCGGAGCCGCCACTGCCGAAGCCGGTGTCACCGCTCGACACCGGGGGCAGCGGGGCGACGGTGCTGGCCACGGCGTCGGTGAAACCGATCCAGGAGAAGGTCGGCAGGTAGAACTGCCCGATGTACCAGGTGGGCTGGATCTCGGGGAGGCGTCCGGCGGCCACCAGGTCCTGGCAGACCCGTGCCCAGCGGTCGGCGAGGTCGAAGCTGATCGCCCACGGCAGGTAGCGCGAGAAGATGTCCTCGCCCTCCTCGAAGCGGAGCTGGTCGGCCTCGGCGGTCGCCAGGTACTCCCGGAAGCCCTCGGTCTGGTCGGTGAGCGCCCGGCCGACCGGCGTCCGTTGTCCGCGCCGCAGCCGACGGCGGACCACCACCGCGGCCACGATGATCGGCAGCAGGGGCAGCAGGAAGAGCAGCCGAGCCACCCCCGCGGCGCCGACGAAGGCCCCTCCGGCCGCGAGCACGAGCCACCCCCGGCTGAATCCGCTGACATGGATCCCGCCGCCCGGCACCCGGGGCAGCCGGACGAACCATCCCCGCTCGCCCACTTCTCGACGAACATCGGTGACCATCCGATCGTGGGCGGCCGTCATGCCCCCGCGCTGGCCGAGGTCGACGGTCGCCCCTGCCTCGTCCGCGGCGAACAACGACCAGAGCAGCGCCGCCTCATGATTCGCCTCGGCCCGTCGCCGATCGACGAGGGTGATCCGATAGCCGCTGCGCTCGTCACCGGAGATGGTCACCGCACCCCGGACGGCCAGGGCGATCAGCGTGGCGGCGGTCTCTCGGGTGTCGAGCGTCCCGTCCAGCAGGTATCCCGCCTCGGCGACGGTGATCGGGGGCGGCGCGAACGCCACCGGTACCGTGAGGTCGCGCGGCGAGGCGCCGACCCGTCCCTCGGCGCCCGGTGGCGGCAGCACCCCCGGCGGCAGGTCGAGGAAGCGCAGGTCGCGCCGGGACCGTACGATCCGGGCGCCGACCAGCGCCGAGAGGGCGGCGACCAGTGCGGTGACCCCGCCGGCGGCGATCAATCCGCGCTGCTGCTGCACCGAGGCGCTGGGCGCCAGGTGGGGCCGGTTGTCGGAGACCAGGCCGGAGCGGATCTGTGCCGAGACGGTCATTCCCTCCCCGGGGCCGAGGGTCGACTGGGCGGCGTGGAGGACTCCGTTGTCGATGCTGACGCTGTCACACGGGGCGTTGCTCTGGCTGCCGCCGGCGTAGCACGCCTTGTCGGTCGCCCCGCCGGGCACCGTCACGCTCACCGCGATGTCGTTCAGTGTGGTGGTGGTCCATCCGGTGCCGACGGCGTCCCAGTAGAACTCGTCGTACGCCTGCTGGCCGCGCATCGCGCCGGTGATGGTGTATGTCAGCTGGTAGGTGGCGGTGGCGGAGGTGACCGTACGGTTGGGATCCCCGACCCGGATCAGCAGGTCCTCCCGGCGGGGGTCCGTGGACGAGGTCACGGTGGAGGTGGTGACGGCAGCCGGCGCGTCCGGGCTGCTCACCTGGATGTTGTCGTAGCGATAGACGACGTCCTGGCGCGGATCGTCCTTCTCCGGCTCCCGGGCGACCAGCTGGCGTTGGATGCCGTGCCGGCCCGAGCTGGTGCCGAAACGGTAGACGAGCCGTTCAGTGACCGCCACCGTCCCGTCCGTGCCGACGACGTAGTCCAGGGCGTACGAGTCGATGCTGTCCCCCGCGGCACGTGCGGGGGTCGCCAGGGCGAACGGCGCGACGACGACCAGCACCGCGAGCAGCGCCGCCACCAGCCTGGCCGGTCCACGACCGCGTCCTCCGCGGCGCGGCAGGGCGGTCATCGCCGGCCCTTCCGACGGGCCGCGAGCGCGCGGTCCGTCTCGCGTCGAGCGTCCCGCTCGGCCAGTGTCTGGCGCTTGTCGTACTCCCGCTTGCCCGTCGCCACCCCGATCTCCACCTTGGCGTAGCCGTCCTTGAAGTAGAGCTTCAGCGGCACCAGCGTGGTCCCGGAAGTGCCCAGGTCGCGCCGCAGCCGGTCGATCTCCTTGCGGTTGAGCAGCAGCTTGCGAGTGCGCCGCGCCGAATGGTTGGTCCAGGTGCCGTGGCTGTACTCGGGGATCATCGCCTGGCGCAGCCACACCTCGCCGTCGTCCACGGTCGCGAAGGAGTCGACGAGCGAGGCGTGGCCCTCTCGGAGCGACTTCACCTCGGTGCCCTGCAGGACGATCCCGGCCTCGTACGTCTGGTGGATCGTGTAGTCGTGGCGCGCCTTCTTGTTCTGGGCGACCAGTTTCGTCCCCGTCTCCTTGACCATGGGCCCATCATCCCAGAAACCACAAGCGGTGCCCCGGGATGACGGGGCACCGCGTGTGGAGAAGACCGCTGGGAAAGGGCGACCGACCCGAGAGGGGGTCAGAGGTAGGACCCCGGGTTCACCATCGTGCCGTTGCGCCACACCATGAAGTGCAGGTGGCAGCCGGTCGCGTAGCCGGTCTTGCCGACGTAGCCGATCACCTGTCCCTGCTTGACCGTCTGGCCCACCGACACGGCGTACTTCGACAGGTGGTTGTACGACGTGGTGGTGCGGACCCCGCCGAGGGAGCCGTGGTCGATGAACAGCCGGTTGCCGTAGCCCCCGTTGTAGTACCGCTGGGTCACCTTGCCGGAGGCGGCGGCGCGGATCGGGGTCCCGCAGGCGGCACCGAAGTCGGTGCCGTCGTGCAGCTTGTAGACCCCGGTGATCGGGTGCACCCGCATGCCGTACGAGGAGGTGATCCGGGCCCCCGCGATCGGGGCGGCGAGCCCGGAGGACGACGCCCGGGTGCTGGAGCCGGCGCCCGAGGAGTTGGACTTGCTGCCGGCGGAGGCGTTGCTGCCGGAGCCGCCGCTGCTGGACGACGAGGACGTGGCGGCGGCCGCCTCACGGGCCTTGCGATCCGCCTCGGCCTGCGCCGCGGCGGCCTTTCGGGCCGCCTCGTCACGAGCGGCGATGTCGGCGTTGACCTTGTCCCGTTCGGCGGACAGGTCCTGGTAGGCCTGGGTGTCCTTGGCCACCTCGGCCTGGGCCGCCTCCTGCGCCGTCCGGTTGGCGTCGACGGCGGCACTCACCGTGGCCTGCTGATCGGCCTGGGTGGCCTGCAGGGCGTTCAGCGACACCACCACCTGGGCGGCCGCCGCGCGGTCCGCGGCGACCTTGGCGGTGGCCTCCGCCTTCGCCGCCTGGGCTGCCTCGAGCTGGGCCTGCAGCTGGTTGAGCCGATCCAGCTGCGCGGAGTTGGTCTCCATCATCGTGGTGGAGAGCTGGATCCGGGTCTGCAGGCCGGCGGTGGAGCCGTTCTGCAGGAGGACCGCCACGCCCATCAGGTTGTGCTGCTGCTGGACCTGGTCGCGAGCGATCTCGCCGATCGTCGAACGCTGTGTGGTGATGGCCTGCTGTCCTGCTTCGACAGCGGCGGTCGCCTCGTCGAGCGCGGCCTGGGCGGCCCGCAGCTCCGCTGCGAGCCGGGCGTCCTCCGCCTTGGCGGCGGTGACCTGGTCCTGGGTGGACTGCAGGGCGGCCTGCGCGGCGGCGAGGTCGCCCTGCGATGCCTTGAGTGTCGCGATCGCGTCCTGCAGCGCCTTGCTGGACTCCTCGACGGCGTCGTCGGCGGAGGAGATCTGGCCGTTCAGCTGCTGCTTGCGGTCATCGAGCTGATCGGCGGAGGCCGGGATCGCGCATCCCAGGCCCAGGGCGGCGGCCAGTCCGACAGCCGCGATTCTGAGGCCCCAACGGCGGGCCGGTGAAGGCATGGTCACTGTAGTCCCCTGTCCCTCCGCACGCCGTGCCCCATCACACGCGCAGATACTTGGTGGTTGCGATCAACGTGGGAATGATAGAGAGCAAAATCGCGACAATGGCAAGCCCCGATACCGCGAAAACCGTTTCCTGCCATCCAATCCAGGGCAAAGTCTGAATCGAGACTTCAGCGTTTCGGATGATCAGGGAATAGACCCCGGCGACCAATGTCCCGCCGGCCAGGACTGCTCCGGTGACACCGGCGACGAGGGTCTCCAGGACGAACGGCAGGGTGATGTAGGAATTGGAAGCACCCACCAGGCGCATGATGCCGATCTCCCGGCGGCGGGCGAAGACGGCCAGCCGGATGGTGTTGCCGATCTGCAGTCCGGCGGCCACCAGCAGCAGGGCGCTGGTGCCGAGCGCCGCCCATTGCGCCGTCCGCAGCCACTGGAACAACGGGTCGAAGATGTCCCGCAGGTCCTGGATGTTCTGCACCCCCGGCATCCCGCCCACCGCGGTCACCACCGTGCGGTACTGCTCGGGATCCACCAGCTTGATCCGGAACGACTCCTGCATCTGGTCGACGCTCAGTGAGTCCTTCAGCGGGCTGTTGCGATAGGAGGCGACGAAGTCGTCGTACGCCTGCTGCTTGGTCTCATGAAAGACCTCTTTGACCTCCGGATCGGTGCGCAGCGCCCGCTCGATCGCGGTGACCTGCTGGGGGGTGACGTCCTGGCCGGGGGTACAGCTGCTCCCGGCGGTGTCCTTGGTGCAGAGGAAGATCGAGATCTCGACCTTGTCGTACCAACGCCCCTTCATCAGCTGGATCTGCTGGGCGGCGAGCAGGCTGCCCCCGAAGAGGGTGAGCGACACCCACATGGTGACGATGATCGCGACCATCATCGAGGCATTGTGGCGGACCCCCGAGAAGGTCTCCGACAGGATGTGACGCAGACGCATGGTCCCCTCCTCAGGCCTGGAATCCGTAGGTGCCCTTGCCCTGGTCGCGGACCAGGTCCCCGTCGTCGAGCTCGATCACCCGCTTGCGCATCTGGTCGACGATGGTCGAGTCGTGGGTGGCCATCACCACGGTCGTCCCGAGTCGGTTGATCCGGTCGAGGACTTTCATGATCCCCACACTGGTGGTGGGGTCCAGGTTGCCGGTCGGCTCGTCGGCGATCAGGATGGCCGGCTTGTTGACGACCGCCCGGGCGATCGCGACGCGTTGCTGCTCACCGCCGGACAGCTCGTCGGTGAGCCGCTCCCCCTTGTCGGCGAGGCCGACCATCTCCAGCGACTCGGGCACCATCGTCCGGATGTCGCGCCGGGAGTAGCCGGTCACCTGGAGGGCGAAGGCCACGTTCTCCCGTACGGTCTTGCCGGGCAACAGGCGGAAGTCCTGGAAGACGGTGCCGATCCGGCGCCGAAGTCGCGGCACCCGCCAGGCGGGCAGCCCGGAGGTGTCCTTCCCGTCGACGTAGACCGTGCCTCGGGTCGGACGCAACTCGCGCAGCACCAGTCGGACGAAGGTCGACTTCCCGGAGCCGGAACGGCCGACCAGGAAGACGAACTCGCCGGCGTCGATGTCGAGGGTGATGTTCCTCAGGGCCACGTGCGCCTGGCCCGGGTACTTCTTGCTGACATTGTCAAAGCGAATCATGGGCGACGGGCCGGGCTGGGGACAGGGGGAAGGGTGGCCCGAGCCTGAGTCTAGGGCCGCACTTCCGCTCCACCGGGTAACCGTCTCCGGTCCGGCGCGTCACACCACCCGGAGATCCAAGGCGAGGGGATTCAAGGCGAGGGGATTCAGGCGGTGAGCTGTTCCTGCTGCTTGCGCCAGCGGATGCCGGCGTCGATGAAGCCGTCGATGTCGCCGTCGAACACGCCGTCGGGGTTGCCCACCTCGTGGTCGGTCCGCAGGTCCTTGACCATCTGGTAGGGGTGCAGGACGTACGACCGCATCTGGGAGCCCCAGGAGTTGCCGCCGTCGCCCTTGAGCGCGTTCATCTCGGCCTCGCGGTCCTTGCGGGCCTTCTCCAGCAGTCGGGCCTGGAGCACCCGCAGGGCGGCCGCCTTGTTCTGGATCTGCGACTTCTCGTTCTGACAGGAGACCACCAGGCCGGTCGGCAGGTGGGTGATCCGCACTGCCGAGTCGGTGGTGTTGACCGACTGCCCGCCCGGTCCGGAGGAGCGGAAGACGTCGACCCGGATGTCCTGCTCGGGGATGTCGATGTGGTCGGTCTCCTCCACCACCGGCAGCACCTCGACGCCGGCGAACGACGTCTGGCGACGACCCTGGTTGTCGAACGGGGAGATCCGGACCAGCCGGTGGGTGCCCTGCTCGACCGACAGGGTGCCGTACGCGTACGGTGCCTTCACCTGGAAGGTGGCCGACTTGATGCCCGCTTCCTCGGCGTACGACACGTCGTAGACCTCGGTCGGATAGCCGTGCCGCTCGCACCAGCGCAGGTACATCCGCATCAGCATCTCGGCGAAGTCCGCGGCGTCGACGCCGCCGGCCTCCGAGCGGATCGTCACGACGGCGTCACGCTCGTCGTACTCCCCGGAGAGCAGCGTCCGCACCTCCAGCGCGTCGAGAGTCTCGCGCAGCGCGTCGGCCTCCTGGCGGGCGTCGTCGAGCACCGAGGGGTCGTTCTCCTCCACCGCGAGCTCGACCATCACCTCGAGGTCCTCCAGCCGCTGCCGCAGCCCGCTGAGCCGCTTCACCTCGGCCTGCAGAGCGGACAGCCGCGAGGTCACCCGCTGGGCGTTCTCCTGGTCGTCCCACAGGTCGGGGGCGGACACCTGCTTCTCCAGCTCGGCGATCTCGCCCTTCATGGCAGCCGGATCGGACACCGCTTCGATCTGCCCGAGGGCATGTTCGAGGTCGGTGATGGTCTCGTTGATGTCTTCGGCAGCCACGAATGTGAAGTGTATAACGGCGACGGACGGCCCGGGGACCCGTCACTAGGCTGACGGCCGCCAACCCACAAGAGAGGCGACAGCGATGTCAGCGCCGACACCCACCCGGCCGGACTACACGACCGCAGAAGAATCCGTCATCATCCGCAACCGCGACGGTGTCCCTGTCGGGACCCGTCCGCACACCAGATGGACCTGGCAGAAGGTCGTGCTGTGGGTGGTGATCGCGGTGCTGGGCGCCGTCGGCTGGACGATGCTGGCGATCGTCCGCGGCGAGCGGGTGAACACTATCTGGTTCGTGGTGGCCGCCGTCTGTACGTACGCGATCGGCTACCGCTTCTATGCACTGTTCATCCAGAAGGCCATCATGCGGCCGGACGACAGCAATGCCACGCCGGGTGAACGGATCAACAACGGCAAGGACTTCGACCCGACCAATCGCGTGGTCCTCTATGGTCACCACTTCGCCGCCATCGCCGGCGCCGGACCACTGGTCGGCCCCGTCCTCGCCGCCCAGATGGGCTACCTGCCGGGCACGCTGTGGATCATCCTCGGTGTGGTCGTCGCCGGAGCCGTCCAGGACATGCTGGTGCTGTCCTTCTCGATGCGCCGCGGCGGCCGCTCACTCGGCCAGATGGCCACCGACGAGATCGGGCGGATCGGCGGTGCGATCGCCACGGTGATCGTCTTCGTGATGTTGATGATCGTGCTCGCCGTGCTCGCTCTGGTCTGCGTCAACGCGCTCGCCGACAGTCCGTGGGGCGTCTTCTCGGTGGCGTGCACCATCGTGCTGGCGATCGCGATGGGCCTGTGGCTGCGATACGTCCAGCCCGGCCGGATCACCTCGGTGTCCATCGCCGGCTTCGTGCTGCTGATCGTCGCGATCATCTCGGGGCGTTGGGTCTCCACCAGCCCGCTGGCCGGCTTCTTCCACCTGTCCCCCACCGCGCTCGTGGTGTGGATGGTCATCTACGGCTTCTTCGCCGCAGTGCTGCCGGTCTGGGTGCTGCTCACCCCGCGTGACTACCTCTCGACCTTCATGAAGGTCGGCACCATCGTCGTCCTGGCGGTCGGCATCATCGTCGTACGCCCGATCGTGCAGATGCCGGCGGTGACCGAGTTCGCCTCGAACACGGCAGGTCCTGCGTTCGCCGGCACGCTGTTCCCCTTCCTGTTCATCACGATCGCCTGTGGGGCGCTGTCCGGCATGCACGCGATGGTGTCGTCCGGCACCACGCCGAAGATGATCCAGAAGGAGTCGCAGGTCCGGATGATCGGGTACGGCGGCATGCTGATGGAGTCCTTCGTCGCGATCATGGCCCTGGCCGCCGCTGTCTCACTGAACCAGGGCATCTACTTCGCGATGAACACCTCGGCCGCCACGATCAACACCCTGGCCGGCCCCCAGGTCGTGGCGACGCAGGGCACCAGCAAGGAGGACGTCGCCGCTGCGGCGGTGCACAACCTCAAGGTCACCGACGCCAAGGGGAACCCGATCGAGGCCCGCTGGGATTCCACCGACGAGAACGGGACCCCGGTCACCCTCACCGGAGGCGACGCCCTGCGTCAGGTCGCCAAGGACGTCGGTGAACCGTCGATCGTCTCCCGCACCGGCGGCGCGCCGACGCTGGCGGTCGGCATCGCCAACATCACCCACCGGTTCGCCGGCGGGCGGACGATGATGGGCTTCTGGTACCACTTCGCGATCATGTTCGAAGCGCTGTTCATCCTGTCCGCGGTGGACGCGGTCACCCGGGTGGCTCGCTTCCAGCTCTCCGATGCCATCGGCAACCTGGTCCCCCGCTTCCGCGATCCGTCCTGGCGACCCGGCGCCTGGCTGTCCACTGCCGTGGTCGTCGCCGCGTGGGGCTCGCTGCTGCTGATGGGGGTCACCGATCCGCGTGGCGGCATCCAGACGCTGTATCCGCTGTTCGGCATCGCCAACCAGTTGATCGCGGCGGTGGCCCTGATCGTGGTGACCGTGATGGTCGTCCGCAAGGGCTTCGTGAGGTACGTGTGGATCCCGTTGGTGCCGCTGGCCTTCGACGTGGCGACGACCTTCACGGCGTCGTGGCAGAAGATCTTCTCCTCCGACCCCGCGATCGGCTACTGGAAGCAGTGGAGTGTCGCCCGGGTGGCGTACGACAAGGCCACCGCGGCCGGAAAGGCCGACGTCGCCCAGGTGCAGCACGAGGTCATCCGCAACACCTTCATCCAAGGGACGCTGTCGATCATCTTCCTGGCCGCGGTCGCGGCCGTCCTGGTGTTCGCCGCGGTGCGAGTGTTCACCACGCTGCGCACCCATGACACCAGCACCTCGGAGGACCCGCACCAGGAGTCGAACTTCTACGCGCCCAGCGGCCTGGTCGCCACCGCGCTGGAGAAGAAGCTGGTCGCCGAGTACGCGGTCGTCGGCGACCCCGACCTGATCCCGGGGCGCCGGCATGGCGAGCACTGACCCCGCCGGACTCACCTGCGTCCTGCGGGAGACGTACGCCGCGGCACGATGGTGGGTGCGGGAGTTCTCCGGAGAGTCGGCGTACGACAAGTACCTGGCCCGTCATCGGCGTGACCACGGCGATCACCCGCCGATGAGCCAGCAGGAATTCTGGCGGGCCCGGGACCGATTCCACGAGCGCGACGTGTCATCAGGATGCTGCTGATGCGCGGGATGAAACGGCCGTGCCGCCGACGGCACTCGACTCGGGCGCGAGCCCGCTCCATGAGAAAGTGACATCATGACGACTCACATCGTGACCATGGGGGGCGGAGGCTTCTCCACTTCGCCCACCGGCGCAGCAACGAAGCTGGACAAGTACGTGGTGGACCTCGCGGGCAAGCCGAATCCGGTGGTCTGCTTCCTGCCGACCGCGTCGGCGGACGATCCGCGCTACATCAACCGTTTCCTCACGGCGTACGGTGCCCTCGGGATCCGGCCGATCGTGGCGACCCTCTGGCACGACGCCGCACGCTCGGTGTCGCGTCTGGAAGAGGCCGACGTGATCGTCGTCGGTGGCGGGCTGACGGTGAACCTGATCGCCCTGTGGAACGCGCACGGGGTGTCGACGAAGGTGCGCAAGATCATCGACTCGGACCGCGATGTCGTCATCGCCGGCTACGCCGCCGGCGGCGGGGCCTTCTACGAGGGCTGCACGACCGACTCGTTCGGCCCGATCATGGCCTGGCGAGGCGGCCTGGGCGCTCTGCCCGGCTCGTTCTGCTCGCACTACCACTCGGAGGGCGAGCGGGCCCCGATCTTCGCCGAGGCGATCGGCGAGGGCACCCTGCCGAGTGGCTACGGCGTCGACGACGGTGCGGCGATCCACTGGGTCGGCGGCAAGCCCAAGGCGTTCCTCGCCGAGGACACCGAGGCCAAGGTCTACCGCGTCGAGGGCACCGAGGAACCCACCTCCTCCGGCGTCTACATCAACGCCGAGCGGATGCGGGTGCTCTGACGGGGTACTGACCCGATTCCCCGACATACGACGGCCGGTGACCAGAGGCGTGGATGCCCGGCCACCGGCCGCTCGTCCGTCCCGGAGTCCGCACCGGGCGTCGGAGAAGACAGCAGGGTCAGTGACGGTAGCTGAAGATCACCTCGCGACGGGACGGCTCCCCGAAGACGACGCCGCGCGCCGCCATGTCCGCCCGGACCGGGGCGGTCGCTTCCCACCCGTTCTCCATGGTGGCGGCGTCCGTCCAGACGGTGCCGGTCATCCCCTGCCCGGTCGCCCGGTCGACGAGCTGCTGGACGCCGAGGAATCCCTCGAGCCGTCGCAGCCCGGGAACGACCACGTCGCGGAAGTTCGCCAGGGCCGCGTCGAGGGCAGCGGGATCCACCGTTGCGGGTAGCACCCTGAGCTGGCTCCCGGGGCCCGGGTCGCCAGGCAGTTCGGAGACCGCCAATTGCGGGCATGTCGCCGCTGGCGGACCGGATGGATGACCCCGGGGCCGTCGCGCAGGGCTCCGGCGCCCCCGTCGGGGAGGTCGGCGACGGTAAGTCGACGGTGAGTGATCCTTTCGGATCCGTTCGCCACCGACGAACGGCTGGATGACGCGGAGCAGGGAGACGGAACGCCGACACGTCGCATCCGGCGATGTCGGGTGTCCGCATGAGGACACATGGGTGGGCACAACCGGACTCGAACCGATGACATCCTGCTTGTAAGGCAGGCGCTCTACCAACTGAGCTATGCGCCCTCAGGGCAGGCGCCCACTATAGCGGGAAGTGGGAGTGCACCGCCTCCAGGTGCTCGCCCACGTCGCGGGCCGTCGGCAGGTCGACCTGCTTGGACCAGGCCAGCACGCCGTCGGGACCGATCAGGTAGGAGTGCCGCCGGTCACAGCCGATCTTGTCGTCGAAGGCCCCGTACGCCCGGCCGATCGCCCCGTGCGGCCAGTTGTCGGAGACCAGGGTGAACTCCAGGCCGAGCTGGCGGTCCATCTCGCGCAGGACGAAGGTCGTGTCGATCGACACCGCAACAAGCCGACAGTCGGCGGCGTCGAAGAGATAGGCCATGTCACGCAGGGCCTCCAGTTCGGTGCGACACACCGAACTGAACGAGAAGGCGAAGAAGAACAGCAGCACCGGCCGTCCACGCCACGCCTGCAGGTCGAAATCCCGGCCGTGCTGGTCACGGCTACGGAAGCCCGGGACCGTCGCCCCGACGACGGGGACCTGCTGCTCCATCAGCGCCGGCCACCCCGGGGTCGGACCAGTTTGCTCGCACTCCAGTCACCCGAGACGCTGCTCGTGGTGGAGGTCTGGGCCAGCCCGGAGGTGATCGCCGCCTCGGCGATGTCGGCCGGCTCCACGTGTCCGTCGCGTCCGACCTTCGGTGTCAACAACCAGATCACGCCGTCGGTCTTGAGGTCCGTGAGGGCATCGACGAGGCCGTCGGCGATGTCGCCGTCGTTCTCCCGCCACCACAACAACACGACATCGACCGCCTCGACGGCGTCCTCCACGAGTTCGCCGTCCACGGCGTCCTCAATGGCGATGCGCAACGTGTCGTCCACGTCCTCATCCCAGCCCAGCTCCTGGACGAGCTGGCCGGCGGCAAGGCCCAAACGGCCTGCGGCGTCGCTGGCCACGGAGATGTCCCCTTTCGGTGGTACGTCAAACACACACAAGAAGTGTGGACACCACATTGCCAGACCCCGGGCCCGACGTCACGTCACCCCGGCCGTCGGACGGTCGACTCCCCTCCGGACACCGCAGGACGTGGACCACTAGGCTGGTAAGGCCTGCGAAAGCTCCTTAGTCTTTGCCTGATCACACAATGACGACGACCAAGGTCGGCACGAACGGATAGGACGATGCATGGCCAATCGCGGTGACCGCCCAGCGCTGAGCGCCCAGGGCCTCCCGAGCCAGCTTCCCGACGTTGACCCCGAAGAGACCGAGGAATGGATCTCCTCCTTCGACGGGCTCCTCGAGGAGAAGGGCCCCCACCGAGCTCGCTACATCATGCTCGAGCTCCTCGCCCGCGCCCGCCAGCGGCAGGTCGGCCTGCCGTCCCTGCGGTCCACGGACTACATCAACACGATCAGCACGGCCGACGAGCCGCTCTTCCCGGGCGATGAGCAGACCGAGCGGGAGATCCGCCGGGCGCTGCGCTGGAACGCCGCGGTGATGGTCTCCAAGGCCAACCGCAAGGGCCTCGAGGTCGGCGGGCACATCGCCACGTACCAGAGCGCCGCGAGCCTCTACGAGGTGGGCTTCAACCACTTCTTCCACGGCAAGGACCACCCGGGCGGCGGCGACCAGGTCTACTTCCAGGGACACGCCTCCCCCGGCATGTACGCCCGGGCCTTCCTCGAGGGACGGCTCACCGAGTACGACCTGGACGGCTTCCGCCAGGAGGTGTCGCGCGGCCCGCACAACGGCCTCTCGTCCTATCCGCACCCCCGCCTGATGCCGGAGTTCTGGGAGTTCCCGACCGTCTCCATGGGCATCGGCCCGCTGAACGCGATCTACCAGGCCCGGTTCAACCGCTACCTGCACAACCGCGGCATCAAGGACACCTCCCAGCAGCACGTCTGGGCATTCCTCGGTGACGGCGAGATGGGCGAGCCGGAGTCGCTCGGCGCGATCGCCCTGGCGGCCCGCGAGGAGCTGGACAACCTCACCTTCGTCATCAACTGCAACCTGCAGCAGCTCGACGGGCCGGTCCGCGGCAACGGCAAGATCGTCCAAGAGCTGGAGTCCTTCTTCCGGGGCGCCGGCTGGAACGTCATCAAGGTCCTCTGGGCGCGCGACTGGGACCCGCTGCTCGCCGCCGACCACAACGGTGCGTTGCTGCACAAGATGAACAGCACGCCGGACGGCCAGTTCCAGACCTACTCGATCTCCGACGGAGCGTACGTCCGGGAGAAGTTCTTCGACACCCCCGAGCTGAAGCGGATGGTCGAGGGCTACACCGACCAGCAGCTGCAGCGGCTGGGCCGCGGCGGCCACGACTATCGCAAGGTCTACGCGGCCTACCAGGCAGCCATGGACCACGTCGGTCAGCCGACGGTGATCCTGGCGCACACCGTGAAGGGCTGGACGATCGACGCTCTCGAGGCGAAGAACGCCACCCATCAGATGAAGAAGCTCACCTCGGCCGATCTCAAGGCCTTCCGTGACCGGCTGCACCTGCCGATCCCCGACTCCGCCCTCGAGGACGCCTATCACCCGCCGTACTTCAAGCCGGCCGACGACTCGCCGGCGATGCAGTACATGCGGGAGCGTCGCGCGGCCCTCGGCGGCCCGGTGCCGGAGCGCCGGGTGCACCCCCGGGCCCTCAAGCTGCCCGGCGACGAGGTCTACAAGGAACTGATGGCCCCGGGCAACCCGAAGGCCAAGGTCGCCTCCACGCAGGCCTTCGTCCGGCTGCTCCGTGACCTGATGCGCGATCCGGAGATCGGCAACCGGATCGTACCGATCGCGCCGGACGAGTTCCGTACGTTCGGCATGGACTCGATGTTCCCGACCGCCAAGCTCTACGACCCGCACGGTCAGACGTACGAGTCGGTCGACCGCAAGCTGCTGCTTGCGTGGAAGTCCTCCGCCCAGGGTCAGCTGCTGCACGAGGGGATCTCCGAGGCCGGCGGCCTGGGCTCGTTCACGGCGGCGGGCACCGCGTACGCCACCCACGGCGAGCCGATGATCCCGGTGTTCATCTTCTACTCGATGTTCGGCTTCCAGCGGGTCGGCGACTTCATCTGGGCGGCCAGCGACCAGATGACCCGCGGCTTCCTGATCGGTGCCACGGCGGGGCGTACGACGCTGACCGGCGAAGGCCTGCAGCACGCCGACGGCCACTCCCCGCTGCTCGCCTCGACCAATCCGGCGGTCGTCCACTACGACCCGGCCTTCGGCTTCGAGGTCGCGCTGATCGTCCGCGACGGCCTGCGCCGGATGTACGGCCACGACGACCCGGAGCACCCGAACGGCGAGGACGTCATCTACTACCTGACGGTCTACAACGAGCCGGTGCAGCAGCCCGGCCCGGAGGCCGATCTCGACGTCGAAGGCGTGCTCAAGGGCCTGCACCTGTTCCGGCGGGCCGAGGACCACGGCTACGCCCGGGTGCGTCTGCTCGCCTCCGGCGTCTCGGTGCCGCAGGCACTCGTCGCCCAGCAGATCCTGCGGGACGAGTGGCAGGTCGACGCCGACGTCTGGTCGGTCACCTCCTGGAACGAGCTGAACCGTGACGCGCTGGCCTGCGCGAAGTGGAACCTCGGCCACCCGGCCTCCGAGCGGCGGGTCCCGTACGTCACGCAGAAGCTGTCGACCACGACCGGGCCGGTCGTCGCGGTCAGTGACTACATGCGTGCCGTGCAGGAACAGATCCGACCGTACGTTCCGGGGCCGTTCACTTCCCTGGGGGCCGACGGGTTCGGCTTCGCCGACACCCGTGCCGCGGCGCGGCGCTTCTTCCAGATCGACGCCCAGTCGATGGTGGTCGCGGCACTCGAGGCGTTGGAGGCCCAGGGCGGGTACCGTGCCGGGGCCGCCGCCGAGGCGTTCGCCCGGTACCGGATCGACGACCCGACCGCGGTGGCCCAGGTCGCCCAGGAAGGCGCCGGCGCCTGATCATGGCCCTGACCTGGATCCAGCTCCCCTCGACCCGTTCCCGCGCCTCGATCGCCCGTCGCCTGCGCCAGGTGGCGGCCAAGATGACCACCGCGGCCATCACCGCGGTCGACTCGCGCTACGAGTGGTTCGGGCGTCTCAGCCCGGAGCACCGGGCCTCGGTCACCCTGGTCGCCCGTTCGGGCGTCGACGGGTTCATCGACTGGTTCGGCGAGGGGGGCTCGGAGCGGCAGGTGCAGATCTTCGACCGGGCCCCGCGGGAGCTGTCCCGGCAGGTGTCGCTCAAGCAGACGGTCGATCTGACCCGCAGCATCATCGACACCGTCGACGCCCAGATCGACGAGCTGATGCCGCGGGCCGACCGGCCGTACCTGCATGCGGCGCTCAACGAGTACAGCCGTGACGTCGCCTTCGCCGCCGCCGAGGTGTACGCGGCCGCGGCGGAGGTGCGCGGCGCCTGGGACGTCCGCCAGGAGGCGACCGTCGTCGACGCGGTGATGCGCGGCGAGGTGGACGACGCGGTGATGTCGCGGGTCGCCACCCTCGGCTGGCGCTCGACCGTCGGGGCGCTGGTGATGGTCGGCGCCGCACCGGGCACGGAGGCCGAGACCAAGATCGAGGACACCCGCCGGATGGCCCGCACCCGTGGGCTGGACTGTCTGGCCGCGGTGCACAGCGACCGTCTGGTCGTCGTCCTCGGCGGGCCGGCGCTGACCGCCGACGGTGACCCGCTGTCGGTCGTCGGTCCGCTGGCCGAACGGTTCGGCGACGGACCGGTGGTGGTCGGGCCACGGGTGGACCGGCTGGCCGAGGCCGGCGGAAGTGCCCGAGCCGCGCTGTCCGGGCTGCGGGGGGCACCCGGCTGGCCGGCCGCCCCCCGACCGGTGCACGCCGACGATCTGCTGCCCGAGCGGGCGCTGTCCGGCGACGGGCACGCCCGCCGGGCGCTGGCCCGCGACGTGTACGGCCCGCTGGTCGAGTCCGGCGGCGGCCTGCTGGAGACCCTCACCTGCTTCCTCGACGAGGGACTGTCCATCGAAGCCTCGGCCCGCGCGCTGTTCGTCCACGCCAACACCGTCCGCTACCGGCTCAAGCGCATCCACGAGGTGACCGGCTACTCGCCCACCGATCCGCGGGACTCGTACACCCTGCGACTGGCTCTCACCCTCGGACGACTGCTCGGCGACCACGGCGCCTGACCTGTCATCCCTTGACCTGTCACACCCTGGCCCGTCGGGCGCTGACTTGTGGGATTCCGACAAACTTGGGACGCCCGATTTCGTGCGCGGCATCCGGCGGCCGACCGGGCCGAGGCGGGAGAGTGGGAGCGTGCTCGCAGTCGTCGCGCCCGGACAGGGTGCCCAGAAACCAGGCTTCCTCCGACCATGGCTGACCGACCCGGTCGCCGCCGACCGACTGAACTGGCTGTCGGCGGTCTCGGGTCTCGACCTCGAGTACTACGGCACCGAGGCGGACGAGGACACCATCCGGGACACCGCCGTCGCCCAGCCGCTGCTCGTGGCTGCTGGCCTGGTGGCCACCCTCGCCCTCTTCCCCACCGCCGACGACGTCGCGCGGATCGGTGCGGTGGCCGGCCACTCGGTCGGTGAGATCACCGCCGCAGCCGTCGTCGGCGTGCTGTCCGCCGAGCAGGCGATGGTCTTCGTCCGCGAGCGCGGCAAGGGCATGGCCGAAGCGTCGGCCGTACGTCCCACGTCGATGGCGGCCGTGATCGGCGGCAAGGAGGACGAGGTGCTCGCGGCGATCGAGGCCGCCGGGCTCACCCCCGCCAACCACAACGGCTCCGGGCAGATCGTGGCCGCCGGCACCGTCGAGGAGCTGGAGGCGCTGAAGGCTAACGCCCCGCAACGCGCCCGGATCATCCCGCTCAGCGTCGCCGGCGCCTTCCACACCCGGCACATGGCCCCGGCGACCGCCCGCCTGGAGCGGCTGGCCCGGGCCGTCGCCCCGCAGGACCCGAGCACCCGGCTGCTGCAGAACCGCGACGGCCAGGTCGTCGCGTCCGGCGCCGACATGCTGCAGCGCCTGGTCGGGCAGGTCGAGGCGCCGGTCCGCTGGGACCTGTGCATGGCCACCCTGCGTGAGCTCGGTGTCACCGGTCTGCTGGAGCTGCCGCCGGCGGGTACGCTCACCGGCATCGCGAAGCGCAACCTCAAGGGCGTCGAGGTCTTCGCCCTGAACACCCCTGACGAACTGCCCGCCGCCCGGGCGTTCGTCGCCGAGCACACCCCGTCCGACCCCACCGATGCCACGGAGGCGACCCGATGACCTTCTCTCCCCGTCACGCGATCAAGGCGTCCGAAGGATCGCCCTTCTCCCGGATCTACGGGATGTCCGGCTACTCCCCCTCGCGGATCGTGACCAACGAGGAGGTCTGCACCTGGATCGAGTCCTCCGACGAGTGGATCCGCACCCGGTCGGGGATCTCCACCCGGCACTGGGCCACCGGCGACGAGACCGTCGAGTACATGGCCGCCGAGGCCGCCAAGAAGGCGATCCAGCGCTCCGGCGTGCCGGTCGAGGAGATCGGCGCGATCGTCGTCGCCAGCGTCGGCTGGTTCTCCCAGACCCCGAGTCTGGCCTGCGTGGTCGCCGGTGACCTGGGCAGCAAGGCCGCGGCGTACGACATCTCGGCCGCCTGCGCGGGCTTCTCGTACGCCATCGCCCAGGGTGACGCGCTGGTCCGCGCCGGCGCCGCGAAGTACGTGCTGGCCATCGGTGTCGAGCGCCTCTCCGACCTCACCAACAAGGAGGACCGTTCGACGGCCTTCATCTTCGGTGACGGCGCCGGCGCGGCGGTCATCGGCCCCTCCGACGAGCCGGGCATCGGCCCGGTGGTGTGGGGGTCGGACGCCGAGCAGGGCCACCTGATCCAGCAGGTGCCGCACTGGCCGGAGGCGATCGCCAAGGGCGAGATGCCAGTCCTGGTGATGGACGGTAACCCGGTCTTCAAGTGGGCCGCGTTCACCGTGTGCCACTACGCCGAACAGGCTCTCGCCGCGGCCGGTCTGGCACCGGAGGAACTGGACGTCTTCGTCCCGCACCAGGCCAACGACCGGATCACCCAGGCGATGGTGCGCACCCTCAAGCTCCCCGAGTCGGTGCTGGTGTCGCACAACATCGCCAACACCGGCAACTCCTCGGCCGCGTCCATCCCGATGGCCATCGAGGCGTTGTACGCCGACGACCAGGTGCACTCGGGTGAGACCTGTCTCATCATCGGCTTCGGCGCCGGGCTGGTCTATTCGGGCCAGGTCATCGTCCTGCCCTGATACCTTCCAACCTGACCAAGCCACCCACCAAGGAGAGAAGTATGGCTACCACCGAAGAGATCACCGTCGCCATGGGCGAAATCGTCAACGAGGTCGCGGGCATCCCGGTCGAGGACGTCCAGCTCGACAAGTCCTTCACCGACGACCTGGACATCGACTCGCTGTCGATGGTCGAGATCATCTACGCCGCGGAGGAGAAGTTCGGCGTGTCGATCCCCGACGAGGAGTCCAAGAACCTCAAGACCGTGGGCGACGCCGTCGCCTACATCGAGCGCGCGTCCAACTGACGTCCGCCTCGGGCGTACGGGACGTACGCCTCCGGCGTGCCTGAGGTGACGCCTCCGGCGTCCTGACATGTACGCCTCCGGCGTGGGGCCGGCCGTGGTCGGCCCCACGCCAGCAGAACACTTCCCGCGATCGCTAGGAGACCCTGAACCATGTCCTCCACCGTTGTCGTCACCGGGTTCGGTGCCACGACCCCTCTCGGCGGAGATGCCGCCACCACGTGGGCCAACGTCGTCAAGGGCACGTCGGGTGTCCATGCGCTGTCGTACGACTGGGCACAGGACCTGCCGACCCGGATCGCCGCAGAGGCCGCCGTGGATCCCGCCGAGCTGATCGACCGGGTCGAGGCGCGCAAGATGGATCGTTCCACCCAGCTCGGTGTCGTCGCCGCCCTTGCCGGCTGGCAGCACGCCGGATTCGATCTGGGCGAGGGGAACACGGTCGATCCCCGCCGTCTGGCCGTGTCGATCGGCACCGGCATCGGCGGCCTGCACACCCTGATCGGGCAGTGGGACGTGCAGAAGGAGAAGGGCCACCGCCGGGTGAGCCCGTTCACCATCCCCAAGCTGATGGCCAACGCCCCGGCCGCGTCGGTCGGGCTGCGGCTGCGGGCCCGGGCCGGCATCCACACCCCGGTCTCCGCCTGCGCCTCGGGCAACGAGGCGATCGCGCAGGGCCTGGACATCATCCGGCTGGGCCGCGCCGACGTGGTCGTCGCCGGCGGTGCTGAAGGTGTCATCCACCCGCTGCCGCTCGCGGCCTTCGGCCAGATGCAGGCCCTGTCGCGCCGCAACGACGAGCCGGAGAAGGCCTCCCGGCCCTGGGACAAGAACCGTGACGGGTTCGTCCTGGGTGAGGGCGCGGCCGTACTGGTGCTGGAGTCGTTGGAACACGCCCTGGCCCGCGGCGCCACCATCTACGCCACCCTCGCCGGTGCCGGCGTCACCTCCGACGCGTACGACATGGTCGCCCCGGATCCGGAGGGCTTCGGCCAGGCGGAGGCAGTCCGGCAGGCCGTGCAGGACGGCGGGCTGCAGCCCTCCGACATCAAGCACGTCAACGCGCACGCCACCTCGACCCCGGCCGGTGACCTCACCGAGGTGCTGTCGGTGCGGGCCGCGCTCGGCGCAGCGACCGACGACGTCATCTTCACCGGCACGAAGTCGCAGACCGGCCACCTGCTCGGTGCGGCCGGCGCGATGGAGTCGATGTTCACCGTCCTGGCGCTGAAGGACCGCATCGTCCCGCCGACGATCAACCTCGAGGATCCCGAGGACTCCCTCGACATCGACATCGCCACCACGGCACGTCAGCTGCCGCAGGGTGAGATCGCCGCGATCAACAACTCGTTCGGCTTCGGCGGCCACAACGTGGCGCTGGCCTTCACCACCGCCAACATCACCGAGGGCTGATCAGCACCGGTCCGGCCGGCACCCGGCTGACCGGACCGACAGCGCGCGACCCCCTCGCCCGGATGCTCCGGGCGAGGGGGTCGTGTCGTCTGCCCACGGCCGGGCAAGGTGCCACCGTGGGCATACGGGGCGGCTCAGACCGCGGGATGCATCCAGCGCACCGGAGCGCCCTCCCCCGCCCAACGGAACGCCTCCAGCTCGGCGTCCCAGGGCTCGCCCAGCAGTTCGGTCAGCGCGGTCGCCGGATCGTCCTGGCCGAGCGCCCAGCGGACCCGTTCCTCGGGCACCACGATGTCACCGCTCATGCCGACCTGGCCCCGGAACATCCCCCGCCGCGGGGTCCACATCCACCGCTGCCCGTCGGTGACGGCGGTCGGTTCCTCGGTCAGCTCGAACCGCAGGTGGTCCCAACCGTTCAGCGCGGAGGTCACCTTCGCCCCGAGACCCACCGGACCGGCCCAGGCGTACTCCGTACGCCGCAGTCCCGGCTCGGCCGGTTGTGGCCGCCAATCCAGGTGGATGGGCACACCGAAAGCACCGCCGACGGCCCATTCGACATGCGGGCACAGTGCAGACGGTGCGGAGTGGACGTACAGGACGCCCCGCGTATTCGTCATGTCGTTCCTCCCTGGTTACGAGACACGCCTTCCCCAGCACTCTCGCGTCCACGTCGGAACAGCCCCTATTCTTGCCGACCGGGGGCCACCGCGCCAGTCGTCCGCGTCCCTTACCGGGACGCCCGCTCCCCGAAGATCGCCCGGCCGACCCGCACGCAGGTGGCACCGTGGGCGATCGCCAGCTCGAAGTCGCCCGACATGCCCATCGACAGCTCGTCGTAGCTGCCGGCGGCCCGATCGTCCTGGCGGAGGCGTTCCTGGAGCGTACGCATCGCCTCGAAGCACGCGCCGACCCGGGCGGCGACGGGTGAGTGCACGGCGACCGTCATCAGCCCTCGTACGCGCAGTGCGTCGTACGCCCGCAGTTCGGCGGCCAGCGCCGCGGCGTCCTCGGGCGCGACGCCGGACTTCTGCGGCTCACCGGACGAGTTCACCTCGATCAGCACGTCCAGGGCCCGTCCCTCCGCCTGCAGGCGCCGATCCAGCTCGCGGGCCAACCGCAGTGAGTCGAGGGCCTGGAATTCGGCGGCGAACCGAGCCACGTCGCGCGCCTTGTTCGTCTGCAGGTGGCCGATGATCGCCCACTCCATGCCCGGCCAGTCCTGGCTGGCCTCCCACTTGGCCAGCGCCTCCTGCACCCGGTTCTCCCCCAGCCGACGGTAGCCGGCGTCGTACGCCTGTCGGACGAGGTCGAGGCCGTGGGTCTTGCTGACCGGCAGCAACCGCACCTCGCCGGGGTCACGTCCGACCGTACGGCAGGCCGCGTCGATCCGGGCCCGCACCTCCGCCAGGTTGCTGCGTACGTCCACCATGGCAGGCACCCTACCGAGGCCGCCGGCGGCTCACGGCCACCGGGCAACTCACGGCCACCGGGCGGCCAGCGACACCACGCCGAGGCAGGCCAGCAGCGCGAAGGCGGTGGCGACGCCGACGTAGCGGTTGGAGACGTCCACGGCGACCGCCTCCTTGCCGACCGAGGAACCGATGTCGCGGTAGACCTCCTTGAGCTGGCCGGCGGTCTGGGCGCGGTAGGCCTTGCCACCGGAGATCCGGGCGACCGTCGCCAGCTCGTTGTAGTCGACCGGGACCGGCTGGCGGCTGCCCTCGATCACGATCGACCCGGTGAGGGTGCCGTACGCGATGGTGTAGATCGGCACCGCCTGACTGCGCGCCTGGTCGGCCGCCTGGGCCGCCGGGCGGCCGATGGTCGTGAAGCCGTCGGAGAGCAGCACGATCCGGGCGGGTGGCGGATCGTCCGGGTGCTGCGGGTCGGGGGGCACCTGGCTGAGCGCCGACAACGAAGTGTAGATGCCGTCGCCGATCGCGGTGGACGGCTGCAGGCGCAGTCCGTCGATCGCCGCGGTGACCACCCCGCGGTCCTGGGTCGGCGGCACGATGATGGTCGCGGTGCCGGCGAAGGACACCAACGACACGTTGAAGGTGGCGGGCAGCGAGCGGACGAACTCGGTCGCGGCGTCCTTCGCCGCGGCCAGCCGGGTCGGCGAGACGTCGTCGGCCTGCATGGACAGCGACACGTCGATCGCGACGACGATGGTGGCCCGCTCGCGGGGGACCATCACGTCCTGTTTCGGCCGGGCGAACGCCACGGTGAGCGCGACCAGGCTGAGCACGGCGAGCAGCACAGCGAGATGGGTCTGCCAGCCGCGCTCGACCCGCAGCGAGGCGAGCAGTGGGTCGTGCCCGCCCCGGCCCCCGGCGGATCGTCGGGACACGACGAGGTGGATGAGGAGCAGCAGCGGGACGAGCAGCAGCCACCACAGTCGGCCCGGGGAGAGGAACTGGATCAACGGGATCATCGGCGCCGCGCTCCCAGGGTGATGGCCGCCAGGGTCGCCAGCACCGCCGCGATCATCGCATACCCGGCGAAGGTGGAGCTGACGTCACTCGACTTCTTCTCGGTGCCCACCTCGGAGCGGATGTCCTGGTAGACGCTGTCGAGGCGACGGGTGTTGTCGGCAGTGAACGTCTGGCCGCCGGTGATCCTGGCGACCTCTGCCAGCACGGCCGGATCCGGCGGGACAGACTCCCGCTTGCCGTCGACGTCGACGTAGCCGTTCTCGGTGCCGAAGGCGATGGTGTGCACCGGCACCTTCGCCTCGGCCGCCCGCTGCGCCCCTTGGACGGCGCTGGTGCCGGCGGTGCTGTCCCCGTCGGAGAGCAGCACGATGGCGCCGGGGGCGAGCTTGTCCGGCTGGGCCGGGTCGCGGGGGGCCTGTTCGAGTGCTCTCAGGCCGGCGAGGATGGCGTCGCCGATCGCGGTGGACTCCTGCGGCTTGAGCCCGGCCAGGGCCCGGGTGACGGCGGCGTGGTCGAGGGTCGGCGGGACGACGACGGCGGGGGCACCGGAGAGGGTGACCAGGGCGACGTTGTAGCGGGGCGGGATCGCGTCGACGAAACCGGTGGCCGCGCTGACCGCTGCCTGCAGCCGGCTCGGCTCGACGTCCTTGGCCTCCATCGACAACGAGACGTCCATCACCAGCACCACGGTGGCACGTTCCCGGGGAACACCGGCGATCGTGGTCGGCCGCGCCCAGCCGGCCACGCCGGCGCCGAGCGCCAGCAGGGACAGGGCGACCGCGAGGTGGCGCCGCCACTGCGAGCGTCGCCCGCCGACCAGGTCGAGCAGGGCGGTCGTGGTGAAACGTACGCCGCGCCGTCCGGGCCGCCGGCAGGCCCAGACGTAGAGGCCGACGAGCACCGGGATCACCAGCAGGAACAGCAGCCGCCACGGGTCGCCGAAGCTGAGATTGCGGAAGAACTCCGCCGGCCCGTTCACCGGGTGCTCCGTCCCGGGATCACCGGGCCACCCCGCGGGGCGGGCGGTGCAGCACCGCTGCGGTGCGCCGGTAGCCGAGCACGAACCGAGCGATCTCGGCGACCCAGTCGCCGTCGGTCCGCAGCACGATGTGCCCCACGCCGGAGCGGCGCAGCGCCAGCCGGGTGCGCTCCCGTTGCCGGGCCGCCGCCTCGTCCATGGCCCGGCGCAGGCGTACGTCACCGGTGTTGACGTAGCGCTCGAACGGGGTCTCCGGAGACCGTACGAGGATGTCGCCGAGATCGGGGAACTCGATCTCACGCCGGTCGATCACCTCGACGGCGATCACCTGGTTGCGGACCGACAGCCGGCGCAGCGCGCGTTCCCACTCCGGCGGCGCCTCGAGGTCGAGTTCGGTGTCGCCGGGGGTGAGGAAGTCGGAGACGACGATCCGCAGCCCGCGGCGGCGCTGGGCCCGGCCCAGCTCGTCGATGGCGCGGGACAGCGGCAGACCCGGGTCGGTGTCGTCGGGGACGATCGGCTCCTCCAGCAGGGACCGCAGCAGACCGTAGAGAGCGGTCCGGCCGGAGCGGGCGGGGATCAGACGTACGTCCCCGGGGCGCATCACCATCCCGCCGAACCGGTCACCCATCCGCTGGGAGAGGAAGCCGAAGGTGGCCATCGCGGCGATCCCGAGGTCCCGCTTGGTGACGCCGGCGGTGCCCCAGTTCATCGACGGGGTCACGTCGAGCAGCGCCCACACCTCGAGCTCGCGGTCGGCGATGGTGTCGCGGACGTGGGTGATCCGGGTGCGCGCGGTGACCGGCCAGTCGATCTTGCGGACGTCGTCCTCCCCCGGCAGGTAGGGCCGGGCGTCGTTCGGATCGCTGCCCGGGCCGGGCAGCACACCCAGATGGTCGCCCTGCAGGAAGCCCTCCAGGCGGCGTACGACGGTCAGCTCGAGACGGCGCAGGGCGGCTTCCGGGGCGAGCCGGTCCAACGGCAGGGTCGGACGGTCCGGCGGCCGGACCAGGGAGGACGCGGGCCCGTCAGCCATGGAACCCCGGCTGCGGGAAGGCAGCGGCGCGCGGGTCGGAGCCGCTCGGGACCGGTGCCGGCTGGTCCCACACCGGGGTCGGGGCCGGGACCATCGCCGTCACCCGGTCGATCACCTCGGCGGGGTCGATGTTGTCGGCGACCGCGTCGAAGCCGAGCTGGATGCGGTGCGACATCACGTCGCGGGCGACGGCCTGGACGTCGGTCGGCAATACGTAGTCGCGCCCGTGGATCAGGGCCAGGGCGCGGGCGGCGCCGACCAGGCCGAGGGTGGCCCGGGGCGAGCAGCCGATCGCGATCACCTCCGCCAGATCGGGCATCCCGAAGTCGGCCGGGGAACGGGTGGCGAGCACCAGCCGGACGATGTACTCGGCGACGAGCCGGTGGACGAAGACGTGGTTGGTGCGGTCCTGCAGGGCGAGCACCGACGCGTTGTCGAGCACCGGCCGGGCCACCGGGGCGTCGACGCTCATCCGTCGCAGGATCTCGAACTCCTCGTTCCCGTGCGGGTAGGGGACGTCCACCTTGAGCAGGAACCGATCGCGCTGGGCCTCCGGCAGCGGGTAGACCCCCTCGGACTCGATCGGGTTCTGGGTGGCGATGACGATGTAGGGCTTGGGGGCCGGGAAGGTGGTGCCGCCGATGGACACCTGGCGTTCCGCCATCACCTCGAGCATCGCCGACTGCACCTTGGCGGGCGCCCGGTTGATCTCGTCGGCGAGCAGGAAGTTCACGAAGATCGGGCCCAGCTCGACGTCGAAGCCCTCCTGGGACGGCTTGTAGATCCGGGTGCCGACGATGTCGGAGGGCACCAGGTCGGGGGTGAACTGGACCCGGGCGAAGTCGCCACCGACGACGGTGGCGAAGGTCCGTACGGCCAGGGTCTTGGCCGTGCCCGGCACGCCCTCGAGGAGGCAGTGCCCGCGCGCGAGCAGGGCGACCATCAGTCGCTCCACCATGTGCTCCTGGCCGACGATGACCCGCCGCACTTGCGTCAGGGCCTCGTCGATCAGTCGGGCCGCCTCCTGGTTGTCCACCGCATGTCTCCCGTCCTCAGGTCCGGACCATCCTCGCAGACCGCACGTCCATCATCGGCCACCACTCAAGCCGGACCTCCGGTCGTGGACCCGGGTGGGGCAGCCGTCCGGACCGGGGCAGGCCGGGAGCGCATCTGGTGTGGATCGGGGATGGCCTCGCCTCGCCAGGCTTGGCCGGTGTGATGTGATGGGGCCGATGACTGCACCCTCCGCCTCCGCACACGGGCCCGGGCCGCTCGCCCGGCCGCTGCGGCCCGAGGACCCGCCGCGTGTCGGCGGGTTCTGGTTGGACGCCCGCCTGGAGTCCGGTCCGGCCGGCGTGGCGTACGCCGCCCACGCCGGTCCCCAGCACGGCGACGGCGCACAGGACGGCGACAGCACGCCGGACCGCGGCGACGACATGGAGCGCGCCGGCGACCGTGCGGTGGTGCTGGTGCTGTTGTCGCAGGGGGCGGCGGCCGACAGAGCAGCCCGTGACCGGTTCACCGGGCGGATCGATCCGCTGCATGTCGACCTTGTGATCGCCCGCGGGGGCCAGGGCCAGGACACCGGACGGCACACCTCCCGGCTCATCCCTGCCGAGGCCCCGGTCGACGACGGTGTGCCCGACGCTCCGTGGGTGGCGCTGCCCGCGGACCGCTCCGCACTGGCCGCGTCGATCCTGGCCGATGTCGCCCTCGCCCTTCCCTCCGCGACGCCCGTCGCGGGGCCGGACTACCGCCTGCCCTGGGCCGACGACACCGCGCCGGGACGTACGTCGCAGTGGCCGTTGCCGTGGCCGGGCCGTCACGACCGGGCGGGCTGGGTGTCGCTGTTCGTTGCCTGGCTGCTCACCGTGCTGGTGGCCGCGATCGCGGTGCTGGTGGCGATCCTGTTGTTCCGCAACGAGCCGCCGCAGAGCCCGCCGCCGCCGCAGCCGCAGTCGGCCTCGCCGTCGCCGTCGTCGGCGTCTCCCTCGCCGTCGTCGGCCTCGCCCTCGCCCACCCCGTCACCCCGGTCGGCCTCGCCGTCCCCGTCCTCGGCGTCCCCGTCACCGGCCACCTCGGGATCGGGCAACCCCGAAAGGTCGAAACTGTGATCCCTCGTCTCATCGCGACGGACCTCGACGGCACCTTCCTGCGCCCCGGCGGCACCGTCTCGGCGGTCAACGCCCGCGCCGTCCGGACCGCCCTCGACGAAGGCGTCCACGTCGTCTTCGCCACCGGACGCCCGCCCACCTGGATGCAGCCCATCGTCGACCTCGGCCTGCCCCACACCCCGGTGATCGGCTGCAACGGCGCGATCCGCTACGACGCCGCGACCGGCGAGATCGCCGAGGTGGTCGACATCGCCCCCGACCTCATCGCGGCACTGGGGGCCCATGTCCGGGAGGCCCTGCCGGGGGCAACCCTAGGGCTGCAGCGGCCCGACGCGTTCGGGTACGAGCCGGGGTACATGGAGTCCCCGCCGGAGGTGCCGGGCTATCGATGCGCCCCGTTGGAGGACCTGCTGCCGGGCGGCCCGGTGCTGAAGGTGCTGGTGCAGACGTACGACACGCCGCTGGACGCCGTGCTGGCCGTGCTGCGGGACGTGGCCGGCGACGCCCTGACGCTCACCTGGTCGACCGCCGGGGTGGCGGCCGGCGACCGGGTGCTGGTGGAGGTCGGCGCCCGCGGCGTGGACAAGGCGGCGATGCTGGCCCGCTACTGCGCCACGCTCGGCGTCGGGAGTCAGGACGTGGCCGCCTTCGGGGACATGCCGAACGACCTGGGGATGCTGAGCTGGGCCGGCCAGGCGTACGTGATGCCGCCGACCCACCCGCTGCTGGCCGAGGTCGGACAGGCCGTCGACCGTCCGTGCGCGGACGACGGAGTGGGCCGGACCATCCTGCAGTGGTTCAGCCGGGCGGGCCGGACGGACAGTGGCCGGCGCCCGTGACGCCCGCCTGGTCAGACACCCCCCTGGTCAGACACCCGCCTGATCGGACGACGCTGGACGGATGGCACGGGCGCGGCACCCGACGAGGGGATCCGGGTCCACCGTCCCTAGACTGAGGCCCATGGACGAGCCGCGGATGCGTTACCACTCCAGGATGTGGGTCCGACCCGAGAACCTGAATGCGAACGGCACCCTCTTCGGGGGCCACCTGCTCTCCTGGATCGACGAACAGGTCGCGCTCTACACGATCGTCCAGCTCGGCAACGAACGCGTCGTCACCAAGTACATGTCCGAGATCAACTTCGTGTCTTCGGCCTGGCAGGGCGACATCATCGAGCTGGGCATCTTCCCGGTGAAGTTCGGCCGCACCTCGCTGACCCTGCGGTGCAACGTACGCAACATGGTGACCCGCGAGTCGATCATCACCGTCGACCGGATCGTGATGGTCTCGCTGGACGAGAACGGCCGGCCGCTGGAGCACGGCTATCACGACATCACCTACGCACGCGACCGGATCCCGCACCGGATGAAGCCCATCCCCCGCCCGGAGCCGCACGTGCCGGAGGCCGTCACCGGCCACGAGCCGCTGCACGACCTGGACGGCTGACGCCTGCGACACGCCGTGCCGCAGGGCGCACCGGACGCCGCAACAGCATGTACGGCGCTCTACGTACTACCTGTAGCGTAGGGAGCATGTCGATGCACACGGCCGCACATCCGGGAGTCGTCCGCACACTGCACCACGACGCCGGGGAACGTCCCCACGTCCTGGTCTGGGAAGTGACCCGCGCCTGCCAGCTGGCCTGTCGGCACTGCCGCGCGGACGCGTTCACCCGCGCGGATCCGCGACAGCTGACCACCGCGGAGGGCAAGGCGCTGCTGGACGACATCGCCGCCTACGGCACGCCGCGGCCGATCGTTATCTTCTCGGGCGGTGACGCCTTCGAGCGTCCCGACCTGGAGGAACTCATCGCGTACGGCACCGCGGCCGGCCTGCCGATCGCACTGTCGCCGTCGGTGACACCGCTGCTGACCGACGAACGGCTGGCGTCCGTACGCGAGGCCGGGGTCAAGGCGTTCTCACTGTCCCTGGACGGTGCCACGGCGGCGACCCATGACTCCTTCCGCGGCATCGACGGCACCTTCGACGCGACGCTGGAGGCCGCGAAGCTGGTGGTCAAGCACGGTTTCCGGTTCCAGGTGAACACCACGATCTGCCGCAACAACCGCGACGAACTGCCGGAGATCGTCCAGACCGTGATGGGCATGGGCGCTCACCTCTGGTACCTGCTGTTCCTCGTCCCGATGGGGCGCGGATCCAACCTCGAGTGCCTCTCGCCCGACGAGATGGAGGACGTCATGCACTGGCTGCACGACATCTCCGACCGGATCGCGATCAAGACCACCGAGGGCCAGACCTACCGGCGGGTCGCCATCCAGCGCGACGACGCGCTCGAGGCCGGGCTGCCACTGCCGGAGACGGGCCCGCTGCACGCCCGACTGATGGCACGCACCGTCGAGCTGCTCGGTGAGGGCGGCCACCGTCGGCCGCCACGACCGGCGATCGGCGTCAACTCCGGCAACGGCTTCGCCTTCATCGACCACATCGGCGACGTCTACCCGAGCGGGTTCCTGCCGTTCGACTGCGGCAACGTACGGGACCGCCCGTTCCACGAGATCTATGCCGAGGCCCCGATGATGCAGGCGCTGCGGAAGCCGTCGGAGTACAGCGGCAAGTGCGGCGCGTGCGAGTTCAACTGGATCTGCGGTGGCTCGCGGGCCCGCGCGTACGCGATGCTCGGCGACCCGCTCGCCTCCGACCCGACCTGCGCGTACGTCCCGCCCGCCTGGACCGGCGGAACCGCCGCAGTGCAGGAGTAGCGGGCCCGCAGACCGCGGTGGCGGGCAGGAGGAGTCGCCGGCCGCGGTGCACCCCGGTGGCGCCACCCCGACCTGGTCACGGTGGCGACACCCCGACGTGGTCGGTCACCGGGCTGTCATGACGGCCGCTGCAGGCCAACCCGAGGTGGCTCAGAGCCGCGTCGTGGGCGTCCCCGGCTCAGTCGGCCTGTATGGCGTTCGCTGGCTGCGCGATCCCGGTGTTGACCACGACGGTGGCCCCCGGGGACTGCGCCATCCGAAGCTGCAGCAGGGCCGGGTTGTCGGCCAGGATCCGGGCAGCATTGGCCATCGCCCGTGTCGCAGCGACCTCGGCGCGCGCCCGTTCCAGGACGGCCTTGGACCGCTGGGCCTCCAGGGCGGCCTCCGCCAGCACGGCGCGGGCATCCTGGGCCAAGGTCAGGTCGCGCACAGCCACCATCGACACGTCCAGTCCGACACGCGTGGCGGCCGACCGCGCCGGGGTGAGCAGTGCTGACGACATCGCGGCACGATCGGCGAGGACCTCGGTCAGCGTCCGGGTGGTGATCGCTTCTCGCAACGCCAACTGGATCGCCTGGTACAGGACGGCGTCGCAATCCGGTGACTCGGTCACTGCGGCGCGCGCGTCGGTGACTGTCACGTCCGCGACCGCGCTGACCCGTACGCTGACGGCGTCGGTGGTCAGGATCTCCTGTGCGTTCACGACCAGTTGACGTGGACGAACGTCGAGGATCATCGCGGTGGTCCGTCGCGGCAGCCGGTAGCGACCCGGGCCGAGCTCCTGGCTGATCACACCGTCGCGGTGCGTCACCGCCCGCTCCCACGGAGCGAGGGTGACCCGCCGGCCGAACAGCCCCGCCGTGAACTCCCTCATCTCGCCCCTACTCCGTTCCCACGCTCGTACGACTCCCACGCTCCTTGCGACGCGGCGTCCCTGGCCACCTGCCTGCCCGCGTCGCAGCCATTCCCCGGCGGCGGAGCCGGTCGACCGTTCCTTGACCGGCTGCAGGCCTCCAGCGAAGCGCCCGAAGGCAGCCACGACACGAACAGGCAGGCCTGTCCTTTACAGGGAGAACTTCCCGAGGGGACAACGCGGAGAACTGGGCGGGAAGACCCGCCCGCGCCCCTGACCCCCTCGGTGCAAGGTTCGCCCAAACAGTACCGGACCCGGCCGACCCAGGTGCGGAGCCGGCCCGCCTCCAACACAGCAAGGCCGCACAGCGCCGCCTGCCGACCCTCTGGGTCGATTCGCCCCCTCAACCGCAGCAGGGTGAACGCCGCCCCCACCACGATGGCCGCCGTGCCGATCGGTCCACCCGGCTCCGGCACCACTGAGCTGATAACGGCACCATCGCGGCCTTCGCTAGGCGAGTACCACGCAGCCACTTGGTCACCAACATCCTCACCAGCCTCATTACCCAAAATAATGTTCGCCTTGACATACTTCACCCCCTTAAAGTCGCCCACAACTGTACAGACTTTCGTTGAGCAGTTAACAGTGGCAACAGTGAAGGTTCCCCACTCGCCAACTTCCCCAGCTTTAACCTGTACACCCGCAGCAACAAATGCAGTGACGCTCAGGATGACAAGAATGATCACGCCAACGGTTCTAAGAATTCATGCGATTCGAATATGCATAACACGAAAATTGATTAGTTTCACCATCATCTTCGGCGTCTATAGTAGAGGGCATTACTGGGGCACTTGGCACACTACTGGGCAGAACCGAGTCGCGGTGCGCGGAATCCCGGGCCATGCGACGTGACGTTGCTCCCATCACCCCACTCGGGGAGGTGGCCCCTCAGGCGGCCCTCAGTACCTCGATGCTGGGCGGGTTTACAGGCTCTTCGCAGTTGAGGGTGTAGGGGCTGCTTGAGGCTGGGCGGCGCGTCGGGGCCGGAGAGGGGTCGAGGCCTTCCGAAGATGGGAGTTCTCACACAGCCCATCCAGAAGACCTCGACGTGCCTGACGCTACCTTCACATGCCCCGACCTGACCACCTTCACTCGCCTGAACGACCTCGGCCTGGAAGTCACCGCCCAGCTCCTGAAGTCCGACCACACGGTTCTGGCCTGCCGGGTCGTCGAGCCCGACGACTGGTGTGGGCGGTGCGGCTGTCAGGGCGTGGCGCGCGATACGGTCCTGCGGCGGTTGGCGCACGAGCCGTTCGGGTGGCGCCCCACCACGCTGCTGGTCACCGTTCGGCGCTACCGCTGCACCGAGTGTGGCCACGTGTGGCGCCAGGACACCACCAAGGCGGCCCAGCCGCGGGCCAAGATCTCCCGTGCAGGACTGCGGTGGGCCCTGGTCGGGATCGTCTGCCAACACCTGTCCATGGCACGGGTCGCCGAAGGACTGAGGGTCTCGTGGAACACCGCGAATACCGCGGTCCTGGCCGAAGGACGCCGTGTCCTGATCGCCGATCCGGCCCGCCTCGACGGGGTGCGGGCGATCGGGGTCGATGAGCACGTGTGGCGCCACACCCGTCGCGGCGACAAGTACGTCACCGTGATCATCGACCTCACCCCGGTCCGCGACGGAACTGGTCCCGCTCGCCTGCTCGACATGGTCGAGGGCCGCTCCAAGCAGGCGTTCAAGGCCTGGCTCGCCGAACAGGACCAGGACTGGCGCGACCGGGTGGAGGTTGTCGCTATGGACGGCTTCAGCGGGTTCAAGACCGCCACCAGCGAGGAACTGCCCGACGCGATCGCCGTGATGGATCCCTTCCACGTGGTCCGCCTGGCCGCCGAGGCTCTCGATACCTGCCGGCGCCGGGTCCAGCAGGCCCTCCACGGTCACCGCGGCCGGGCCGGCGACCCGCTCTACTCGGCCCGACGGACCCTGCACACCGGCATCGACCTGCTCACCGACAAACAGAAGACACGCATCCAGGCCCTGTTCGCCGGCGATGAGCACGTCGAGGTCGAGGCCACCTGGGCCATCTACCAGCGGATGATCGCGGCCTACCGCGACCCCGACCCCGGCCAGGGCCGCACCCGTATGCAGGCCGTGATCGAGGCCATCAGCAGCGGCGTCCCCGGTTCGCTGATCGAGATCATCACCCTCGGCCGCACGATGAAGAAGCGCGCCGCCGACGTCCTGGCCTACTTCGAGCGCCCGGGCACCAGCAACGGCCCCACCGAGGCCATCAATGGTCGGCTGGAACACCTGCGAGGATCAGCCCTCGGCTTCCGCAACCTCACCAACTACATCGCCCGCTGCCTGCTCGAAGCCGGCGGATTCAGACCCCACCTACACCCCGGATTATGAAGAGCCGGTTTACACTATTGCCGACAGTGTGATCTAGATCACAGGAGGCACCATGTCCACCATCAACACGACGGCCGATCTCTATCGCGAAGTGCGCGGAAAGGGCCCGGCAGTCCTGTTCATCACGGGTGCCACCGGCGACGCCGGACAGTTCCGTCGAACAGCGGAGGCCCTCGCCGACGAGTTCACGATCATCACGTACGACCGGCGAGGCAACTCACGGAGCCGGGCCGGCAGCGAGGACCCGGCATCCGCGACGATGGCCGCGCAGGCCGACGACGCCGCAGCCCTGATCCGCGACTGCGGCATCGATCGGGCGGTCGCCTTCGGCACCAGCGGCGGAGCGATCATCACCCTCAGCCTGATCGCACGCCATCCGGAGGTCGTCCGGGCCGCGATCGTCCATGAGCCGCCTCTGATGGGCCTGCTCCCGCCGGCGGAGGGCCCGAATCCCTTCGCGCCGATCTTCCAACTGGCCCAGACCGATCCCGGAGCCGCCGTGGAACTCTTCATCAGTGGACAGGTGAGCGCGCAGGCCTGGGCTGATCTGGAGCCCGACACCCGCGAACGGATGCGCGGCAACGGTGACACGTTGTTCGGTCGGGAGTTCGAGCAGTTCGTCACGAACGATCCTGACACGGATGCGATCCGCGCCAGCCGGGTGCCGGTCGACTTCCTGCACAGCACGGACGGCCTGCCCGTTGCCGGGCTGATCGAGTCCATCCTCATCGAACGTCTGGGAGGCCCCAGCGCGACCATCACCGGGAATCAGGCCGTGACCGGACACCATGCGCCCTACCTCAACACCCCAGACCTCTTCGCCGAGGAGCTGCGCCCGATCCTGCGGCGGCTCGCTGCGCCAGTCGAGGCGGGGTAAGGGTCACCGCCGACCACCAGCCCCACTCGCCATTCTCGAATCCCCGCGCCTCGACGAAGCTTCGTGCCGCCGAAAGAATTGCTGGGGTGCGGTCGGCGGCGATCACGGTCCCAGAAATGCCGACATGCCCGCAAAGTGGGGCAAATAGTGCCCGTCGGTCCGCACCCGAGATTGGGCGGGACGGTTTCGCCACCCTCTGCGTGTTGCTGGTCGACCGGTTACACCGTCGAGCCACGGGATTGAACGATTCCGCCTATGTTGCAGATCACATCATTTCACACTTGTAGCACCGGACAGTTGAGCCGGGCGCGAGAGACTCGGGCCGAGGGAACAGGGATCGGTCGTCGTCGCTCATTTCCCTGAGGAGGAATCATGTCCACATCTTTCGATCCTCTCCGCGACACGGTACGAGGTGACCTCATCCAGCCCGGGGACGATCGGTACGAGTCTGCGAGGCACGTGTTCAACGGGATGATCGACAAACGTCCCGCCGCAGTGCTGCGAGTGTCGCAGGTCGCCGATGTCATCGCCGCGGTCCGGTTCGCACGCGAAGGTGGGCTGGACCTCGCCGTCCGGGGCGGTGGGCACAGCGCGCCGGGGTTCGGGACGGTCGATGGCGGGCTCGTCCTCGACCTCTCGGCGCACCGCGGGGTACGGGTGGATCCCGTGTCGAGGCGTGCCTGGGTTGAGCCCGGCGCCACCTGGGCCGACTACAACCACGCCACGCACGCCTTCGGGCTCGCGAGCACGGGCGGGATCATCGGCTCGACCGGGGTCGCGGGGCTCACGCTCGGCGGAGGGATCGGATACCTCGCACGCAAGTACGGACTCGCCTGCGACAACCTCGTGTCCGCCGACGTCGTGCTCGCCGATGGAACCTTCGTCCACGCCAACGAGGAAGAGCACCCCGACCTGTTCTGGGCCCTGCGCGGCGGGAGCGGCAACTACGGAATCGTCACCTCGTTCGAGTTCGAGGTGCATCCGTTGGACATGGTGCACGTGGGACTGATCTTCTACGACGCCGCGAGGGGCGTGGAGGCGGGAGCGGCCTATCGCGCATGGCTCGCGTCCGAACCGGAGGAGATGGGGGCTTTCCTCGGATTCCACCAGGGTCCACCGGTGCCGTTCCTGCCCGAGGAGTGGCACAACCGGCCCGTCGCGGTCGTCGCGGGAATGTGGACAGGGTCCGTCGATGAGGGACCGGCTCACTGGAAGCCGATGCTCGACGCGGCCCCGGTCCTCGGATCGTTCTTCGCTCCCATGCCCTACCCGGCTCTCAATACGATGTTCGACGGGCTCAACGGGGTGCGGGGGCTCCAGGGCTACTGGAAGGCGGACTTCCTCGCGTCGCTGACCGACGACGCGCTACGCGTCGCCGTCGAGTACTCGCCGGGGATCCCCACGGCGCACTCGGCGAACCACTTCTATCCGATCGACGGGGCGGTGCAGCGTGTCGCATCGGACGCGACGGCGTTCCCCTATCGGGGTGTTCGCTTCGCTCCGGTGATCGCCGGTCAGTGGCCTGACGAATCGGAGAACGCGAAGAATGTCCAATGGGTCCGCGATTACTGGGCTGCACTGCATCAGTATTCCGAGCCCGGTGGCTACATCAACTTCCAGGACCGGGACGACCAGGCGCGGATCGAGGACAACTACGCCGCCAATTTCGCCCGACTCGCACGGATCAAGGCCGTGTACGATCCCGACAATTTCCTCCACGTGAACCAGAACATCAGACCTGCAACCTGAGTGTCCCATCGGTCCGGTCCGCCATGGGCCACTCGGTCCGGTCCGCCATGGGCCACTCGGTCCGGTCCGCGCCGACTGGGCCGAACGATGGTGCGCCAGGTGGGGCTTGAACCCACGACCGACGGATTATGAGTCCGCTGCTCTGACCGGCTGAGCTACTGGCACGTCCCCACGATTCTAGGGGCCTAGGACGGCGTCCCTGCGGCCCCCAGCCGATCGGCCAGCGCGGTCAGCCACTCCGCCATCCCGTCGGTCCCGGCCAGGATGATGTCCGCCCGCTCCGCGAGCGGACTGTCCTCGCCGGGCATCCGGGGGAAGACCAACAGCGTCGTACGCCCCTGCTCCCGCAGGGCGGCCACGGCATCGTACGCGGCGATGTCGCCCAGGTCGTCGCCCGCGTAGACGAACGTCGCGGGATCGAGCCGGGCCGCCAGGGCCCGCACCGCATCACCTTTGTCGAAGCCGCCCGCCCGGATCTCCAGCACGTTCTTGCCCGGTTCCACCCGCAGCCCGTGGTCGTGGGCCAGTGCCGCCACCGGAGCGGCGAGGTCGGCGAGCGCACCCTCGGGGTCGGCCAGTCGCCGGGTGTGCACCGCGACCGCCCTCCCCTTGTCCTCGACCCAGGCCTCGGGGTGCCCGGCGGCGGCCAGCAGGGCCGGCAGGGCGGCCTTCACCGCGACAACAGCGTCGGGCACCGGCGGCGCGACGACCTGCCCGGTGGCCGCCTCCCACACCTCGACGCCGTACTGGCCCATCACGACCAGGTGTTCCAGGCCGGCGCCGTCGGCGAGTCCGCCGAGCGCCACCGCCTGGGAGGCGGGCCGGCCGGTGATCACGGCCACCTGCAGCAGGTGCGGCGCGATCCGCCGCAGCGCGGCGATCGACGCCGGATGTGCGTACGCCCGCTCGGGATCGGGAACGATCGGCGACAGGGTGCCGTCGAAGTCGAGCGCGAGGACCGTACGGTCCGGCGCGGCGAGCACGGCCTCGATCTTGTCCATGGCCCCACTCTGGCACGGGATGGATCGCTACGGCACAGGATAGATTGGGTGGCACCGACGGGAGGATGGTCACGATGTCCGAGGCAACAGCCGAGCACCAACGGGCCGATTTCGTCGTCGTGGCGAACCGGCTTCCGGTGGACCGTACGACCGACGCCGAGGGAGCGGTCGCCTGGCGTACGTCGCCCGGCGGTCTGGTCACCGCGCTGGAGCCGGTGATGCAGGAGCGCCACGGCGCGTGGGTCGGCTGGCCCGGCGTCCCCGGCGAGGCGATCGACCCGTTCGACTACACCGGCTACCACCTTGTGCCGGTGCCGCTCAGCGCGGCGGAGATCGAGGACTATTACGAGGGTTTCTCCAACGGGACGCTGTGGCCGCTCTACCACGACGTCGTGGCGAAGCCCGAGTACCACCGCGAATGGTGGGACGCCTACCACGCCGTCAACGAGCGGTTCGCCGAGGCGACGATCCGGGCCGCTGCCCCCGGCGCCACCGTCTGGGTGCAGGACTACCAGCTCCAGCTGGTGCCGCAGATGCTGCGCCGGCGCCGGCCCGACCTGCGGATCGGCTTCTTCCTGCACATCCCGTTCCCGCCGATCGAACTGTTCCAACAACTGCCGTGGCGCCGCCAGATCATCGAAGGCCTGCTCGGGGCCGACATCATCGGCTTCCAGACCCCCGGCGGGGCACAGAACTTCATCCGGATCACCCGCCAGCGCCTCAAGCTGGAGACCCACCGCGAGGTGATCACGCTGCCGACGGGACGATCCACCCGGGCGAAGGCCTATCCGATCTCGATCGACGCGAAGAGCTTCGAGTCGCTCGCGCAGACCCGCGCCGTGCAGGACCGCGCCCGCGAGTTGCGCCACGAGCTGGGCGACCCGGAGGTGCTCTTCCTCGGTGTGGACCGGCTCGACTACACCAAGGGCATCTACCACCGGCTCCGGGCGTACGGCGAGCTGGTCGCCGAACGGGTCATCGACCCCAGGAAGGCGGCCTTCCTGCAGGTGGCCACCCCCTCGCGGGAGCGGGTCGAGGAGTACAAGCGGCTGCGCGACGAGGTGAACATGCTCGTCGGCCGGATCAACGGCGACCTGGGAGACCTGCGCCGTCCCGCGATCACCTACCTGCACACCTCCGTCGCGCGTCCCGAGCTGACCGCCATGTACACCGCGGCCGACATCTGCGTGGTGACCCCACTGCGGGACGGGATGAACCTGGTCTGCAAGGAGTACGTCGCCTGCCGCAGCGCCACCAACGGGGCGCTGGTGCTCAGCGAGTTCGCCGGAGCCGCCGGCGAACTGCGGCAGGCGTACATGATCAATCCGTACGACATCAACAGCATGAAACATGGGATGACTCTCGCGATGAACGACACCGTCCAAAACAAGCGCCGGCGGATGCGGGCGCTGCGCCGCCAGGTGTTCACCCACGATATCGAGGCCTGGGCGACCTCGTTCCTCGACGACCTGGCCGCGCTTCCCGCGCCGGCACAGGCGCCGGCCCCAGCATCGGCGCCGCAGACCGGGGCAACGGCATGAGGTGGCGGCGGGAGAGCCTCCCGGCCGACGTACGCCGCGCGGCCGCCGCCGCGGTGGCCGCGGCAGGTCCCGGGAGTGCGGACGCAGGCAGGATGCTGGCCTGGGGACGGTACGGCGAGCGCTACGCGCTCGGCTTCCCTGGTCACCTGGTCTATGACGACGGCACCGGCTGGCAGGTGCTGGCCTGGCACCGGATCGTACGGGGCGGCTGGGACAAGGACATCCGCCGGCTCAGCTGGGTCGATTACGACGGCCACCGCGGCGAACTCCCCCTCGAGGAGCCCAGGAGCCTTCCGGAGCTGTTCAAGGAACGGGTCGAGGCCAGCATCATGGTCCGCCGCCAGGTATCGGTGCCCGGCACCAAGAACGGCGTCGTGGTGGTCGGCCGCCGCGTGCTGGGAGCCGAGCCCGCGGTGCTGGAATGGCACGCCTCGCTCAACAAGGGCACCCACTGGTCCGACCCCGGCGCACGCGAGGCGGCCGAGACGGCACTCGCCGAGCTGAAGGCCGACTACGACCCGTACGACGCCTGACGGTCCGGGAGCGGCACGAGCGGCCCTCGATTTGGTCGGTCCGCCACGCCGGTGCTAGTGTTCATTCTCGGCGCCAGCGCGGCTGGCACCTGATCCTCCGTAGCTCAATTGGCAGAGCATTCGACTGTTAATCGAAGGGTTACTGGTTCGAGTCCAGTCGGGGGAGCCACCGAAAACACGCTCCGACAAGGGTAAACACCCTGTCGGGGCGATTTCGTTTCTCGAGCGTGCAACATACGCGCACCATGATCCATGCTTCTGGGGTCTCGCGATGTCGTCCGTCACGCGGGACCCGGTCGATCGTCGCGCCACGCCGCCCCCATCGCCTCGAAGCGGTGCTCCAGGGCCGCCAGACGCGCCTCGAGCACCCCGGAGGGTGCCCCACCAGCGACAGCGCCCTCCACGGCGCCCTCCTCCACCGCCGCGCGACGCTGCCGACCGCGGACGAAGAACAGATAGCCGACGAGCAGGGTGACCAGCAGGGCGACCCCGACGACGGCGAAGCGCAGACCGGACTGGCGGCCCTGCAGCGTCATGATGACGCTGTACACCATCGTGAACACCCCGCCGAGCAGGATCCCGTTGGAGAGCACCGGCAGCCGGTCGCTGCGGACCAGGGACAGCACCATGATGACCGTGGCGCAGACGACCAGGATGATCGAGGTGTTGAGGGCCCAGACGGCTTGTGAGCGCTGGTAGGCGTCCTGGACGGCCTGGCCGTCCATGCTCGGGATCGGTGGACCCGGATAGAACGTGTTGACCCCCACCCCGACGAAGGCCACGAGCATCAGCCCGAGGAAGACCGAGTAGAGCACCTGCAGGAACGCATTCCGTGGAGCAGACATGGCGCCTCCTCGATCGAAGCGGATACTCCAGTCTAGGATGGCGTGCCGCGCCGCGGCGTCGATCCGTACGGGTCATCGGCCCGCCAGGCCCACCTCACGAAGCAGCCCCAGCGCGCCGGCAGAGGCCGTCATCGGTCAATGATGGCGCCTCGACCAGGCACTCTCGTGATCCTTGCCCACGATCAGGTGGGCGATGAAGATGATCCTGTCTGCCCGCATCCAACTGGTGCCCGACTCGATCGGAATGCCCTGCTCGTCGTAGTTGGTGCGGTGGATGACCAACAAGGGGGCCCCGACGTCGATCCCCAGCAGGTCCGCCTCACGAGTGCCCGCCGGTTCGACCTCGATCGATTCCTCGCCCCAGGTCAACTGGACCTGGTACTGCTCCGCCAGCAGGCGGTGAAGGGAACCGTCCGCCGCAAGACTGTCCACCAAGCCGGGGAAGCGATCGACCGACAGGACGGATGTCTCGACACACATCGGAACACCGTCGGCCATCCTCAGTCGATCCAGCCGCCAGATCGGGGCCGCTGCGTCGATCTCCAGCTGAGCCGCTCGTTCCGGGGTGGCCGGCTCGCGCGCGGATCCCAGGATGCGCGACATCGCCACCATCCCATTGGCGGCCGCCTGCTCGGTGAAGCTCGCCGCATACAGCGGCCACTCCATCTTGGCGCCGGCCACGAAAGTGCCGGAGCCCTGCCGCCGAACGATCCGACCTTGCGCGACCAGTTCGTTCAGAGCTTGCCGAACGGTGGTGCGCGACGTGCCGAACTGCTCAGCCAACGTCCTTTCCGTCGGCAGCATCGCCCCCGGTTCCTGCCCCTCGATCATCTGCAGCAGGTGCCGTTTGACCACGATGTACTTCAGTTCGGAGCTGCTCTGCGATTCGGACATCAAATCCTCCTGCGCATTGTCATCCGGCGAGGCAGACCAACACGATAACGCAGGATCAGCATGGAACACCCCGTCCGAAACCTTCCGTGGAACACGGATGCCCGTTGCACTGTTCCTGGACAGAGGAACAGTGCAACGGGCATCGTGTTCAGCCCTGGTGCGTCACTGGGCGGCGAGGACTCAGTCGCAGGAGGCCGCCGCATACGGGACGTCGAACGTCATCGTTGTGGCGTCAGCTCCGGAGCCGCTCGTCACGACCACGCTCGCCGTGCCTGCATCGACCGCGTCCTGACGAGTGTTGAACGCCTGCTCCGCGACCTTGCCCGGCTGGATCACCGGGTAGGTCTTCACACCGAACGGGGTCGCGATCCGGGCCGAGACCCTTCCGTCCACCGGGTTGAGCCCCTACACCGCGAGATGCACCTTGCTTCCGACGCACTTCGCTTGAGCCGAAACGGCACCCACAGTCACCTGCGTGTTGGCCGTCACGGAGTTGATATACGCCGGGTCGATCGTCGCCACGGTCGCCGTGTAGTTCCCGGCCTTGGCGTACGTGTGCTGTCCGCGTACGGAGAACTGGCCGTTGCCGAGCGGCACGACGGTGGCCGTCGACCGCGTGAGGTCACCCCAGTTGATCACGGCGGTCAGCGCGGAGGCCGACGAACCGGTGACGCGTGCGACCTCGCCGTTGAACTCGACACCGTTGGCCACGGCCACCGGCGTGCCGGTGACGGTCGGTGCAGCGGGCTCGTGGACGAGTTGCGGGTAGAACACGCGAGCCACGGAGCGCAGCTCGGCGTTGTTGGAGCCGGAGGTGGAGTTCAGCTGCCAGGAGAAGAACCCGTTCAGGCCCATATCCTTCGCGTACTGTGCCCGGAGGGCCAGCGTCTGCGGGGACTCAGCAGAGCAGACACGCTTCTGCACCGGGTCGAAGAACCACTGGTTCTTGGTGGTGTCGTCCCAGTACACGAGGACACTACGGTCGTCACGCTGCGCGTTGGCCCAGTTCACGGCGTTGGTCCCTGAGCCACATCCGGTCGCCGTCCACGGCTGCCACATGCCGCCGTTGGTCGTGTCACCGACGACGAAGCCGCGGCCGCCGGTGAACATCGCGCCCCAGGTGATCTTGTTCGGTGCGACACCCTGGTCGATGAACAGCCGGATCATCGCGTCACCGGAGTTGTACGGATCGCCCGTGGTGTCCTTCGGGTCTGCGTACAGCGGCTGGTTCGGCATCGACACCGGCACGTAGCCCGTGCCCATCTCGTACGTCATGATGTTGATCGAGTCGAGGGCCTTGCCCAGGAAGTCCAGGTCGAAGCTCTTGAGCACGTCGTACGGCGCACCGGTGACCCCGTTGCCGCTGTCCTGCCAGCGGCCGGCAGGAAGCGCGGCCGTCATCCAGAAGTCGCGACGGTTGAGTCCGTTGGCGTCGGCGTACGCGTCGAGCTGCTTGCGGAACTCGTTGACCAGCAGGTTCATGTTCTCCCGGTCGTTCGCGTCGTAGCCGATGTCCGGCATACCACCGGCGGTCGGGAACTCCCAGTCGAGATCGAACCCGTCGGCGACGCCATTCGTGATGAAGGCGTCCATGCACGAACTGACGAACTTCTCGCGCGACTCCGGTGTCCGGGCGACCTGGGAGAAGTACCGTGCTCCCCAGCCGCCGATCGAACGGATGACCCTGAGGTCCGGTTGTTTGGCGCGCTGCGCCAGGACGGCGTCGATGCCGGCCTGGCTCGCTGTCGTACACCTACCTCCGGCATCGCCCAGGGCGGGGTCGGTGATGGTCGAGAACGCCCACTGGAAGTCGGTGACGACCGACATGTCGATGGTCGAGAAGTTGGGTGTGCCTTGCAGCAGGTAGCCGCCGATCACGGGCGCCGACGGCGCCGGGACCTCCTCGTACGGCACGGTGGCCGACGCGGGGTCAGGCTCGGCGGCGACAGCGGTCGGCGCGATGCCGGCGGACAGCCCGGTGACCAGTGCGACGGCGGCGACGATCGCCCCGGTGCGCCGGCAGAAGACGTTGCTGATGGAGAGGGATGTGAGCACAGTTCCTCCTTTGGATCCTGTGATCTGTTGTGGATCCGAGCCGAAGTGAGTGCGGGCCTGTCGGTCACGGGCTCGGGTCGCCACCGCCGCCACGGCGGGGCGCGTGAAACTGCGACAGGCGGAATTCTCGGAGGGCATCACAGAACCTGCTGATCAGCGGCGGCGCGCGGTCTCGCGCAGCACACGGCGCCTTCAGGCAGAAGTCCGTGCCGACACTCCCCAGGTCCATCTGACCATCCTTGGTCTAGACCAATGTTCTGCCTGTGAGTCTTGAGGAGAGCCACCGACCTGTCAATCGATGCAACCGATCTCACACTCGCTTCGGCGTGCCGCCGTGGCGACGCCGTCCGCAGGACGGGCCTCGTGACGACGACCGTTGCGTGTGCGCCTCATCGCCCGGCCAGGCACACCTCCCGCAGCCGCTCGAGCGCCGCGGCCTCGACCAGCCGGACAGTCTTCACCGGGATCCCCAGGGCCGCCGCAGTGGCGGTCTGGGTCCGGGCCTGCCGACCCGCCAGCCCGAAGCGATGGGTGAGCACCGCCCGCTCCCGGCGGGTCAGTTCCCGCCAACCGTCCGCCAGCTCCACCGCACCCGGCTCGTCGTCGCCCACTGCGGTGTCGTCGCGCCACCAGGTCGCCTCCAGCTCTTCCACGCCGTGGATGGAGGCGGTGGTCACCACCTGCTCGCCTGCCGCGGCGGCCGCCCGCAGCCGCCGGACCGGGATCCGGATGCCACCGCGATCCAGGCGGCGAGCCTCCGCGATCCGACCACGGACGTAGGGCACCGCCCAGGTCGAGAACCGCGTCCCCCTGGCCCAGTCGAAGCCCGCCAGCGCCTCGGCCAGCCCCAGACAGCCCTCCTGGATCAGGTCGTCGCGGTCCTGGGCGGAGCCGCCGGCGTCGCGGCGTACGACATGGATGACCAGGCCGAGATTGGCGGCCAGGAAGCGCTCCCGGGCCTGCTCCCCCCGTTCCACGACCGCCCGCAGGTCGCCCGGCGTGGCGAACGGACAGGACGTCCGCGTCTCCAGCAGGTGGCGGGCGAACACCCCGGCCTCGATCGTCCTCGCCAGGTCGCCTTCCTCCTGCGCGGTGAGTCGGGGTGGGTGGCGCGGGCTCGCTGGCGACGGAGGATGGGCGGGCGCTGTGGTGCCGGCGTGGGTCATGTCCCCACCCTCTGACCACTGTCGGCGTGTCGCACCCACCGGGTCGACCGCTGTGGACAACCGGATCACGGTCAAGCCTCGGCTGTGGACCGTTCCGCCGGTCAAGGGGTCGTGACGGGCGCTGCCGTACGTCGATCAGTCCGGGACGGCCACCGACCGGGCCTGCAGATCCTTGCGGGCGGTCTCCCAGGCGAGCAGGTCGGTGAACATCCCACGGTGCTCCTCGGCGTGCTCGATCGGGTTCGTCCGCTGCATGCGGCCCTTCAGCGTGACGATCGCCTCGTTGACCCGCTGCAACTGGAGCCGTGCGGCGTAGGCATCGGCGTAGCGAGGATCCGGCTCCCGCAGCAGCGGCTCCACCGACAGGGCGATCAGCACCTGCTCGGCGTTGGCATCGTCGCAGCCCTCCCGGAGCAGTTGCATCCACGCCGTGGAATCGAACCGGTCGGGCACCGCACCGCTCGGATCGCCGTACATCGAGAACACCAGGCGCGCGGTCTGCGCGATCCGACGGTAGGTCGGGTGGGCGAAATCGTCCGATTCCAACCCGCCCCAATCGGCGCTGAACATCCACGGCACCTGGACCAGCAGCTGCGCCGTGCCCCGCTCGATCACCAGGCCCGGGTCACGCGGATCGGGCAGCGGCAGCACCCGCTCCGCGCCAGCGCTCCCCTCCCTGTCCGGGGTCGGCGGCTCCGGCGCCACGACCGGCTCGACCGGCGCAGCGCCTCGCGACCGGCCGCCCCCGGCCTGGCCGCCCGGTGTCTGGCCGGCGCCCGACGGGCCGGTCCGCTCGGCCCGGGCCACCTCGCGCCGGACCTCCTCCAGGTCCATCCCCAGCATGCCGGCCAGTTCGTGGACGTACGCCGCCACCAGGGACCGGTCCCGGATCGAGGCGACCAACGGAGCCGCGCCCCGCAGTGCGGCCACCCGCCCGTCGGCACGGTCGAGGTCGTACTCGGCGAGGACGTTGTCCATCACGAAGCGATACAGCGGGACGCGCCGGCCGATCAGTTCCCGCACCGCCGCATCGCCCTCGTTGATCCGCAGGTCGCACGGATCCCAGCCGTGCGGCTCCACGGCGACGTACGTCTGGGTGATGAAGTTGCGATCGCCCTTGAAGACCTTGAGGGCGGCGGCCTGGCCGGCGGCGTCGCCGTCGAAGGTGAAGACCACCTCACCCTGGGTGGCCGAGGTCTGGCCGATCAGCCGCTGCAGGATCCGGGCATGGTCGTCGCCGAACGCGGTGCCGCAGGACGCGACGGCGGTGTCCACCCCGGACAGGTGCGCGGCCATCACGTCGGTGTAGCCCTCCACGACGACCGCCTGGGACTTCTTCGCGATCGGCTGGCGGGCCAGATCGAGCCCGTAGAGGACGTGCGACTTCTTGTAGACGCTGGTCTCGGGGGTGTTGAGGTACTTGGCCGGCATCCGGTCGTCGTCGAACAGTCGCCGCGCCCCGAAGCCGAGCACCACGCCCCCGGCATCACGGATCGGCCAGATCAGCCGGCCCTGGAAGAAGTCCCAGCCGCCGTTCTCCCGGATCAGCCCGGCGCGGACCAACTCGTCGTCGCGGAACCCGCGCTGGCGCAGGTGCCCGTGCAGGTCCCGCCCACCCCGCGGGGCGAATCCGATGCCGAAGTGCTCGGCCGCCTGACGGTCGAAGCCACGCCCGTCGAGGAACCGTCGCCCGACCAGCGCGTCGGGGGTGGTGAGCTGCTCGGCGAAGAACTCCGCGGCCAGCCGGTTCGCCTCGGTCAGCCGGCGGCGATTGCCCGCGTCCGAGCTCCGTCCACCGTCGTCGATGTAGCGCAGCTGGACGCCGACCTGGTCGGCCAGCCGCTCCACCGCCTCGACGAACGACAGGTTCTCCTTCTTCTGCAGGAAGGTGATCGCGTCGCCGCCCTCACCACACCCGAAGCAGTAGTAGAGCCCCCGCGCGGGCGTGACCTGGAAGCTGGGCGTCTTCTCGTCGTGGAACGGACACAGCCCCTTGAGCGACCCCGCTCCCGCCCGGCGCAGTGTCACGTACGGACTCACCACGTCGTCGATGCGGGCGCGCTCCCGCACCAGGGCGATATCCTCCTCATTGATCCGGCCTGCCACAAGGCGTCAGTCTACGTGGCCGGCCGGCGACCCCGGTTCTCAAGCGGCGCACAGGGAACGATCAGGCTCCTTGAATCAGCGGCGAACATGGTGGTCACCAACAACGTTCTGCGTATTTGGAGGAGAACAATGTCGGAGCGCCCCGGTTCCCCGTCGTTCGAGCCACCGGCCGGGTCATCGCCGTCCGGGCCGCCCCAGGCCGGGCAGCCCGCCGGCCAGCCCCAGGCCGGGCGGGCCCAGGCACCGTACGGTCAGCCGCCGTACGCGGAGCCGTGGCAGGCCTCCCCGCAGTGGCAACCGCCCGCCCCCGGGCAGGCCCCCGGCCCGCTGCAGACCCGCCGCAGGACGCGCAACGGCTCGGGGCGGCTGGTCGCCCTGGTGCTCGTCGGCGCCCTGCTCGGCGGCGGCGTCGGCTCGGCGGCCACCCTTGCCGTCACCGGCACCGGCGGCCAGGTCGTCCAGGGCGGCGGCACCACCACGCCGGTCGTCCAGGGCAACGGCAACGCCGTCGACTGGGCGACCGTGGCGAAGTCTGTCGAGCCGGCGGTGGTGTCCATCACGGTGAGCAGCGGATCCAGCGGTGCGCAGGGATCGGGCGTCATCCTCGATGTCCAGGGCCACATCGCCACCAACAATCACGTGGTGAGCGGCGGCCAGAACGGGCAGATCCAGGTGACGCTCAACAACAACACCATCTACAACGCCACCATCGTCGGGACCGACCCGGGCACCGACCTGGCCGTGATCAAGATGACCGATCCGCCGAAGGACCTGACGCCGATCGCCTTCGGTGACGTGTCGAAGGTCGCGGTCGGCGACCCGGTGATGGCGATCGGCAATCCGCTCGGCCTGTCCGGCAGTGTGACCACCGGCATCGTCTCCGCCCTGCACCGGCCGGTCCGGTCCTCCACCAGCGAGCAGCAGCAGCCGCAGTCGCCGTTCAGCCAGGGTCAGAACCAGACCGCCGACTCCACCGTCGTCACCGACGCGATCCAGACCTCGGCCGCGATCAACCCGGGCAACTCCGGTGGCGCCCTGGTGAACGCCTCCGGTCAGCTGATCGGCCTGACCTCCTCGATCGCCACCCTCGGCGGTTCGTCGGGCAGCCAGTCCGGCAACATCGGCATCGGCTTCGCGATCCGCGCCGACCAGGTGCGGTCGGTCACCCAGGAACTGATCGCCAAGGGCTCCGCCACCACCCCGCTGCTCGGTGTCACCACGGCCGACGGCGTCGGCACGGTCGACGGCCAGCAGGTCGTGGGCGCCGAGGTCAAGTCGGTCACCTCCGGGTCGCCGGCCGCGCAGGCCGGCATCACCGAGGGCGATGTGATCACCGCCATGGACGGGGTGCCGATCACCGGCTCGGTCAGCCTGGCGGCGCGGGTGCGCAGCCAGCAGGTCGGCGACGCCGTCACCCTCGACGTCAGCCGCAACGGGGGCACCCGCCAGGTCAAGGTCACCCTCGTCGGGAGGTGATGCTCGCCGCCCTGTCCGCCTGCGGTGGGTAGGGTGACGGCGTGACTGTCGATCTCGGCTGGGGGCTGGCCATCGCGCTGCTGGCCCTGGTCCTCCTGTCGGTGCTGCTGTCCCGCCTCGGCGAACTCGGCCTGGGGCGCCAGCAGGTGATCGCCTCGGTGCGCGCGGTCCTGCAGCTGGGTGTCGTCTCATTCGTCATCGTCGGCGCGGTCCGCTACGTCTGGTCGGCACTGCTGTTCGTACTGTTGATGTTCTGCATCGCCACCTGGACGGCGGCGAGCCGGGCCGGCGTACGCAACGCGCTCCCCTGGGTGGCGCTGGCCATCGCCGGTGGGGTGGTGCCGGTCTCGGCGGTGGTCTTCCTGTCCAGGGCTGCCCCGTGGAACGGTGCGGCGATCATCCCGATCGTCAGCATCATCGTCGGCAACGCGATGAACGCCCACACCCTGGTCACCCGCCGCGCCTTCCCCGCTCTGCGGGAGCAGCGCGGACAGTACGAGGCCGCGCTCGCGCTCGGCTTCGAGCGGCCGTGGGCCATCCGCCAGATCATCCATCCGGGCACGGCCGAGGCGCTGGTGCCCAACATCGACACCACGCGTACGGTCGGCCTGGTCACCCTGCCGGGCGCATTCATCGGCGTGTTGCTGGGCGGCGGCTCCCCGGTCCAGGCCGGTGCCTCCCAGGTGCTGGTGCTGATCGGGATCATGGCCGCCAACGCCGGCGTCGCGGTGCTGGTCGAGCGACTGGCCAGCGCCGGCCGGCTGCTGCCGCCGGACCTGCGGGGCATCCTGCGTCCCTGAGCCTCCGGTCCCGCTGCTCCCCGGTGCTCCCCTGCCGAGCCGCATCCGGCCGTACGGTGATTCAGAGAGCGGCGAGCACCGTCCGCCAGATCTGCCGGGACCGCTCCTTGGCCTCGGGGGTGGTGAGCCGCTCCTGGGTGGCGGTCACCCGACTGCCGCCCGCCGCGGCCTCGACAGCGATCTGGAAGCTCGACCCGTCGGTGAAGGACGTGCGCCAGTAGCGCCGCTTGGGCGTGACGCTGGTGCGGGCATCCTCCGCGAGGGTCGACCCGGCGAGTGTGGATCCGACGATCGACCCGCCCTCCGCGACGTACGTCGTCCACGCCGTCATCGCGGCCTCCGGCTCCAGCGGGAGGGTACGGGTCACCGAGACGAAGAACGTCCCGTCCGGGCGTTGTCCCGGCAGCCGGCAGCCGATCTGCTGTTCGTACGCCACCGCCACCGACTGCGCCCACCACAAGGGATTGTCGGGCCCACCGGTCAGCCGCTCCGCGGCCAGCGCCGCCAGTGCGCCGTGGTCGAGGTCACGGCCGCCGCGGTCGTCCAGCCAACGACACCAGTCGTCCCAGCCGATGCCGCCGGCCGCCTCGATCGCCTCGAGGTTCGCAGGTCGTGTCATGGACCGCAGTCTGCCAGGGTGCCGGCCGGAAGACGACCGGAAGACGACCGGAAGACGACCGGAAGACGACCGGAAGACGGCCCCGCGCGGGGCCGCCCTCCGGCGGGTGGTGCTGCTGACTAGATCTTGATGCAGACGTTGGAGATCTCGGTGTAGAACTCCAGCCCGTGCACGCCGCCCTCACGGCCGATGCCGGAGTGCTTCATGCCGCCGAACGAGGTGCGCAGGTCGCGGAGGAACCAGGAGTTCACCCAGACGATGCCGGCCTCGAGCTGCGGGGCGACCCGCAGGGCCCGCGACATGTCGCGGGTGAAGAAGGTCGCCGACAGACCGTACTTGGTGTCGTTGGCCAGCTTGATCACCTCGTCCTCGTCGGAGAACGGGATCAGCGCGACGGCCGGGCCGAAGATCTCCTCGGTCGCCACGCGCGAGTCGTGCGCCAGGCCGGTCCAGATGGTCGGCTGCACCCACGAGCCGCCGTCCCGCTCGTCGCCGAAGGTCGGCGCGCCGCCACCGGTGACGACGGTGGCGCCCTCCTCCTCGGCGAGCTGGTAGTACGACAGCACCTTGTCGCGGTGCTCGTCGGAGACCACCGGGCCGAAGTTCATCGCGGCGTCGTCCGGGTAGCCGTACGCCAGCTGGTTCTCGGCGTAGTCCTTCAGCCGGTCGCGGACCTCGTCGAAGACCGACTCGTGGACGTACACCCGCTCGGTGCCGAGGCAGACCTGACCGGTGTTGAGGAAGCAGGAGCGGCCGAGCTCCTTGACCGCCAGGTCGAGGTCGGCGTCCTCGAAGACGATGCCGGCGTTCTTGCCGCCCATCTCCATCGAGGTGGCCTTCAGTGTGTCGGCGGTCGCCTTGATGATGATGGAGCCGGTCACGGTCTCACCGGTGAAGGTGATGCCGTCGACGTCGGGGTGCGAGGTGAGCATCGCACCGGTCGCGCCGAAGCCGTTGACCACGTTGTAGACGCCGGCCGGGACGCCGACCGCGTTCATCACCTCACCGAGCAGCGATGCGGTCGACGGGGTGACCTCGGAGGGCTTCACCACGACGGTGTTGCCCATCGCCAGGGCCGGGCCGGCCTTCCAGGTCATCAGCAGCAGCGGCAGGTTCCACGGCGAGATGATGCCGATGACGCCACGCGGTCGGCGCACCCCGAAGTTCCACGCGCCGTTGCCGTCCGGGGTGTCCATCCGGAAGGTCTCGGTGGCGTGCTCCTTGAGGGTGTGCGCGAACGCCTTGAAGTTGGCCGCGCCGCGCGGGATGTCCACGTGGGAGGCGACCGAGTACGGCTTGCCGGTGTCGAGGACCTCGAGCTCGAGGAAGTCGTCGAACCGCTTGGTGATGCCGTCGGCGATGTCCAGGACGAGCCCGATCCGCTCGTCGGTGGTGAGCTTCCCCCACGGACCGCTCAGGGCGGCGCGGGCGGCGGCGACCGCCGCGTCGACCTCTGCCTGCCCGGCCGCGTGGACCTGTGCAGTGACCTCGCCGGTGACCGGGTAGAGGACGTCGAAGGTGTTGCCGGTCTCGACGTACTGGCCGTTGATGAAGTTGGCGACGTTACGCGGCGTGATGACCTTGTGCATGGATGGTTCCTGTCTGTGCTGGTCGGGCGGAGATCGGGGTGGCGTCAGCCCTGCTCGGCGGCCAGCCGGGCCTGACGTTCGGCGATGGTCTCGTCACCGGCGGCGAAGTGCGTCTTCGGGACTTCGCGCACGATGACCCGGATGCTCTGCTGCGGTGCCCCGACCGACGTCATCACCGCCTGGGTCAGTTCGGTGATCAGCGCCCGGAGCTGTTCCGGCGTACGACCCTCGACAAGGGTGCATTCGACGAGAGGCATCATTCACCGTCCGCGTGGAAGTGGACCGACCCGAGGTTGGTGAAGTGGAAGGCGATGGAGCCGGCGGCGGTCGCGAAGTAGGCGTCGGTGATGCCGCCGGTCAACACGATCCAACCGGGCTCGATCGCCAGGCCGCGCTTGGCCAGGTCGTTGGCGGCCAGCGCCAGCGCCTCGCCGGGGTGGCCCTGCACCGCGGCACCGGTCGCGGAGTCGACGATCTGGCCGTCGACCTCGACCAGGACGGCCTCGGTGGACAGGTCGATGTCCTCGGGCCGGACCGCGATCGGGCCGGTGGAGAACCGGCCGGAGGAGGCATTGTCGGCGATGACGTCGCCAGCGGTGAACCGGAAGTTGCGATAGCGGGAGTCGATCACCTCGCCACCCCCCTGCACCTGGCCCACTGCGGCCATCGCCTGGGCTGCGGTGACACCGGGTCCCTCGAGGCGGTCCTTCATCACGAAGACCAGCTCCGGCTCGATCCGCGGATGGATCAGCCGGTCCAGCGGCACCGGGTCTCCGGCGGGCAGGATCATCGCATCGGTCAGCCAGGCGACGAACGGCGTGTCGACACCCATCCGCTGCTGCTTGGCGCGGGAGGTCAGCCCCAGCTTGACGCCGATCAGCTTCTCGCCGCGGGCCAGGCGCTTGGCCAGGTTCGCGTCCTGAATGGCGTACGCCCCGGCGATGTCGCCGGCCAGCTCGGGCCACTCGTCGCTGATCGGCTCACGCTCGCGGATCTCGTCCTCGCAGGCGAGCAGCTCCGCGGCGACGCTCTCGTAGTCCCAGGCCATCGGTCAGTTCTCCTTCGAGGTGTTGGCGATCACGGCGGTCACCGAGCCGAGCCCGCCGAAGGTGGCGGTCACCCGGTCGCCGGGGCCGACCGGGACCATCTTCGTCACCGAGCCGGGCAGGACGACCTTGCCTGCCTCCAGCGTGGTGCCCAGAGGGCCGACGGTGTTGGCGAGCCAGACCAGCGCGTTGATCGGCGAGCCGAGGACGGCGCCACCGGCGCCGGTGCCGACGACCTTGCCGTTCTTGTGCATGGTGCAGCCGACCAGCCGCAGGTCGAGGTCGCCGAGGTAGCAGGGTGTGGAACCGAGCACGACACCGCCGCCGGAGGCGTTGTCGGCGACGGTGTCACCGATCTTGATGTCCCAGTCGCGGACCCGGGAGTCGACCACTTCGAGCGCGGGCAGGACGAAGTCGACCGCGCGCAGGGCGTCCACCAAGGTCACGCCGGGGCCGCGGAGGTCCTCCTTCAGCACGAAGGCGATCTCCGGCTCGACCCGGGGCAGTATGTGCCCGCTCAGGTCCATCGGCATGTTCTCCAGATAGAACTGGTCGGTGAAGATGTGGCCGAAGTCCGGCTGCGCGACGCCCAGCTGCTTCTGCATCGCCGGGGAGGTCAGGCCGACCTTGTAGCCGCCGACGGTGCGTCCCTCGGTCAGCCAGCTGCGTACGGTCAGCATCTGGATCTCGTAGGCGTCCTCGATGGTGAGGTCGGGGTAGGTCTCGCGCAACGGCGGGATCGACACCCCACTGCGGTTGGCCTCGAGCAGCGCCTCCGCGGCACTGGTCCGGCTGATCGAATCCACGTTCGTCTCCTTCCGTCGGTTGTCGGTGGTGCGGGGTGCGGGTCAGCGGCCGAGGGAGCGGCTGATCCGCTGGGCTGCGGTATGCAGCAACCTGGCCAGCGTCGGCACCTGGGGCGCCAGTCGCTCGGTCGGGCCGAGCAGGGACAGCGCGGCGTACGCCTGCTGCTGCAGGTCGAGCAGCGGCACCGCCACGGTCGAAATGCCCTCGTACGACTCGTTGTCGGCGTGAGCGTAGCCGAGTCGGCGCACCTCCTCGAGGGTCGCCTCCCACTCGGCGAGGCTGCGGATGGTGTGGCTCACCCGGGGCGGGAACCCCGCCTCGCTGCGCGCGTGGGCCGCCTCCGGGCTGTACGCGGCCATCACCTTGCCGGAGCTGGTGACATGGCTGGGCAGTCGGCGGCCGGAGCTGGCCAGCACCTTGGCGCCGGCGCCGATCTCGAGCCGTTCGATGAAGACGACGTCGGCGCCGTCGGGCACCGACAGGTTCACCACGTAGTTGGTCTGGCGGCTCAGCTCCAGCATCGTTGGCATGGCGACCTGGCGCAGGTCGAACCGCGCCTGGGCGAGGTGCCCCAGCTCGAAGAGATGGATCCCGAGCCGATAGCGCCCGGTGCGGGGATTGCGTTCGACGATCCGCCGCGAGGCCATCGTGCTGAGCAGTCGGTGGGCCGTGCTCTTGGCGATGTCGAGTCGACGGGCGATGTCGGAGACGCCGAGCTCCCCGTCCACGGAGAAGCACTCGAGCACGTCGAGGGCGGTCCCGACGGACTTGAGCTCCCCCTGGCGGGTCTCCTGGCGATCACCACGGGACCGCGCGAGGGTCGTCACCGCCCAGGTCCTGCTCTCGGCGGGCTGGTTCGCGGCCATGCTCGTCATCGATCGAGGACGGCGGCGGCACCCGCCTCGGCGATCGCCCGGTCCTCCTCCGAGGAGCCGCCGGAGCAGCCCACCGCCCCGACGAGTTCGCCGTCGATCACGATGGGGATGCCACCCCCGAAGATCACCAGGCCCGGGCGCAGCGGGATGCCCTGGCCGACGGAGTCGTCGTCACCGGCGAACAACTCCGACCACCCGTGGGTGGGCAGGCCGTTGAAGGAGACCACCGAGACCGCCTTGTCCTGCGCGATCGACGCCGACATCAACGGCGCGCCGTCCATCCGGTCGAAGCTCACCAGATTGCCCCCCAGATCGGCCACGGCGATGTTGACGGAAACGCCCAGCTCGGTGGCCCTGGCGAATGCACCGGCGATGGCGGCGCGGGCACCGTCGAGCGAGATGACGGTCTGCGGACGGGTGAGGGACATGGCAGGACTCCTTGACGTACGGAACGGCGGGTGGCCGCATCGGTGCCCGGAGACCCTGTGGTCCCCGGGCACCGATGCGGGCAGGCCGACTAGGTGAGGACGGTGGTGAAGCGCTCGTTGAGCTCGCGGGCGTGGTAGAAGATCGCCTTGCCCAGGGCGTCCGGGGTCCAGGTGACCATCGGGCGGTCCGGGTAGGAGTAGTAGCCGCCGGCGAACACCTCGTTGCGGTTGCCCGCCGGATCGAAGAAGTACACGGTCTTGCCGCGGGTGATGCCGTGGCGGGTCGGGCCGATGTCGATCGGCACGTCGTCCATGGCGAAGAGGTCAGCGGCGCGGGTGATCTCCCAGCCCTCCTCCAGGCGGAAGGCGAAGTGGTGCAGCTTCGACTGCGGGCCCTCGAGGACGGCCAGCTGGTGGATCTGGTTCGACGCGGTCATCCAGATGGCGATGTTGTGCTGATCGGCCGGGTCGAGCGAGGTGGCGACCTTCTCAGCGGTCCAGTAGCCGAAGACGTCGTGGAGGAAGCGCTCCATCTGGCCGACGTCCTCAGCGGTGATCAGCGCGTGGTCGAGGGCCGGGGCGCCGATGCCGCGCAGGTCGCGCGGGAACGCCTCCGGGTTGACGTTGCCGACGTCGGACTGACCGGAGGTGATGTCGTGGTAGACGTCGAACAGGTGGCCGGACGGGGTGTGGATCCGCAGGATCTCCCCGACCTCGAGCTCCTCACCCTTCGAGATGCGCTCGGTGGTGGCACCGAAGGCCTGGGCCTTGTTCTCGATGTCGGCCAGATCGTCGGCGTACTGGGCCTTGAAGCCGAACTTCACCAGGCCGACGCCGCCCTCCTCGAGGACGACCGAGTGGTGGTCCCACTCGTCCCAGCCCTTGAAGTACACCTTGTTGTCGGCCGCCGCGACCTCGTTGAGGCCGAGGGTCTGGGTGTAGTGCTGGCGGGCCTCTGCCAGGTCAGTGACCCTGACATGGGCATAGCCCATTCGCATGATCGCCATGAGGGAACTCCTTCGTTGTCGTGGCGGTACTGATTCGGATGCTAGGTGGACGGATGTGATCGGGGGCGTGACGAGAGGTAAGTCACACCGGGACACGAGTCCTCGGCTGGTGTGCCGAGGACTCCTTGCCGGAGAGCATGTAGCGCATCAGGGGGTTGACCAATCGCAACGAGTTCTCCCGGAACTCGACGACCATGTCCTGGCTCGGCACGGCGCGGCAGGGAAGGCACACCCCCTGGGCTGCCTCCTCCGGCGTGACGACCTCGTCCGACACCGGGCGCTCGTAGACGAAGTCGCCCTCGTGCACGTCGATCTTGCAGAAGCCGCAACCACCTCGTTTGCAGCCGATGCGCATCGCGTACCCGGTGCGGTAGAAGGCGCCCATGATGGTCTCACCGTCACGCACCTCGACCACCTCGCCGGTCGGGTGCACAGTCACCGTCGTCATGGCGCTCCTTCGCGTCGATGCCCTTGGCCCGTCCCTGTGGACGGAGCCTCGTGCGATACCCACGACTCTCCTGCACACCTACGACACAGGCCACAGATGTTCCTGAGGACGGAACGGGGTTCGTCTACCCGGAACACTACCTATGGCGCCAGACCGCGAGACCTAGGCGAAATCCCGTATTGCTTTCGGCAGTCTGCCCGGGTCCCAGCGCAACACCCGGGTCGCCACCCCGAAGGCGTACCGATCGGTCATCCCACCGATCCAGGTGATCGCCGCCCGCACCACCTCGGGCGAGTCGGCGGGCGCGTCAGGGGCGGACGGCAGCAGCTCGGGACGGTGGGCGTAGTGATCGACCAGCGCCCGGAGCACGTCGACCACCGCCCGGGACTGGGCGACCGAGTCGGGACGGGTGTAGATCCGCTCGTAGTTGAAGGACCGCAGGCCGGCCAGCGCGGCGGCCTCGTCGGCCCCCATGGCGACCTCCCCGTGCTCGCTGACGGTGCGGACGACTGCCCGGACGAAGGTCCGGATCTGGGCCTTCCGGTCCCGTCCGCAGACAGCGGCCACCTCGGCCGGGACGTCCGCCACGGCGACGATCCCGGCCCGGGCGGCATCCTCCAGGTCGTGCGCACAGTACGCGATCCGGTCCGCCCAGGAGACGATCTCCCCCTCGATGGTGCCCGGGGCGGGTCGTGACCAGGAATGGTTGCGGATGCCGTCGGAGGTCTGGGCGCACAGGTTGAGATCGGTCAGCGCGACATCCGCGCCCCAGGGGCCGTGATCGTAGCCCTCCGGGAGGTACGGGTCGAAAGCGTCCTCGGACGCGTGCCCGCCGGGACCGTGGCCGCAGTCATGGCCGAGGGCGATCGCCTCGGTCAACGCCACATTCGCCCCCACTCCGCGGGCGATCGCGGAGGCGACCTGGGTGACCTCGAGGGCGTGGGTGAGCCGGGTGCGCTGGTGGTCGGTGGGGTGGACGACCACCTGGGTCTTGCCGGCCAACCGGCGGAACGCGGTGGCGTGCACGATCCGGTCCCGGTCCCGCTCGAAGCAGGTGCGCTCCGGATCCGGCTCCTCCTCCCGGGGTCGGTCGCCGGCGCCGTGCGAGAGAGCCGCTCCCGGGCGCAGGGTGGCCCGCTCCCGGGCCTCCCGGGTCTCCCGGTCGATCACCGCACCGCGGCCGATCGGCGCCGCGGAGTCGGCGTGCGCCCGGACCAACCGGTCGCCGTTGTCGTGGCCTCCCATCGTGCGGGCCCACTGCTGCGCGCGCGGCAGCGGCACTGAGGGATCGACCGACACGTCCTCGACGTCCATGGCTCCCATCCTGCCAGCAGCCGCTGACAGTGCCCCCGCTCAGCCGCCCGAGACGCCCAACTCGGCGGCGGACAGGTCCCGGCCGAGGCCGCAGGTGTCGTCGAGCCAGCCCTCCGGCATGGCCACGTGCTCACGCGGGGTGCCTTGGCGGCCGCGCGGCGCACCGATCGCGGTGTCCGGGAAGGCGACAGTGGGATCGAGCCGCCCCAGCAGGTCGTCCAGCTCGACGAAGGACGAGACCATGGCAAGTCCCCGGCGTACGTCACCGCCGACCGGGAACCCCTTGAAGTACCAGGCGACATGCTTGCGCAGGTCGGTGAGGCCCCGCCGCTCCCCCAGCAGCCCGGCGAGCAGCTCCCCGTGGCGGCGGAACATCGCAGCGACCTCTCCGAGGGAGGGCACCGTACGCGTCACCCGGCCGGCGAACGCGTCGGCCAGATCACGGAACAGCCAGGGCCGACCGAGACAGCCCCGGCCGACCTCCACCCCGGCGACACCGGTCTGCGCCACCATCTCCAGCGCGTCGGCGGCCTCCCAGATGTCCCCGTTGCCGAGCACCGGGATCGAGACGTGGTCCACCAGGGCGGCCATCGCGTCCCGGTCGGCATCGGCCGCATAGGCCTGGGCGACCGTACGCCCGTGCAGACAGATCGCCGCGACGCCGGCATCCTCGGCGATCCGGCCGGCGTCGAGGTAGTAGGGATGGTCGGCGTCGATGCCGATCCGCGTCTTCATCGTCACCGGCACGCCGTAGCGGTCCGCGGCACGGACGGTGGCCCGCAGGATCTCGCCGAGCAGGTCGCGCTTCCACGGCAGCACCCCACCGCCGCCCTTGCGGGTGACCTTGGGCACCGGGCAGCCGAAGTTGAGGTCCACGTGGTGCACCCCGTACTCCCCGCAAAGGATCTCGGTCGCCGCCGCCATGATGGCCGGGTCGACCCCGTACAGCTGCACCGACCGCACCTTCTCGGCGGGCGAGAAGGCCAGCATCTCCAGCGACTTGCGGTCCCGCTCGACCAGGCCGCGGGAGGTGATCATCTCGCACACGTACAGCCCGGCGCCCTGCTCGGCGCACAGCTCCCGGAACGCCGCGGTGGTCACTCCGGCCATCGGGGCGAGCACGACCGGAGCGTCCACGACCACGGCGTCGGGTCGGGACGGAGCTGACAGGCGCAGGGCGCGGGCGGGCGGGGTGGTCGGCGGCACCGGGCGATTGTACGTGGCGGTCCCGCAAGGCCGCTGATGACGGCATGACAGGATGGCACCCATGAGCCCTCGCGCAGTCGTGTTCGACATGGACGGTGTCCTCACCGACACCGAGAGCATCTGGGACACGGTGCGTCGTGGCCTGACCGCCGACGAGGGGCTGGCCTGGCCGGCCGGGGCGACCGCCGCCATGATGGGGATGAGCACCGCCGAGTGGTCCCGCTACCTGGTCGACACCGTCGGACTGAGCGGCACCCCCGAACAGGCGGCGCAGCGCACCATCGAGGCGTTGGCCGTACGCTACGCCGATCACCTTCCCGTCCTCCCGGGCGCGGTCGCGGCGGTCCGGCGGCTCGCCGGACGGTGGCCGGTGGGACTGGCCTCCTCCTCCCCGCGCCGGCTGATCGACGTCAGCCTGGCCGCCCTGGGCATCGCCGACGCGTTCGCCGCCACCGTCTCGACCGAGGAGGTGGGACGGGGCAAGCCCTCCCCCGACGGCTACCTGCAGGCCTGTGCGCTGCTCGGCGCCGATCCGCGGGAGTGCGTGGCGATCGAGGACTCGAGCAACGGTCTGCGCGCCGCGGCAGCGGCCGGGATGGCGGTGATCGCCGTGCCCCGGCCGGACTTCCCGCCGGCCCCCGAGGCCCTGGCGCTGGCCGACGTCGTCGTCGCGGACCTCGACGCGGTCGGCCTCGACCTGGTGGCCGGGCTGCGCTGATGGCCACCCCCGAGTTCATCCTCCGCCAGCGGGCGAAACTGGGCCACGAGTTGCTCTGGCTGTCCGGATGCACCGCAGTGGTGCTGCGGGACGGCCCGGAGGGCCCCGAGACCCTGCTGATCCAACGGACCGACAACGGTCTGTGGACCCCGGTGGCCGGGATCATCGACCCGGGTGAACAGCCGTACGCGGCGGCGCTGCGCGAGGTGCGCGAGGAGGCCGGGGTGGTCGCGGCGATCGAGCGGCTGGCCTGGGTGACCGTCACCGACGTCATCACCTACGAGAACGGCGACCAGACGCAGTACATCGACCACACGTTCCGCTGCCGGTGGGTGTCCGGCGAGCCACGGCCCGACCACGAGGAGACCGCGCAGGCCCGGTTCTTCCCGATCGACCGGCTTCCGCCGATGAACGAGGTGCACGCGAGCCGGGTCCGGGTGGTCCTGGAGGACCGCCCCGAGACCCGGCTCGGACCGTACGTTCCCTGAGCGTCAGCCCTGCGGCTCACCGCCCGGTGCCCAGTCGGCGGCCAGCGCGGTGATCCGGGCCACCCGCTCGAGGATCTCCGAGGGGTCGTCCGGATCGGAGGCCAGCCCGACCAGCATCGCCGTCATCGGCGCGCCCGGACGGGTCGGACCGTGGGCGACCGCCGCGATCATGTCGAGCATCGGCGTCCGCACCAGGTCCACCACGGCGGGATCGAGGCCCAGCTCGGCGCTCGCCGCGTCGAGCCACCGGCTCATCTCCCGCATCTTCTCGGCCTCGACGGCCGGATCCGACGATTTCGCCATGTCGTGGAGTCTAACCAGGTCCGGCGTGCTCAGCAGCCGATCAGCTTGTCGGCCAGGTAGGACTCCACCTGATCGATCGCGATCCGCTCCTGGGACATCGTGTCGCGCTCCCGGACCGTGACCGCCTGGTCCTCCAGGGTGTCGAAGTCCACCGTCACGCAGTAGGGGGTGCCGATCTCGTCCTGGCGTCGGTAGCGCTTGCCGATCGCCTGGGCGTCGTCGAAGTCGACGTTCCAGTGCTTGCGCAGGCAGCCGGCGAGGTCCTTGGCCTTCGGGGTCAGCGACTCGTTGCGGGACAGCGGCAGCACCGCCACCTTGACCGGCGCCAGCCGCGGATCGAGCTTGAGCACGGTGCGCTTGTCCACCCCGCCCTTGGCGTTCGGCGCCTCGTCCTCGACGTACGCGTCGGTGAGGAAGGCCATCAGCGAGCGGGTCAGTCCGGCCGCCGGCTCGATCACGTACGGCGTGTAGTGCTCACCCTTGGCCTGGTCGAAGTAGTCCAGCACGGTGCCGGAGTGCTGCGTGTGGGTGCCGAGGTCGAAGTCGGTGCGGTTCGCGACACCCTCCAGCTCACCCCAGTCGGAGCCCTGGAAGCCGAACCGATATTCGATGTCGACGGTCCGCTTGGAGTAGTGCGACAGCTTCTCCTTGGGGTGCTCGTAGAAGCGCAGGTTGGCCGGGTCGATGCCGAGCTCGACGTACCACTGGTGGCGGTTGTCGATCCAGTACTGGTGCCATTCCTCGTCCGTCCCCGGTTCGACGAAGAACTCCATCTCCATCTGCTCGAACTCGCGGGTGCGGAAGATGAAGTTGCCCGGGGTGATCTCGTTGCGGAAGGACTTGCCGACCTGGCCGATGCCGAACGGCGGCTTCTTGCGCGCCGCGGTCATCACGTTCTTGAAGTTGACGAAGATGCCCTGGGCGGTCTCCGGGCGCAGATAGTGCAGGCCGGACTCGTCCTCGACCGGGCCGAGGTAGGTCTTCAGCATCATGTTGAAGTCGCGCGGCTCTGTCCACCGGCCCTTGACGCCACAGTTCGGACAGTTGATCTCGGCCAGCGGCACCGTGTCGGGATCGTCGACGCCGTGCTTGGCGGCGTACTCCTCCTGCAGGTGGTCGGCCCGCAGGCGCTTGTGGCAGGACAGGCACTCGGTGAGCGGGTCGGTGAAGACGCCGACGTGACCGGAGGCCACCCAGACCTCACGGGGCAGGATGATCGAGGAGTCCAGTCCGACGATGTCCTCGCGCCCGGTGACCATCCACTTCCACCACTGGCGCTTGATGTTCTCCTTCAGCTCGACACCGTAGGGCCCGTAGTCCCACGCCGACCTCGTGCCGCCGTAGATCTCGCCGCTGGGGAAAACGAAGCCGCGCCGCTTGGCGAGGGAAATGACATTGTCGAGCTTGCTCGGGGCCACGTGTGTTCACTCCGTCTGTCGTCCGGGGGCATCCGGCTGATACCACCGCCGGCCAGCCTAGCCGACCTGCCCCCGCGGGACGTTCTCCCCCAGCTCCTCGGCCGGCAGGTAGGCGGTGGGCTCGTCGAGGGCGTACGCCATCACCGGCATCAGGGCGTACGTCGCCGCCGCGCCGCCGATCGCCCGGCGATAACTGCCCGGGTCGTCCCACCGCGACACCAACGCCCACAGCTGTGGATCGTCGAGGTTGCGGACCAGGTCGACGCCGGCCACCCCGGGGCGGGAACGGAAGTGGTCGACGGCGATCCCGGCGACGACTGCGAACTCCGCCGCGCCGCCCTCCGGGACCCGGAAGCGATGGATCACCAGCACGTGGGTCAGCGTAGCCGACCCACGTGGTTTTGACATTCATCCCCAGTTTGTTGAGAATGGTTTTCATGAACAGTTCGCGCCTCCTCGGCGGTGCCTCCGCACTCGCCGCCATCGCCCTGCTGGGCGCCTGCACCGGCTCCCCATCCGCCGCTCCGGACACCGGGAAGACCCAGGTGGTCGCCGCCATCTACCCGTACGAGTGGCTGGCCGAGCAGATCGGTGGCGACCGGGTGACGGTGGAGGGACTGCTGCCGCCCGGCGGCGAGGCCCACGACCTCGAGCTGACCCCCCAGCAGGTCGCCGACGTCACGATCAAGGGCGACCTGATCCTCTACGAGTCCCATTTCCAGGCCGCGGTGGACTCCGCCGTCGGGCAGGGTGTCCACGGCACCGCGCTGGACGTCCGCACCCTGGTGCAGAACCTCGACACCACCGAGTCGCCCGACGGACACGACACCGAGACCCCCACCGACGCCCACGACGCGGCGGCCGATCCGCACCTGTGGCTCGATCCCACCGCCCTGGTCACTGTCGCGGACGCCGTCCGCGACAAGCTGACGGCGATCGACCCGGCCGGCGCCGACACCTACCGGGCCAACACCGACACGGTGACCGCCGCCCTGACCGCCGTCGACGCGGAGTACAAGGCCGGGCTCGCCAGCTGCGATCGGACCGGCTTCGTCACCTCCCACGAGGCCTTCGGCTACCTGGCGCAGCGCTACGGCCTGCAGCAGATCTCCATCCGCGGGCTGGACGCCACCGTCGAGCCGACCGCGGCGCGGATCGCCGAGGTGCAGGACATGGCCAAGCGCGAGGGCATCACCACGATCTTCTACGAGACCGCGGTGTCGCCGGCGGTCTCCCAGGCGATCGCCCGCGACGCCGGACTGCGCACCGACGTGCTCGATCCGATCGAGGCCCGGCCGACGGACACCGCCCGTGGCGCCGACTACCTTGGGGTGATGCGCGCGAACCTGCAGTCCCTCCGGACCGCGAACGGCTGCCGATGACCACCGACGACCTGCCGACGACCGACGGCACTGCGCCGCCGGTCGTCGGCCTGCGTGATCTCTCGGTCTCGCTGGGCGGTCTGCCGATCGTCCGCGGCGTCTCGGTCGACATCCACGCCGGCGAGTTCGTCGCCCTGCTCGGCGCCAACGGCTCCGGCAAGACCACCCTGCTGCGGGCCGTGCTCCGCCTGGTCCCCCATCAGCGCGGCTCCATCGAGCTGTTCGGCGTACGCCAGGAGTCGTTCCGGGACTGGCACCGGGTCGGCTACGTCCCCCAGCTGGTGGACGCCGGGCTGCTCACCGCGACGGTCCGCGAGGTCGTCGCCGCCGGCCGGCTACCGTTGCGACGTCCCTTCGTGCCGCCCGGCCGGGCCGACCGGCAGGCGGTGGCGCGTGCCATCGACGAGGTCGACCTGACCCAGAAGGCCGGCACCCAGCTGGCCCATCTGTCCGGCGGACAACGGCGGCGTGCCCTGATCGCCCGGGCGTTGGCCACCGATCCGGACCTGCTGGTGATGGACGAGCCGCTCGCCGGCGTGGACGTCGTCACCCAGCGAGCGCTCGCCGAACTGCTGCGTACGCTCACCGCGAACCGGCGGCTCACCGTGCTCGTCGTGCTGCACGAGCACGGCCCGTTCGCCGATCTGGTCGGGCGCAGTCTGCTGCTGCAGGACGGCCGGCTGGTGTACGACGGGGCCGGGTTCGACCCCGGGCTCCCCCACGTGCACCACCATCCGCCCGAGCACATCTCCTCCCACAACGACTGGGTCCCGGCCTACCCGTCCGGTCCGGAGCAGGAAGAGGGCGACGCATGAGCACGATCCTCAGCTATCCGTTCATGGTGCGGGCGCTCCTCGGAGCCCTGCTCACCGGCCTGATCGCGCCGACCATCGGCATCTACATCGTCCAGAAGCGGCTCAGCCTGCTCGGCGACGGTCTGGGCCACGTGGCGATCGCCGGCGTCGGCGTGGCGCTGCTCGCCGGCGCCACCCCGCTGCCGGTGGCGATCACCGTCGCGATCCTCGGCGCCGTGCTGATCGAGTACCTGCGTCAGCACCAGCGCGCCTCCGGCGACGTCGGGCTGGCCATCCTCTTCTACGGCGGGCTGGCCGGTGGCGTCTTCCTGTCGGGCCTCGCCGGTGCAGGCGGCCTGACCCAGTACCTCTTCGGCTCGATCACCACGATCAGCGACGCCGACCTGCTGATGATCGTGGTGCTCGCCCTGTGCGCCCTGGTGATCTCGATCGGGCTGTCCGACCGGCTGTTCGCGGTGGCGACCGACGAGGAGTACGCCCGCACCCTCGGTCTGCCGGTCCGGTTCTACAACTATCTGACCGTGGTGCTCGCCGCGGTGGCGATCTCGCTGTCGATGCGTACGGTCGGCCTGCTGCTGGTGAGCGCGCTGATGGTCGTCCCGATCGCCGCCGGCCGCAACCTGGTCACCGGCTTCTGGCTGACCATGGTGGTCGGGATGGGCATCGGGGTGGTCGCCGCCACCGGCGGCGTCCTCGGCTCGTACTACTGGAATGCCCCGCCGGGTGCCCTGATCGTGCTGATCGCCATCGCCACGTTCATCGTGTCGCTGCCGATCGGCGCGGCACTCACCCGGCGCCGCCGGGCCGGCCGGGCGCTGCCGGTGGTCGTCGAGGTCGTTCCCCCGCCGCACGAGCAGGAGCGGGGCGAGGGCCACCCGCACGTGCACGGCGGTCCCGAGTGCCACCACCCGACGGTGCGTCACGGCGACCATCTCGACTACGTGCACGACGGTCACCGGCATGCCATGCACGGCGACCACTATGACGAACACTGACACAGGAGGCGGCAGGATGGCCGTGGGGCAGCGGACGACCCGGCAGCGCGAAGCGGTGCGCCGGGCGATGGACGAGTCCGAGGAGTTCTGTACGGCGCAGCAGGTGCACGACCGGCTGCGGGAGCGGGGCGACCAGGTCGGGCTGACGACGGTCTACCGCACCCTGCAGGCGATGGCCGACACCGGCGATCTCGACGCGCTGCGGACCGTCGACGGCGAGCTGGCCTACCGCCGCTGCACCAGCGACCATCACCATCACCACCTGGTCTGCACCCGGTGCGGGCGTACGGTCGAGATCGAAGACCCCGATGTGCTCGCCTGGACCCAGCGGGTGGGGACCCAGCACGGCTTCCACGACGTCCGCCACGATCTGGAGATCTACGGCGTGTGTGCGCAGTGCTGGGCCGCCCGCCCCTGAGTCGGGCGTACGCCCCTGAGTCGGCCGTACGCCCGGAGGCTGCGCCGGCGGCTGGCTGGTCGCCGGCGCCCCCCGCTCACTCGTCGGCCAGAATCACCCGTCGACCAGGATCACCCACAGGTGGCGTGGCCCGTGCACGCCCTCGACCCGGCTGAGCTCGATGTCGGAGGTGGCCGACGGGCCGCTGATCCAGGTCAGCGGTCGGCCGTCGCGCACCGACGCCGCCAGCCGCGCGACGGCCTCGGGGACGTCGGAGACCACATCGGAGCTGCGGACCACACAGATGTGCCGGTCGGGCACCAGCGAGAGCGCCCGGCGGCCCTGGCCGGGGCCGTGGTCGAGCACGATGGTGCCGGTCTCGGCGATCCCGACGGCGCTGGCGGTGACCACGGCGTCGGTGGCGTCGAGGTCGGCTGCGGTGAGCGAGCCGTCGTCGACCCGTACGGTCAGGTCCGCCGCCATCTCGAGCGTACGGCGCAGCTGCTCGTCGCAGCCGGCCGGCAGGACCACGCTGTGGGCTCCGGTCTCGGCCAGCCCGCGGACCACTTCGCGGGTCACCTCGGCCGCGGGGCAGCGCACCACGGTGGCCTTGTAGTCGGTCACCGTCTGGTCGAACCGGGCCACCACGTCGGCCATCGGGGTGGGCTGTCCGTACGCCCAGTTGGTCACCGGACCGTCCGGCTCGGTCACATCGGTCAGCGAGGCCCGCACCCGGGCCAGCACGTCGTCACGCGCGCTCATCATGGTTCTCCTTCGACCCGCGGTTTTCCTGCCACCATTGCCGGAACGTCTGGGCCGGCACCATCGGGACGTCACGGTTCTGGGTCCATCGCGACAGCGGACCGGGCAGCGGCCCGATCGTCCGGATCGGCAGCAGCTTGCCGGCCAGCGAGCTCGCCGTGCCGGCGGCCTCCAGGTGCTTGTGGTCGGCCATCACCCAACTGGCCGCCTTCATCATCGCCGGCTCGAACTGGTTGACCTGGTGCCGCTTCTTCTCCTCGACCACCCGGTGCCGCTCGTGCACCAGCAGGTCGGCGATCGGGATCTTCACCGGGCAGACCTCGGCGCACGCCCCACACAGCGACGAGGCGAACGGCAGCGACTTGTCGATCGGATTGTCCACCCCGCGCAGCTGCGGGTTGAGGATGGCACCGATCGGGCCCGGGTAGACGGAGCCGTACGCGTGGCCGCCGACCCGCTCGTACACCGGGCAGATGTTGAGGCAGGCCGAGCAGCGGATGCAGCGCAGCGCCTCGCGACCCTTCGGGTCCTTCAGGGCGTTGGTGCGGCCGTTGTCGAGCAGGATGACGTGCACGTTCTGCGGGCCGTCCCCCTCGGTGGGCCCCGACCACATCGAGGTGTACGGGTTCATCCGCTCCCCGGTGGACGAGCGCGGCAGCAGCCGCAGGAAGACCTCGAGGTCGGCCACGGTGGGCAGCACCTTCTCGATCCCGACCACCGAGATCAGCGTCTCGGGCAGGGTGAGGTTCATCCGGCCGTTGCCCTCGGACTCGACGACCACCAAGGTGCCGGTCTCGGCGACCGCGAAGTTGGCCCCCGAGATGGCGACCTTGGTGCGGAGGAACTTGTTGCGCAGGTGCGTACGGGCTGCCCCGGCCAGCTCCGGCGGCTGCTCGGAGAGGCCCTCCGGCGCCGGAGTGCCGTAGACGCCCATCTCCTCGCGGAAAATCTCGCGGATCTCGCCACGGTTGCGGTGGATCGCCGGGACGAGGATGTGGCTGGGGAAGTCGTGACCGAGTTGGACGATGAGCTCGGCGAGGTCGGTCTCCCAGGCGGCGATCCCGGCCTCCTCCAGCGCCTCGTTCATGCCGATCTCCTGGGTGACCATGGACTTCACCTTGGTCACCTCCCGCTCCCCCGTCGCCTTCACTAGGTCGACGATGAGGCGGTTGGCGTCGGCGGCGTCGCGGGCCCAGTGCACGGTCGCGCCGGCCCGGGTGAGCGAGGCCTCCAGGGTCTCCAGGTGCTGGTCGAGGTGGCGCAACGTACGGTTCTTGATCGCCTCGCCGGCGGCGCGCAGGTCCTGCCAGTTGTCGACCTCGGCGACCACCCGGGCCCGCTTGGCCCGGATGGTGCCGGTGGCGTGACGCAGGTTGGCGCGCTGGACCTGATTCTCCAGGCCCTTGATTGCGGCCTCGGGGAACGGCGGGGCGGGACGCGTCGTCCATTCCGGGGGTGCGGGGGTGAGTCGTCCGTCCTTGTCGCGGGGCGGCTGCTGGGTGGCGGTCACTTGCCGTCGCCTCCTTCGGTGTGGGCGAGGATCTCGGCCAGGTGGATCGGCTTCACCCCACCGCGGTTGCGGTGGATGACGCCGGAGATGTTGAGGGCGCAGAGGTTGTCACCGGTGACCAGATATTCGGCACCGGTCTCCATCACGTGCCGGGCCTTGTCGTTGACCATCGCCCGGGACACGTCAGGGTTCTTCAGCGAGAAGGTGCCGCCGAAACCGCAGCACTGCTCGGCGAACTCCAGCTCGATCAGCTGCAGTCCGCGGACCGCGCGCAGCAACTGGAGCGGCGCGTCGCCGACCTTGGCGACCCGGACCGAGTGGCAGGTCGGGTGGTACGTCACCCGGTGCGGAAAGTATGCACCGACGTCGGTGACGCCGAGCACGTTCACCAGGAACTCGGAGATGTCGAACGTGCGCGAGGCGACCTCGGCGGCCTGACCGGCCAGCCTGTGGTCGCCCGCCTCCTCGGCCAGCATCGCGTGCTGGTGGCGGACGGCACCGACGCAGGATCCGGACGGGCCGACGATGTACTCGTAGTCCGCGAACGCCTTGACGTACGTCTTCACGCTCGGCAGGGCCTCGGGGTAGTAGCCGGTGTTGGTGAACACCTGGCCGCAGCAGGTCTGTTCCTCGGGGAACACGACCGTGCAGCCGAGTCTCTCGAGCAGGCCCACGACGGCCTTCGGTGTGTCGGGGAACATCACGTCGTTGGCGCAGGTGGCGAAGAGCGCCACCGTCTTCCCGGCACCGGGAAGGCCAACGGAGGATGGGGACGTCATTGTCTCTCCTTCACAGGGATGAGAACGGGGATGAGGGATGGGGGATCAGGCGGGCAGCAGCCAGCCGAGGATCGGGGTGGACATCAGGCCGGCCAGCAGGCACAGCACCACCAGCAGGCCGAGGCTCCAGCCGATGATGCGCCGCAGGATCAGCGACTCCTGGCCGATCAGCCCGACCGAGGTGGCCGCGATGGCGAGGTTCTGCGGGCTGATCATCTTGCCGAGCACTCCACCCGACGCGTTGGACGCGGTGGTGAGGAAGGGGTCCAGGCCGATCTGCTTGCCGACCGTGGACTGCAGGCCGGCGAACAGTGCGTTCGCGGTGGTGTCGGAGCCGGTGACGTACGTCCCGAGCCAACCGAGGATCGGCGACAGGAAGGCGAACACCACGCCGGTGCCGGCGATCCAGGTGCCGATCGTGACGGTCTGGCCGGAGAAGTCCATCACGTACGCCAGGGCGACGACCGAGACGATGGTGAGCGCGGTGAAGCGGAGCTTCTTCAGGTTGCGGCCCAGCGAGCCCAGCACGGCACGCGGATGGACCCGGTAGATCGCCGCGGTGATGATGCCGACGATGGCCAGCAGGGTGCCGGGCGAGGACAGCAGGCCCAGCTTGAAGTTGGTCCGACCGACCTTGGCGCCGCTGGCGTCGAGGATGTGCCCACCGAGGCCCGGCCATCCGAAGGTGATGTCGGTCGAGGCCAGCGCGTGCTGGATCGGGTGGACCAGGTTGCTGAGGGAGAACAGCACGACGACGAGGATGTAGGGCACCAGCGCCATGGCGATCCGGCCGCCGGTGAGCTGCTTCGGATCGGCCACGGCGGGCTCCTTCGTCAGGACCGAGGCGGGCTCACCGGTCACCCGGGCGATCCGGCCACCGGCGGGCTCCGCCGGATCGGCCACGGCGGGCTCCTTCGTCAGGACCGAGGCGGGCTCACCGGTCATCCGCCGGGCGATCCGTTCCCGCGCCTCGGCCGACCCGGCCGGCTTCCAGAAGCGCATCAGGATGACGCCGGCGGCGATACCGAGCAGGGACGCGATGACGTCGGTCAGTTCGACCGACACGTAGCTCGAGGTGACCCACTTGGCGGCCGAGAAGACACCGCCGATGACGAGGGCGGCTGGCCAGATCTGCTTGAGTCCCTTGCGTCCGTCGATGAGCAACAGCATCAGGAAGGGCACGATGAGGGCCAGGATCGCCGTCTGGCGGCCGACGAAGGCACCGATCCGGTGGTAGTCCAGACCGGACACGTTGCCGGCCATGATGATCGGAGTCGCGATGGCGCCGAACGCGACCGGGGCGGTGTTGGCCAGCAGCACCGTCAGCGCCGACCGCAGCGGGGAGTATCCGATGGCCACCAGCATCACCGAGGTGATCGCCACCGGCGCACCGAAGCCGGCGAGTGCCTCCAGCAGGCCGCCGAAGCAGAAGGCAACCAGGATGCCGAGCACCCGGGGGTCGTCGCTGATCAGCGAGAAGGTGGAGCGCAGGTCCTCGAACCGGCCGCTGACCACGGTGATGTCGTACATCCAGATCGCGGCCAGCAGGATCCAGGTGATCGGGAAGATCCCGAAGGCGGCGCCCTGCAGGGCCGACAGACCGGCCAGGCCGACCGGCATCCGGAAGGCGAGCACGGCCACCAGGAGGGCGGCCAACAGCGAGGCGAGACCGGCGAGATGGGCCTTCCACTTCAGCACGCCGAGGGTGAGAAGCATGACCAGAATGGGGATGAGCGCCACCAGTGCGGAGGCGGTGACGCTACCCAACGGGTCGAGCGTCGGCTGGAAAGTAGCCATAGGGAACACCTTTGTCCTCATGTCCGACGAAGTCGCAGATCAGCTTTGGTCTGACCATCACTGAGCACAGTAATATTTGGTCTGACCAAAGGTCAAGGCGGTCCCGATAGACTGGCCCGGTGAACGGATCGGAGGGCAGTGACGTGGCCACAGGCGGTCGTGCCTACGAAGTGGTGCTGTCGCACATCGAGGAGGCGATCCTCGCCGGAGAGTTGGTGGTCGGCCAGCAGCTTCCGCCGGAGAGGGACCTGGCGACCCAGTTGGGAGTCAGCCGGGCGGCCGTCCGGGAGGCCATCCACGCCCTGGTCGCCCAGGGCGTGCTCACCGCCTCGGTGGGCCCCCGCGGTGGCACTCGGGTCGCCGCCCTGCGCACCGAGGCGCTGAAGAAGGTGCTCCGCCTCCAGGTCGCCCTGGCCGACTTCCCGGTCGAGGACGTCACGGAAGTGCGGATCGCGCTGGAACGGACCACCATCGCCGCCGCCTGCCGCGACATTACCGACGAGGAGCTGAAAGGGCTGCGGGAGGCGCTGGACCAGATGGCCACCGTCGACGATCCGGACGACTTCAACGATCTCGACACCAGCTTCCACGTGGCGATCGCCCACACCGGTCACAACACCCTGGCCACCGACATGACGATCGCGATCCGGGAATCACTGCGCCGCCCGATCGTGACGGCCGAGAAGCAGATGGCTGACTGGCCGGCCTTCCGACACCAGACGCTGGCCGACCACGAAGCGGTGTACGAGGCACTGGCGGCCCGCGACCCGCGCCGGGCGGCCGAGGCGATGGAGACCCACATCCGGGCCGCGTACGCGATCCTGCCGATCGATCCCGAGCACCCGGGCGTCGTCGGGATGACGGCCCCCGAGGGCCACGAGGTGGATGCCGTCGGCTGAGCACTGCCGTCGGCGGTGCTCAGCGCTACCGCTCGACGAGGGACAGCGAGCGGAGCCCGCGTTCCATGTGCCAGTTGACGAACGCCGCGGTCAGCCCGCTCGCCTCACGTTGCACGGTGGCCTCCACCGCACTGGTGGCGGGCCAGTCCCCCACCAGCAGGGCGCTGAGCAGGTCAAGGGTCGCCGGTTGCGGATGCGCGCTGGCGGGCGGCCGGCAGAAGCGACACACCACCCCGCCGACCGCCGGCGAGAAGGCCGTGTGCGGCCCGGGCGCCCCACAGGAGGCGCAGTCGGTGAAGGTGGGGGCGTAGCCGGCGACCGCCATCGACCGCAGCAGGTAGGAATCCAGCACCATCGCCGCAGGCCTCGGCCCGTCACTGGTGCCCCGAACGAGCACCGCCAGGGCACCGACCAGCAGCCGATACTGCTGCAGGGCCGGCTGGTGCTCCTCCCCCACCAACTTGTCGGCGGTCTCCACCATCGCCTCCCCTGCCGTCCAGGACGGATAGTCGGCGGCCAGCCGGGCACCGTACGCCTGGACCGTCTCCACCTGGTCGACGTAGTGCAGGCTGCGGCCGGTGGCGAGTTGCAGATCGACATGGCTGAACGGCTCGAGCCGCGCCCCGAACTTCGAGCCGGTCCGCCGCACCCCGCGGGCCACCGCGCGGACCTTGCCGTGGGCACGCGTCAGCAGCGTGATGATGCGGTCAGCCTCGCCGAGCTTGTGCGTCCGCAGCACCACCGCCTGGTCGCGATAGGTCGGCACCGCCCCATTCTAAGGTTTCGGACCCCGAATTCCCTGTTGCCGGGGACCGGCACGCCTCGCACGTGAGCCGAATCTGGCGGCTCGCACGGGCCGCCCCGATCCAGAGATCATCGATCCGCGCCATCGCGTGGCTCTCGCGGTCCCGATCGCATCCCGTGATCTGAGCCGCCAGATTCGGCTCACGATCTCCGCGCAAGCGCGGCCCGGAGCTGAGCTATCACTCCATGCCCCTCCTGCACCATTGCCCAACTGACCCGCAGGACGATCCATCCGTCAGCGGCAAGGAGGTTCCACCGCGCCCGATCACCCTCGAAGTCCGCGGCCTGGCTGTGGTGCTCGCGCCCGTCGGCTTCGATCGCGACCCGGAAGTCGGGAAAGGCCACATCGACGTACACCCAGCGCGGCCCGAGCAGCAACCGGTGGTTCGTCACCCAGCCGGTGAGACCTGCGGCCCGGAGGAGCCTGTGGAGGCGCAACTCCAGGACGGACCACGGCGCGAGTTCGGCGAGCATCCGTTTCCGCTCCCGATGCCCAGGCACCCGCGCCATCGCTGACACCGCTTCTCCGAGGCCCGCCAAGGCGTCGCCCCCGACACGCCCTCGAGTGCGCCGCAAGAACTCGCAGGCCGCAGCACCTTCGTCCTGAGCGAGCAACTCCGCTGCCGCGTAGACCGGCATCACAGCGCGGACACCGCGGTGATACATGACATAGCGCTCGGGCCGGTCGCGCTTTCCGGAACCGAAAGGGGCCACCGTCAGGATGGTTGATTCGATCCACGACCACCACCGTTCGGTCGCGCGCCGGCCAGGCCAACGCGGGTGTTGTCTGGGTGCCGAGCTCCCATGCCGCCCGGCCGCTGATGATCGCGGTGGGATGGACCTGACACACAACACGCAGCCACACAGCCAGGTCATCCTCCCGCTCCGGCAGGACATACGCGCCCGGCAGGGCACGAATCAGTCCGTCCCGGCGGACAGCCCGTTTGAGAGTCGCGGGGGAGACCTCGGGCACACCCCCGAGCAGCACGAACCCATCCCGGCAGATCGTCGGGTCGTGATAGACGCTCCAGTTCACGACCAGAGGGTGGGCCGCGGACGGCCCGACAGGACAGCAGCAGGCATGTCTGTGGACAACGCTCCGGGCGCCACCGGCCTGCGCGCAACCCGGATGGCGCGACCGCGTCGACACCGGTCCTAGGCTTGGCCCATGTCGACTCGTACGCCGGTCCCTCCGCCACCTCACCCGTCGGGTGCCCGTCCCCCGCAGATCCCGGCCGACAAGGTGCCGCGCCACGTGGCGATCGTGATGGACGGCAACGGCCGCTGGGCCAAAGAGCGGGGCCTGAAGCGGATCGAAGGGCATGCCCGCGGCGAGGCCGTGCTGATGGATGTGCTGGCCGGAGCTATCGAGATCGGCGTGAAGTACGTGTCGGCGTACGCCTTCTCCACCGAGAACTGGAAGCGCTCGCCCGACGAGGTGCGCTGGCTGATGGGCTTCAACCGCAGCGTGATCGCCCGCCGCCGCGACGAGATGGACGCGATGGGCATCCGGGTGCGCTGGGCGGGCCGGCGTCCGAAGCTGTGGCGGTCGGTGATCCGTGAGCTGGAGTCCGCGGAGGACCAGTCGCGGGAAAACACGACGTTGACCCTGCAGTTCTGCGTCAACTACGGCGGACGGGCCGAGATCGTCGACGCGGCCCGCAAGATCGCCCGGCTGGCCCGCGACGGCAAGCTACGACCGGAGGACATCACCGAGTCCTCGTTCCACCGCTACCTGGACGAGCCGGACGTGCCCGACGTCGACCTGTTCATCCGCTCCTCGGGCGAACAGCGCACCTCCAACTTCCTGGTCTGGCAGTCCGCGTACGCCGAGATGGTCTTCCTCGACACACTGTGGCCCGACGTCGACCGCCGCGACCTATGGGCGGCGATCGAGTCCTACGCCGGCCGGGACCGCCGGATGGGCGGGGCCGTGCCGAACGTCGAGCGCCCCAACGTCGCGCGGTCGACCACCGAGAAGCCCACCATCGAGGACCCCACACAGGGCATGCCCGCCCCCGCCGGACAGGTCGGGAGTGACCGGTCCGGCGGAGACCACTCCACCAGCGCCCGACCGAACACGCTGCACGTCACCAAGACTCCGTACGCCCTGGCCGAGCCGGTGGCACCGGGCGTACGCACCGACGTCATCCCTGAGGATGAGGACGCCGAGCCCGACGACGGCGCCCTGGCCTGACCGCGCCGACCCTGGCCTGACCGCGCCGACCCTGGCCTGACCGCGCCGACCTTGCCCTGGGCGCCCCGACCCTGCCCAGACCATGATGTGCCTGCCCTGACCCGACGCGCCTGAGCCGGGCGGCCACCTCCGGGCTCAACCGAAAAGCAGGCCCCGGACGTACGCCGCCTGGCCGGCATGCTGGGCGGCGTCGTCGATGATGCTGACCAACCGGACGCCGCGGGTGACCGGCGGGTCCCAGCGCTCGTCCACGATGTCGTCGAGCCGGTCCGCGGTGAGCGAGGAGATGTACGCCTTCGTGGCCTCCACCGCGGCGTCCAGGTAACCGGTCAGCAGGGCGGTGTCGGACACCACGACCTTGCCGACGGCAGCCGTGTCGTGGCCGTATCCCATCGACGCGGCGGGCAGGTCGAGACCGAACCGCTCGAACCATCCCTGGCCGGTCCACACCTCGGGTGTGCCGCCCAGCGGTGCGATCTGCACATCCTGTTCGCGTGCAATGTGCCACACCAACCAGGTGATGGAGTTGTGGTCGCCACCGGGGCGAGTGTTCGCCTGGTCGGCCGTCAACCCGCGCAACACCGCGCGACACGCCTCCTGGCTGCGTTCGATTCCGTCGATGAGCAGGTCCTTGACGTCCATGTCGCCGACCCTAGCCCAGTCGTTAGTGTGACCTGAGTCACGAATAATTTCGACGGTCACACCGTGTCAATCGATTAGGGTTCCGGGCATTCCCAACGAAGGAGAATCACCCCATGCTGTCGGACACCTCCCGCCCGATCATCGAGGCCACCGCGCCCGTCGTCGCCGAACGCATCCCCTTCATTACCCCGAAGTTCTACCAGCGGATGTTCGGCGCCCGTCCCGATCTGCTCGACGGCATGTTCAGTCGCTCCAACCAGCTCACCGGTGAGCAGCCGAAGGCACTGGCCGGTTCCATTGTCGCTTTCGCCACCTGGCTGCTGACCCACCCGGACTCCTACCCGGAGACGGTGCTGTCGCGGATCGCGCACAAGCATGCTTCGCTGGGCCTGCAGGAGGACGAGTACCCGACGGTGTACGAGCACCTCTTCGGCGCCATCGCCGCCGACCTCGGCGACGCAGCCACCCCGGAGGTCGTCGACGCCTGGACCGAGGTGTACTGGCTGATGGGCCACGCACTGATCTCGATGGAGAAGAACCTCTACGCGAGTCAGGCCAACGACCGGCCGTTCGCGCCGTGGACGGTGACCGGCAAGGAGATGACCGGCGGCAACGTCGCGGTGATCTCCTTCGCGCCCGCCGACGACACCGCCGTCTCCGACGCCAGGCCCGGCCAGTACGTCTCGCTGCAGGTCCCCACCCCGGACGGCACCCGCCAGGCGCGCCAGTTCACCCTCATCCCCTCCCCCGCAGGCGCCCGGCGGATCGCGGTCAAGCTCGACCCCAACGGCGAGGTCACCCCGCTGATCCACGAGAAGCTGCAGGTCGGCGACGTCTACGATCTGTCCAACCCGTACGGCGACCTGGTGCTGCGCGAGGTGACGGTGCCGCTGGTGCTCGCCTCGGCCGGCATCGGTGTCACCCCGATGCTCGCCCTGCTGGACGCCCTGAAGCAGCGCGAGTCGCAGCGCGAGATCATCGTCCTGCATGCGGACCGTACGTCCGCCGACTGGCCGTTGGCCGACGAGATGACAGCACTGGTCGACGCCCTGCCGAACGCCCGGATCGAGACCTGGTTCGAGGAGGGCGCCGACGGCGACCACCGGGGCCTGATGGACCTGTCCGGCGTGGCCGTCCCCGCCGACGCGAACGTCGTGATGTGCGGCCCGCTGCCCTTCCTCAAGGCCGTCCGCTCCCAGCTGATCGCCTCCGGCCACCCGGCCGAGCAGGTGTTCTACGAGATCTTCGGTCCCGACCTGTGGCTGGTCCAGGGCGAGTGACCTCCCGTCCGGGCCATGCGGTTGGCTGAGCCGCGCGGCGATCCCCTCCGGACGCCACGAAGCCCTGCTTCTCCTCGTGGGAGGCAGGGCTTCGTGCTTCCGGGCTGGGTCGGGGGTGGCGACGGCCCGGAGTCAGGGGTGCGGTGCCGTCAGCGAATGGCGCGGTTGACCGCGTGGGTGACCGCCTGCAGGGAGGCGGTGATGATGTTCTCGTGGATGCCGACGCCCCACATGATCTGGGCGTCGTCACCGTCACCGATCTCGCACTCGACGTACGCCGCCGCCTTGGCATCGCCGCCGGCGGCCATCGCGTGCTCGGTGTAGTCGAGCACCCGCACCGAGCGGGTGCCGAAGCTGGACAGCGCATCGACGTACGCCGACAGCGGGCCGTTGCCCTCGCCGTGGATCTCCAGCTCCTGGTCGTCCATCCGGACGGTGGCGTCGATGGTGTCCACCCCGTTGTTCTGGGTGCGGACCCCCAGCACCTGCAGCGGGCCGGCCGTCTGGATGTACTCGTGGTCGAAGATGTCCCACAGCTCCTGGGAGCTGATCTCGGCGCCCGAGACGTCGGTGGCCTGCTGAACGACGCGGGAGAACTCGATCTGCAGACGACGCGGCAGGTCCAGCTTGTGGTCGGCCTTCATCAGATACGCCATGCCGCCCTTGCCGGACTGCGAGTTGACCCGGATGACCGCCTCGTACGTACGACCGACGTCGTGCGGGTCGATCGGCAGGTACGGAGCCTCCCAGCCACCCTGGTCGACGGTGGTGCCGGCCGCCTTGGCCTTCTTCTCCAGATCCTCCAGCCCCTTCTTGATGGCGTCCTGGTGGGAACCGGAGAAGGCGGTGTAGACCAGATCGCCCGCGTACGGGTGGCGCGGATGGACCGGCAGGCCGGTGCAGTACTCGACGGTCCGCCGGATCTCGTCCATCTGGGAGAAGTCGATCATCGGATCGATGCCCTGGCTGAACAGGTTCATCGCCATGGTGACCAGGTCGACGTTGCCGGTGCGCTCGCCGTGCCCGAACAGGCACCCCTCGACGCGGTCGGCGCCGGCCATCAGCGCCAGCTCGGTCGCCGCGACGGCGGTGCCGCGGTCGTTGTGGGCGTGCAGCGAGACGGTGACGAACTCGCGATGGTTGATGTGGCGACAGAAGTACTCGATCTGGTCGGCGTACACGTTCGGCGTCGACATCTCGACCGTGGCCGGCAGGTTGAGGATGATCTCCCGGTCGGCATCCGGCTGCCAGCGGTCCATCACCGCGTTGCACACCTCGATGGCGTAGTCGGTCGGGGTCTGGGTGAAGATCTCCGGGCTGTACTCGTAGCCGAACCGTACGTCGCCCAGGTACTGCTCGGCGTACTTCATCACCAGGTCGGTGCCACGGCAGGCCAGGTCCTTCGCCTCGTCCTCGTCCATCCGGAAGACGACGCGGCGGAACATCGGGGCCAGCGCGTTGTACATGTGGATGTTCGCCCGGGCAGCGCCCTGCAGGGACTGGGCGGTGCGCTCGATCAGGTCCTCGCGGGCCTGAGTCAGCACGGTGATGGTGACGTCGTCGGGGATCGCATCGTGCTCGATCAGCTGTCGGACGAAGTCGAAGTCGGTCTGGGAGGCCGACGGGAAGCCGATCTCGATCTCCTTGTACCCCATCCGCACCAGCATGTCGAACAGCTTCTGCTTGCGGCTCGGGGTCATCGGGTCGATCAGGGCCTGGTTGCCGTCGCGCAGATCGGTGGACAGCCAGCGCGGAGCAGCGGTCAGCTTCTTGTCGGGCCAGGTGCGGTCCGGCAGCGGGACCGGCTCGAAGGCCTGGTAGCGCTGGATCGGCATCCCGCTGGGCTGCTGCACCGGGCGGGTCTGCGGAACGGTGCCGAACTGACCCGGGACGGTCATCGACGGGTCGGCGACGGGGGCCTGGGGAACGGTGTGGGTGGTCATCTCTTCCTCGCTGTCATGAGTGGCGGACGGCGCGCATCGACTCCGCAGCGAGGAGGCCGACCTCAGTAGGCCTCGCTGCGGCAAGGAAGGAGAATCAGGACCTGTGCCACGTCAGTGACTCTAGTCGATGGATCAACGCTGTCAACCGGTCATCCCATCCGGCCGGCGCCCAGCACCGGTGTCATGGGGGCCGCCCGCTCGATCAACAACGCGACCTGAAGCCGGGTCGACGCGTCGAGCTTCGCCATCGCGTGACTCAGATGGGTCTTGACGGTCGCCGCGCTGCAGCACAGCCGCCGGGCGATCTCGTCGTTGCTGAGGTCCTCGTGGACGAGGAGGGCAACCTCCAACTCGCGGGCTGTCAGCCGCGCAACCCCGCGTGCAGCCTCCAGGTTCTGCTCGCGGTGGGCGACATCGACGAAGTGCCGGATGACATGGCTGGTGCTGCGCGGCGACAGCACGGACTCCCCCGCATGGACCGTACGGATCGCCTGTTGCAGATCCTTGGGCGCGACGTCCTTGAGCAGGAAGCCGCTCGCGCCCGCCTCAAGGGCGTCGAAGACGTACCTGTCGAGATCCACCGACGTCAACGCGATCACCTTGGGCGGATTGACCCCGCGCAGCAGTCGGGCGGTGACGGCGACGCCGTTGACCGTCGGCAGGTGGAGGTCCATCAGGACCACGTCCGGATGGTGCGCATGTACGCGGTCGATCACCTCACCGCCCTCCGATGCCTCGGCGACCACGATCAGACCCTGATCAGCCTCGACGATCGCCCGGATCGCGCTGCGCGCCATCGGGTCGTCGTCCACCACCATCACCCGGATCGGCCGGATGTCCCCCTCTGTGTGTGCCACGGTGATGACTCTAGGAGGGACCTATGACACTCCCCGGTCTCCTGTTGACACTCCCCCGTCTCCTGTGGGTCACCCGGGCTGACCGAGTCGATCAGGTGCTCGATCGGTCTGCCACGGCAGTGACGCCTCGACCACGAACTCCCCCCGTCCGTCCGGCTCGGCGGTCAGGATCCCGCCGAGCAGCGCAGCCCGTTCCTGCATCCCGATCAGCCCACTGCCGGAGCCCGGCAGACCGGCATCCAGGCCCTGCGGGTTGCGCACAGCGAGGTGCACCCCGATCGTCGGCCCGGCGGTCAGCTCCATCCGGACGGGCTGTCCCGGCGCATGTTTCACCGCGTTGGTCAGTGCCTCCTGGACGATCCGGTAGGCGGCACGGTTGAGCAGGTCGGTGGCCTCGTCGGCGTCCTGGACCATGATGGTGGCCTCGATGCAGACACCGGACGCCCGCGCCGAGTCGACCAGTTCAGGCAGGGCGGCGAGCCCGATCGGCGGCACTGGGGCTGGATCACCGGCGACCGCCGGACGGCCCGAAGCCGGCGGCTCACGCAGCGTGCTGACAAGGTCGCGCAGGTCCTCCAGCGAGCGGTGCGCGCTGTCGCGGAGCGCTTCAGCGGAGTCGGCGACCGACGGATCGCTGTCCTGCGCGGCTTCCTCCAGCGCGCCGGCGTGCAGCGAGATGAGAGACAGTCGGTGGGCCAGCGAGTCGTGCACTTCACGGGCCAACCGCTCCCGCTCCGCCAGCCGGACAGCGGTCGTCTCCAGCTGCTCGCTGCGGTCCTCGGCGACCGCCCGCGCCTGCTCCGTCGCCCCGAGGTCCCGGCGGGTGGCTCCGAGATCCCGGCGGGAGCGGATCAGCCACGCGGTGCCGAGCACCACAGCGCCGGCGCCGACGGCGATGCCCACACTGACACCGAGCTGGAGACCCCGGTCAGGAGCGGCCAACGGATCCGACCCCAGCGCGAACACCCACGCGGTGTGACCCCACGGTCGCAGGCCGTCACGCAGCCCGGCAACCAGAGTGATGGCTCCGGCGACAACGGAGGCGATCACCCCCTGCCGGCGGTCCCGGTGCAGGACGACCGCCGCCCCACCGAGCAGCAACAGCAGACTGTCGAGCTGCAGACCCACGGCGAGCACCACGCCCGCCGCCGCCGGCACCCAGGGTTGGCTCCGACGGACGAAGATCGTGAACATCGCCAGCAGCCAGGCCAGCAGCACCAAGGCGCCGAGGCCCGTCAGCTGCCCGCCGACGTCCGCGCTCGTCTGGTAGCCGGGCACCACGCTGAGGGAGCCGACCAGGGCGACCAGACAGGCGAGGATCCCCACCAGACCGCCGAGGACGGTCCAGGCGACACGGCCGACGACCGTCCAGGGGACGGCCCTTCGGAGGTCGGCCGCGAGGGTGGCGGATGGTTCGGATCGGCTCAGCACGAAGCTGATCATACGTTCGATTCCTGGCCCCGGGATCAGCCGATCGGTTGATATCGACGCCTCCGCCGCACCTGAAGTGATGAGCGGGCGGACCCGGTCGGCCGATGTGGCACCGCCGTCTCTCCCGGTTCCATGGAACCTGTCAGCACGACGAGACAAGGCAGCACGAAACAGGAGACCCCCGATGTCCCAGCCCCCCTTCCCCCAGCAGCCGAACCCGCAGTTCCAGCAGGTCCCCGGCCAGCCCACCCCGCCGCAGCAGCCCGTCAAGCCGAGGAAGAAGTGGTACCAGCGGGTCTGGGTCTGGATCCTCGTCGCCATCGTCTTCATCGTCATCGCCGCGAACGGTAACAAGGGCGGTGACACGACCGCCGGCTCGACGCCATCGCAGGCCCCCACCCAGGCGACCACCCAGCAGGCCGGCGAGCAGGTCGCCGCGCAGCCTGAGAAGGCGCCGGAGAAGCCGTCCGAGCAGACCTTCGCGATGAACCAGCCGGTCGACACCAACGACCTGCAGTACACCGTCACCAAGGTGCAGAAGGGCGTCAGCAAGGTGGGCAACGAGTACCTCAACCAGAAGGCCCAGGGGCAGTACGTCCTGGTCAGCGTCACGGTGAAGAACACCAGCAAGTCCGCCAGCACGTTCACCTCGAGCCTCGTGAAGCTCTACGACAAGGACGGCAACGAGTACAGCACCGACACCATGGCGGAGATCTACGCCAACGACCAGAACACGACGTTCCTGGAGCAGATCAATCCGGGCAACAGCGTCAAGGGGCTGCTGGTGTTCGACGTCCCCAAGGACGTCCAGCCGACCGAGCTCGGTGTGAGCGGCGGCCTGTTCAGCGCGGAGAAGAAGATCACTCTCTCCTGACCCCCCACGCCTCCGCTGCTGGGGGGCAGCGGAACGGCGAGCGGCCCGCGGGTTTCCACCCGCGGGCCGCTTCGCCACGTCCGCCTCCTACGGATCGCGCGATCCGTACGATCAGACGATCCGTACGACCAGCACTGTCAGTCGGTGCCCTGGTCGAAGGCGGCGCGATCGAGCGCTTCACTGTCGTCGTCGGGCCCGTTGCCACCGGCGATCGCGGTCGAGGCGCCGCTCTCCAGCGCGCCGACCAACTCGGCCGTGGCACCGCCGACGATGCCCTGCTGGGCGTACTGCTCGAGGCGGGCCCGCGAGTCCGCGATGTCGAGGTTGCGCATGGTGAGCTGACCGATCCGGTCCTCCGGGCCGAACGCCGCGTCGGTGACCCGCTCCATCGAGAGCTTCTCCGGGTGGTAGCTCAGTGCCGGGCCCTCGGTGTCGAGGATGGTGTAGTCGTCACCACGACGCAGCCGCAGGGTCACCGATCCGGTGATCGCCGACCCGACCCAGCGCTGCAGCGACTCGCGCAGCATCAGCGACTGTGGGTCGAGCCAACGGCCCTCGTACATCAGCCGGCCGAGGCGACGGCCCTCGTTGTGGTAGTTCGCGACGGTGTCCTCGTTGTGGATCGCGTTGAGCAGCCGCTCGTAGCCGATGTGCAGCAGCGCCATGCCCGGGGCCTCGTAGATGCCGCGGGACTTGGCCTCGATGATCCGGTTCTCGATCTGGTCGGAGACGCCCAGGCCGTGCCGGCCACCGATGGCGTTGGCCTCCAGGACCAGCTCGACCGCGCTGGCGAACGTCTGCCCGTTGATCTCCACCGGACGGCCCTGCTCGAAGCGGACCGTCACCTCCTCGGTGACCACCTGGACATTCTCGTCCCAGGCCTTGACGCCCATGATCGGCTCGACGATGTCCAGACCGGCGTCGAGCATCTCGAGCTGCTTGGCCTCGTGAGTGGCGCCCCAGATGTTGGCGTCGGTGGAGTAGGCCTTCTCCTTGGAGTCGCGGTACGGCAGGTCCCGCTCGCCCAGCCACTGCGACATCTCGTCGCGGCCACCCAGCTCGTTGACGAAGTCGACGTCGAGCCAGGGCTTGTAGATCTGCAGCTGCGGGTTGGCCATCAGGCCGTAGCGGTAGAACCGCTCGATGTCGTTGCCCTTGTAGGTGGAGCCGTCGCCCCAGATGTTGACGCCGTCCTCCTTCATCGCGCGGACCAGCAGCGTGCCGGTCACCGCACGTCCCAGCGGCGTCGTGTTGAAGTAGGCCTTGCCCGCGGTCCGGATGTGGAAGGCGCCGCACTGGAGGGCGGACAGGCCCTCCTCGACCAGCGCCTCACGGCAGTCGACCAGGCGGGAGATCTCCGCGCCGTACGCCCCGGCGCGACCGGGCACCGAGGCGATGTCCGGCTCGTCGTACTGCCCGATGTCAGCGGTGTACGTGCACGGGATCGCGCCCTTCTCACGCATCCAGGCGACGGCGACGGAGGTGTCGAGACCTCCGGAGAAAGCGAGGCCGACGCGCTCGCCGACCGGCAGGGAAGTCAGAACCTTGGACATGAGCGTCAGCCTATCGTCCCGGCCACCCCCGACGACGCCCCGTCCGCCCTGTCCGCCCCGCCCGCGGCGGACGAACGAGACGAACGAGACGTACGGACAGGGCGGACAGTACGGGGCGCGACGTAGCAGTCGGCCGACGGGCTCAGAAACCCAGCCGGTTGAGGAACTTGGGGTCGCGCTGCCAGTCCTTCATCACCTTGACCTTGAGATCCAGGTAGACCGGCACCCCGAGCAGGTGCGCGATCTGCTGGCGGGCCGCGGTGCCCACCTGACGCAGCCGCTCCCCCTTGTGCCCGATCACGATGCCCTTCTGCGAGTCACGCTCCACCACCATCGAGGCGTAGATGTCGAGCAGCGGCTTGTCCTCCGGACGATCGGCGCGCATCCGCATCTCGTCGACCATCACGGCGATGGAGTGCGGCAGCTCGTCGCGAACACCCTCCAGCACCGCCTCCCGGATCAGTTCGGCGACCAGCTGTTCCTCCGGCTCGTCGGTGAACTCGTCGTCCGGGTAGTACTGCGGACCGGGCGGCAGCAGGCCGAGCAGGACGTCGCCGACCTCGGCGACCTGGTCGCCGGTCAGCCCGGAGACCGGGATGATGTGCGCCCAGCTGATGCCGAGCTTCTCCTCCAGCGCCTGGATCGCCATCAGGTGCTGGCGCAGCCGGTCACCACTGACCAGGTCGGACTTCGTCGCCAGCGCCACCAGCGTGGGCCGGTTGCGCAGCCGGGCGAGCTGCTCGACGAGGTAGCTGTCGCCGGGGCCGATCCGCTGGCTCGCCGGCAGACACACCGCCACCACGTCGACCTCGGACCAGGTGTCGCGGACCAGGTCGTTGAGCCGCTCCCCCAGCAACGTACGGGGCCGGTGCAGGCCCGGCGTGTCGATCAGCACCAGCTGCCCGTCGGGCCGGGTGATGATGCCGCGGACGACGTGGCGGGTGGTCTGCGGCTTGTCCGAGGCGATGGCGATCTTCTGCCCCACCAAGGCGTTGGTCAGTGTCGACTTCCCGGCGTTCGGCCGGCCGACGAAGCACACGAAGCCGGAACGGTAGCCGCCCTCGTCCCCGCGGCGGTCGCCGCTGCTGGTCGGTGCGTCCATCACTCGTCCTCCGTCTCCTGCGCCGAGCGGAACACCGCCGAGGTGCCCCGCTCGTCACCCGCGTCTGTGTCGTCCCCCACCTGGGTGACGAGCACGGTGCCGATCTGGTTGCGCCGGCCCTGGGCGCGTTCGGCCACCAGCTCCAGGCCCTCCCAGCGCACCACGGAGCCGGCGATCGGCACCATGTTGAGCAGTTTGGCCATCAGGCCGCCGACCGTGTCGACGTCCTCGTCGTCCAGCTTGCGCCCGAACAACTCCCCCAGCTCGTCGACGGCCAGCCGGGCCGAGACCCGGTAGCGGCCCTCGGAGAGCCTGGTGACCGGGGCGATCTCGGCGTCGTACTCGTCCACGATCTCGCCGACGATCTCCTCGAGGATGTCCTCGATCGTCGCCAGCCCTGAGGTGCCACCGAACTCGTCGACCACCATCACCAGGTGCGAGTGGGTGGCCTGCATCTCCCGCAGCAGGTCGTCGACCGGCTTGGAGTCGGGACACCAGGTGGGCGGGCGCATCAGCGACGAGACCCGCTCGGTGGTCTGGGCCTGCGGGTTGTCGTACGTACGCTTCATCAGGTCCTTGAGGAAGACGATGCCGACCACGTTGTCCAGTCCGCCCTCGCCGACGACCGGGATCCGGCTGAAACCGGACCGCAGGGCCAACGAGGTCGCCTGGCGCAGCGTCTTGTTGTCCTCGATCGACACGATGTCGGTCCGCGGCACCATCACCTCCTTGACCATGGTGTCGCCGAGCTCGAAGACCGAGTGGATCATCCGGCGCTCGCCGGCCTCGATCACGTCGGACTCCTCGGCCTTGTCGACCAGTTCCCGCAACTCGGCCTCCGACGAGAAGGGTCCGTCGTCGAAGCCACGGCCGGGGGTGAGGATGTTGCCGATGGCGATCAGCAGCTGCGGGATCGGCCCCAGCACGGTGGTCAGCAGCATCACCAGGCCCGAGGTGCGAGTGGCGATGCCGTCGGCGTGCTGACGGCCGAGCGTACGCGGCGCGACCCCCCAGGCGATGAACGAGACGACCACCATGGACCCGATCGCCAACAGCAGCTCGGCCCAGTCCCGCAGCTGCAGGTCCACCACCACGCGGGCCACCAGCACGATGGCGGTGACCTCGAGGATGGTCCGGATGAAGAGGATCGCGTTCACGGTGGGCGCGGGGTCCTCGGTGATCAGTTCGAGCCGCTTGGCGCCGCTCACCCCCTCCTCGACCAGGTTCTGGGCCCTGGCATGGGAGAAGGAGTGCAGCGCGGACTCGATCGCGGCGAGGAATCCCGCCGCGACGGCGAAGACGAGGGCGAGGACCAGCTGGACGATGTCCGGCTCGCTCATGCGCCCTTCCCGCCCGCCCGATGCTCCTCGTACGCCGCCATCAGGCGGTCGTGCAGTCCGAACATCTCGGCGTGCTCCTCGGGGGTGGCGTGGTCGTAGCCGAGCAGGTGCAGGATGCCGTGCACCAGCAGGTACTCCGCCTCCTGGTCCGGCGTCCGGTCGTTCTCGGCGGCCTGGCGCGCCGTCACCGCCGGGGCCAGCACGATGTCGCCGAGCAGCCCCTCGGGCTCCGGCTCGTCCGGTTCGGGGATGCGCAACTCGTCCATCGGGAACGACAGCACGTCGGTCGGACCGGGAAGGTCCATGTACTTGACGTGGTAGGCCGCCATCGTCTCCTCGTCGACCAGCACGATCGACAGCTCGGCCTGCGGATGGATCCGCAACTCCGCCAGCACCCAGGTGGCCAGCGTGGCCAGCCCCTGCTCATCCGCCTCGATCCCTGACTCGTTGTTCAGTTCGACGCTCACCGGCGTGGGGTCCCCTTCTTCTGGTCCTGATTGTGGCGGTCCTGCGCGCCGACGGCCTCGAATCGGTCGTACGCGGCGACGATCCGGCCGACCAGCCGGTGCCGTACGACGTCCTTGGCGGTCAGCTCACAGAAGGCGATGTCCTCGACGTCGTGGAGGATGTCGGTGACCACCCGCAGGCCCGATCGCTGGCCACCCGGCAGATCGACCTGGGTGACGTCACCGGTGATCACCATCTTCGACCCGAAGCCGAGCCGGGTGAGGAACATCTTCATCTGCTCGGCGGTGGTGTTCTGCGCCTCGTCGAGGATGATGAACGCGTCGTTGAGCGTACGACCACGCATGTACGCCAGCGGGGCCACCTCGATGGTGCCGGCGGTGAGCAGCCGCGGGATGGAGTCGGGATCGACCATGTCGTGCAGGGCGTCGTAGAGCGGCCGTACGTACGGGTCGATCTTGTCGCTCAGCGTGCCGGGCAGGTAGCCGAGGTGTTCGCCGGCCTCCACCGCGGGACGGGTGAGGATGAGCCGGTTGACCTCCTTGCGCTGCAGTGCCTGGACCGCCTTCGCCACCGCGAGATAGGTTTTGCCGGTGCCCGCCGGGCCGATGCCGAAAACGACCGTGTGCCGGTCGATCGCGTCGACGTAGTGCTTCTGGTTGAGGGTCTTCGGGCGGATGGTCCGGCCGCGGTTGGACAGGATCGAGTGGGTGAGCACGTCGGCGGGACGGACCTCGGTCTCCCCCGCGAGCATCCCCACCAGGCGCTCGACGGCGTCCGCCGTCAGCCCCTGACCGGTGCGGATGATGGTGACCATCTCGGTCAGTGCCTCCGTGCCCGCGCGCAGCGCGGCTTCGTCGCCGGACAGGTGGATCTCGTTGCCCCGGACGTGGATGTCGGCGTCGAGCACCCGCTCGAGGATCCGCAGGAACTCGTCGCGAGGGCCGAGCACCGACACCATGTCGATGGACGCCGGCACGACGAGCGTACGGACCCCCCGGCCCTTGTCGTCGTCGATCACGTCGAGGGTGCGTACGCTGGACAGGATGCCTCCGAAGGTCGCCGGACGCGGCGTCCCGGGACGGGACGACCGGATGATCCCATCGTAGTCGGACTCTCCGTCACCGCGCCCTTCCCGTCACCCTCAGTCGTCGCGACGCTCGGACTCCTCCAGCTCGTCCTGGTCGATGATCTGCACAGCGGCCTCCTCGGCACTCGCCGCTCCTCCGGAGAGGCCGACGTCGTGCCCGATCAGGCCGGACTCCCGGTCCTCACCGTCGTACCCGTCCTTGTAGTCGACGAGCCGGCCGGCTCGCCGGTAGTCCCTCTCGTCGAGACCCGTGCCGTTCCAGTCGGGTTCCTCGAAGCGCTCCCGCCCGGGGTCCTCCCGCTTGATCCGATCGCGCAGCCCCTCGGGCCCTTCGAGTGCCTCGGTCATGGCGCCCGACCAGTCGTCGGGGGCGATGATCCCCTCGTCGAGTGGGTCCGCGACGTCACGCTCGACCAGACTCTGCTCCGGGTCGAGCTGGTCGACGACCTCCGAGGGGTCCGTGCTGGTTTCGTCGTTGTAGGTGGCCATACCCCAGTGTGCCCCCTTCTGTCGGGTGCCGTCTGCCAGGGACATCCGAACACCGGATTGCGGCGGGACGCCGACGTGATGTATAAGTTTTTCAAATAGGCCATCAAACCTAGTGGATTAAGAAACTATGCGCTCCCCCCCCGGGCGCCGAGCGAAGGGTCCTCCCATGCAACCGACCGTCTCCCGCCGCACCCTGCTCTCCATCGCCGGTCTGGCCTCCGCCGGACTGACCCTGTCCGGCTGCGTCGGTGGCGCGGCCTCGCCGGGCGGCGCCTCGAGCTCCGCGGCCACCACCACCCTCCACCTGGTCGGCTTCGCCGTGCCCAAGGAGGCGAACAACGCCGCCCAGGCGGCGTTCGCCAGGACCGACGCCGGCAAGGGGGTCGTCTGGCAGGAGTCGTACGGCGCCTCCGGCGACCAGAGCCGGGCCGTGGTGAACGGCCTGGCCGCGGACTACGTCAACTTCTCCCTCGAGGGCGACGTCACCCGCCTGGTCGACGCCGGTCTGGTCGACGCCACCTGGAAGAGCGGCCCGACCAAGGGCATCGTCTCCGACTCCGTGGTGGTCATCGTCGTTCCCAAGGGCAATCCGAAGAACATCACCGGCTGGGCCGACCTGGTCAAGCCCGGCATCCGTATCGTCACCCCCAACCCCGCCAGCTCCGGCTCCGCGCGGTGGAACATCCTGGCCGCCTACCAGCAGGTGATCAGCCAGGGCGGCACCGAGGCGCAGGCCGAGGAGTACCTCACCTCGTTCTTCCAGAACGTCGTCGCTCTGCCCGGCAGCGGCCGTGACGCCACCAACGCTTTCCTGCAGGGCACCGCCGACGTGCTCATCTCCTACGAGAACGAGGCCATCCTGGCCCGCCAGTCCGGTGAGACCTTCGAGTACCTGGTGCCCGACAACACCCTGCTGATCGAGAACCCGGGCGCGGTGACGAAGACCGCCAACCCCACGGCGCAGGCCTACCTGGACTTCGTCCTCAGCCCGGCGGGTCAGGTCGAGTTCGCCAAGAAGGGCTTCCGTCCGGTCCTCTCCGGGGTGAAGGTCCCCGAGGTGCCGGGTGCCAACGACCCGAAGAACCCGTACCCGACGCCGGCCAAGCTGTTCACCATCAATGACGACCTGGGCGGCTGGTCGGCGGTGAACAAGAAGTTCTTCGCCGACGCCACCGGCCTGGTGCCGAAGATCCAGCAGAAGACGGGCAAGACCAAGTGACCGAGGTCGCCGCCGCAGCGCAGGACCGGGCCCCGCGTCGCCCCAGGGGCACTCGCAAGCACCGGGGCCCGGTCCTGGTCAGCACCCTGGACCGGGTCTCCGGGACAGGGCTGGGCATCGCCCTGATCTGGTTCAGCCTGCTGGTGCTGCTCCCGCTCACCGCGGTGCTGGTCAAAGCCGCCGAGGGCGGTTGGGGCGCCTACTGGGCCGCGCTGCGGGACCCACAGACCGCGGCCGCGATCGGCCTCACCGTGGTGGTCGCCCTGATCATCACGGCGATCAACGTGGTCATCGGCACCCTCGTCGCCTGGGTGCTGGTCCGCGACGACTTCCCGGGCAAGCGGATCCTGGAGATCGTCATCGACCTCCCGTTCGCGCTCCCGACCATCGTCGCCGGCCTGGTGCTGCTCAGTCTGTACGGACCGCAGTCGCCGCTGGGCCTCAACTGGGCGAACACCCGGATGGCGGTGGCACTGGCCTTCCTCTTCGTCACGCTCCCCTTCGTCGTGCGGACGGTGCAGCCGGTGCTGCTCGAGATGGAGCCGGAGGCGGAGGAGGCCGCCGCCTCCCTGGGGGCCGGTCCACTGACCGTCTTCCGCCGGATCGTCCTGCCGAGCCTGGTGCCGGCCGTCACCTCCGGCGCGGCGATGTCGTTCGCCCGGGCGCTGTCCGAGTTCGGTTCGCTGGTGCTGCTGTCCGGCAACCTCCCGATGCACACCGAGGTGGCCGCCGTCCGCATCCTGGGCTACATCGAGGGCGACAACCTGCACAGCGCGGCGGCGGTGGCCTCGGTGCTGCTGCTGGTGGCCCTGGTGGCGATCGTCCTGCTCGACGTCTTCTCCCGGAGGGTGACCCACCATGACGACTGACACCTCGGTACGGACGGCCGGCGCCGCCGTACGCCCCGGACGCCACACCACGCCGCGTACGATGCCGTCCGGGCGCCCCTGGTCGCGCTATCTGTTGCGGGCCGTCGTCGTCCTCTATCTGGCGCTGCTGGTGATCTGGCCGGTGCTGTTGGTCGGGACCCGGACGTTCTCCCACGGCGTCGGCCCGGTGCTGGCCGCCGTGCGCGACCCGGCGCTGGTGTTCGCTTTCCAGCTCACCCTGGTCTCGGCGCTGTGGGCGGTGGCCCTCAACACGGTGTTCGGCGTCGGCATCTCGCTGCTGTTGGTCCGGCACCGGTTCCCGGGGCGCCGGGTGCTGTCGGCTCTCGTCGACCTTCCGATGTCGGTCTCCCCCGTGGTCGTCGGCCTGGCCCTGCTGCTGGTCTACGGCGGGACCACCGGGTGGTTCGGCCCGTTCCTCAAGGACGCCGGCCTGCAGATCATCTACGCCCCGCCCGGCATCGTCCTCGCCACCACCTTCGTCTGTCTGCCGCTGGTGATCCGCGAGGTGGTGCCGGTGCTGATCGAGGCCGGCACCGACGCCGAGCAGGCCGCCGAGAGTCTGGGCGCCGGCCCGTGGCAGGTCTTCACCCTGATCACCCTGCCCACCATCAAGTGGGCCGTCGTGTACGGCGTCGTGCTGAGCTTCGCCCGGGCGCTCGGCGAGTTCGGCGCGGTGAAGATCGTGTCCGGGGGTGTGGCGTTCCGCACCCAGACCGCCACCCTGCTGGTCGAGGAGCGCTACCAGCAGTTCGGGGTGGCCAACGCCACCACCGCCTACACCGCGGCCCTGCTGCTCACGGTGATCGCCCTGGTGGCGCTCATCGTGGTGGCGGTGCTGCGCCCGTCCCAGGAGAACCGAGCATGAGCATCGAGATCCGCGGAGTCTCCAAGCACTTCGGCGACTTCAACGCCCTGACCGATATCGACCTCACCATCCCCACCGGCGACCTGACCGCCCTCCTCGGCCCCAGTGGTGGCGGCAAGTCCACCCTGTTGCGGATCATCGCCGGACTGGAGCACGCCGACGCCGGCAGCGTCGCGATCGCCGGGGTCGACGCCACCGGGGTGCCGGCGCGGAAGCGCGACGTGGGTTTCGTCTTCCAGCACTACGCCGCCTTCCGCCACCTCACGGTCGCCGAAAACGTCGCCTTCGGCCTGCGGATCCGCAAACAGCCGAAGCACCAGGTGAGCGCCCGGGTCGCAGAGATGCTGGAACTGGTCCACCTCGAGCAGTTCGCCGACCGACTGCCCTCCCAACTGTCCGGTGGCCAGCGCCAGCGGATGGCCCTGGCCCGCGCACTGGCGATCAGCCCCCGCGTGTTGCTGCTCGACGAGCCGTTCGGTGCGCTCGACGCCAAGGTCCGCAAGGAACTGCGCGACTGGCTGCGCCGCCTGCACGACGAGGTGCATGTCACCACTGTCTTCGTCACGCACGACCAGGAGGAGGCCCTTGAGGTGGCGCATCACCTGGTGGTGATCAACCAGGGCCGCATCGAGCAGGTGGGCACCTCCGACCAGCTCTACGACGCACCCGCCAACGCCTTCGTGATGGGCTTCCTCGGGCCGGTGACCACCTACGAGGACACCCTGATCCGCCCGCACGACCTCGGGATCAGCACCCATCCCACCGATCGGACGGGCGAACGCGGTGGCTGGGTGACCCGGATCAACCGGGTGGGCTTCGAGGTCCAGGTCGAGGTCGAGGTGGATGGGTCGACCACCCCGGCGTTGGTCGCCCTGACCCGCCGGGAGGCGGTCCGGGAGGGGCTGGACGCGGCCCACCGGGTGTGGGTGCACCCGGTCCCCGGTGCGATCCGGGTGCCCGTCCCGGTCGTCGCACCCACCCCAGCGGACGCCTCCGACTCCCGGCCGATCACCGTTCCCTGAGCCCGGCCGAGGACATCACCCCTGATGGTCTGACCATCTCTTCCTTTGGTCAGACCATCAGGGTACGCTCGTCTTCGTCAGTCAACGATGACCAGGAGACCCCTATGACGACGACGGCGACGGCGCACGACCACCCCACCCTGCTCGGATCCGCTGGGATGTACTCCGACAGTGAGTTCGACCGACGCGCCCTGGCACATGATGCCTCCCATTACCTCGTCGTGCCGCAGATCGTGGCCACCCCACGGTCCGCCGACGACATCGGCGCCCTCTTCCGTACGGCCCGGGCCGGTGGCCTGCCGCTCACCTTCCGATCCGGCGGGACCAGCCTGTCCGGTCAGGCCCAGGGCCGCGGCATCCTGGCCGACACCCGGGCCAGCTTCCGCGGCATCGAGGTGCTCGACGACGGCGCCCGGGTGCGGGTGCAGCCCGGCGCGACGGTCCGGGCGGTCAACACCGTGTTGCGGCCGTACGGTCGCAAGATCGGTCCCGACCCGGCCTCCGAGGTGGCCTGCACGATCGGTGGTGTGGTGGCCAACAACTCCTCCGGGATGGCCTGTGGCACCGAGTTCAACACCTACCGGACACTGGAGTCGATGGTGCTGGTGCTGCCCTCGGGCACCGTCCTCGACACCGGCGCGCCGGACGCCGAGGAGAAGCTGCGTCGACTGGAGCCGGCGCTGTACGCCGGTCTCGACGGGCTGCGCGACCGGGTCCGATCCCGGAAGGACTCGGTGGACACGATCCGCCAGCAGTTCTCCATGAAGAACACCATGGGCTACGGGTTGAACTCCTTCCTCGACCACGACCGTCCGGTCGACATCCTGGCCCACCTGATGATCGGTTCGGAGGGCACGCTCGGCTTCGTCGCCGAAGCGACGCTGCGTACGGTCGAGGTGCTGCCGCAGGTCACCACCGGCCTGATGGTCTTCGACACCATCGACCGGGCGATGACCGCGCTGCCCGACCTGGTGGCGTCCGGATTCGCGACCGTCGAGCTGATGGACTCGGTCAGCCTGCGGGTCGCCCAGACGCTGTCCGGCAGCCCGCGGGCGATCACCGACCTGCACGTCAAGGACCACTCGGCCCTGCTGGTCGAGTTCCACGGGCACACCCAGCAGGAACTCGCCGACAAGATCGCCGCCGCCCGCCCGGTCACCGACGCACTGGACCTCGCGGTGCCGTTCGGGATGGCCCAGGACGCCCGGAAGGCGGCCGAGCTGTGGACCGTCCGCAAGGGGCTCTACGCCGCCGTCGCCGGCAACCGGCCGAGCGGCACCACGGCCCTGCTGGAGGACGTCGTGGTGCCGGTCGGCGCACTCGGCCAGACCTGCTCCGAGCTGGCCGAGCTGTTCGTCCGGCACGGCTACCAGGACTCGGTGATCTTCGGTCATGCCAAGGACGGCAACATCCACTTCATGCTCAACGAGCAGTTCGCCGGCGGCACGCAGACCGCGCGCTACGAGGCGTTCACCGACGACATGGTCGACGTCGTCCTCGGCCACCAGGGCTCGCTGAAGGCCGAGCACGGCACCGGCCGGATCATGGCCCCCTTCGTCGCCCGCCAATACGGCCAGGAGCTGTACGAGGTGATGGTCGCCGTCAAGCAGCTGTGCGACCCCGACGCGGTGCTCAACCCCGGTGTGGTGCTGTCGGAGACCCCGCGGGCGTACGTCCAGGACCTCAAGCAGTCCCCCACCGTCGAGGAGGAGGTGGACCGCTGCGTGGAGTGCGGCTACTGCGAGCCGATCTGCCCCAGCCGCGACCTCACCCTCACCCCGCGCAAGCGGATCGCGCTGCGCCGCGAGATCACCGCCGCCCGGCAGGCCGGCAACACCGCCCTGGCCGACGAGCTGACGAAGAGCTACCGCTACCAGGGCATCGAGACCTGCGCGGTCGACGGGTTGTGTTCGGTCAACTGCCCGCTGGACATCAACACCGCCGACCTGGTCCGCCGGCTGCGCGCCGAGGGACACGGCAACGCCTCCCAGGCCGCCTGGAACGCCCTGGCCCGTAACTGGGGCGGGCTCACCGCGATCGGCGGGGTGGCGATGAACGTCGCCGCAGCAGTCCCGCCGGTGGCCACCGGTGTCACCGACCTCGGCCGGGCCGTCGTCGGCACCGACAACCTGCAGCGCTGGACCTCCGACCTGCCGCGCGGCGGGAAGCGGCGTACGCCCCGGACGTCCACCGGACCGGCGGCGGTGTGGTTCCCGGCCTGCATCCACAGCCTGTTCGGTGCCGCCGAGGGTGGCCCGGGCGTGGGCCCGGCGATCGACGCACTGCTCGCCCGGACCGCCACCGCCGTCGACATCCCCGAGGGGATCAACGGGCTGTGCTGCGGCACCCCGTGGTCGTCGAAGGGCTTCACCCGCGGCCATGCCACGATGCGGGAGAAGGCGCTGCCGATCCTGTGGGAGGCCACTGACCACGGCCGGCTGCCGGTCGTCGTCGACGGCGCCTCCTGCACCGAGGGTGTGCTGAAGTTCCAGCACACCGATCCCGACCAGGCGTACGGAGAGCTGACCATCATCGACGCCGTCGAGTTCGTCGCCGACCGGCTGCTCGACGACCTGGTGGTGACCCACCCGTACGACACCGTCGTGTTGCACAACACCTGTTCGATGACCCACCTCGGCCTGAACGCCGCCGCCCGCGCGATCGCCGAGAAGATCGCCTCGTCGGTGATCGTGCCGGTGGCCACCGGCTGCTGCGCCTTCGCCGGCGACCGCGGCATGCTCCACCCGGAGCTCACCGCCTCGGCGACGACGGGCGAGGCGGCCGAGGTGGCGGCCCGGGTCGGGCAGGGCACCGGGCGGACGGCGTACGCCTCCGCCAACCGCACCTGCGAGGTGGGGATGACCCGGGCGACCGGGCAGACCTACCACCACATCCTGGAGCTGCTGGACCTGGCGACCCGACCCTGACAGGTCCGGCCGTCCCTCCCGGATCCATGGGGGGACACCGGGGCCGGACCGGACGGGGCGCCCAGCGTCGTCCGGTCCTGCCCGCGGTGCTGTTCGACCGTGCTGTCGGAGCGTGCCGTTCGACCGTGCTGTCCGTCCGTGCTCTCGAACCGTGCGGTCGTCAGTGGTGCCGGTGGCGCTTCGGGTAGAACCGGCCGAGCACCTCGTCGCGGAACTCGGCGAAGCGGCCCTCCTCGAGGGACGTACGGATGTCGTCGACGAGGCGTACGGTGAACCGCTCGTTGTGGATCGTCGCCAAGGTCGCCGAGAGCATCTCCTTGGCCTTGAACAGGTGGTGCAGATACGCCCGCGAGTAGTGGGTGCAGGTGTAGCAGTCGCAGTCCGGGTCGATCGGTCCGAAGTCGCGCCGATTCTCCGCCCGGGTGATGTTGAACCGGCCGTCGCGGGTGTAGAGGGCCGCGTTGCGCGCCACCCGTGACGGCTGGACGCAGTCGAAGGTGTCCGCGCCGTTCTCGATCGCGGTGAAGAAGTCGTCCGGCTCGGAGATGCCCAGCAGGTGCCGCGGCTTGTCGGCGGGCAGTTCGTCGCTGACCCAGCCGACGATGGTGCCGAGGTTCGCCTTCTCCAGCGCACCCCCGATCCCGTACCCGTCGAATCCCCGCCCGTCGACCGCCATCTCGGCCAGGCCCCGCGCGGCAGACCGGCGCAGGTCCTCGTACTGGGCGCCCTGCACCACCCCGAACAGCGCCTGATAGGGCTTGCCGACCCGCTCCGCGGTCAACTGCCGGTGCTCGACCAGGCATCGCTGCGCCCAGCGACGGGTCCGCTCCACCGACCCCACCTGATACTCCCGGGTGTTCATCAGCGTGGTCAGTTCATCGAAGGCGAACATGATGTCGGCGCCCAGCCGGTGCTGGATCTGCATCGACACCTCGGGGGTGAAGCGCAATTGGTCGCCGTTGAGGTGGGAGAAGAACGTCACGCCGTCCTCGTCGACGAAGGCGCGCCGGGTCTTGCCGTCGGCGATCACGTCGTCGTTCTGCAGGCCGGTGGTGTCCATCGCCAGGACCTTCTTGAATCCGGCGCCCAGGCTCATCACCTGGAAGCCGCCCGAGTCGGTGAAGGTCGGCCCCGGCCAGTTCATGAAGCTGCCCAGACCGCCCGCCTCGTCGACGATGTCGGCGCCCGGCTGGAGATAGAGGTGGTAGGCGTTGGCGAGCACAGCCTGCGCCCCGAGCTGTTCCACCTGGCCGGGGGTGACGGACTTGACGGTGGCCTTCGTCCCGACCGCGACGAACGCCGGGGTGCGGATCTCGCCGTGCGGGGTCGAGATCACCCCCGTACGTCCCCGTCCGTTGTCCAGCTCGGCCTCGCGACGGAAACCGAACGCCGAAGGATCGGCAGGCAGACTGGTCAGGATTCCTCCCCGGACGTGAACGGCGGCAGGTGCAGCCGCCTCATGATATCCGGGCGGGTCAGCCGTTCGCCCGGGCCACCATCGCCTGCGCCTGAGCCAGTCCGACGATGCCGGCGCTCGAACTGCGCAGCACACCGTCGTTGACCAACACCGGCACCGCGCCGGCCGCCACCAGGGCGTCCAGTTCGTCGGGGGCGATGCCGCCCTCGGGGCCGACGACCAGCAGCACGCTGCCGGTGCGCGGCAGGTCCAGGGAGGCCAGCCACCGGTCGGCCGACTCGTGCAGCACGTACGCCGCGTCGACGGTGCCGACCAGCATCGCCAGGCCGGCGGTGTCGACCACCTCGTGCACCTCGGGCACCCACAGCCGGCGGGACTGCTTGGCCGCCTCGCGGACCGTACGCCGCCACTTCTCCGCGCCCTTGACCGCCCGGTCGCCGGCCCACCGGACGATGGCGCGCGCGGACTGCCACGGCACGACCTCGGCCACTCCGGCCTGGGTCATCATGTCGATCGCCTGCTCGTCGTGGCCGCCCTTGGCGAGGGCCTGGGCGACGACCCAGCGGACCGCCGGACGCGGGGCGTTCAGCAGCGCGTCGACCCGTACGTCGATGCTCTTCTTGGCGACCGCCGCCACCTCGCCGCGGATCCCGCGGCCGGCGCCGTCGGAGAGCACGACGGTCTCACCGACCTTGACCCGGCGGACCGCGGCCGCGTGATGGCCCTCCTCCCCCGCCAGGGTGACGACGTCACCGAGGGCGGGAGAGGCGGCGAACTCGTGCAGGAAGACGGGATCGGTCACCGGTGGACCTCAGCCCTCGAAGGCGTCACGCAGCTTGCCGAAGAAGCCCTTCTCCTTGGCGTGGCCGAGCTTGACCTCGTGCTCGCCGCGGAGATCGGCCAGCTGGTGCAGCAGCTCGCGCTGTTCGGGGTCCAGCTTGGTCGGGGTCTGCACCAGGAAGGTGACGCCCAGGTCGCCGCGTCCGTTGGACCGTAGCTTCGGCACGCCCTTGCCGCGGACGGTGACCCGGGTGCCGGACTGGGTGCCGGCCGGGATCTCGACGTCGACCAGCGACTCCTCCGGGGAGGCACCCTCCACCTCGGCGTCCAGGGTGGGCACCTTCACCGAGGTGCCCAGCGCGGCGGCGGTCATCGGGACCCGGACGACGGTCTCCAGGTCGGCGCCCTTGCGGACGAAGTTCTCGTGCGGCGCGACCTGCAGCTCGACGTAGAGGTCGCCGGCCGGGCCGCCGCCGGGGCCGACCTCGCCCTGGGCCGCCAGGTGGATCCGGTTGCCGGTGTCCACCCCGGCGGGCACCTTCACGTTGAGCGTACGGGTGGTGCGGACCCGCCCCTCACCGGAGCACTCCGGGCACGGATCGGGGATCACGGTGCCGTAGCCACGGCAGGTCGGGCAGGGCGAGGAGGTGCGGATGTCACCCAGGAAGGAGCGCTGCACCTGGGTGATCTCGCCGCTGCCGTGACAGGTGCGGCAGGTGACCGGGGCGTTGCCCTCGGCCGAGCCGGAGCCGCTGCACCGCGAGCAGAGCACCGCAGTGTCGACCTGGAGCGGCTTGGTGGCGCCGAACGCCGCCTCGGCGAGGGTGAGACCCATCCCGACCAGCGCGTCCTGGCCCTTGCGGACCCGGGACCGCGGACCGCGCGAGGTGGCCTGGCCGAACATCGACCCGATCAGGTCGGTGAAGTCGAAGCCGCCGGCACCGCCGAAGCCGCCCATCCCGCCGAAGCCGCCGCCCATCCCGCCGTGGCCCATCGGGTCCCCACCGCGGTCGTACACGGCCCGCTTCTGCGGGTCCTTCAGCACCTCGTACGCCTCGTTCAGTTCCTTGAACTGTTCGGCGGCGTCGTCGGTCTGGGCGACATCGGGGTGCACCTTCATGGCGCGCTTGCGGTAGGCCTTCTTGATCGCCTCCGCGTCGGCGTCCCGGCCCACGCCCAGGATCTCGTAGTAGTCCTTGCTCATATCCTCGTCATCCTCAGGCCAGGAAACGGCCCACGTAGCGTGCGACAGCTCGCACCGACGCCATCATCGACGGATAGTCCATCCGGGTCGGTCCGACAATACCGAGGGTTGCCCAGACATCCTGCTGGCTGCCGTAGGCGCTGGCCACCATCGAGGTGGACTGCAGACCCTGGTAGGGGTTCTCCTCCCCGATCCGGACCAGCACATCGTCGGAGGTCGCGGCCTCGCCGAGCAACTTGAGCAGCACCACCTGCTCCTCAAGCGCCTCCAGCACCGGGCCGACGGTCGACTCGAACTCGCTGGCGAACCGGGCCAGATTGGGCACCCCGCCGACCACCACCCGGGTGCTCGGCGGAGTGCCGAGCAGCTCCAGCAGGGTGGAGACGGCGACCCGGGCCGCCGGCCGATCCTCCGGGCGGAACTCCTCGTCGACCGTCCCCAGCGCCTCGATGGCCCGCTGGGTCGAGCGGTCGACGACGGCGGCCGCCAGCTTCGTACGGATCTCGGCGAGCAGGGGCTCGTCCACGCTCAGCGCCAGGGTGTGCTGCTCGACCCGGCCGTTCGACGTCACCGCGATCAGCATCAGGTCGTCGCCACTGAGCCGGATCAGGTCAACGTGGCGGACCACGGTGGAGGACACCACCGGATACTGGACGATCGCGACCTGGTGGGTGAGCCGGGCCAGCAGCCGTACGGTCCGGGCGACGACGTCGTCCATGTCGATCGCACCGGACATGAACGTCTCGATCGCCCGTCGTTCGGCGACCGACAGCGGCTTGATCTCGCCGATCTGGTCGACGAACAGCCGATATCCCTTGTCGGTCGGGATCCGGCCGGCGCTGGTGTGCGGCTGGGCGATGTAGCCCTCGTCCTCCAGGACGGCCATGTCGTTGCGGACCGTGGCGGGCGAGACGCCCAGTCGGTAGCGCTCGACCAGCGCCTTCGATCCGACCGGCTCCTGGCTGGAGACATAGTCGGTGACGATGGCGCGCAGCACGGTCAGCTTGCGGTCGTCGAGCATGTCCCCTCCTCACCCAACTGGTGCCTCGCAGCGGTATTGGCACTCCGCCACTCCGAGTGCCAGTCTAGCGCCATGAGCCTTGGACCGTCCCCCGCCGTTCCCTCCGCCGCCCTCGGCCCCTGGGAAGCGATCGGCGATCGCACCTGGCGCGCCGTCGCCGATCCGGAGGCGGTCACCATCGGCCTGGTGGCCGGCTCGGCCGGCGCCCTGGTCATCGACACCGGCAGCACTCCGGCCCAGGGCGCGCAGATCCGGCGCACCGCCGCGGAGGTGGCCGGCGTGCCGGTGATCGCGGTCGCCCTCACCCACGCCCACTACGACCATGTCGGCGGTCTGGCCGCGTTCCGCGACCTGCCGATCTTCGCCCACGAACAGCTGGGCGGTCATCTCGCCGACCCCGCACTGCTGGCCGACCTGGCACCGTACGGGGTGACCGCCGTGGACCTGCCGGCGCCGAACCGGACCTTCGGGGTGGTCCGGGCGGTGAGCCTCGGGGACCGGGTGGTGGAGCTGATCTCGGTCGGACGAGCGCACACCGACCACGACGTCATCGCCGTGGTGGCGGACGCTCGGTTGGTGTTCGCCGGCGACATCGTCGAGCCTGCGGGCCCGCAGGTCGGTGCCGATGCCGACCCGGAGCGGTGGCCGGGTGCCCTGGACCACTTGATCGGGCTGATGCTGCGGCCGGACTGGCTGGCCTACCCAGGGCACGGCGTGCCGATGACGATGGCCGACGTCACGCTGCAGCGCGGCTGGATCGCCTCGATCCTCGGCGAGGTGACCAACCTGGTCTCCGACGGGGTCCGCTACGAGGACGCCGAGCAGCGCGGCGACTGGCCATTCCCGTGGGAACGGATCGCGCCGGGCGTCCGCGCCGCGTACGACCTGCTGGCCTCCCGAGGATTCGCCCCGCGTGACCAGTTGCCGATCATCCGTAAGGACGTCCGGGAGGACTGAGCTGCGCGGGCCCGACGTCGGATCACCGGTGACGGTAGACCTCCCGGCGGTGGCCGACCGCGAGGACCAGAACGACGAGCACCTGGTCGTGGATCTCGTAGACGATGCGGTGGTCGCCGGTACGGACGCGCCACTCCCCCTCACCGCCCACGAGCGTCTTGGCGCCGGGCGGGCGGGGATCGCCGGCAAGCAGCTCGATCGCGGCCTGAACGCGGCGTCGAGCCACCTGGTCGAGCTTGCGGAGCTGACGCGCAGCGGCCGGCGCGACCTCGATCCGATACATCGGTGCTGTCACACCAACCCGAGGTCGGCCTTGACCTGATCCCACGGGATCGCCGCCTCGCCGGTGTCGACCATCTCAGCGCGAGCTTCAGCGGATGCCTGAATATCAGCCAGATCCTCAGCGTCTTCCAGCAGCTGCTCCAGCTGCTCGGCGTCGATGACAGCGGCGACCCGCCGGCCGCGCCTGGTCAGGAACACCGGGTCATGCGCGACACGAGCCTCGTCCACAACGTCGGCCAGGCGCGCCCGAGCCTCGCTCACGGTCATCTCCGTCATGGGCCCAGCGTACGTAGATCGCTGAAATGTACAAAAGCGTCATGACAGCGGGATCGGCGGAGAGCGTCTCACTCCGCCTGGACGGGGGTCGGCCGGGTGCCGAGGCGCCCGCCGAGTGCGGTGCGCACCGAGGCGGCGAGCGGCTCGGTGGCGCCGACGACCATCCCGAAGCCGTCCACCCCGGGGACGTACGCCGAACCGTCGGTGAGCAGCGCGGTGCCGCCGATCTCCTCGACCATCAGCAGGCCGGGGACGTGGTCCCACGGGCGGGGGCGGCCGTAGACGATGAAGTCGGTCTCGCCGGCGACGAGCTTGGGGTAGTCGACGCCGCAGCACAACGCACTGGTGGTGATCTGCGGCAGGGCGGCGTCGGCCGTACGTTCCTGGATCACCACTCGGGCCGAACGGCCGCGCCAGCCGGCCGGGTCCACGGTGGGGAGCCCGCGAGTGATCTGCTCGCCGTTGCGGGTGACCCCCTCGCCGCGGACGGCGACGTAGGCGGTGGCGTACTCCGGCTGCCAGATCCAGGCACGGACCGTGCGGCCGTTGCGGACCTCGCCGATCATCACGGCGTAGTCCTCCTTGCCGGCGACGAAGTTCTTGGTGCCGTCGACCGGATCGATGGTGAAGCCGTGGGCAGCGCCCAGCAGGTGCGGCGGCAGGCCCGGGTTGGCGGCGGTGGCCTCCTCGCCGATGATCAGGGCGTCCGGGTAGGCGTGGGACAGGATCTCGGTCAGTCGCAGCTCCGACTCCCGGTCGGCGACGGTGACCAGGTCACCCGGCCCCTTCTCGGCGATCTCGTCGCTGCTGAGGGCGCGGAACCGGGGACGGATCACCTCGTCGGCGACCTGCTGGATGATCTCGAGGATCTGGTCTGTGGAGAGCTCGCGGGGTGCCACCATGCCTCCACCCTTTCACACGGCACGCCGGCCGGGACAGCAGCCCATCGCGGTAGCCACTGCCGCCGGCAGCCGCCCACTGCCGGCAGCCGCAGCCGCAGCCGCGACCCGGCCGCCGCGGCGGGGCGATCCACCGCGCCAGCTGGTCAGCTCTCCGTGTCGAGGTGGTCCTGGGTGACGAAGTCGATCAGCCGCTCGACCTCGCGGAGCAGGCCGGGGTCGAGATCGTTCCAGTTGCCGACCCGGGACAGGATCAGCTGCCAGGCCCGGGCGATGTCGGCCTGGTCCTTGTGCGGCCAGCCCATCGCGGCACACACCCCGTGCTTCCAGTCGGTGCCGCGCGGGATCCGCGGCCACTCCTTGATCCCCAGTCGGGAGGGTTTCACCGCCTCCCAGATATCGATGTAGCGGTGGCCGGTGACGAACACGTAGTCGCCCCACGGGCCGGCAGCGACCTGCTCGACGATCCGCGACTCCTTGGTGCCGGGCACCAAGTGGTCGACCAGCACGCCCAGCCGGTGGCCCTTGCCGGGTGCGAACTCGGTGACGATGGCCGGCAGGTCGTCCATGCCGCCCATGTACTCGACGACGACGCCGACGTGGCGCAGGTCGTCGCCCCAGACCTTCTCGACCAGCTCGGCGTCGTGGCGGCCCTCGACGTAGATCCGGCTGGGCAACGCGACCTTGGCGGACTCCGTCGGGCCGACCCGTGAGCCGGAACGGGTGTGGGTGGGCCGGGCGCCGGTGCGCCGCGGCAACTTCAGGGTCACCGGCTCACCCTCGAGCAGGAAGCCCGGGCCGACCGGGAACGAGCGACGGCGGCCCTTGCGGTCCTCCAGGACCACCAGACCGTTCTCCCAGCGCACCACGGCGCCGCAGAAACCGCTGGCGGGATCCTCGATCACCAGCCCGGACCGCACCACCTCGTCACGGGAGGGCGTCGTCCGCCGGCTCCGCTGGGCTCCGGCGGCCAGCACGTCGGTGGGGTATCTGCTCGTGGGCATGGTCAGAGGCTATGCCCGTGTCCGACGGCTGTGGCGGTCGACACCCGGTTGTCGCCGAAAGGCTATCCCGGCACAGACTCAGTCGCCCCGAATCATCCTTAGGACAAGGACGTCTGCCGGCGGCGTCGGCGTCGGGACATCACCGGGAACGGCCGCCCAGGTGATGTCGCGCCCGCGACCCTGGTCCGCATAAGTGGGGTCGAGCGGATTGCAGAACGCGCTCGGCCCCCGCACTTAGTCTCTGCCCGCGCGGCTATCAAGTCCGATGGAGTCGCGCCAACACGATTCCCACGGCGAGCAGTGTCGTGCCACTGGCAAGTGCAAACGAGGCCGCGAGCCGGCCCGCCACCACGAGCCACAGTGGCAAGGCAGCAGCCAGACTAACAGAACTGACCAAACGCATAAGGGGGATGTATGCCACCAGTAGAGCGACGCCGACCACCACCGACCGCCTTGACCATCCGGCCCTGGACACCCCGCCGAGGATGATCCCAATACCGAGAAGCATATTTCCTATGGCGAGCGCCAGCGGCACACTCCAAGTGGCGACAGTACTCACCCAGAAGGGGTAGATCAGCGGCGGAGACTGCGTGCCCGCGGCCACAACGGACAACCACATCATCACAACACTAAGGATCAACAGAATCCCACCGAAAGTAACGAAACGTCGCCACCCCATTCTTCCCTCCACCGCCAATCCGACCCTGGAAGGGTGCCGAGGATGCGCCCGCACCCCCGGCGCCCAGGAGACCATCCTGTCGAAATATTCGACAGGAACAGATCAGTGCCTGAACGAACCAGAAAACCCAACCACACCGACGGCCGAGACCTTCACAGAAGGAACAGACATCACGTTCCCCCAGTGAACCGTGTAGGCGCCGTCACCACACCCCATCCCGTTCCAGACCTCCACGCCGCTCGTATTATAACCGCGCCCCTGCCAACAGCCCGTACCGATCGAATCCGGGTTTGTCTCTTTGACATAAGTAAGGGTTGAAGATGAAGAACGGCGAGCACGCGCCACCGCCGAAGAAGAAGGATCCACCCTTAGCCGCGACCTCCACGACATCCTCTCCCACCGACTCACCACCATCCACGACACCGCAGTGGGTTACTTCCCCACGGACCCGCCCCAGCAACTGGCCGAAGCATTGAACCGCGTCACCACCCAAGCCGCCGACGGCCTCTACGACCTCGGCGGCCTCCTCGTGCAACTCCGATCCGCCATCGGCCCACGCGGCGCCCTTCCGGGTCCACCACTCGACCTAGCCGCGGAGGTCAGCGACCTCGCCCAGGCACTCCGCAACAGTGGACGCACCCCGACCACGCGGATCGACTCCACCACCGCGGTCCCCCGAGCCCTCTCCTTGGCCGTCATGCGCATCCTGCAGGAGTCGGTGACCAACATCATCCGCTACTCGCCACGCAACTCCCCCTGCAGCATCGGCCTCACCACAAGCGATAGCACCGTCACCATCGAGGTCGTCTCTCGACTGGGCGCGACCGCCCCCCAGACCCCCGCCGCGCACCTGGGCATCCAGGGCATCTGCGAACGCGCCCGCGCCTGGAGCGGCACCGCCGACGTCGGGCCTCACGACGACACCTGGATCGTCCACGCCACGCTGCCGATCACCCGAGAACGTCCCCTGCCCGCTGATGGACGATCCGCCGCGCACCCCTCAATCCAACAGGTCGCGAACGATCCCGTCGGCCAGCAAGCGTCCGCGTAGGGTGAGGACAAGCTGCTCCTGTCCGGCAGCCTCGTGGACATTGGCCAGCCCGCGGACGACCAGGTCGGGCACCCGTCGGGCCTCGGTCGCGGTGAGCACCTCGAGCGACAGTCCGTCGGCCAGCCGCAGCTCGAGCAGCACCCGCTCCACCCGACACTGCTCGGCGGTGAGGATCTCGCGGCCCTGCGCGGGCGTACGTCCCTCGGCCAGCGCCCGGGCGTACGCCGCGGGGTGCTTACGGTTCCAGAACCGTACGCCGCCGATGTGGCTGTGCGCGCCCGGACCGATCCCCCACCAGTCGGCGGCCCGCCAGTAGCCGAGGTTGTGGTGGCAGCGATCGTCAGGGGTCCGCGCCCAGTTGCTCACCTCGTACCAGGACAGGCCGGCGGCGGTCAGTTCCTCCTCGGCGACCAGATACTTGTCAGCCAGGTCGTCGTCATCGGTCATCGCGATCTCGCCGCGCCGCACCCGGACGGCGAAACGGGTGCCCTCCTCGACGATCAGCGCGTACGCGGACAGGTGATCGGGGCCGGCGGCCAGCGCCGTCCGCAGACTGCGCCGCCAGGAGTCGATGCTCTCCCCCGGCGTGCCGTAGATCAGGTCGAGTGAGACGTGCCGGAAGCCGGCCTCACGGGCCAGCCCGACCATCTCGGCGGCCCGGCCGGGCGTGTGCACCCGATCCAGCAGCCGCAACACCTGCTCGTCGGCGGACTGCATGCCGAAGGAGATCCGGGTGAAGCCGCCCTCGGCGAGTTCGGCGAGCCCCTCGGCGTCGATCGACTCCGGGTTGGCCTCGGTGGTGACCTCGGCCCCCGCCGCGAGTCCGAAGGTGTCACGTACGCCGTCGAGGAAGCGGACCAGGTCGCCGGCCGGCAGCAGGGTGGGCGTCCCGCCGCCGACGAAGACGGTGGACACCGCCGGGGCGTCGGGCCCGAGCACCCGGCGGGCCAGCGCCAGCTCGGTGAGGGCAGCGTCCATGTACGTCCCGCGGGTGGCGCCCGGGGCGGTGCCGAGCTGGTCGGCGGTGTAGGTGTTGAAGTCGCAGTAGCCGCACCGGGTGGTGCAGAACGGCACGTGGAGGTAGATCTCGAACGGCCGCCGGGCCAGGTCGGCGAGCGCGGACACCGGCAGTGTTCCGTCCGCGGGCACCGGATCGCCGTCGGGCAGCGTGGATGGCATCGGGGTGTTCCTCTCTCGTCCGGACCATTCTGCCGCCCCGCGCCGCGCATGGAATACTCCACTGTCGGAGCTTCCTATCGACCGGGGCCCACCGTGCCCGGGACCGAGTGCGGGTGCGGGCCTCGTACAGCAAGGAGAAACGTGTCCGAACACCCGATCCGTGTCGCCATCGTGGGCGTCGGTAACTGTGCGTCGTCCCTGGTCCAGGGCGTGCGCTTCTACCGTGACGCCGACCCGAGCGACACCGTCCCCGGCCTGATGCATGTCTGCTTCGGCGACTACCACGTCAACGACGTGACGTTCGTCGCTGCCTTCGATGTCGATGCCGCCAAGGTCGGGCTCGACCTGGCCGACGCCATCGACGCGAGCGAGAACAACACCATGCGGATCTGCGAGGTGCCGCCGACCGGCGTCACCGTGCAGCGTGGCCACACCCTGGACGGCCTCGGCAAGTACTACCGCGAGACCATCACCGAGTCGGACGCCGCACCGGTCGACGTCGTCGCCGCGCTGAAGGCCGCCGAGGTCGACGTCCTGGTCTCGTACCTGCCGGTCGGCTCCGAGCAGGCCGACCGCTTCTACGCGCAGTGCGCGATCGACGCCGGCTGTGCCTTCGTCAACGCCCTGCCCGTCTTCATCGCCGGGACCCCGGAGTGGGCGCAGAAGTTCGCCGACGCCGGGCTGCCGATCATCGGCGACGACATCAAGTCGCAGGTGGGCGCCACCATCACCCACCGGGTGCTGGCGCACCTGTTCGAGCAGCGTGGCTACGTCGTCGACCGTACGTACCAGCTGAACGTCGGCGGCAACATGGACTTCAAGAACATGCTGGAGCGCGACCGGCTGGAGTCCAAGAAGATCTCCAAGACTCAGGCGGTCACCTCGAACGTCGAGCACGAGTTCGCCGAGAAGGACGTCCACATCGGCCCGTCCGACTACGTCGGCTGGCTGGACGACCGCAAGTTCGCGTTCGTACGGCTCGAGGGACACGGCTTCGGCAATGCGCCGATCAGCCTGGAGTACAAGCTCGAGGTGTGGGACTCCCCCAACTCCGCCGGCGTCATCATCGACGCCATCCGGGCCGCGAAGATCGGTCTGGACCGCGGCATCGGCGGTCCGCTGACCTCGGCCGCGGCCTACCTGATGAAGTCCCCGCCGGAGCAGCGTGCCGATGACATCGCCCGGGCGGACCTCGAGGCGTTCATCCGCGGTGAGCGCGAGCACTGAGCCACCGCGTCGGCCGGTCCGACGGCGCACGGCGGTCATCCGGGTCCCCGGGTGGCCGCCGTGTCGCGTCCCAGCCCTCACACCCACCGGCGACGGGGGCGACCCTGTAAGGGGGGCGTCAGCCAGGTGCGACCGGTCGGCGGCGCGGTCAGCAGCAGGCCGGGACGTCGGCGGTCGACACCGGGACGGCCGCGTGGTGACCGTGACGGAGCACCGACGCGTAGACCGTGGCGATCCGCTCGGCGGTGACCGCCCAGGTCATCCCGGCGGCCCGGACGGCCCCGGCCCTGCCGAGGGCGCGGCGCCGGGCGGGATCGAGGACCAGCGCACGGAGCGCGTCGGCCCAGGCCCGAGGCGTACGGTCCGCGACCAACACCCCGGTCCGACGGTCACGGACGGCATCGGTGAGCCCGTCGATGCGGCTGGCGACGACCGGGGTGGCGCAGGCCTGGGCCTCCAGGGCGACCAGGCCGAAGGTCTCCGAGGAGGACGGCACGGCGACGATGTCCGCGGCCCGCATCCGGTCCGCCAGCAGCGGGCCCGGCACGGCCGGCACGATGCTGATCGACGCGTCCAGCGCGTAGCGGGCGACCAGGCGGCGCAGGTGGGCCAGGTAGTCGGGGTCGCCGTCGCCGACGATCGTCAGGTGCACCGGGAGCCGGTCGGGGGCGAGCAGCCGGATCGCCTCGATCAGCAGTTCGGGCCCCTTGAGCGGTTGCAGCCGGGCGGCCATCAGGATCTCCACCCGAGCGTCGGCGGCCGCAGCAGCGTCCACGGCGTCGCGGGGATCCTCGCGCGCCGGGTGGTGGATGTGCGGGTCGATGCCCGGGGTGATCACGTGCAGGCTCTCGACCGGCGCCCTATAGAGCTCGTGCAGTTGGCGCGCCTCGGTGGGGGTGTTGACCACCAGGGCGTCGGAGGCACCGACGACGTAGCGCTCCCCCGCGATCCGGAAGTCGGGCTCGGGGGTCTCGCCGACCGAGGCGTGCAGGTTCTTCACCAGGGCGCTGGTGTGCAGGCTCGTCACCAGCGGCACCCCGAGCCGATCGGCCACCGCGGCCCCGGCCACCGCGGACAGCCAGTAGTGGGCGTGCACGACCTGCCCCGACCCGTCGCCGGCGCCCGCGACGATCGCGTCCGCGAACGCGCCGACGTGGTGGCGCAGCTGGTTCTTGTCGGGGTCCGCGAGCCCGGGCAGCGTGACGTGGCGCACCTCGAGGCGGTCGGCGAGTCGGCGTCGGGGCGGATCGGTCTCGCTCAGCCTGGCCGCCCACAGGGTCACCGGGATGCCGCCGGCCGCCAACTCGGCGGCAAGATGGGCGACGTACACGTTCATGCCGCCGGCATCACCCACCCCGGGCTGAGCCAGCGGCGAGGTGTGCATCGAGAGCAGGTGCACATGTCGAGGCGGGCCGGGCATGGTCGCCATGCTAACCCGCGGTCGAAGCTCCGGCCCCGGAACGACCTGACGCGTGCTACCCCGCGGTCCCCGAGCCGGTGCTGCCGGAGCCTGTGGATCCGGAGCCGGTGGTGCCGCCGGTCCCGGTGACGCCGATGCCGCCGGAGGTGCCCGAGCCCGACCCCGTGGTGCCCGACCCGGTGCCGGAATCCGTGCCGCCGCTGGTACCGCCGGTGGTGCCGGACCCCGTGATGCCCGTGCCGGAGGTGCTACCGGAGGATCCGGTGCCGGTCCCACTGCTCGCCGAGGGCCGGGACGGGGTGGCGACCGTCGACGGCGTGGGCCTCGTCGAGGCGGCCTCGCCGGTGCCGGTGGATCCGGTGGTGTCGCCTGGCCGGTCCCGACCGGTGGTCGAGGTGTCGGTGGAGGTGTTCCGGGATGCCGTGCCGGTGCCGGCCAGCTTGCTGGTGCCGGGGGTGATCGGGGTGGCCGAACCGTGCTCCAGCCCGATCATCACGCCCAGTCCGAGGACGGTGGCGGCAAGAGCGGTCAGCCCACTGACGACCACCATCCGCCGGCTGATCCTGAACGGCGGCCGTTCGTCGCCGCCGGCCGTCGCGGCACCTGTCGCGCCGGCGGCGTCCGGGGTGCCGTCGGCCAGGTCGCGGTGACGCCGCCGCCAGGCGCTCCGCACCCGGTGGGTGCCCCTGCGCAGGGTGTTCTCGTAGAGGTTGAGCGCCAGGGTGGTGATGATGCTGGCCAGCGCCGCCCCGATCACCGTCCCGGCCGCCCCGAGGTGGCCGCCGATCAGGGTGGAGGTGGCGGCGGCCGCCGCACCGGCGAGGACGCTGGTCACCTTGGGTCGGTTCCACCCGGCGTCCTTGTCCTTCTCCTTGCCGGTGCCTCCGGCGGGCGCGGGCTGCGCCGGGCGTACCACCGTCTCCGGTTCCGGCACGGCAGAGCGGGCCGTACGCGGCCGCCGGCCGGCGCCGACCGGGGACGCGGGCGCGGCGCCGAAGGGGGCGGGAGCCGGGATCGCGCCGTCGGCGCCCTGACCGGTGCCGACCGCGCTGACACGATCCGTTCCTGCACGATCCGTACGCGCGTGAACCGTACGTATGCGCTCATCACCTGAGTGCTCGGTGCGCGTGGTGTCGGTGTGCGTGGTGTCGCTGCCTCGGCCGGTCGTCGTGGAAATGATGCACTCCGTGTCACTCTGCCCCGCGCCGTCGGCGACGCGGTGGGCTGCTGAAGGTCCGGACCGCCGTTGGCCCCCGTCCGTCCACCTTGCCACGGCGGCCGGGCCGAACGAAGCCGGATGGCACGCCGTTCAGTGGTCTCCAACACAGCGACGACCGCCGCCGCCACCCCGGTCGCTGTGACCAGCCCCGGGGCTGGCATCCGGGCGGTGGGCTACTTGTCCTTCTTCTCGGCCTCGGTGGTGGAGAGCGCCGCGACGAAGGCTTCCTGCGGCACCTCGACCCGACCGATGGTCTTCATCCGCTTCTTGCCCTCCTTCTGCTTCTCCAGCAGCTTGCGCTTGCGGCTGATGTCGCCGCCGTAGCACTTGGCGAGGACGTCCTTACGCATCGCGCGGATGGTCTCCCGCGCGATCACGCGAGCGCCGATCGCGGCCTGGATCGGCACCTCGAACTGCTGACGCGGGATGAGTTCCTTGAGCTTGGAAGCCATCATCGTGCCGTACGCGTACGCGTTGTCGCGGTGCACGATCGCCGAGAACGCGTCGACCGGCTCGCCCTGGAGGAGGATATCGACCTTCACCAGGTCGGCCTCCTGCTCCCCCGACTCGTGGTAGTCCAGTGAGGCATAGCCCTTGGTCCGCGACTTCAACTGATCGAAGAAGTCGAAGACGATCTCGGCCAGCGGCAGGGTGTAGCGGATCTCCACCCGATCCGAGGACAGGTAGTCCATCCCCTGCTGGACACCGCGCTTGGTCTGGCACAACTCGAGGATGGTGCCGATGAACTCGGCCGGCGCCAGGATGGTGGCGTCGACCACCGGCTCGTGCACCGCGGCGATCTTGCCGTCGGTCGGGTATTCCGACGGATTGGTGACCGTACGCTCCTCGCCACTCTCCATCTCCACCCGGTAGACCACGTTCGGGGCGGTCGAGATCAGGTCGAGGCCGAACTCGCGTTCCAGCCGCTCGCGAACGATCTCCATGTGCAGCAGACCGAGGAAGCCGACCCGGAAGCCGAAGCCGAGTGCGGTGGAGGTCTCCGGCTCGTAGACCAGCGCCGCGTCGTTGAGTTGCAGCTTGTCGAGGGCCTCGCGCAGCTCCGGGTAGTCGGAGGCGTCGATCGGGTAGAGACCCGAGTAGACCATCGGGTTGGGGTGCTGGTAGCCCGACAGCGGCTCGGTCGCCGGCTTGGCCGCCGAGGTCACCGTGTCGCCGACCCGGGACTGGCGGACGTCCTTCACCCCGGTGATCAGATAGCCGACCTCACCCACGCCGAGAGCGGTGCCCTTGGTCGGCTCGGGCGCGATGACGCCGATCTCGAGGAGTTCGTGGGTGGCGCCGGTGGACATCATCTGGATCTTCTCGCGCGACCGCAGCGCTCCGTCGACCACCCGGACGTACGTCACCACGCCGCGGTAGACGTCGTAGACGGAGTCGAAGATCAGCGCCCGGGCCGGGCCGTCCGCGGCGCCGGTCGGGGCGGGGACCTTCTCGACGATCCGGTCCAGCAGCTCGGGCACGCCCACGCCGGTCTTGGCGGAGACCCGCAGGACGTCGTCGGGGTCGCAGCCGATGATGCCGGACAGTTCCTCGGCATGTTTGTCCGGCTCGGCGCCGGGCAGGTCGATCTTGTTGAGGACCGGGATGATCTCCAGGTCGGCGTTGAGCGCCAGGTAGAGGTTCGCCAGGGTCTGCGCTTCGATGCCTTGGGCGGCGTCGACCAGCAGCAACGCCCCCTCACAGGCCTCCAACGACCGGGACACCTCGTAGGTGAAGTCGACGTGGCCTGGGGTGTCGATCATGTTCAGCGCGTACGTCCGTCCGTCGACGCTCCACGGCAGTCGTACCGCCTGGGACTTGATGGTGATGCCGCGCTCGCGTTCGATGTCCATCCGGTCCAGGTACTGGGCCCGCATGCTGCGCTCGTCGACGAGCTTGGTGAGCTGCAGCATCCGGTCGGCGAGGGTGGACTTGCCGTGGTCGATGTGCGCGATGATGGAGAAGTTGCGCAGCAGGGACGGGTCGGTCCGGCCGGGCTCGAGAACACTGTCAGTCACGGTGGGATGGACTCTCCTGGTCGAGGGCGTACGGGGCGACCCCCAGTCTCTCACGGTGCCGACGCCCGGGCACCCTCCCGGGACCGGGCATCGCACGTGGCATCGCACCGCAGCCGGGCACCGCGGCCGGCGGCAGACCCTCCGCCGCGCTCTTTTGGCGGATTCCCGGGCGGCTGGTAAGGTACTTGCTTGCGTTGTGTTCCGGGGAACTGGCACACATCACCCAGATCCCTAACGTCCGAGAGTACAGAGGCCTGCCCCGTGGCAAACATCAAGTCCCAGCAGAAGCGCATCAAGACGAACGAGAAGGCTCGTCAGCGCAACAAGGCGGTCAAGTCCGCCCTGCGCACCTACACCCGTCGCTTCAGCGAGGCTGTCGCGGCCGGCGAGACCGAGAAGGCCCAGGAGGCCGCTCGTGTCGCCCTCCGTCAGCTGGACAAGGCCGTGACCAAGGGCGTCATCCACAAGAACCAGGCGGCGAACCGCAAGTCGTCGATCGCCAAGAAGGCCGCCTCGCTGGCTGCCTGACCTGCGGTCCGTCTCGGTCCGACGGCATCCACCCGTTCCGACGACCTGTCGTCGCGGTGGATCCCTCGGACGGACAGACGTCGCGCAGTGTCCCGATCCTCGGAGGTCGGGGCGCTGTTCGTCGTCCCCCCGCACTCCGCACTCGCCCGCTCTGTCGACCCACTCGTCCGGCGGGTCGTCCCTGCTCCCCGACCGCCTCGCAGTGTCGTCGTCTCTCGCGCCCGTCCCGCTGGCGTCCTCCGGGATGTCCCCCATTGACCCCGACGGGCAGACTGGACCCATGAGTATGCCCGGTGGTCAGTGGCCCGTCCCCCGTACGCCGACGACGGTCGCCCGACGCCCGGTCACGGCGTGGGCGGCGGCCCGATTCATGCTCGGCTGGGTCGTCCTGCTGTGGCTGCTCGAGGCGGTGGACATGCTCAGCGGCAACCTGCTGGACATCTTCGCCATCCACGCCCGCGACCCGCAGGCGCTGCTGTTCATCTTCACCGCTCCGCTGCTGCACTTCGGCTGGGAGCACCTGCTCTCCAACACCGTCCCGTTCTTCGTCCTCGGCTGGCTGGTCTACGTCTCCGGCCGGGTCCAATGGGTGGTCTCGACCCTGCTCATCGTCGTCGTGTCCGGGCTCTTCGCCTGGGCCTTCACCCCTGCGGGTGCGTACATCGCCGGGGCGAGCGGGCTGATCTTCGGCTGGTTCGCCTACCTGGTGCTCCGTGGCCTGTGGACCCGGGACTGGCGGCAGATCCTCATCGCCGTGGGCCTCGTCGTGGTGTACGGCGGGATGATCTGGGGCGTGCTGCCGACCGATTCCGGGGTCTCCTGGCAGGCGCATCTCGGTGGGGTCGTCGGCGGGATCCTCGCCGCCGCGGTGATCGGCCGGCGCAGCGCGCCGCATGGCGTCGGGCGGCCAGATCGGCAGATCAGCGCTCGGCGAGTCGGCTGATCGTCAGCACCATCGTCTCCAGGGCATAGGCCGCATCGTCGGCCGCGCCCTTGACGTCGGCGTCGGCGCGGGCGACGAGCCGGACCGCCCGGGCCAGCCGTCGCTGGTCCCAGCGCTGGAGCTGCTGGCGCATCATCCGTAGCTTCCAGGGGGGCACGCCGATGTCGCCGGCGATCTCATTGTCGTTACCGCGGCCGCGGACGCCGCTCAGCAGCCCCAGGCCGCGGACCCCCGAGGCCATCGCGCTGGTGATCAGCACCGGTGGGGTGCCTGACGCCATCGCCCAGCGGAGCTCCTCCAGGGCGCGGATGGTGTGCCCGGCCAGGGCGGCGTCGGCGATCGAGAACCCCTTGACCTCGGCCCGGCCCTGGAAGAAGCGCCGGACCAGGTCCTCACGGATCAGCCCGTCCTCGGCGTCCTGGGCGAGCTGGTCGACCGCCCCGGCCAGGGAACGCAGATCGGTCCCGACGGTGTCGACGAGCTGCTGGGCCACCTGCGGGTCGAGTCGGGCGCCCCGCCCACGGGCCTCGTGCTCGACGAAGCCCACCAACTCCCGAGGTTTCAGCGGCGCCACCGGGAAGTGCGCCACCTTGGCCTTCTTCAGCTTGTCGACCAGGCCCTTGCCCTTGTTGCCGCCGCGGTGGACGAGCACCAACGCGATGTCAGGGGACGGGTGCGCGGCGGCCGCCAGCAACGCCTGCCCCAGGGAGTCCGATGCATCGGCCAGGTCGTCCACCACGACGGCGGAGTGGGTCGCGAACAGTGAGCCGGAGATCATCTGGGTCAGGTCGCCACCCTCGAGGCCGGTGGCGCTGGTGCGGGCGACCTCCACGCCCGGGTCCTCCGTCCGGCAGGCGGTGAGGACCTGCTCGACCGTACGATCCGCCAAGAGCTCCTCCGGCCCCTGGACCAGCACGACAGTGCCGTACGGAGATCCCAGGTCGTCGACGCGGAGCTGTCTGGTGGTGGCCACCCACCCACTATCGCAGCCTCCACTGACACCCGCACCCCGGCGTGGCCCAGGCGGACGGTGCTCAGTGGACGGTGCTCGGCGGACGGTGCTCAGTGGAGGGGGACAGCGCGACACCGCTGGTCCCGACAGCTGATGGCGAGGTGACCGCCCTGATCGGTCCGGACGATGCCCATGCCCAGGCCGGTGAGGGTGTCCAGGGTCTGGCGGTGGGGATGACCGTACGGGTTGTCGATGCCCACACTGACCAGGGCGAGCCGTGCTCCGGTGGCCCGGAGGAAGTCCCGCGACTGGTCGCGGGACCCGTGATGCGGGACGACCAGGACCGTCGCCCGGACGTCGGCGCCGGCCCGCAACAATCGGTCTTGCCCGTCGGCCTGCAGGTCACCGGGCAGCAGCATGCTCAGGCCGCCGACGCTGGCCCGCCCGACCAGGCTGCCGTCGTTCTCGTCGGCCGGATCGCTCGACGGCGGCCGGCCGGACGGTGGCGCAAGGGCTTCCCAGGTCACTGCCCCCACCCGGACGACGTCGCCGGCCGAGGAGACCAGATGCGGGACCGTACCGGTCTCCGGATACTGTCCAGGGGCGGTGACGACCGCCATCACCGGCAGCTGGGCGAGCACCTGCGGCAGCGCCCCGGCGTGGTCGGCGTGCAGGTGGCTGAGCACCAGCAGGGAGAGCCGTTGGATGCCGAGCTGGCGCAGACAGCCGAGGACGGCCGTTGCGTCGTCACCGGTGTCCACCAGCACCGCCTCCCCCGGACCGGACGCCAGGACGACGGCGTTACCCTGGCCGACGTCGCACACCGCGACCGCCCATCCCTGTGGTGGCCAGCCTGGTCGTACCGATCCGCGGAGCACCAGGGAGACCATCAGCACCGCCATCAGCAGCGATGCCCACCAGCGGGACAGACAGGCCGGGGCGGCAATCACCGCCACGGCGCCGGCGACCGCGAGTAGCACCACGCCCACCGCGCCCGGCGGCCACCACAGCGTCGCCCCAGGTGCCGCGGAGGCGGTGGCGGCGATCGCCGCGATGATGCGGGCGGCCAGGGCCGCCGGCCAGGCGACGATCACGGCTCCCTGCGGCCACACCACGCCCAGCCCCGCCGCAGCGAACCCGGCCACCGTCGCCGGGCCCACGAACGGGCCAACGGCCAGGTTGGCCAACAGTCCCACCGCGCTCACCGACCCCGACAGCGACACGGCGAAAGGTCCGGTCGCCAGCTGGGCTGCGAGCGGGACACACACCGCCTCGGCCAGCCATCGGGGCGCCCACCGGGTCATCCGGTCGGCCCACGGGGTCGCCCAGAGCACGATCCCGGCGGTGGCGGCGGTCGACAGCACGAACCCGGCGGAGCGGGACAGCCAGGGATCCACCACGAGCAGGCCGAGGACCGCGGCGGACAGCGATCGCAGACCGCGGCGTGGACCATCGGCGGCACCGGCGACGAGTGCCGAGAGGGCGACCGTGCCCATCGCTGCCGCCCGCAGCACGCTCGGCTCGGTCCGACACAGCGCGACGAACACCACCACGCCGACCGCAGTGAGACCATGGAGCGCCCGGCCGCGCAGGCCGAGGAGCTTCGCCCCGGTGAGCAGGAAGGCGAGCAGCAGGGTCAGGTTGCTCCCGGAGACCGCCATCACGTGGAGGAGTCCGGCGTCGCGGAACTCGGCCTCCATCGTCGCGTCGACCAGGCCGGTGTCGCCGACCACCAAGGCCGGCACCAGTGCCCGGGCCCGTGGATCGCGGTCAGCGACCGCCGCCCGCAAGGCGTCATGGACCCGGGCGACGGCCCGCTGGTCCCAGGACGGGGCCGCCGACAGGGTCGGTGGCCCGGAGGCCCGGACCATGGCGGCCAGATCCGATCCCGGCTCCGGGACGGCCAGGGTGCCCCGTACGGTCACGGTGCTGCCCGCAACCGCATCGCGCCACGCCGAAGCTTGGTCAGCCGGGATCGTCACCAGGACAGGTGCCCGGACCCGCACGTTCCCCTGCGGGGTGCGGAGGCCGACGACCCGGGCCCGTACCCAGACCAATCCGGCCGAGCCGTCGGATCCGTCCGGTTTGACCGGGGCGGCGATCCGCACCGGATCATGCAGGAGAACCAGCCGGAGGTCCGCCCCGGCGTGGTCGCCGGCGAGCGTACGCACCGGGCCGGTGCCGACCGCCAGACCGTGCAGCCCGCCGATCAAGAGACACCCCAACAGGGCCGCCGCGGCCGGCACCCGGGACCATCGCCGGGTGATCCGGGCCAGGACCAGCAGGGCAACGGCGGCGACCAGCCCGGCGAGCTGCCAGCCGGGCCGACCGGAGGTGCCGAGCCAACCACCGGCCCAGCCGGCCAGCGCCGTCGGGACCAGCCGCAGGTCGGCACCGGCCCGGGCCGCACGGTCAGACGACGACGCGCGGCGCAATGTCGGCATAGGTCTTCGGCCCGATCCCCTGGACGTCCTGCAACTGCTCGACGGTGCGGAAGCCGCCGTTCTGCTCCCGCCAGGTGATGATCTTCTTGGCGGTGGCCGGGCCGACGCCGGGCAGTTCCTCCAGCTCGACGGCGGAAGCCGTGTTCAGATTGATCCGCGCCGCCACGCCCTGACCGTCACCGCCCGTTCCCCCACCGGAGGTCCCTGTCCCGGACGCCGTCGCGGGTCCCCGGACCTCTCCCCCGGGTCGACCGGCCGATCCGACGACCACCTGCTGACCGTCCTGCAGCGGCTGGGCGAGGTTGAGGTCGCCGGGGTCCGCCCGCGAGGTCAGCCCACCGGCCGCGGTGATGGCGTCGTCGACGCGGGCGCCCTGCGGCAGGGCGACGAGTCCGGGCCGCTGCACCTCCCCGATGACATGCGCCGCGATCGACGCTCTGGCGGACGGTGTCCCGGAGGTGCCAGCAGTCGAAGCAGCGGCCGTCGGTGTCCCCGCCATCGGCAGTCCAAGGCCGGCCGCTCCGGCGGTCGCCGCGGCGTCGGCCGGCACAGCGATCGGGCGGGAGCGCAACAGGGTGAACCCGGCCAGCAGGATGCCGAGCAGCAGGATCACACTGACGACGAGCACAGTCTCCCGGCGCCACCGGGCAGCTCCGCGCAGCCCCACTCCGGCCTGGTCCGCGTCCTGCCCCCGGTCACGGTCGGTCCGGTCGTGACCGGGCCGACCAGGCCCATCAGGATCGAACGCGGCAGTGTCCTCCCAGGCCGTGTCGGGGGACGTCTCCAGCAGACCCGCCAGACGCCGCCGGGTCGCCTCGGCGGAGGGTTGGGGAAGTCGTCGGCTCATGACCGAGTGTGGTGCCCGCCGCCCGATCACGGCCGGCGGGCATCCGGTGTTGTGGACAGTTCTCCGGGTCAGGTCGGGCCTGTGGACGAGGGCGACCCGGACGAGGTCAGGCCGACGCGGACTCTTCGGCGGGGTGGTCCGTCGACGTCGGCTCGGTCACCAGGGTCGGCTCGGTCACCAGGGTCGGCGTCGGGAGAGCAGTGACGCGGCAGGCACCGGGCTCGCTGAAGGGGAAGATCTTCACCTCGGACGGTTCACCCAGTCCTTCGAGCATCGTTGCCACGACGCCGCGATGGACATTGCAGACGACCTCCGGGTGTCGACGGGCCGCCGCCAGCAGCGGGCAGCGGTGCAGATGCCACTCCCCCGGCGCCGTACGCTCGGGTGCGAACCCGACCTCGGCGAGCTGCCGGTCCACCGCCTGTTGCGGGGTCGCGTCCTCGGGCACGCCGTCCAGCAACTTGCGTCCCCACCGCTGGCCCGCACGGAAGGCCGCCTGCTGCGGATCGTCCACCGATTCGAGCACCTGCTCGACCAGCACGTCGGCCAGTGCGGCGTACTGGCGACCGATCGGCCACATCTGTCCGCCCGGCATCGACCGGTAGAGGGTCGCGGGCCGACCGCGCCCGCGGGGCGCCTCGGTGGTCGCCTCCGCGAGGTGGTCGGCGACGAGGCCTTCCAGGTGTTCACGGGTGGTGTTGACGTGCTGGCCGAGGGCCTTGGCGATCTGCTGGGCCCGCAACGGCTGCCCGTCCGCCTCGGCCAGCTGGGCCAGGACGGCCGCGCGGGCGCTGGACAGCGGTGTCGCGACGGCCGCGGGCAACGGGCCCATCGCCACCACGGCGCTGTCGTCGGCGTCCGCTCCGGAATTAGTCACAACATCATCGTACAAAACGTGTCCAGCCCGCTCGGGTCAATGGTGCACACAACAAGTGATCCACGACTCCCGGCGCGCATCGTTCCCGGGAGTCGGTGGCCGGTCGGGTCAGGCCGGGACGATGCTCACCAGCTTCGGGGCCCGTACGATCACCTTGCGGATCTCGCGACCGTCCAGGGACCGCCGGACGCCGGGGTCGGACAGGGCGAGCGTCTCCAGCTCGCTGTCGGAGACGGTCGGCGCCACGAGCAGCTTGGCGCGGACCTTGCCCTGAACCTGGACGACGCAGGTGACGGTGTCGACCACCAGCAGCGCCGGGTCGGCGGTCGGCCAGCTCGCGTTCGCCACCGACGGGGTGCCGCCCAGGGCTTCCCACATTTCCTCGGCGACGTACGGGGCGATCGTGCTCAGCGCCACGGTGACGAACTCGGCGGCCTCGCGAACGGCCGGGTCACCGGCTCCCGCACCGCTGTCGACGGTCTTGCGGGCGGCGTTGACCAGTTCCATGATCCGGGCGACGACGACGTTGAACCGCTGGTCGTCGAGCAACTGAGTGACGTCCTGGATGGTGCGGTGCGTGACGTGGCGCAGCGCCGCGTCACCGGTGGCCGGATCGGTGCCGGGCGCGGAGGTCACCTCGGCAGCGAGGCGATAGGCGCGCTGGAGGAACTTCAGCGAGCTGGCCGGCGACATGTCGGCCCAGTCGATGTCCTCATCGGGCGGGCCCGCGAAGACGACAGTGAGGCGGATGGCGTCCACCCCGAACCGGTCGATCTGTTCACCCAGATCGACGCCGTTACCGAGGGACTTCGACATCGCCTTGCCCTCGTTGATCACCTGGCCCTGGTTGAGCAGCCGGCGGAACGGTTCGGTGAAAGTGACCAGCCCCAGGTCGTACAGCACCTTGGTGAAGAACCGCGAGTAGAGCAGGTGCAGGGTCGCGTGCTCCACGCCACCGACGTACTGGTCGACCGGCATCCACCGGGCGACCTCGTCGGTGCCGAACGGTCCGTCGGCGAAGCCCGGGGAGCAGTAGCGGAAGAAGTACCACGAGGAGTCGACGAAGGTGTCCATCGTGTCCGTGTCCCGCTCGGCGGGGCCACCGCAGGAGGGGCAGGCGACCTCCCGCCACGCCGTCGCGGCCGGTCCGGCCAGCGGCGAGGTGCCCTTCGGGGCGAGGTCCTCACCGCGCAGGTCGGGCAGCTCGACCGGCAGCTGGTCGTCCGGCACGGCGACGTCGCCGCAAGCCGGGCAGTGCACGATCGGGATCGGGGCGCCCCAGAAGCGCTGCCGGCTGAGCAGCCAGTCGCGCAGCCGGTAGGTGATCGCCCGCTGGCCACGGCCGGCGGCCTCGAGGCGGTCGATCATCGTCGTGACACCGGACGTCTTGTCCGTCAGGCCGTCCAGAGCGCCGGAGTTGACGTACGTCCCGTCGCCGGCGGTGGCGATGCCGGTCTCGGCCGGGTCGGGCTGCCCGGTGTCGACGACCATCCGGACCGGGATGTCGAACGTGCGGGCGAAGTCGAGGTCGCGCTGGTCGTGGGCGGGCACCGCCATCACCGCGCCGGTGCCGTAGTCGGCCAGCACGTAGTCGGCCGCATAGACCGGAAGCTTCTCGTCGTTGACCGGGTTGGTCGCGTAGCGGCCGAGGAACACGCCGGTCTTGGGTCGCTCGGTGGACTGCCGCTCGATGTCGGAGATCCGCTTGGTCGCCTCGAGGTACTCCTCGAAGGCGGCACGCTGCTGGGGTGCGCAGATCTGGTCGGCCAACTCCGACTCGGGGGCAACCACGAAGAACGTCGCGCCGAACAGAGTGTCGGGGCGGGTGGTGAAGACCGTCACCGGGCCGTCGTGGCCCTCCACGGCGAAGTCGACGTACGCGCCTTCGGAGCGGCCTATCCAGTTGCGCTGCATCGCCAGCACCCGGTCGGGCCAGTGGCCCTCCAGCTGGGCCATGTCGTCCAGCAGCCGCTGGGCATAGTCGGTGATCCGGAAGTACCACTGGTTGAGCTTGCGCTTGGTGACTGCGGCGCCGCAACGCTCGCAGTGGCCCTGCACGACCTGCTCGTTCGCCAGCACCGTCTGGTCGTTGGGGCACCAGTTGACCATCGAGTCCTTGCGATAGGCCAGACCACGCTCGAAGAAGCGCAGGAACAGCCACTGGGTCCACCGGTAGTAGTCGGTGTCCGAGGTGTGCAGCCGCCGGCTCCAGTCGAGGCTCAGCCCATAGCGCTTGAAGGAGCGGGCCTGCGTCTCGATGTTCTTGTACGTCCACTCGGCCGGATGCGCGTTGCGCTTGATCGCGGCGTTCTCGGCCGGCAGGCCGAAGGAGTCCCAGCCGATCGGGTGCATGACGTCGTAGCCGCGCAGCTTCCAGTAGCGGGCGACGACGTCACCCATCACGAAGGCCTCGGCGTGTCCCATGTGGAGGTCGCCCGACGGGTAGGGGAACATGTCAAGGACATAACGTCGCTCCCGCGCACCGTCGTCGAGGGGCACGAAGGTCCCGTTCTGCTCCCAGAACGCCTGCCAGCGCTCCTGAGCGGCTACCGCGTCATACGTCGTCATGTCCTCAGGCACCCGGCGATTCTAGCCCACGGCCCGCCCGTCACCCCGCCCTCGGTCACCGGCGGAGGCCGGCCCCAGCGGACCGAACCGGGCCAGACTCCGGGCCCGCATCCGGTGCCACTCGTCCGGGTGCAGGCCGTGCTCGACGACATTGCGAAGCAGAGCGACCAGGCCGTGGTCCGGAAGGACCTTCTCGGCCTCCTCCAGGCAGATGCAGACCAGCGCCCCGTCCCCCCGGGCCCAGGCGGCGACCCCGACCAGGCCCAACGGAGCGGCGGCCTCCAGGCCGCTGCTCCGGCGCGCCGCAGCCGCCCACACCCGCGACCACAGCCCGGCCGAGCCCCGTTCGATCCGCAGCGTCGCCACGTCACGGGCCTCCGGGCGGGCCGCCAGCGCGACCAGCCGGCCCAGCTGTCCCGGATCCGGATCGGCGCCGGTCTCCTCGATCTCGGTGAGAGCACGGTCCATCTCCTCGGCCGCAGCCCCGCCCGCGACCCCGCGGATCCGGGTCAGGGTGCGGACCAGAGCACGGCGGAAACCGTCCAGCTCGCCCTCGTCTGTCTCGTCGTCCCCATCGTCCCCGTCGTCACGGTCGAGAGGCCGGACGGTCGCGCGCAGTTCCTCACGATCGGACCAGGCGGGCAGACCGTGGACGACGGCCTCCGCGGCGGCGGGATCGGAGAGGACGTCGGCGTAGTCGAACCCGTCGGGTGGACAGCAGGACTCGTCGCTGCAGGTCACCGAGCGGTAGCGGCCGCCGGCGACGTGGACGGCCTCCAGCACCTCGGGGGCGGCGGGATCGCTGAGGGCGGCGGCTTCGAGCGCCAGCGACAACCCGGCCAGCGCTTCCGCCACGTCCGGCGCAGGCCCGTCGGTGTAGGCCACCAACAACAGACCGGTGGCCGCCAGCCGGTCCAACTGGTGGCGCAGGAAGGCATCGACACCGCCGGGCTCGGCGCACAGCACCTCGCTGTCCAGGCGCAGGGTCACCACCACCCGGCGATCGTCGAAGAGCACGGCCACGAGCGAGTCGTGCGGGTGGAAGCCGAGCAGGTAGGGGACGGTCGCCAGCATGCCCTGCAGGCCGTGCGGCCGCAGCACGACGAGGTCGCTCCCGCTCGGGTCGGTGACGGGATCCTGGATGCGCGGGTCGATGCCCGGGTCGGTGTGGGGGTCCATGCCCGCAGGGTGGGACGTACGATGTCAGCGGCGGACGGATCGGGCCGACCTTGTGGACAACCTCTCCCGGCGCCGGGAGCCTGTGGACGCCTAGACTCCAACGGTGGCCATTCGTGACGGATCGAGCGCCCGCGTCCGTACGTACCTGACCGGCGCCGTGCTGATCGCGCTGGTGATCGCCGCCGCCGCGATCGGTGATCGGCTGGACCATCCCTCCCCCGCCCCGGTCACCGCGACCGGGAGCACACCCGCCGGACCGGCGCGCGGACGGCCGCCGAGCGGAGCAGGCGCGCGCTCGACCACTTCCCTGCCCGTTCCGACCGGGCTGCCGTCATCCGGCAGGTGGATCGACTACGAATCCTCGGAGGGCACCGGGCGGCTGGCGGTGACCGATCACCGGCGACACGACGGCCTGACCGAATTCGACGTCGTCCTGGCCGCCACCAGCGGCTACCAGTCCTACATCCTCCTGGCGTACGACGACACCGGCTACCGCTACCTGCCTGAGTCCGATCTCTCCGGCGGCCAGCCGATGGACTCCGGGGTGATCGCGGCGGGCGAGACGCTGCGCGGCAGCATCGCCTTCGCCGCGCCGACCGGACCGCTCACCCTGGTGCTGCGCAACGACCGTGACGAGGCCGTCGCCGCGCTGCGGATCGAGTGAGGCGGACGGATCCAGAGGCTACGGATCGAGTGAGGCGTACGGGTCCGGTGATCGCGGACGGATCGAACGTCGGCTCGGCGTCGTGCGGATCGTGTGACTGCCGGCCGACCTGCAGCGTCAGTGCGTGTCGTCGGTGTCCGAGCTGTCGCGGCGACGTACGGCCCGCCGGACCAGGGCGCGCCGCACCAGCCAGACCGTGAGCGCGACGAACGCCACCCCCAGGACGGCGTAGACGACGGTGGAGAACCGATCCATCCACTCCGACACGGCGTGCCAATTGTCGCCCAGCAGATAGCCGGCGACGACCAGAGCGGTGTTCCAGATCACGCTACCGAGCACGGTGAAGGCGGAGAACTTCAGCAGCGGCATCCGGTCGATGCCCGCCGGGATGGAGATCAGGGAGCGTACGCCCGGAACGAGCCGGCCGATCAGGACGGCGAACGACCCGTAGCGGGTGAACCAGTCGATCGAGGAGTCGACGTCGTGGGCGTCGACCAGCGGGATCCGTTCGGCGATCCAGCGCAGCCGCTCGGCCCCGATCGCCGCACCGAGCCAGTACAGCAGCAGTGCCCCGGTGAGGGAACCGGCGCTGGCCCAGACGATCGCCTCCACCAGACCGTACGGCGCGTCCGGCCCGGCGGCGGTGAAACCGGCCAGCGGCAGGATCACCTCGCTCGGGATCGGCGGGAAGACGTTCTCCAGCAGGATGGCCAGGAACACGCCCGGTCCGCCGATCGTCTGCATGAGTCGGGTCACCCACTCGACGATCGTGCTGATCCACCCCATGGGCGGTCACCTCCGTGTGCGCGGTCCGGACAGCAGGGCCGGGCGGGCCCGGGGACGAGGGCTCAGTAGACGACGACGCGGGTCGAGCCGACCTCGACCTGGTCGAAGATCGCCGCCAATGCGGCCTTGTCCCGGACGTTGACACACCCGTGGGAGTTGCCGTTGTAGCCACGCGCCGCGAAGTCCGAGGAGAAGTGCACGGCCTGGCCACCGGAGAAGAACATGGCGTACGGCATCTCCGAGCCGTAGAGGTTGGAGGTCCACTGGACCTCCTTGCGGAACACCAGGAAGTTCCCCTCGCGGGTGCGCCGCTCCGGGTCGGACTCCTTGCCGAACCGTACGTCGACGGTGGTGACGATCTGCCCGTCCTTCATGAAGTAGAGCTTCCGGGCCGCCTTCGACACGCACATCACGGTGCCGTAGCCGCAGCGGGGATCGGTGTTGGCCGGGGCGATCCGGTCACCGGCCGTCTTCTTGTCCGCCGCAGCCTTCTTCGCCGCCGCAGCGGCGTTGGCGGCGGCGTCCATGGTCGCCTCACCTGAGGGGGTCGGCGTGGGCGTCGCCTTGAACGCGGCCGCCGGCAGGGCGGTCGCCGTACGGGCTGCGGCCGGGGTGGCCGTCGGCGTGGGGGTGGCGTCGGTCCGGACGACCGGCTCCTCGGTCGCCAGCGGTGCCGGGACGGCTGCGGTGACCTTCGGTGCGCACCCGGCGACCGCCAGGGTCACCAGCGCCGCGATCGCCGCCAGTCCGGCAGAACGGACGTTCCTCATGTATCTCCCCACCCCGAGATCGTTATCCGCGCCCAGCATAGGGGGACCGGCCGCCAGCACGGAAAACGGGTCCACGGCAAGCGGAGGGATCCGGGGACTCAGAGGTCCTCCAGGGTGCCGGCTCAGACATCGACCCGGATGCCGAGCCGTTCGGCCAGCAGTGGTGCCAGTTCGTGGAGCTGTGCGGTGGACACGGTGACCCCGCGCAGCTCCTCCCAGCCGACCAGGTCGCCGAGGTCGGCGCCGCGCAGGTCGAGGTCGCGCAGGGTGGAGCCGGTGAGGTCGAGCCGGCCGATCCGGCTGCCGGCGAAGGCCACCCGGGTGACGTCCGCCCGGACCAGATCGAGATCCTCGATGGCGCAGTCGACGAACTCGACATCGGCGACCTCGCTGCCGCGCAGGTTGAGGAAGCCGATCTTGCAGCCGGTGAATCGTACGGACCGGACCCGGCCGTCGGTCAGTTCCGCCGAGCCGATCCGGCTGCGGTGCACCACGACGTCACGCCAGTCGGGCCGGTGTGCGTCGAGGGTGGTGACGTCCAGCCGGTCGCCGACCACCTCGACCACCGCCGAGCCGGTCAGCCCCCAGCGGCCGACGGTCAGCCCGTCGAGCCGGCAACCGTCGAGGTCACGACCGGTCAGATCGAGCGTGTCGAGGTCGAGGTCCGCGTACGTACGCCCCGTCAGGTCACCACGCCCCGCGGTCAGCTCAGTGGCCTCCCCCGGCTCCAGATCGGCGGGATCGACCGGATCGATCATCGGGGCGGTGGTGGACCGCGGACGGCGTCGGGTGCTCACGGCGCGAGCCTAGTGTCGGGCACCGACAGCGTGCCGCCCGCACCGTGACGGACACCGGTGCGGACATCGGCGAGGACGGCGGTCAGCAGGTCCAGTGCCCGGTCCAGGTCGGCGGCGTCGACGCCGCCGTAGTCGACGATGATCCCGGTCCGGTGGGCGGTGCCGGCCCAGCCCTGGGCGAGGTCGCCGACCCGTACGCCCCTCTCCCGGCAGGCCCTGGCGACCGCCGCCGCGGCGGTCGCGTCCATCGGCAGGACCAGCAGCCGACCCCCGTCGATGGCGCCGGGCAGTGACACCAGATGGGCGGCGACGACGGCCCGTGCCTCGGTGAGACGGCGACGGTTACGGTGAATCCGGCGGCGCAGACCGCCGTCGGCGAGGTAGCTGGCGACCGCGCGTTGGGTCACCGCGGCGACCGGGCTGCCGAGGTCGGCGCGGGTGGCGGCGACGACCTCGACCAGCTCGGGCGGCAGCAGCAGGTAGCCGGTGCCGATGTCGTGCGACAGCACCGAGGAGAACGTGCCGAGCTGGACCACCGGCGCGTCCCCACCGAGTCCGAAGAGAGTGGGCAGCGGCGGCCCCAGGTAACGCGATTCACTGTCGTAGTCGTCCTCCAGGATCAGGGTGCCGGTGCGGGCCGCCCAGGACAGCACTCCGCTGCGGGTCGCCGCTCCCATCGAGCGCCCGTCGGGGTACTGGTAGTTCGGTGTGACGATGGCCAGGTCGCAGCCGTCCGCCTCACTCAGCCGGTCGGCGGGCAGCGGAACGGTGGCCACCGGCTGGCGGGCCAGGAACCGCCGCAGTCCGGTGAATCCCGGGTCCTCGACGGCCACCCGGGTGCGCCGGTCCCGATCGGGGAACAGCGCGGCGAGCAACAGTCCGAGGCCCTCGCGGGCGCCGGCGGTCACCACGACCTGGTCGGCCGCGACAGCCATCCCCCGCATCAGCCGCAGGTGCTCGGCGATGGCCCGCCGCAGGTCGGCGACGCCGGCCGGATCCGGCCGCCCCGGCGGGGACGACGGGGAGCTGGCCCGCCGCCAGGCCGACCGCCAGGCGGCATCACCGAGAGGGGAGGTGGCCTCGTGGCCGGGGCCGAGATCGAGGAACTCCGTGCTCCCGCCGGTCGCCGGACCCGGCGGGGCCGCGTCGCCGGAGCGGCCCGCCATGCCCCGACCCGCCATGCCCCGACCTGCCATGCCCCGACCAGCCATGGCTCCCGTGCCGCCGCCGACACGTCCGGGGGCCCTGCCTCTTCCGGCGGCGCCGACACCGGAGCGGGCGAGCGTGCTCGCCCCGATCGGTGCGGCGGCCACCCCCGGTGCGATCACTGTGCCGGCCCGTGGCCGGGCGACCAGGTAGCCCTCGGCGCCGAGCTGCTCGTACGCCGCCTCGACGGTGCCCCGGGAGACGCCGAGCCGGGCGGCGAGCGCCCGGGTGGAGGGGACGGCGGTGCCCGGTGACAGCACTCCCGCGGCGACGGCGGAGCGTACGGCCGCCGCGAGCTGCACCGGCAAGGAGGCGCCGCCGTCGCGGTCCAGCACCACCGGGAAATCCGCCGCCTCACGCCTCATGGGCCCAGCCTACCCAGAACTGGCCCACTGAACTATCGCGGAAGTGGCTCTGGCCTGGGCCAGTTGGGCACGCCAGGATGGCGGAGGCGCGTCCGCCGCACCGCTGTCGCGCCCCTCCCAGCCGTCGACCACAAGGAACCCAGTCATGACCGCAACCACCACCGCCGACCGTGTGACGGTCAACACCGGACTCGCCCGGATGCTCAAGGGCGGCGTCATCATGGACGTCGTCACCCCCGAGCAGGCGAAGATCGCCGAGGAGGCCGGTGCTGTCGCCGTGATGGCGCTGGAGCGTGTCCCCGCCGACATCCGCGCCCAGGGCGGGGTGGCCCGGATGAGTGACCCGGACCTGATCGAGGGCATCATCGCGGCGGTGTCGATCCCGGTGATGGCGAAGGCACGGATCGGTCACTTCGTCGAGGCCCAGGTGTTGCAGGCGCTCAAGGTCGACTACATCGACGAGTCCGAGGTGCTCTCCCCCGCCGACTACGTCAACCACATCGACAAGACGCAGTTCGAGGTGCCGTTCGTCTGTGGTGCCACCAATCTCGGCGAGGCGCTGCGCCGGATCACCGAGGGCGCCTCGATGATCCGTTCCAAGGGCGAGGCGGGCACCGGTGACGTCTCCGAGGCGATGAAGCACCTGCGCACGATCACCGGCGAGATCCGGGCGCTGGGCGCGAAGTCCGACGACGAGCTCTACGTCGCGGCCAAGGAACTGCAGGCACCGTACGAGCTGGTCCGTCAGGTCGCCCGCCAGGGGAAGCTGCCGGTGGTGCTGTTCGTCGCCGGCGGGATCGCCACCCCGGCCGATGCCGCGATGATGATGCAGCTCGGCGCCGACGGCGTCTTCGTCGGCTCGGGCATCTTCAAGTCCGGCAACCCGGCCAAGCGGGCCGCGGCGATCGTCCGGGCGACCACCCACTTCGACGACCCGCAGGTGATCGCCGAGGCATCGCGCGGTCTGGGTGAGGCGATGGTGGGCATCAACGTCGCCGACGTCCCGGCACCGCACCGGCTGGCGGAGCGTGGCTGGTGACGACGATCGGCGTCGTCGCACTGCAGGGGGCGGTGAGCGAGCACGTGACGATGCTCACCGCCCTCGGCGCGCAGACCCGCGAGATCCGTACGCCGGATCAGCTCGACGGCGTCGACGGGGTGGTGCTGCCGGGCGGTGAGAGCACCGCGATGGCCCGGGCCGCGGCGAAAGTCGGGCTGTTCGAGGAGCTGGCCGTACGCCGCGCCGCCGGGCTGCCGATCTTCGGCACCTGCGCCGGGCTGATCCTGCTCGCCGAGCGGGTCAAGGACGGGCAGGCGTTGACCGGCTTCGCCACCGTCGGCGGGCTGGACATCACCGCCCGCCGCAATGCGTACGGCGGCCAGTTGGCGTCGTTCACCGCGGATCTCCCGATCGAGGGGCTGGCGGGGCCGGCGTTCCCGGCGGTGTTCATCCGGGCACCACAGGTGGTCGAGGTCGGCCCGGACGTCGAGGTGCTGGCCCGGACCGGTGCCGACGGGCCGGTGGTGGCCGTACGCCACGGCAGGCTGCTGGCGACGTCCTTCCATCCCGAGCTGACTGCCGACGACCGGCTGCACCGGCGGTTCCTGGAGCTGGTCGAGGCGGCCTGATCGCGGCTGCCTCGCTCCGGCGACGCTCGCCGGCAGGATCCACGTTGGCCGGCGCCGGTCGTCGTGCCGTCAGATCAGCCAGACGGCGGCGATCCAGGCGCCGGCCGCGATCATCGGACCGTACGGGTACTCGGTCCTCAGGCCGCCCCGTCGCAGCAGGATCAGCACCAGGCCGACCACACCGCCGAGGATCGCTGCCAGCAGCGCGCCCCAGACCAGGTGGAGCCAGCCGAACCAGCCGAGCCAGGCACCGATCAGACCGGCGAACTTCACATCGCCGAGGTAGATCCCGCGGGGGAAGACCAGCGCATTGACCAGATAGAACGCCAGAAACAGCACTCCGGCCAGTAAGGCCCGCCCCAGCCGCAGCCATTGCTCGCTGCCCCCTGCAGCGATCGTCAAGGTGCCGAGGACGACCGGATAGGCCCACCCCATGATCGGGTCCGGCAGCCGCATGACGGCCAGGTCGCAACAGATCAGCAGGGCACTGACGACGCCGAGGATCCAGAACGGGACCGCCTCCCACCAGGACCCGGCGAGCCCGACCGCGACCCACGCCAGGGCCGCCGCGACCGCCGCGACGACCCAGCCCCGCAGCCAGTGACTGTCGGAGTCGCAGACCCGGCGGCCCCAGCCGGCCATGACCCACCCGGCCGGCAGCGCCAGCCCGGCGGCCAGCACCGGCCGGACCGCGGCGGCGGCAGCAGCGGCGGCGGTCAGGGTCACGAGAACGCCGCCATGATGTTGAGCACCGCCGGTCCGAGGATGACGATGAACAACACCGGCAGGATGCAGAAGGTCAGCGGGAAGATCACCTTCACCGGGATCCGCTGGGCCCGTTCCTCGGCCCGCTGCCGGCGGATCAGGCGCATCTCGTCGGCCTGCGTACGCAACACGTCGCGCAGCGCGAGCCCGCTCTCCTCGGCCTGGATGATGGTCCGGATGAACCGGCGCAGCGCCGGGACCTTCGTCCGCGCGGCCAGCGCGAGATAGGCGTCCCGGCGGGGCTGGCCGACCTGCATGTCCTGGGCGGTGCGCCGTAGTTCTCCGGCCAGCACACTGTCGCTGTTGGTGGCCACCCGCACCAGCGCGGCCTCGAAGCCGAGCCCGGCCTCGACGGCGATGCTCATCTGGTCGAGGATGTCGGCGAGTTCGTTGCCCATCGACTCCCGGCGCTCGATCCCGATGCTCCACAGCCGCAGTTCGGGGATCGCGTAGACCAGTACGACCAGGACGATCCCGAGGACGAAGGTGTTGCCGGCGGGGTTCCGCAGGAAGAGGAGGACGGCGAGGAGAGCGGCGACCACGGTGGCCCAGATCTTCACCGACACGACCCGGTCGAGCGGCCAGCTCGCCGGGCGGCCGGCCTCCGAGAGCAGGCGGTCGAGCAGGCGCAACTCCCCCTTCGGCAGCAACGCGACCCCGGCGCGTCCCTGCCCGTCACCGGAGAGCCGGCGCGGCGCGACGTCACCGCGGTCCTGCGGGGCCAGCCCCTGCCGGAGATTGCTCAGGGCGCGTTGCCGGACGGGATCCGCCCCAGCCACGACAAGATAGGTCAACAGCCCGAACCCCGCGCTGGCGAGGACGACGAACACGGCCATGATCGCTGGCATCGTCACTCCTAATACTTCACTTTGGTCATCGCGTTGAGCCAGATGCCGCCGATGATCATCAGCACCACCGCCGCCGCGATCAGCAGCCAGCCGATCGGCGTACCGAACAACGGCGCGAAGTACGTGGGGTTCATGACGTAGACGAGCAGGAAGACACCGATCGGCAAGGCCATCAGGACCCAGCCGGACATCCGGCCCTCCGCACTGAGAGCGTCGACCTGGCGGCGCAGGGCGGCCCGTTCCCGCATGGTGCCGGCCACGCCGTCGAGCACGTCGGCCAGGTTGCCGCCGACCTCGCGGTTGATCGCGATGGCCTGGGCCACCCAGGAGAAGTCCTGGCTCTGCATCCGGGCGGCCACGGCCTCGAGCGTGTCGCTCATCGGCCGGCCGACCCGCAGCTCGTTGCCCACCCGGGTGAACTCCGACCGGGACGGTTCGTCGCCTTCGGTGGCGACCACCTGCATCGCCTGCGGAAGGGAGGTGCCGGCCCGCAGGCTGGCGGCGAGGGTCTGCAGCACCTCGCCGAGCTGCTCGGAGAAGGCGGAGCGGCGTCGACTCGTACGACTCACCAGCACGAGCCAGAACACCAGCGGCACCAGCACTGCCAGCAGCAGGCCGAGGAAGGCGTTGGCGCCGATCAGCCCGATCGCGAAGGCGACCACCATGCTGGACAGCACCAGCACCCCGACCTCCCGTGCGTCGGCGCGGATCCCGGCCAGGTAGAGGACATCCTGCAGACCGCTGCCGCGACCGGCCATCAGCCGGCCGACACCGTCGGTCGCCGTCGACGTCAGCCGGGCGAGGACGCCCGGTGGTGGCGGGACGTCCGGGCGACGCCGCGACATCGGCAGGGTGTAGCGGCGCGGGGCGAGCGCGGCGGCGCCGAGGCCGAGGGCGACGACCAGCAGGGCGAGGCCCAGCCACAGCAGGGCCGGAGAGTCGGTGAGTCCCATGACACCTACCGGGGCGGGTATCCGCCGAACACGGCGGGCGAGACGGAGAGGCCGAGTTCGTCGAACCGGTCCATGAACCGGGGACGTACGCCGGTCGGGCGGACATGGCCGCGGAACCGGCCGTCACGATCGACCCCGGCGGCGTAGTCGAACGCGAAGATGTCCTGCAACGTGATCGTCTGGCCCTCCATGCCGAGGACCTCGGTGACGTTCACCACCCGCCGAGTGCCGTCCCGGAGACGCGACAGATGCACGATGAGGTCGACCGCCGAGGAGATCTGCTCGCGGATCGCACGCAGCGGCAGCTCGATGCCAGCCATCATCACCAGGGTCTCCAGGCGGGCGAGCGAGTCGCGCGGCGAGTTGGAGTGCACGGTCGACAGGGACCCGTCGTGGCCGGTGTTCATCGCCTGGAGCATGTCGAGGGCTTCGGCGTCGCGGACCTCACCGACCACGATCCGGTCGGGCCGCATCCGCAGGGAGTTGCGGACGAGATCGCGGATGGTGATCGCCCCGCGCCCCTCGGTGTTGGCGGTGCGGGCCTCGAGGCGTACGACGTGGTGCTGCTGGAGCTGCAGCTCGACGGTGTCCTCGATGGTGATGATCCGCTCGTCGTCGGGGATGAACGAGGACAGGACGTTCAGCATCGTCGTCTTGCCGGTGCCGGTGCCGCCCGAGACGATGATGTTGAGGCGGGCGCGGACGCAGGCCTCCAGCAGTTCGGCGGTCTCCGGCGCGAGGGTGCCGAGTCCGATCAGGTCGGGCACGGTCAGCACGTCGGTGGAGAACTTCCGGATGGTCAGCGTGGGGCCGCTGACCGCCAGCGGTGGCACGATCGCATTGACCCGGGAGCCGTCCTCGAGGCGTGCGTCCACCAGCGGCGTCGCCTCGTCGATGTGGCGGCCGACGCGGGAGACGATCCGGTCGATCACCCGGCGCAGGTCCCGCTCGCTCTGGAAGTGGGCCTCGGCCCGGCTGATCCGGCCGGCACGTTCGACGTAGATCCGGTCCGGTCCGTTGACCATGATCTCGGTGATCGTGTCGTCGTCCAGCAGTGGTTCGAGGACGCCGAGGCCGAGCACCTGGGCCTGGACCTCCTCGATCACGCGCCGCCGTTCGGAAGCGGTCAGTGGCGTGGCGGACGCCTCGACGATCGAGTCGAGTTCGTTGCGGACCAATGACCGCAGAGTCTCCTCGTCCATCGCCGGGTCGCTCAGTCGAGCGCCGAGACGCTCGTAGAGGGTGTCGGCCGCAGCCGACTTCAGCTGCGCCAGCGGGTCGGGGCCCGCCGCACGCCGGGGAGGTAGCGACGTCGGAGCATGGTCGCCGAGCCCGCGGGCCGGTGGCCGGGGGGCGGGCGCCGGCGTCTCCCGGGCGAGGAACGCCCTCGCGTCGTCGGCAGCCGCGGTGTCCGGCGCAGCACCGTCGGACAGGCTGCTGTCGGACGCCGTGCTGTCAGACGCCGTGCTGCCGGAGGGCGTGGTGCCGAACGGGGCGGTCGGCCGGGAATGGGCCGCCGCCAGACGATCGGACAGTCTCATCCGCGGGTCCCCTTCCATCGCGAGGTCCGCCCGACGGCAGATCTGTCGGCACTGACCAGCTCGACGAGATGGGTGAGCTGTTTGGTCGCCTGATCGCGGCCGTTGCCCTGCAGCAGCGGGACGCCCTGATTGACCGACAGAGGGACCTCCTTGGCCAACGGCAGGGTCACGTCGATGGTCTCCCCGACGTTGGCCTCGACGTCCTTGACGGTGATGCCCCGGTGCGGATCGACGAAGTTCAGCACCAGATGATGGCTCGACAGCATCAGTCCGACCTGGCGCAGCGTGTCGATCTCCTTGCGCAGGCCACGTACGCCCGGGACGTCCAGGCTGGTGACGAGCACCAGGTCGCTGGACTGGTCGAGCGCCTGGAGGGTCTGCTCGTTGAGGCCCGGCGCGGTGTCGACGATCACGTACCGGAAGGCGCCGGCCAGGGTGTGCAGCAGCAGGCCGATCTCACGGGCGCCCACCGCCTCGGATGCGCCGGGCGACTCGGAACCAGGGATCACGTACAGTCCGGTCGAATGCTGGGTGAGCAGGCTCTTCAGCGCCAGCGGATCCGACGGCGTCTGACCGTGGGTGGCGTCCACCAGGCTGTAGCGCGGGGAGAGCCCCAGCGCGGTGGCCACGTCCCCGAACTGGACGTCGAGGTCGACCAGGACCGTCGACTGCGGATACCGGCGGGCCAGCCCGACGGCCAGGTTGGTCGCCACCATCGTCTTGCCGACCCCGCCCTTGGGAGAGGCCACGGTGACGACCCGGCCCTGCGGCCTCGGCGGTTCCGTCGTTGCGCCCTGCTGGCCGGCCGTGGCGTACGCCCGCTCGGTGGCCAGTCGGTCGGCCCGGGCCAGCGAGGCACGCAATTCGGGGATGGAGGCGTAGACCGACATCACATCGGCGGCCCCTGCCTTGAGGGCCGCGAAGCCGATCCGTTCCGGTTCCTCCGAGGCCAGCACGACCACCATCCCGACCGCTGTGCAGCCGGCGGTCAGCCGCAGCGCGGCGTCGGCGTCCGGACCGGCATCCAGGACGACGACCGGCCGCTCCGCGTCGTAGCCGGGCAGCTCCTCCGGGCGGGCCGGCATCGGGGTGGCCGGGATCGCGCCGATCTGCACGCCGGCCGCGTAGGCGACGCTCTGGCTGAGGTCCGCGGAGTCGGTGATGACCAGGAAGTGGCTCATTTGCTGAAGTTCTCCGAGGTGACGGTGCTCGATCCGGTGGTGTCGGTGGCCTTGTTCTGCAGGGACAACCAGATGCTGCCGTGCTCGGCCGCCCAGACCACCTTTTCAGCGTCGTGGGTGCTCACCGCCAGGGTCACCATCACCTTGACCTCGGGCGCGGAGCTCGGCTGCACGGCCGCCGCGGTCCCCGCCGCCGTCTTCGCCGAGGACTGGACACCGCCCTGCACCCGGGTGACGAGAGTGTTGCCGAGGGCGAGCCGGGTGGGCTTGGGGGTGTCGTTCGACGACAGGAAGACCCCGACCCGGTCCCCCGGGGCCGGCCGGCCACCGTACGCCTGTTCGGAGGTCAGCAGGACGCTGACCTCCTGCAGACCGTCCGGGACCGTGGCCGACTCCAGGGCGGCCGGGTCGACGAAACGCGAGGCCAACACCTGCTCGCCAGGGACCAGGTCCACCGCCGCGATCCTCTTCCCGAGGTCCGCCACGCTGGCGACCGCGTCCTCTGCCTTGGCCGACCCGGGCAGCTGCTTCTCCTGGACGGCGCTGCCCAGCGCATCGGCCGCGGTGCCCCTGGCGACCGGGGCGACCACGACCAGGACCGACTGCGGCTCCAGGGCCCGGGTGGCGCGGCGGTCCGCGCCACCGACGTAGAGGATGAGGACGGCGGCGGCAAGGATCGTCAGGACTCCCGCGACGATGGCGGCGACGATGCGGCGTGTGTGCATGCTCGGGTCTCTGGGTTCCTAGTTGATGAGAGCGACCTGGTTCGCGCCCAGGTCGGGGGCACCGGGATCAGAAGGGGACGATGAGTCGGGCGAGGTGAAGGTCACGAATCGACCACTGATCCAGGGATTGCTGTCATTGCAGACCGGAGCATTCCATTCGTCGGTACGCGGGCTGAAGCAATAGCCGGTCACCTCGAAACCGGCGATGGCGTAGACGAGGTAGGCGGCATTGTTGCCACTCAGGCAATTTCCTTTGGCGTCGCGACGGCAATCGTTGAAGATCGGGATCTCCACGGTCTTCCCCTGCAAGGTGTCGCCGATCGAGCAGGGAACCGATCCGCCGGGCTTCGAGGCGACCCAGTCGCCGACCTTCACCGAGCGCAGACACGTCCCAGCACCCCCGTCGGGCTGAAGCCAGCCGAATCCGCCGGAAACCTCGTTGTGCGCCGCCGACGTATTGGGCAGGCATTGGCCGTCCACGTTCTCCGCGGTGATGGCGGCGCTCTGGTCCTTCTTGGACTTGAGCAGAAGAGTCATCTCGGTGCCGCTCGGGATCGGATCCCCGACGACGGCGCCGGTCTGGGCATAGAACGCGCACAGCGAGAACGCGAGTGGCAGGAAGTTGCCGCCCGAGGTGTTCTCCCACCGCGCGGTCGCAGTCGCCGCGATGTCGGCGGTGTCGATCCCGATGACGGGCGCGAACCAGAGCCGGCGGGTGCTGGAGTCGCGGACCGTGACGTAGTGGGCGGCGGTGTTCAGATCCGTCACCACGCCGGCGGCGTTCGCGTCGAGCTTGTTGGATCCGGCATAGCTCGCGGCCTGTCCGGCCGCGCTCACCGGAGAATTGCAGTCCCCGCCTGCACACGACTGGGCGATGGCCAGCGCACCGGCGTCGGCACCGTTCTGCAACTGCTGCTTGTCGCTCCACATCGCCCCGACATCCACCGCGAGCGCCGTGAAGCCGACGAGGACCACCATGCAGATGGCCACGAAGACGGCGGTGGCACCACGATCGGGCGTCGAGCGGTCCGGTATCGAGCGATCGGTCGCCGGCCCGCGGCTCAGCCACCGCATCGCATCACCCCACGGCCATGAAGGACGATCCCGGCGGGTAGCCAGCCGGTCAGCCCGACGTACGGGTGGTCGATCGCCACCACGACCTGGCCGGCCGCCGAGGGACAGTCCGCCGTGATGCCCACCTCACCGGCAGGCAGGGTCACCGCGGGTGCAGCCGCGTTCACTGCCGCCGTTCGTGCTTGGGCGGCGTCGTTGTGGATAGCCATTTCTCTGGCCGCCTCACGCGCCGCCCCCGCCAGCGATGCCTGGGCGAAGAGGGCGAATCCGAACTCGATGATGCCCAACACCAACGCCATCAGCACGGGCAGGAGGAGAGCGAATTCCACCATCTCGGCCCCGCGATCCGCTTGCCGCATCATCCCCCCTGCAGTGACGCAATTCGAAGGAAGGGCGGCGAGGCCACCCGCCCTGGGATGTTCGACCGGATTCAGAGTTTCGCGGCGACGCTGTTGAACAAGGCCAACAAGTCGGTCCCGACCGCCGTGACTCCGACAATCGCAGCGATCGCAATCAGGGCCACCAGCAGGCCGTACTCGACCATCGTGGCGCCCTTGTCCTTGTTCTCGAGGCGGCTGTTCAGCATGAACAGGGTAGTACTGACGAATGCAGCGAACTTGGTCATAGCTGTCCCCTTTGTCTGTTCCGGGTCGAGAACGACCCCCCATTTACAGCTCCCCCCCGAATAGGGGGTCGAGGAAAGATTGACGTGAATCACAGGCACCCGTCAACCGTCTTTGAAAAATCACAGGTTCCCGCTTGAATCACAGGTTTCCGGCGTCTTCTCACAGCTCATCACAAGATTGGTGGACCTGTCGGCGCCGCGCACCGACTGCTAGCCTGCCGCCAACAATGGGGCAGGGGGACGGACATGACGCAGCACAGCGGGCGGCGCCAGGACGCCGAGCGACGGATGATCCGCCTGCTCGCTACCGCCGTACTCAGGCGCCCCGTACTCAGGCCCACCGTGCTCGGCCCGGCCGTGGTCGGCGCCGCCCTGCTGGGTTCCCTGCTGCTGACGTCCGTCGCTCCCGTGATCCCGCCGGCCGCCGCCGCGCCGCCATCGGCCACGCCACCACAGCAGGCTGCGCTGCCCGACGTGCTGTCGGCGCTGTCGATCACCCAGGAGCCGGCGGACTACGTCGTCATCGTCGACACGTCGAGTTCGATGATCGACCAGGGCCGCTACCAGCTCGTACGGTCCGGCCTCGTCGACATGGTCGGCTCCCTGGCGCCGGATGACCGTCTGGCGGTGATCACCTTCGACTCCGCTCCGCAGGTGCGGCGCGGGTTGACCCCGATCGGTGCCGATCCACAGACGATCGTGTCGTCGCTGCCGGCGACACCGTCGGGCACCGCCACCGACATCGGCGCCGCACTCGGCTCGGCAGTCGACCTGATGGAGCGGGGCGACCTGCGCCAACAGGGCGCCGTGCTGCTGTTTACCGACGGCAGGATCGACACCTCCCCCGGGTCCGCGTACGCCACCGCCGACACCCCCGGGTGGGCGGCGCTCAAGCAGCGGGCGAGCGCCCTGCAGCAGCGCCACGACATCGCCCCGTTGGCCATCGCACTGACCTCCAACACCGATGCGACCGTCCTCCGGCAGGTGTTCAGCAACGTCACCGACGTGCCCTCGGCCCGTTTGGGCACCTACCTGCCGCAGGTGTCCACCGACGTGATGAAGGCGGCCGCATCCGGCCGATTGCAGGGCCACCTCGCCGACCCGGTCCGGGCCGTCCTCGAGCAGCCGCTCCGGGTCACCAGCGACGCCGCGCCGCACGGCGTGACGATCACCCTGCACAACACCGATCCGGTCATCCCGCTGCAGATCACCGGGCTGGCCTTGGCCGCGGACCCCGCCTCGGCCGTGACCGTCACCGGGGCCGCCGAATCGGTGGACATCCCCGCCGGGGCGACCGTCAGCACCGAGGTGCAGGTCACCACCTCTGCCGCACCGGGGACCTCCGTGCCGCTGCAGCTGAGCGGCACGGTGACCAGCCCCTGGCAGGCCGTGATCACCGGCGATCTGGGGATGTCCTGGGCCCCGACGCTCGCCGCCGACCCGGCGTCTCTGACCGTTGTGCCCGGCGCCGGCACCCGCTGGGCAGCCCTCACTCACAGCCGGGTCACACAGTTGGCGGGTGTGGCGCTCCTCCTGGTCCTGCTCGCTGCCGGTGCCTGGGCCGGGTGGTGGGCGACCCGCCCCCGGCTGACCGGCGTGCTCACCGTCCGCCAGGCGGGTGACATCCTCGACCAGCACCGCCTCGGCGGCCGCCGGATGGCCCTCGCACTCCTTGACGGCGCTGCCTCAGTGACACTGCTGCCGGAAAGACGCAAGGACGGGCAGCGGGGTGTCTCACTCACCGCGACGGCCGGCACCGATCGTGCCAGTGGGACGCTGTACGACGGCGAGGCGATCGATCTGCGTGACCTCACCCTGACGTACGCCACCGATCGCAGCCGGATGCTGCAGTTGATTGGGACGGACTGAACGCCGGCCGCGAGGGCTTCCCGCGGCCGGCGTCGTGCCCAGCCTGCTGTTCCCGCTCGGTCGAGCGGGTCATCGGGGGGGTCAGTTGCTCAGATGGACGGGTGGCAGGGAGTCACCGGTCAGGGTCAGGTCGTACGCCACACTGAGGATGCGTACCTCCTGCTTGCCGGTGCAGGTGAGGGTGGTCAACGGCGACACGGTGAAGGAGCCGGTCACCTGACCGTTGCGGACCGGGAAGGTCCCGGTGGTGTTGACGGTCGTCGTGTCGGTCTTGGGGACACCGTTCACGGGGTTGCCGCTCTTGGTGAAGCACTGAGCGGTCGCGGTCACCGTGCCGGTGAGGGCGAAGTCGGCGGTTTCCACCGTGTTCCCCAGGCCGGCGGCCTTCCAGGAGACGACGAGGCTGTTGCCGCTGACGGTGACTGTGGGGCCCTTGACGTAGTGCTCGGCCGCATAGGCCGAGGTCGCGGCGAAGCCGAGGACCGCGACGAGCGCGGCGACGGTCGCAATGACGAGCTTGATGAGTTTCTTGGACATGGCGGTTCCAACCTGGGGGGTGCGGGCGATGTCATCGCCGTCCGGTCACGGTCGACGGACGACACCCTGGGACCACACGGAAGGCGCCCTTCCGCCAGGGCCGGGGAGATTCCCCCGTTGACCAGGATCCGTCGACGCCCGGTGGACCGCGCGAGGTGAGATCACTGTCCGGGAGCACCGCCGCACCGGACCGAAGCGCCGAGAGTGTCACACCGACCTCCCCACCGAGGGCCCATGGAGCGCAGCGAAGCGCATCCCGGAGGAACTGGAGGTGATCCGTGCCGCCGCCGGCAGCCCAGATCCTCCCTTCAGGTTAGGGTGCCCTCACTGAGACGGTCAATGCGCTCGCGCGTGTCGGGACGTACGGCGCTCACCCCTTTCCTCAGCGCAGGCTCAGCGCGCCGGCAGCGCGGCCGACAACTGCCCCACGAGCCACTCCTGGTACGCATCGATCGTCCAGTGCCCGGGTGAACTGACCGTCGGCCCTCCCGCGCAGTCGCCGTTCGGTCCGATACTCGACCCATGACGGTTCGATCCACCCGAGCAGTCACGACCAGCATCCCGCTCCGGCCCACCGTCGCGGGCGTCGCCCTCGTCGCACTGTTCGCCGGCCTGTTGGCCGGCTGTACGCCGCGTACGCCAGGGGCCTCCGACACACCCCTGACGACGCCGTCCACCAAGGTCACCGCGTCGCCATCCTCCGGGCAGGCGGGCGCACTCGTCCCCCGCGGACGACCGGCGACCGTCACCTCAGGGCTGGACGCACCCTGGTCGATCGTCTTCGTCGACGGCGTCACGCTGGTCAGCGAACGCGATACCGGCCGGATCCTCGAGATCGGTGCCGACGGGTCGCACCGCGAGGTCGGCACCGTCCCCGGAGTGGTGCACGGCGGCGAGGGCGGCCTGCTCGGCCTGGCGGTCGACCCGCAGCGACGCCTCTACGTCTACTCGACCGGCCAGCACGGCAACCGGATCCAACGCTTCCCCCTCACCGGCGCAGCCGGGTCCCTCGGACTCGGTCGGCCGGTGGAGACCGTCCTCGACCATCTGCCGTCCGGAGGGATCCACAACGGTGGGCGGATCGCCTTCGGCCCTGACGGCATGCTCTACGCCGGCGTCGGCGACAGCGGGCAGAACACCCTGGCCCAGGACCGTACGTCGCTCGGCGGCAAGATCCTGCGGATGACGCCCGACGGGGCGGTGCCGCCGGACAATCCGTTCGCCGGGTCGCTGATCTGGAGCTATGGGCATCGCAACGTCCAGGGCCTGGCGTGGGCCGGTGACGGGACGATGTTCGCCACCGAGTTCGGCCAGAACACCTGGGACGAGCTCAACGTCATCGTCCCCGGCGGCAACTACGGCTGGCCGGTCGTCGAAGGCCGCGGTGGGACGGACCGGGGCTTCCGCGACCCGGTGCAGCAGTGGCGCACCGACCAGGCGAGTCCCAGCGGCCTGGCTCGGGCCGGCGACACCCTTTTCATCGCGAATCTGCGCGGACAGGTGCTCCGCACGGTGCCGGTGGCCTCCCCCGGCACGGCCACCGATCATTACCGCGGCACGTACGGCCGACTCCGCGACGTCACGGTGGCGCCGGACGGTCGACTGTGGATCCTCACGAACAACACCGACGGCCGCGGAACCCCCGCCGCCGACGACGACCGGATCCTGGCGGTCGACCTCGGCACGCCATGATGGCCGCACATCACTCCTGTCGATTTCACCCGGCCCGGTGCCCCGGAGCGGTTCCTCACGTCGGGTCGGCCGCGAAACCTTGCTACGCAGGCTCCGTCAGCCCCTCCCTCACACACAAACGCTCAGCTCGTCACCTCGCCCGTGCGTTGGTGCTGAATGACAGACACCTCTGCACGGGCGACATGCAGAGGTCGTCGAATGTGTCTGACCCGGTGCAGCGAGATGTGCTCCCCGCCACCGGCCCTGTCCTTGGCCGAGGTGGTGAGGAGGTGCTGGCAGTGCAGGACCTCGCGGGTGGGCGGCCAACACACGGATGGGCCAACACACAGGATGATCGTCGCCGGTTTGGTTTCCGACCGACGCCGGGGTAGAGTTCCTCTTCGTTGCCGACGCGGGGTGGAGCAGCTCGGTAGCTCGCTGGGCTCATAACCCAGAGGTCAGAGGTTCAAATCCTCTCCCCGCCACGATGTGATGTCCCAGGACATCGGAATGGCCCGAACCTACGTTGCGTAGGTTCGGGCCATTCGTTGTTTCCGGGTCGGTCCGGCCGGTCGGCCGTCGGCCCGAGGCGCTAACGTTCCGTGGGTGGGGAACTCGATCGAGATCCTGGGCAGCCGGTCACTGCCGGCCGGCTTCGACCATCCGCATGCCTCCGAGGAAGCGCGAGCGATCGCCGAGGCAGGACTGATCCTGCGCGTGCAGGTGGGCTCGGGTGTGCACGGCACGTCCATCAGCGGCCAGGACGATCGCGACGAGATGGGCATCTGCCTGGAGCCCCGCGCGTTCGTCACCGGCCTGGCTCGTGTCCCGCGCGGGATCGACAGCGATGCCGAGGTCGAGTTCGAGCAGTACCAGCGGCACACGGCCTGGGACAGGCCCGGCGGACTCGCGAACCGCTCGGGCCACGGCGATCTCGACGTCGTCGTCTATTCGGCCCGGAAATGGTGCCGCCTCGCGCTCGCCGGCAACCCGACGGTGCTGCTCGCGCTCTTCGTCCCGGACGAGGAGACCGTGTTCCGCAACAGCGTCGGCGCTGAACTGGTGGACAACGCCCACCGGTTCGTCTCGAAACTCGCGGCGGCCCGGTTCCTCGGCTACCTCGAGAGCCAGAAGGCGGCGATGCTGGGCGAGTCAGGGGCACACACGAACCGGCCCGAGCTCGTCGCCGTCCACGGTTATGACACGAAGTTCGCGATGCACGCGCTCCGGCTCGGCGTCCAGGGAGTCGAACTGCTGCGTACGGGGCGGATCACCCTTCCCGTGCCGGAGCCGGATCGTACGTTCCTCCGCGCGGTCCGCCACGGCGAGGTGACGCTGCCGGAGGTGCTGGCCGCGCTCGAGGAGTCCGAGGCACGGCTCGTGGCGGCCGGCGCGGACGCGTCGGTCCCCGATGAGCCCGACCGGCGGTGGGTGGACGATTGGCTGCACCGGTCATATCTCGCCTACTGGGCGACCGCGGAGCGGTGACAGGCGTGGCACCGTCGCACACCGATGCTGGTGTCGACCGCCGCCCCGCTCAGAGCCGCTCGACGGCCGCCCGTTCGACGTCCAGACCGCGTTGGAAACGCTCCATGAACGCGGCGAAACCAGCAACATCGGCCGGATGGGGGTCCACCGGCGTCACCAGACAGCGCCCGGAACAGCGTCTCGAACATGGTCGTTCCTGGTCGTCGCGGCACGACGTCCACCGACGACACGAGCATGCCACGCCTGCACACACGTTCTACACAGAGGTGCACCCCCGCAAGGTCCCGGTCGTGCGATCCCTGCGTCCTGACGATCGATCACAGGGAGTGCAGCCACTGCCCCCATCGCACGTCGTTCATTGTGGCCCGGGCACGATCGAGCTTCCAGGCACCGTACTTGTAGTAATCGAACGTGGACGTGTCGTACTGGCGCTTCAGAAAGGCCCACAGGCCCCAGTTGACGTCCGCCATCGCACCGGCGACCCGGACCCGGGCCACGGTCTTCCAGGACGTCTCACCGTACAACTCCTCGACGCAGGCCAGTAAGGTCGGCTCGTCGTAGAAGAACTCGGTCGTCATCACCGCCAGTTCGTACGCCCGCTCATTGTTCGCCGCGAACTCGAAGTCGATCATCCGCAGCGGTCGACCCTCCGCGACCAGGAAGTTGCCCGGCATCGGATCATTGTGACAGGGCACGATGTCGAGGCCCGAGGCCATGAACGCGTCCCGGGCACTCGCGTACTCGGCCAGTACCCGGCCGGCGAAGTTCGGCAGCCGGACCCCGAGCGTGTGGATCTGCTGGACATAGCCGTCGATGGTGTCGAAGACGGTCTTCGTGTGCGGCAACAGCCCGCTGGCTTGGAACTCCCGGTGCCGCCCGATGATCCTCCGTGCGATGTCGATGTTCTTGAGGTCTGCGTTGGTGCAGGCCCGATAACCTTCGAGGAATTCGATCACCTCCACCCCCGTCTCGGAATCGACGTGTACCACCCGGGGCCCGATACCCATCGCGCCTGCCCGGCGGGCCGCCTCGTGCGAGTTCACCCGGTCGATGTACTCCTCGCTGCCCTCGCCGGGGATCTTCAGGAAGTAGGCGACCGGGTCGCCGACCACGTCGATCCGCCAGTTGCTGTTGGAGATGCCCCCGCTGACCGGACAGAAGGACACCTCCGCCGACCGCCACTCCGCGATAGCCGCGATGGCCTCCTCGACGCGTCGTTCCTCCGGTGTCCGGGCGTCGCCGACCCTTCGTCCGGTCGCCACCGCGTGGGGTGCCGCCGCCTCGGCCTGTGCTGATTCCGTCATCTCGTGCCTCCTGGTGCTTCCAATCGGACGTTCTGCCGCGCGGTCATGCCGCGACGTACCCGTCGTGACGTCGGTCGAGCAGCGCCTCCCGCAGGTGCAGGAAGTGCCAGTCGGCGAACTTGCTGTACTCGATGGTCCCTGGCTCCCGCAGGTCACGGACCACACCGATCAAGCCCTGCCGGAGGTGTTCAGCGATCCCGAAGGCGCGGGCGGTGGCGTACGCCACGGGGTCCCACCCCTGGTGGAGGGTCGTGAAGACGTCCTCCGGCTCCAGCGGCAGGTACGCCAGTTCGTCGAGCATCAGGCCGATGTCCTGCAGCGGGTCCGCCCACCGGGCGAGGTCCCAGTCGACCGCCACCATCCGATCGTCGGACAGCAGGATGTTGGAGACGTCGCCGACGTTGTGGCAGAACCGCCGCTCCCCCGTCCGACCCTCCACCCAGGCCTCCAGGTCGGCGACCCGTGCGGCCATCCACGCGATGTCGCGCGGCAGAGCCGGCGCTGCGGAACCGATCAACCGTTGCAGCCCGCGGATGTCGTCGAAGACCGTGGCGGCGGGAGCCGGCACGGTGATCTCGGCCCGGATCCGACCCAACAGATCGGCCAGCCGCTGCAGGGCGGCTCCATCGAGGAAGTCGTCGATCGTGGCCGTCCGCATCCGGTCGGAGAGGTCCTCCAGCACGAGTTCTCCGGTGGCGGCATCGGAGGCGAGGACGCGCGGCCCCAGTCCTGACTCCGACGCGGCCCTGGCCGCCGCGACCACCACGGCCGGCGAGGCGTACGCCCGGGCGTCCGGATGCATCTGCCGGAGAAGGACGGAGCCACCGTCCGCGAGCCGGACCCGCCGACGGATGGAGTCCGCACCCCACCAGCTCGGGCTGGCCAGCGGAGGGATCTCCTCGACCGACTGGGTCTCGAAGGTGTCGATGAGGGACATGTCACTCCTGGGGGTCGGTGGGGAAGACCAGTTCGAACGGGCGGTTCTGCTCCAGCCAGCGGGCCAGCCGCATGATCCGGTAATCCGCGAACCGCTGCCCGATGATCTGCACCCCGACGGGGTGACCCTGGTGGAGGCCGTAGCACAGCGTGGCGGCCGGCTGGCCGGTCTGGTTGAACCACGCGGTGAAGCCGCAGTGGTAGAGCGGACGGTCCTCGTCCAGACCGACCGACTCGGCAGGGAACGACACCACCGGCAGGACCGGCGACAGGACGACGTCGTAGACCGAGGTGGCGAGGGTCACCCGCTGCTGTTCCGCCTCGATGGCGGCCAGGTCGGCGGCGTGATCGACGGCGGACTGCGTCGCCCCCGGCCGTGACCATTCGCGCACCGCCGGATGGACCAACCGACCGGCGTGCCCATGGCCGGCGATCTCGGCGGCCGCGCGGACCTGGAACACCCGATCCAGCGGGTCGTACGGGTCGTGGTCGAAGAGTGGTGCCATCACCTCGACCTCCGCGCCCGCAGCCCGCAGTACCCGGGCCGCACGCTCGACGGTCTCGATCACCGGCCCCTCGGCAGGGATGCCGTAGCCGAGATCGGTGAGCACCCCGACCCGCAGGCCGGTGACACCCGCCGGCCCGAGGTCCCGCCGGTTGTCCGGCAGTGCGGGCAGGCTCCAGTTGTCGCGCGGATCGGCCCGGGTGATGACGTCCAGCAGGTCCCAGGCATCGTCCACGGTCCGGGCCATCGGACCTGCGGACCGCATGGTGCTGGGGGCCAGATGGGGGATCAGCCCCTGGGTCGGCTTCAACCCGACCAGACCGTTGCTCGCCGCGGGGAGGCGCACGGACCCGGCGATGTCGGTCCCGATCCCCGCCACACCGATGCCTGCGGCCAGCGAAGCCCCCGCACCGGCGCTGGAGCCACTGGTGTTGCAGCTGAGCTTCCAGGGGTTGCGTACGACGCCGTAGAGCGAGCTCACGCCCGCGGCCATCATGCCCAGGTCGGGCATCGCGGTCTTGCCGAGGATGACGGCCCCGGCCTCCTTGAGGGCCCGGGCGGGCGGCGCGTCCGTACGATCAGTCGGCAGGTCGGCATTGGGCAGGGTGCCGTGGCGCCACGGCATCCCCTCAGCGCGGATGCTGTCCTTGATGGTGACCGGGACGCCGTCCATCGGCCCCCGCGGCCGGCCGAGCCGCCACCTCTCGGTGGCGGCGTCGGCGGCCTGCAGCGCAGGCCCCTCGGCCACGAAGGCCATCGCGTGCAGGGTGGGATCGACCTCGGCGATCCGTGCCAACTGCTGCTCGGCGACGTCACGGGGAGTCAGCTCCCCGGTGGAGAACCGCCGGGTCAGCGAACGCGCACTCATCTGCTCGGCCACGCGGATCGACATCACGACTCCCGCTCCTCGTGCACCTCGTCGGCCCCGCTGGCCACCAGGACCGGCTCGGCCACCGCTGCCGCGCCGACCCTATGGGCCGGATGCTGCGCCGCCTCGAAGAACTCCGCGACCCGCACGCGCTCCTCGGCGGTCTGGCCCATCACGGCGTACGCCACGAGGTAGACCACGAGGTTGACCACCAGCCCCACGATGCCGCCGGTGAGGCTGCCGAGCGCGGGGATGTCGTCGGGGAAGAAGAAGGTCATGATGGAGGCGACGAGCGACCCCAGGACCATGCCGGCGGCCGCGCCGTACTTGTTGCCGCCGCGCCAGAAGATGCCCAGGAACAGCGGGACCGAGATCTGCACGACCAGCTGGTAGGAGATCTGGGCGAGCAGCTGGAGACGCGTCATGTTGAAGGTGCTGAAGGCCACCACGGTCGCCAGCAGCATGAAGGCAGCCATGCTGCCCTTGGCGATGTAGGTCAGCTGACGGTCCGACAGGGGCCTGCCGGGGCGCTGGACGATGTCGTTGGCGATCTGTAGTCCGGAGACCTGGACGGAGCCGTCGATGTGGCCCATCGCGGCGGCGAAGACGGTGACCACGGCGAGGCCGGTCAACCAGGTGCCGCCGAACTTGTCGAGCAGGGTGAACCAACCACCCTGCGGGTCGGCAGCGACCTCGGGGACGCTCACGGCTGCCATCCCGACGAGCATCAGCACGGTGTAGAACACGCCGCTGATCAGCATCGTCCGGGTCGTGGAGGCCTTGACCGCACGAACACTGCTGGCGGTGTAGATGCGCTGGAAGCTCATCGGCCAGCAGAGGGCACCGATCACGCCGGTGAAGATGAGGGCGAACCAGTAGAGCGGGCCGTACGTGCCCCCGTCGCCGGGGATCCTGAGGAACTTCTCCGGGACAGTGGCCAGCGTCGACAGCGAGATCGGGCTGTTGCCCATGCCGGTCAGCATGATGACCCCGATCAGGGTGGACACGCCGTAGGCGACGATGCCCTGGAACATGTCGGTCATGATCAGACCGCGCATGCCCATGTTGACCGTCCAGATCTGGCGGATGACGATCACGGCGATGCCCACGACAAGGCTGACGGCGACCGACCAGGTGCCGCCACTGGCGACGTGGAACAGTTCGCCGAGTGCCTGCATCCCGAGCACGACCCACGGGAAGACCGCGATCACGCCGACCACGCTGGAGATCACCCGCACCGCATGGGAGTCGAACCGCTTCCCGAGCAGGTCGGGCTGGGACTGCAGGTCGTACGCGGCCCCCCAGCGCCACGCCCGAGTGGCCAGGAAGTACATCAGGCCGACACCGAGGGTGGAATAGGCGAGACCGTAGAACCCGAAGATTCCGGCACCGGCCGCCATGCCGAAGAAGGCGATGAAGGTCGACCCCGGCCACCAGGAATTGACGTACGACATCGCCACGAACCACGGCCCGTACGCGCGACCACCGACGGCATATTCGGAGAAGGATTTCGTCACCTCCTTGCGTCGAGTGGTGTAGAGAATCCCGATGACAATGAGGTAGAAAACGGTAAGCATTCCGAGAGAAACGGCCATGGGACTCACTCCCCTTCCTGGACGCGGCGCTCATCAAGCTCGCCACGGAGATCTTCGACGTGGTAAAGAACGGTCAGGCCGACGCCCAGGAGGGCGGCGTTGAAGATGTAGTAGAAGACGACGAAGGGCAGGCCGAGAATCACCGGATTACGCATCCCACTCACTGACATGTAGGCCGGCGGGAACAACACCATCACGAGAACGACGGCGTACAGCGCAATAGATCCGGTCATGATCGACCGCGGCGACAGGGAACGAGCGAATTCCTTCATGTCAGGGCCTCCCGACAGGACGCACGGACTGCCGAAGTCGGCGTCCACCCGCATCTGGGCGGACGCGCCCCGGAGGGCACGGGAGAGTGGCGTACATCGTGACTCCTTCTGTCTGGTTAACCCGAAGGAGCTGGACCCACGATCAGCGACTGCCCGAACACTATACGAATGGAGACGCCGAGGACAAGTCCTCACCTGATTCCTCGCCGCCCCGCAGGCGGGTAACACACCGTTAACAGGAAGGCGTTCGTACGTTACCCCAACGACACCTGGCGGCCCCCGACCGACGCCGACGGGAACAACACTTTTGACATCACCTCTTCCGCCCGAATCAACTGGACCCACGATCCCGCGGCGCGAAACACTCAGCAGCACCGGTGTCGAATCCCGGCCGAGCCATCATGTCCACTCAGCCACCGAGCACGGGCGTGACGACCGGCTCGACATCGGTGCACACAACTCGACACGAAACGATTCCGACCCGTCCGCCGAGAATGCGCCGGGCCGGCACCATCAGGTCGAAGGATTCTTGGAGGACGTGTGGCTACCAGATCCACCATCATGGACACCAACAGTTTCCGGGAGGAGGACTTCTCGTCCGTTCCGGCCGCGGAACGCGCGCTCATCGAGCGTCGCCAACGTCTCCTCGGCGGTGCTTATCGGTTGTTCTACCGCAAGCCGGTCCACCTCGTGCGCGGTCGAGGACAGTACCTGTGGGACGCGGAGGGACACCGTTACCTGGACGTGTACAACAATGTGGCGAGCATCGGCCACAGCCACCCGCATGTCATCGAGGCGGTGACACGGCAGATGAGCTCGCTGAACACCCACACGCGCTACATGCACGAGACGATCCTCGATTACTCCGAGCGGATCATGGCCACCATGCCGTCCCCGGTCGACCGGGCGATGTACATGTGCACCGGGTCGGAGGCCAATGACCTGGCCGTCCGCGTCGCCCGCCTGTACACGGGCGGCCGGGGCATCATCGTCACCCGCGAGGCGTACCACGGCACCAGCGAACTCACCTCCGGTCTCTCACCGGCGCTCGGCAGCGGCCAACGGCTCTCCCCGGAGGCGAGGACCGTCGCGGCGCCGGATCCCTATCGCCACGGCGCCGAGGACCTGGGGCACCGGTTCGCCCTGGAGCTGCAGGCGCAGATCGACGACCTGCGCCGCGCCGGGGTCGGCTTCGCCGCGTTCCTCGCCGATTCGATCTTCTCCTCCGACGGCGTCCTGCCCAACGAGCCCGGCATGCTCCGCGAGGCGATCGACCTCGTCCATGCCAACGGCGGGATCTTCATCGCCGACGAGGTCCAGCCGGGCTTCGCCCGGACCGGGGAGTCCTTCTGGGGCTTCCAGCGCCACGGCCTGGTCCCAGACCTCGTCACCACCGGCAAGCCGATGGGCAACGGGATCCCGGTCTCGGGGCTGTTCGGCCGCAACGAGGTGCTGCAGGCGTTCAGCGACCAGGTGCCGTACTTCAACACCTTCGGGGGCAACCCGGTCGCGATGGCCGCTGCCCAGGCCGTCCTCGACGTGATCGAGGACGAGGACCTGCAGCGGCACGCCCAAGAGGTCGGTTGCCGGTTTCTTGAAGCGCTGCGCGGGGTCGCCCGGGAGCATCCAGACGTGGTGGGTGACGTCCGAGGGGCGGGCCTGTTCGTCGGCTTCGAGCTGGTCCGGGATGCCGAGAGCCGGCAGCCGGACAAGTCCCTCGCCCTCGACCTGATCGAGGAGCTGCGGAACCGGTTCGTCCTGACGTCGGTCGCAGGGCCGTTCGGGAACGTGCTCAAGCTCAGGCCTCCGCTGCCCTTCTCCGCCGAGGACGTGATGTGGGTCGCGGACGCCCTGGATGAATCCCTGACTGCACTGGGACACTGATCCCCTTCCTGGTCCTCCGGCCCGTCCCTGCCCCTCGGGTCGCCGGAGGACCGGGAAGGCTCGCAGCCGGTCTGGTGCCCTCGACGCAGGGCCGACACCGGGCCGGCTCTCACCCCACCGACGGGAGGACCCCGTGCCACCACGTGAGGCTTCGTCCACAGACGACGTCAAGTACGCGCTCCTGCGCCTGATCCGGGAGGCGGGCTTCCATCCCGGGGAGCGCGTCGGCAGTGAGCGGCAGCTGTCCGCCGCCCTCGGCACCACCCGCGAACGGCTGCGCAGGGTGCTCGACGAGCTGGAGGCGGAGCACCGCATCCGCCGGGCCACCGGGCGCACCGGCGGAGTGTTCGCCGACGACGGCCGCATCCAGCGCCAGCTCAACACGACCGAGAGTGTGCCCGCTCTGCTCCGCCAGCAAGGCAAGAGCGTCGAGACGCACATCATCCGTGGCGACATCGCGCTCGCGACACCGTACGAGTGCCGTAACCTCGACATCGAGCCCGGGACGGGGGTGTTCCGACTCGAACGACTCCGGGTCGTGGACGGCCGGCCCTGGTCGCTGGAGAGGTCGACCATGCCGGCACGCCGCTTCCCTGGCATCGCCACCCACGACTACACGGGCTCGCTCTACGGCATCCTGGAGCAGCACTACGCGACCCGGACCTCGACGGCCAAAGAGACCCTCGAGGTCGCCTTCGCCGACGCCGACCAGGCGATGCTGCTGGAGGTGTCCATCGGACACCCGCTGATCGAGATCCGAAGGATCGCGTACGACATGGACGACGCCCCGTTCGAACTGGCCCATGACCTGTTCCGGGCCGACCGAACCCGGGTCCACACCCAGCGGTACGGCGCCAACTGGAAGCGATCGCCCGACACGCGCTCCGCCGGTGGCAGCAGGCCCGGGCACACTCGTATCCCACCATCCAAGGAGTGAGATGACCTCTGCGACTGATGCTCTCAAGCCCCGGCAAGGACCTGCGGCCGTGCTGTGGGACATGGACGGCACCCTGGTCGACACCGAGCCCTACTGGATCGAGGCGTGCCAGGAACTGGTCCGCGCCCACGGCGGCGAGCTCGGGGTCGACGAGGAGACCGCGCTGGTCGGCCTGTCGCTGATCGACACGGCCCGCGTCGTGATCGGCCTGGGTGTGGGGCTCCCCGAGGAGCGCGTGATGAGGGAGATCAGCACGGCGGTCCAGCAGCGTCTGACCTCGCACGGCACCCCCTGGCGGCCGGGGGCACAGTCGCTGCTCTCCGAGCTGGGGGCGGCCGGCACTCCGATGGCCCTGGTCTCGATGTCCTCCAGGGCGATCATCGACGTGTTCCTGGCATCACTGGCGGTCCAGGGACCGTCACCGTTCCGGGCGGTGGTCGCCGGGGATCAGGTGCGGCACGGCAAGCCGCACCCCGAGGCCTACCTCACCGCCGTCGACGCCCTGGGGCTGCGGCCGGAGGACTGCCTGGCCGTCGAGGACTCGCCCACCGGCGCCCATAGCGCCGTCGCGGCCGGCCTACCCACCCTGCTGGTGCCCAGCGCTCCCGGTGGTGCCGTGCCCGGAGCGCTGCTGACCGAGACGCTGGCAGGCACCACGCCTCACGGGATAGCACAGCTGTGGAGACAGGCCCGCGCCGCGAGAGGGCTCAGTACCCTGCCGTGAGCTCGGCGAGCACACCGGTCAGAGTCGCCAGGCCGTTCTCGAGGTCGGCGGGATCGGTGTGCTCCTTGGGCGAGTGGGCGTGCCCGCCACTGCTGGGCACGAAGATCAGCACCGTCGGCATCACGCGGGCCACGACGACGGCATCGTGGCCCGCGATCGTCCGCAGTTCTCCGGTGGCGAAGCCGAGGGACCGGGCGACGGAACGGGTCAGCTCGACGCCCTCCGGCCACAGCACGTCGGACCCACGAACGGAGCGCCGCACCACGTCGATCGTCAGCCCGTACTCGGCGGCGATCGTGGACAGTAGTTCTTCGAGCCATCGCTCGGCGCGGAGCACGGTGTCGAGTTCGGCGCTGCGCAGCTCGAGGTGGGCCGAGGCCACCGACGTCACCACGTTCGGGGAGTGGGGGAAGGTCACCACGTCGGTCGCGGAGGCATGGAACTGCTCCTCGTGACGTCGGGCGAAGTCATCGATCGCCGCGATGACTCTGGCCAGCCCCACCAAGGCGTCCCTCCGCTGGGGCATCGGGGTGGATCCGGTGTGGCTCTGTTCCCCGGTGATCCGGATGTCGTACTTGCCGGCGGCCCAGTTGCCGCTCACGGCCGCAATGTCGAGCCCCTGGCGCTCCATCCGATCGCCCTGCTCGACGTGGATCTCGGCGTAGCGCACGGTGGTGCCGGTGAACTCCTCGTCCCCGAGGAACCCGATCCCGGACAGTGCCTCGCGCAGCGTGACGCCGGACGCGTCGGTGGATCCCAGGGCCTCCTCCATGGGCAGCAGACCGCAGTGCACCGAGCTGCCCATCACACTCGGCTGGAACCGTGCGCCCTCCTCGTTGGTCCAGTCGACGACCACAAGGTTGCGCACCGCAACGAGGTCGCCGGCCCGGACCCGGCGATTGAGCTGCTCCGCAGCATTGACCGCGGCCACGACGCCATAGGCCCCGTCGTACCGGCCGCCGTTGGGCTGGCTGTCCAGGTGGGACCCGCACATGACCCAGTCGGCTCCGTCGATCCAGCTGAAGAGCCCGAAGATGTTGCCGACCGGATCGACGACGACACTGGCCCCGGCCCGGACCAGTCGGTCGCACAACCATCGCCGCTGCTCACCGTCCGCCGGCCCGGCTGCCTGTCGCTCGACGGAACCGTCTTCCCCGGCTCCGAAGCGGGACACCTGGGCGAAGTCTTCCATGAGCGACATGCCGATTCCTCCTGCGATCTGCGTACTGACAACGATTGACAGTAGGCGGCGGACCGCGGCACCGGCAGTCGTCGGATGACGACAGCGTTACGATCTCGACCGACCCGATGAACGGTTCGTGAAGCCCCGGGCGATCCACAGCAGCCGCCCCCTGCCGTTGTCCGGCACCCTCGCGTAGTGTCGAGGACAGACCTGATCGCCGAGCCCCGAGGAGTGGCCGTGCAGAAGATCGTCCCGAACCTGTGGTTCGACCACGTCGCGGAAGAAGCCGCCACGTTCTACACCTCCGTGTTTCCCGAGGCACGGATCACCAGCGTCGTCCGCTACCCGACCGAGGGCCTGCCGGACTTCCAGAAGGACTTCGCCGGCCAGCCGCTGGTCGTCGAGTTCGAGTTGGCCGGTCAGCCGTTCAGCGCCATCAATGCCGGCCCGGAGTTCTCCTTCACTCCGGCGACGTCGTTCTTCGTCGGCTTCGACACCGGCCGGGATCCCCAGGCCCGGGAGCACCTGGACGAGCTGTGGGCCGCCCTGCTCGAGGGTGGCAAGGAGCTGATGCCGCTGGGCGAGTATCCGTTCAGCCCGCACTACGGGTGGGTGCAGGACAAGTACGGGCTCAGCTGGCAGCTGATCATGGGCGATCCCGAGGGCGACTGGCGGCCGAGCATCATGCCGTGCCTGCTGTTCGGTCACACCGCCCAGAACCGGGCCGCCGAGGCGATGGACTACTACCTCTCGGTCTTCCCCGATGCCCGTCGTGGACTGCTCGTCCCCTACCCGGAGGCCACCGGTCCGGCGGCCGCCGGCTCGGTGATGTTCGGCGACGTGCAACTGGGCGGGGTCTGGATCGCCGCGATGGACTCCGGCGCACCCCAGGACTTCACCTTCAACGAGGCGGTGTCGTTCAGCATCAGCTGCGCCGATCAGGCCGAGATCGACCACTACTGGGAGAAACTGTCGAAGGTGCCCGAGTCCGAACAATGCGGCTGGTGCAAGGACCAGTTCGGCGTCAGCTGGCAGGTCGTCCCGGCCGACATGGGCACGCTGATGGCCCGCCCGAACGCTTACCAGCACATGCTGGCGATGAAGAAGCTGGTCATCGACGAGTTCTGACGAAAGCCCCGACGCCCGGGCGGTGCCGATCCGCCCGGGCGATCATCACGGCCTGGGGTCGGCGGCGTGGTACGCGATCTGAGTCGTACGCGATCTGAGTCGTACGCGATCTGAGTCGTACGCGATCTAGGATGTATTCCCGGTGCGTCGGGAAGCCTGGTCGACAGTCTCCTTGTCGACCGACCCCGAAGGAAGCCCCATGGCTCGCCCGGCTCACCACTCACGACTCGCCCACTGGACCGGTCTGTTCCCGGGTCGCGGGAGCACGACCGAGACGCTGCGGATCATCACGCTCCTCCGTAAGGAGACGGTCGGCGGAGGTCTGCTGGTGGCGATGGCCGCGATCGCGATGCTCTGGGCGAACTCACCGGCCGCCGGCAGCTACCACGCCTTGCACGACCTCACCCTCGGCTACGCGCCATGGCACCTCGACCTGAGCCTCGGTGCCTGGGCCGCTGACGGTCTGCTCACCGTCTTCTTCTTCCTCGTCGGCCTGGAGCTCAAGCGCGAGTTCATGGCCGGTGACCTGCGCCGCCTCAGCACCGCGATCACCCCCATCGTCGCGGCGGCCGGCGGCGTCGCGGTGCCGGCGCTGATCTACCTCGCCCTCCTCGGGCGTGACCCCGCGCTGCGCCACGGCTGGGCGATCCCCACCGCGACCGACATCGCCTTCGCCGTGGCAGTCCTCGCCCTGATCGGCTCCCATCTGCCGAGTTCGCTGCGGATCTTCCTGCTCACCCTGGCGGTCGTCGACGACCTGATCGCGATCGGCATCATCGCGATCGTCTACACCGACCGGATCCACCTCGTTCCGCTGGCGCTGTCCTTGGTGACGATCGCGGCGTACGGCTTGCTCGCCCAGCTGCGGCGCCGGTGGCTCGGCGACCACCCGGCTGCGGTGTGGTTCATCCTGTTGCCGATCGGCGCGGTCGCCTGGGGCTTCATGCACGCCTCCGGCATCCACTCGACCATCTCCGGTGTCCTCCTCGGCTTCACCGTGCCGGTGCTGCACCATCGCCGTGACCGCGCGTCGCTCACCGGGCCCGGGCTGGCCGAGACGATCGAGCACCAGGTCCGGCCGTTGTCGACAGGGGTCGCCGTCCCGCTGTTCGCCTTCTTCTCCGCCGGGGTCACGCTCGGCGGTGCCGAGGGGATGGTCCGGGCACTGCGGGATCCGGTGACGCTCGCCATCATCGCGGCGCTGGTGGTCGGCAAGCCCGTCGGCATCCTCGCCACCACCTGGCTGGTCACCCGGGTGATGCGCGTACGCCTCGACCCCACCGTGCGCTGGATCGATCTGGTCGGCGTCGGACAACTGGCCGGGATCGGCTTCACCGTCTCCCTCCTGGTCGCCGAGCTGTCCTTCGTGCCCGGGGAGCCGGCCCACGACCACGCGAAGGCCGCGATCCTGACCGCCTCCGTCCTCGCGGCCGTGCTGGCCTCGGCTGTCCTCAGCACCCGCAACCGGCACTATCACCGACTCGCTGTGGCGGACGCCATGAGCGGTCCGGAAGAGGATTCCGAGGGAGGGATGCCCCTCCCCGACGCCGACGTCCCTGACGATCCCGGTCAGCGCTGAGCGGACCGACCGACTCACAGGGGCGCGATGACGGACCGCTCGGCGGGGATCCAGGCGCTGCGGTCGACGGCGCGGCGACGGCCCGCCGGCCATTCCCGGAAGTCGGCGAAGAGCAGCGGCACGCCGCGGGCGACCCGCAGGTCGAGGGCGTCCATCACCTGCACGTGAACGTGCGGCTCGGTGGAGTTGCCGGAGTTGCCACACTCCCCCAGGAGTTGGCCGACCGCGACCTCGTCCCCCGGGCGCACCGCCAGTGACCCGGCCCGCAGGTGGACCAGGGCCACGTACGTTCCGCTGGCCGGGTCGTGCAGGATGACGTGGTTGCCGGCGATCACCGCGACCCCCTGGCGGATCCGTCCGGCCTGGCCGAGCGCGTACCGGAGCAGCGCCGGCTGGGAGCGCCGGGCGGCGTGATCGGGCTCACCGTCGTGGGCGACCATCACCCGACCGGCGACCGGCGCCAGGATCGGGCGGCCGAAACCGACGAACCGCTCCGGAGGCTCAGTGGCGAGGACGGTCCGCCAGTCGCGGATCGCGGCCGTACGCCCCCTCTCGTCGACCGCGACGAAATCGATCGCATGACTCTCGCCGTAGAGCGCACTGCCGTGACTGGGCACGCGGCGAGCAGGGCTGTTGAGCGCCCGCCAGCGCCCGGTGAACGGCAGCCGCAGCGTGACACTGTCCACGACCTCGAGCGTAATCGGGAGCGGGCGTCACACGACAGCGAACGGCGCTCGTGGCAACCCCAGCCGGGCCGGAGCGCTCTTGTCCGCCGCGCATGCGTGACGCAGGATGATTGCATAGTTGGCATCGCTGACTAGCTGACCTAGCTGACCTACCAGAGGAGGGGCGATGACATCGCTTCAGGTCCGCGATCTGCCGGAGGACGTCCACACTGCACTCGTCCGCGCCGCCGCAGCGGAACACCGCAGTGTCGCCCAGCAGACCGTCGTCGAACTGCGGAAGGCGCTGCAGGTGACCGCGACCGATCGTGCGCGACGTCAGGCGCTGCTCGACAGATTGGCGGCTCAGCCGCAAATGGATTGGGAAGGGCTGACGGAGCCTGCCGATCTGATCCGTGAGGATCGCGATCGATGATCGTCGTGCTCGACGCCAGCGCTGCCGTCCACGTCGTTCTCAACGGGCCGAAGGCCGGGTTGATCACCCCCGCGCTCAGCTCCGCGGACGCGGTCATCGCTCCCGATCTGCTGTCCGCCGAGGTCGGGAACGCGCTGTGGAAGTACGTCCGAGCAGGCCAACTCGACCTCGACCGGGCACTGACGGGACTGGCCGATGCCCTCGACCTCGTCACGGACCTCCTGCCACTGTCGACACTCGGCGCAGAGGCCCTGAGTGAATCGGTGCGCCTCGACCATCCGGTCTACGACCTGCTCTACGTCGTCGCCACCCGGCGCGCCGCGGCCACTCTCCTCACCGTCGATCGTCGTCTCGGGGACCTGGCGCGCCGGGTCGGAGTCCGGGTCATCGGGACGAGCGGCTGACAGGCCTCGATACGGTACGGATCACCTTTCCAATTTTCTGCACCGCAGAAATGAGTATGGTCCACCATCCGACCGACAGGCGATGGCCACCCGGTTGCCCGGGTGGCCATCGTCATGGAGCGGAGGAAGCGAGGCCGTCAGCGACCCGCGGTCTCCCGCTTGCGCCGGGTCGCACCGGCCGAGGCACCGTTGATCCTCTTGAACCCGCTGACGGTGTTGACGGTCGCACCGTCGCCCTTGACCGGGGTCTCACCGGTCTCCGAGCCGGTGGCCGGCAAGCCCAGGGCCGGGCCGGTCTCGGCGGATCCGCCGCGGCCCCCGCCGACGGCTCTGATGATCATGTCGATGAAGCTCGACTTGCCGCGCAGCTTGCTGATCACGTCGAAGGCGACCGCTCCCAGCAGCACGAGGCCCTTGATGATCTGGATCCAGTTGGAGTCGACCGACATGTTGGCCAGGCCGAGGTTGAGCACGCCCATCACCAGACCACCGATCATCGAGCCGGCGACGGTGCCGACACCGCCGGCGACCGCGGCACCACCGATGAACACGGCGGCGATGGCATCCAGCTCGAAGTTCTGGCCGTCCTTGGGATTGGCCGCGTTGAGATAGGCGGTGAAGACCATGCCGGCGATCGCGGCGAGGAAGCTCATGTTGACCATCACGAAGAAATCGATCTTCTTCGTGTCGACACCGGACAGGCCGGCCGCGTGCCGGTTGCCACCGACCGCGTAGATGCGGCGCCCGGTGACGGTCTGCTGGGTGACGAAGGTGTAGGCGATGACCAGCGCGAGGAGGATCAGGCCGACAACGGGCACGCCACGGTAGGAGGCGAGCAGCATGCCGAAGATCATGATGAGGGCGCCGAGCACGACCAGCTTGATCACGGAGCCGACCATCGACGGCAGGGGCATCTCGTGCTGCTTGAGGTCGGCCCGGCGGCGGAACTCGAACCAGACCATGGCGACGACGGCAAGGATGCTGAGCAGCAGGGTGATGTTGTGGTAGCCGGTGTTCGGGCCGACCTCGGGCAGGTAGCCGTTGGCGATCTTCTGGAACGCCTCCGGGACCGGGATCGACTGGGCGTTGAGGATCATCAGGTCGAGGCCGCGGAAGAGCAGCATGCCCGCCAGAGTCACGATGAAGGCCGGGATGCCGACGTACGCCACCCAGAAGCCCTGCCAGATGCCGACCAGGATGCCGAGCGCCAGGCCCAGCAGGATCGCCGCAGGCCACGGGAAGTGCCAGGAGTACATGCTCGTGGCGACCGTGGCGCCGACGAAGGCACAGACCGAGCCGACCGACAGGTCGATGTGGCCGGCGATGATCACCATCACCATGCCGATGGCGAGGATCAGGACGTAGCCGTTCTGCACCAGCAGCGAGGTGACATTGCGAGGCTGCAGGAAGAGCCCGTTGGTGAGGAACTGGAAGAGGAGGACGAGCAGGCCCAGGGCAATCATCATGCCGTACTGGCGGAGGCCGCCCCCACCGACCGCGTCGCGGAGCTTCTTCAGGACCGAGGTCCCGCTGCTCCCCGTCTCGGAGCTGATCTTTGCCATGTCAATCGGCCTTTCGCTGGGTCATGTAGCGCATGAGAGTCTCCTGGTCGGCGTTCTCACGCGGGACGTCGGCTGTGATGACTCCGGCCGACAGGGTGTAGATGCGATCGCAGATGCCGAGGAGTTCCGGCAGCTCGGAGGAGATCACGAGCACGCCCTTCCCGGAGTCCGCGAGCTTGTTGATGATTTCGTAGATCTCGTACTTGGCCCCGACGTCGATGCCTCGGGTGGGCTCGTCGAGGATGAGGATCTCGGGGTCGGTGAAGATCCACTTGCCGAGGACGACCTTCTGCTGGTTGCCGCCCGACAGCTTGCCGACGCCCTCCTCGATCGAGGGGGCCTTGATGTGCAGCGACGTGCGGTACTCGTTGGCGGCCTTGATCTCGAGGTTGGCGTTGAGGACGCCGCGCTGGGAGATCTTGCGGAGCTTCGCGGACGGGATGGACCGCCGGATCGTGTCGATGAGGTTGAGGCCGAGCACCTTGCGGTCCTCGGTGACGTACGCCAGACCGTCCTCGATCGCTCCCTCGACGGAGCGCAGCTTGAGCAGCCGCCCGTCGAGACGGGCCTCGCCGGACACCTTGTGGCCGTAGCTCTGCCCGAACAGGCTGCGGGCGAACTCCGTACGCCCCGCACCCATCAGGCCGGCCAGGCCGACGATCTCGCCGCGGCGGATCGACAGGTTGGCGTGCTTGACCACGAGTCGGTGGGGATCGTCGGGGTGGGCGACGGTCCAGTCCTTGACCTCGAACATCACCTCGCCGACGTGCGACTCGTGCGGCGGGTAGCGGTGCTGGAGGTCGCGGCCGACCATCCCGCGGATGATACGGTCCTCGTTCACCTCGCCGGCCTCCACGTCGAGGGTCTCGATGGTGTGGCCGTCGCGGATGATGGTGATCGAGTCGGAGATCTGCTCGATCTCGTTCAGCTTGTGGCTGATCATGATGCTGGTGATGCCCTCGGCCTGCAGCCCCTTGAGGAGGCCGAGGAGATGCGTGCTGTCGGTGTCGTTGAGGGCGGCGGTGGGCTCGTCGAGGATGAGCAGCTTCACGTCCTTGGCGAGCGCCTTGGCGATCTCGACGAGCTGCTGCTTGCCGACGCCGATGCCACGGATAGGCGTGTCCGGGCTCTCGTCCAGGCCCACCATCCGGAGGTACTTCAGGGCACGAGCCCGGTTCTCCTGCCAGTCGATCACGCCACCTTTGGCGTGCTCGTTGCCGAGGAACATGTTCTCGGTGATCGTGAGCTCAGGGATCAGGGCGAGCTCCTGGTGGATGATGACGATGCCGGCGTGCTCGCTCTCCCGGATGTTGCGGAAGTGGCACTCCTGGCCGTCGTATTCGATCTCGCCCGTGTAGGTGCCGTACGGGTGCACCCCGGACAGGACCTTCATCAGGGTGGACTTACCCGCGCCGTTCTCGCCGCAGATGCTGTGGATCTCGCCCCGGCGCACCTCGAGATTGACGTCGGACAGGGCCTTGACCCCGGGAAACGTCTTCGTGATGCCGCGCATGGACAGGAGGGTGTCGGTCATGATGCCTTCCTCGTGGTGCCGACGTGGTTTCCGGTACGGCCGGGAGCCGGGTCACAGCCCCCGGCCGTACGGAATCCGGACTACTTGAGCTGGTCGGCCGTGTAGTACTTGGCGTCGGTCAGGACCTGCTGGATGTTCGACTTGTCCACGGAGACAGGGTCGAGGAGCATCGTCGGGACGACCTTCACGCCGTTGTTGTACGAGGAGGTGTCGTTCGTGGTGACGGTCTGGCTGCTGGCGATCTGCTGGATCATGGTGACCGTGGCGTCGGCGAGCTTGCCGGTGTCCTTGAAGATGGTGGAGTACTGCTCACCCGCGAGGATGCTCTTCACCGACTCGAGCTCGGCGTCCTGGCCGGTGACCACCGGGAGCTTCTTGCCGCCGGAGCCGTAGCCGGCGCCCTTGAGGGCGGCGATGACGCCGCGGGAGATGCCGTCGTACGGGGACAGCACACCGTTGACGTCAGCCGAGGTGTACGACTTGGTCAGCAGGTTCTCCATCCGCTTCTTGGCGGTGGCGGCGTCCCAGCGCAGGGTCGCCACGGTGTTGAAGTCGGTCTCACCGGAGCGGACCTTGAGCTCACCGGAGTCGATCTTCGGCTGCAGGACGCTCATCGCACCCTTGTAGAAGAAGGTCGCGTTGTTGTCGTCGGGAGAGCCTGCGAAGACCTCGACGTTGTACGGCTTGGGGGCACCGCTGGCCTCGAGTCCCTTGACCAGGGACTCACCCTGCTGCACGCCGACCTTGTAGTTGTCGAAGGTGGTGTAGTAGGCCACCGCGTCGGTCTCACGGAGCAGGCGGTCGTACGCGATCACCGGGATGCCGGCGTCCTTGGCGTCCTTGAGCGCACCCTTGAGGGCCACACCGTCGATGGCGGCGACGACGAGGACCTGGTTCTTCTTGGTCACCATGTCGGAGACCTGGGTCACCTGGGTCGGGATGTCGTCGTTGGCGTACTGGAGGTTCACCTTGTAGCCGGCCGCCTCGAGGGCGTTCTTGATGTTGTCGCCGTCCTTGATCCAGCGTTCGGACGTCTTGGTGGGCATCGCCACACCGATCGTCCCCTTCGTCGTGGTCGAGCCCGCGGGTGCCGAGTCCGTGGACCGGCCACAGGCGGCCATGGCGAGGGCCATGATTCCCGCGAGGATGATCGCAAGAAGCTTGCGCATGATTGCTCTCTTTCCCCGATCACGCATCGTTGCGAGATCGGATCGAGCCTGCCCGGGATCCCCCGGGGAGGCGGTGGGTCGTGCCTACTGCCCCGGAGCGAGGAGGCGGCAGGTGGCGGTCCGGCACGTTGACTGCACGGGACGGCCGGCTTGTTTGGCCCCGAGCCAGATCCTCGAGCGAGGGCCGGTCAGGACCGGCCGTTCGTCGAAGCGCTGGACAGGAGGGTGTCGGAACGAGTGGTAGGTCGCGGGATCGATTGACTCCACCGCACACGCTCGCGAATGCGACGGCGACATTCGACCCCTGAAGCGGTCCGCGGGAACCCGGGCCGTCCTGGTCCGATGTCACCATGTTACCGGTAACATCGACCTGTAGCAGTATTTTCACACCCTGCACCCGGGCTCTGTCAAGCCCTGCGCGAGAGGGGACTGCAGGTGGCGCCGATCCGGCTCCGCTGCGACCGCAGAGCGACGCTACCGGACGGGTTCATCCACCGAACGCGAGGGGCTGCACCCCGCCGAGCCGCGGCGGACGACCGTCGACCGACGCTTGACTCCCACAAAATGTTACCGGTAACATCCTGGATGACGCAGGCCCTACAAGGGTCCGGACAAGGGAGTCAGTCATGCGCCGCGCGACCCGCCCGAGGGCCGCCGCGACGCGCACCCTGTGGCTGCACCACCATCATTGCCGGGACCCTTTGGCGGCCTCTGTCGCCGCGGCACGGCCGCCCGCACGGAGCGGGCCGAGACCCCCGGCCACGGTGCACCCATCTGACGAAGGAAATTTCCCATGCCCGGACGAAGCATCATCGCGGATCTCTCGACGCGTAAGGTCTGGTTCCTGATCGGCAGTCAGGAGCTGTACGGGGAGGATGTGCTGCGGCGCGTGGCCGAGCAGTCCCAGGCGATCGTCGCCCAGCTCAACGCCGCCGCGGAGATCCCCGTCGAGGTGGTCTGGATGCCCGTCCTCAAGGACACCGAGGGCATCGTCCAGGCCGTCCGCGAGGCCAATGCCGACCCCGAAGTCATCGGCGTGATGACCTGGATGCACACGTTCTCGCCGGCGAAGATGTGGATCCGCGGGCTGCGTACGCTCCAGAAGCCGCTGCTGCACCTGCACACCCAGGCGAACATCGAGCTGCCGTACGCCGACCTCGACTTCGACTTCATGAACCTCAACCAGTCCGCGCACGGCGACCGTGAGTTCGGCTACATCCTGTCCCGCCTCGGCGTGCAGCGGAAGTCGGTCATCGGCCACGCGTCCGATCAGCGCGTCGCCGCCGAGATCGGCGCTTGGTCGCGGGCCGCCGCCGGCCTGGCCGCCCTCCGGGGGATGAAGGTCGCCCGCTTCGGTGACAACATGCGCTATGTGGCCGTGACCGAGGGTGACAAGACCGAGGCCGAGACCGTCTTCGGGGCGTCCATCAACACCTGGCCGGTCAACGACCTGATCGCCCGCGTCGACGCGGTGAGCGAGGAGCGGATCGACGCGCTGGTCGCCGAGTACGACGAGCTCTACGACGTCGTTCCCGAGCTGGGGCCCGACGGCGACCGCCGCGAGTCGCTCCGAGTCGCCGCGCAGCAGGAGCTGGGCCTGCGGGACTTCCTCGAGGAGGGGGGCTTCCAGGCGTTCACCGACAGCTTCGAGGACCTCGGCACGCTGCGTCAGCTGCCCGGTATCGGTGTGCAGCGACTCATGGCCGACGGTTACGGGTTCGGCGCCGAGGGTGACTGGAAGACCGCCATCCTCATCCACCTCGCCGCGGTGATGGGCGCCGGCCTGCCCGGCGGCGCCTCCTTGATGGAGGACTACACCTACGACCTCACCCCCGGCGACGAGGTGATCCTCGGGGCGCACATGCTCGAGGTCTCACCCAACCTCACCACAGATCGGCCCACCCTGGAGATCCACCCGCTGGGCATCGGCGGCAAGGAGGACCCGTGCCGGCTGGTCTTCACGGCCGACCCGGGCCCGGGCGTCGTCGTCGCCATGGTCGACGTCCGCAACCGCTTCCGGCTGATCGCCAACGCCATCGATCTGGTCGAGCCCCGGGCGGCACTCCCCCAGCTGCCCGTCGGCCGCGCGCTGTGGCAGCCTCGGCCGGACTTCGTCACCTCGGCGAAGGCGTGGCTCGCCTCGGGGGCGGCGCACCACACGGTGATGAGCACGGCGCTGACGCCGGAGGTGTTCGTCGACTTCGCCCGGATGGCCGGGGTCGAGATCGCCCTGATCGACGAGCACACGACGATGCCGGTCTTCGAGCGCACCCTGCATCTGGAGTCGACCTTCCGTGGAGGCCCGACGCCGGCCGGTATCGCGTAATGTGACAAGAAGCCTGCGGGTCCCGGCGTCGACTGACACCCGGGGCCCGCACCGTCAGGGAGAGGATCGTACGATGCCGGCTGAGGGTGGCAGGGCACCGAGCATGCGCGACGTCGCCCGCGTGGCGGGGGTGTCGCACCAGACCGTGTCACGGGTGATCAACGACAGCCCGCAGATCCGGCCGGAGACCCGCGAACGGGTCCAGGCCGCCATCGCCGAACTCGGATATCGACCCAGCGCCGTCGCCCGGGCCCTCGCCCACGGGCGCACCCGCCGGATCGGGATGATCATCGAGTCCACGAGCCACTACGGCCCGATCAGCATGCTGCGCGGCAGCGAGGTCGCCGCCCGCAAGGCGGGCTACTCGTCCACCACCTACACGGTCACCCCCGACTCGATCGAGGACTTCCGGGAGGGCGTGGACTTCCTCACCGGGCAGGACGTCGAAGGGCTGGTGGTGATCGTGCCCCGGACCGAGACGCTCGAGTCCCTCGGCCAGCTGGACCTGCCGGACTCCTGCGTGCTGCTGGGCTCGCTCGCCGGCCGGGCCGACGACCCGGCCCGCGACCTCGGACTCCCCCGGGTCGGCGTCGACCAGGCCAAGGGCGCCCGGCTCGCGGTCCAGCACCTGCTCGACCAGGGCCACCGTGTCATCGGCCACGTCACCGGCCCCAGGGACTGGCTCGATTCCTGCGCCCGTGAGGCGGAGTGGCGCTTCGTCCTCGAGCAGGCCGGCCTGCCGACGCCGACGCCCGCCCGCGGGGACTGGAGCCCGGACGCCGGCTATGCCGCCGCCGACCAGTTGCTGGAGATCCCCGACCTGACCGCGGTCTTCGCGGCGAACGACCAGATGGCGCTGGGACTCATCCACGCTCTGTCGGATCGAGGACTGCGGATCCCCGAGGACATCAGCGTGGTGGGCTTCGACGACATCCCGGAGAGCCCGCACTTCCGCCCGCCCCTGACGACGATCCATCAGGACTTCGAGACGCTCGGTGTCGCCGGGGTCACCGTGCTGCTGGCGCTGCTCGGGGAGGACGTCCCGGCGATGCCGCGCCGGATCGACCCCACCCTGGTCATCCGGGAATCCACCCGGGCGGTGTAGCGGACGCCGGCACCCCAGCGGACGCCGGGCGGGACCCGCCGACGGTGGCACGTCGCGTCACCGGCATGCTACGTTTTCGACGATCGTGATCCATCGGCAGGAGGTGAGTCCCATGAACGCTGTATCCGCAGTGGGTGCTCCCCCGCCAGCCACGATCGCGCGACTGAGGTAGTCGCCACACCGGGAGCGCCCGTACAGGCACCTCGCGAAGGGCGACTCCCATGAACACCACACCTACTCCCACTCCGTACGGCGCTACGACGACGAGTTCCGACCGACCGACGTCCGACCAGGACCAGCCGCAGGTCGACGCCACCGGGCGAGTGCCCGGAGGCGAACGAGCCCTGGTCCTCGGAGGCGGAGGATCCACGGGCAACGCCTGGCTGATCGGCGTCATCGCCGGTCTCTTCGAGGCCGGACTGGACGTGACCGGGGCCGATCTGACCATCGGGACGTCGGCCGGATCCACGGCCGCGGCGCAGCTCACCGGTGCCTCCCCCACCGAACTGCTGGCCGCCATCCTCGACGCCGCACCCCGGCAACCCACCGGCCCGGGCGGATCCGCCGGAGGACGCGTGGGCAATCGACCGGTGACCGACCATCTGGAGCGGCTGAGAGCCATCATCGCTGCCGCTGACGATGCTGCCGATCTGCGCCGCCGCATGGGTGTGGCCGCGCTCGAGGCGGCTGCCGCGCAGGGCAGCTCCCGACAGGAGGGCTGGCGCGAAACCGTCGCCGCGCGCCTGCCCGGCCGGCACTGGCCGGAACGTACGCTGCTGATCACCGCGGTCGATGCCCGTAGCGGTGCACCCGTCGTGTTCGACCGCCACAGTGGGGTCGACCTGGTGGACGCCGTGGCCGCCAGCTGTTCCAGCAGCTTCGCGTACGCCACCGGCGAGGGCCGGTACATCGACGGCGGCTACCGCTCCAACGCCGAGAATGCCGATCTGGCAGCCGGATATGCCCGGGTGCTGGTGCTGTCGCCCTTCGGCGGCCGATCGCTCCACCCCCAGGAGTGGGGCACGCACCTGTCCACCCAGGTCGAGGACCTGCGAGCCCACGGCAGCCGGGTCGAAACGATCGTCCCCGACGACGACTCCGAGCACCTGTTCGGCGCCCATGCCATGGACCTGTCGCTGCGTCCGGCGGCTGCCCGCGCCGGCTACCGGCAAGGCCGGGCCTGTGCCGAGCAGCTCGCTGCATTCTGGAGGTGATACCGAGGGGATCCGCCCGGCCGATCGGTGACGGTCGGGCGGATCTCTCCTGCCGCGTCAGAGCCGCTCGACGGCCGCTCGTTCGACGTCCAGACCGCGCTGGAAGCGCTCCATGAACGCGGCGAAACCAGCAACATCGGCCGGATCGGGGTCCATCGCCGCCAGCTGAGCCCCGGCGAAAACCGTCGTCCGCAGATAGTCCGGCAGCGACTCATCGCCAGCCCGGTCACGCAGGAAAGCCGCCAGCACCGCGATACCCCAGGCCCCACCCTCACCCGCGCTCGACCCGACCGTCACCGGCGCATCAAGCGCCGCAGCGAGGATCCGCTGCCCCACACCCTCGGTCCGGAAGAAGCCCCCGTGGCCGTACATCGACGTGATTCGTACGCCCTCGGCCGTCAGCACGTCCATCCCGAGCCGCAGCGTGCCAAGCATGCCGAAGAGCTGGGCCCGCATGAAGTTGGCCAGGTTGAGCGTGCTGTCGGGAGTCCGGACGACCATCGGGCGGCCCTCCGCCAGGCCGACGTTGTGCTCACCGGAGAGGAAGTTGTACGTCACCAGACCGCCCCCATCGGCGTCGGCGGACAGCGCCGCCCGAAACAGGGTCTCGAACACCCGCGACGGCTCGGCGGGCGCGCCCAGTGCGGTGGCGAACTCCCCGAAGACCCCGGCCCAGGCGTCGACCTCGCTGGCACCGTTGTTGCAGTGCACCATCGCGACCGGGTGACCCGACGGGGTGGTGACCATGTCGAGCTCGGGATAGCGCTGGCTGAGCTCGCGCTCCAGGACGACCATGGCGAAGATGCTGGTGCCGGCGCTGACGTTGCCGGTCAGTGGCGCGACCGAGCCGGTGGCGACCATGCCCGTCCCCGCATCGCCTTCCGGCGGACACATCGGGACACCGGGCTGCAACGCGCCGGTCGGATCGAGCAGCCGCGCACCGTCCGCCGTCAGCGTGCCGGCGTCCTCACCGGCCGACAGCACGGTCGGCAACAGGTCCCCGAGCCGCCACGGCATGCCCTCCGCGGAGGCCACCTCGTCGAACCGGTCGACCATCCCGGCGACGTACGTCCCGGTCGAGGAGTCGATCGGGAACATGCCGCTGGCATCACCGACGCCGAGCACCCGCCGGCCGGTCAACCGCCAGTGGACGTAGCCGGCCAGCGTGGTGATCTGAGCGACCCGGGAGACGTGCTCCTCGCCGTCGAGCATCGCCTGGCGCAGGTGGGCGATGCTCCAGCGCTGCGGCACGTGGAAGTCGAAGAGCTCGGTCAACTCGTCGGCTGCCCGCCCGGTGGAGGTGTTGCGCCAGGTCCGGAATGGGACGAGCAACTCCCCCGCCTCGTCGAAGGCCAGGTAGCCATGCATCATCGCGGAGACGCCCAGGGCACCGAGGCCGGTCAGTTCCAGGTCGAAACGGCGGCGTACGTCGGCGACGAGGTCGGCATAGCAGGCCTGTACGCCCGCCCAGACGTCCTCCAGGGCGTACGTCCAACGGCGATCGACGAACCGGTTCTCCCAAGCGTGACTACCCACCGCGATCGGCTCGTGGTCGGGGCCGATCAACACGGCCTTGATGCGCGTCGAGCCCAGCTCCATGCCGAGCACCGCCCTCCCCGCGGCGATGGCCTCCCGGGCCTGGTCCGTGATGGGGTCGATCATCGTTGATCCTCCTGGTCGTTCCTGGTGGTGGCGGCACGACGTCCACCGACGACACGAGCATGCCACGCCAGCACACACGTTCCGCACAGAGGTGCACTGGACCTCGTACGACGACAATGTTACCGTTCACATGAGCGGAGGAACAGCCCCCCGGACCTTTGGGCAGGGGCCCTCCGTCCCGGACCCACACACGAGACCGGGCATCGGAGCCCGGCACAGGGAGGCACCCATGTCCCAGACCCCCGCGCCCAGCACGACAGCCCCTGCCGGGGTCCCCGACGAGCTGCGCGCCGTCGTCGACCGCCTCAAGGCCGAGGTCGCCGACCTGCACGCCGAGCTCCCCCGCAACGCCCTGGTCGTGTGGACCGCGGGCAACGTGTCCGCCCGGGTCCCGGGGGCCGACCTGATGGTGATCAAGCCGTCCGGCGTCTCGTACGACGACCTCAGCCCCGAGGCGATGGTCGTCTGCGATCTCGACGGCACTCTGGTCGAGGGTGACCGCAAGCCCTCGTCCGACACGGCCGCGCACGCGTACGTCTACCGGAACATGCCGGAGATCGGCGGTGTGGTCCACACCCACTCCGACTACGCGACCGCCTGGTCGGCCCGACGCGAGCCGATCCCCTGCGTGCTGACGATGATGGCCGACGAGTTCGGCGGGGAGATCCCGGTCGGTCCCTTCGCGCTGATCGGCGATGACTCGATCGGCCAGGGCATCGTGGAGACCCTGCGCGCCAGCCGGTCCCGCGCGGTGCTGATGGCCAACCACGGTCCGTTCACCATCGGCGCGACCGCCCGTGAGGCCGTGAAGGCCGCCGTGATGCTCGAGGACGTCGCCCGTACGGTGCACTTCGCCCGCCAGCTCGGCACCCCGGTACCGATGCAGCAGGCCGACATCGACCGGCTCTACGACCGCTACCAGAACGTCTACGGGCAGTGACGTCTGCGGGCATCTGAGCCCGGGGACCCGGACCACAAGGCAGCGGGGTCGGTCGTCCGAGGACGGCCGACCCCGTCGCTGCTCAGCGTGCGGAGCTCACTGTGGCGAGGTCACTGTGGCGAGGTCACTGTGGCGAGGTCACTCTGCCGAGGTCACTGTGCTGCCGTCACCCTGTGCGAGGTCACCGCGTCAGGTCCCCTCGAGGGGAGCCTCGACCCGGTCGAGGGCGGCCTCCGGGTCCGGCCCGGGCGTCGCGTCCACAGCCCCCCAGATCGCCGGGATTCGTATCTTTACATCCTTCAAATGTGGTCCGACTATGGAGTCGTGACCACGTCGTCCGGGACGAGTGTCGGCGAGTGGCAGGAGCACCTGCACCGCGCGGGGTTGCGCGTGACCCCGGGCCGTCTGGCCACGCTCACCCACCTGGAGGCGCATCCGCACAGTTCGGTCGCCGAGATCCTCACGGGGCTGACCGAGCGGTTCCCCACCCTGTCGGTCCAGTCGATCACCAACATCACCCGGGACCTGGCTGCGGGTGGCCTCGTCCGGCGGGTCGACCTCCCCGCCTCGACCAGCGCGCGCTACGAGACCCGGGTCCACGACAACCACCACCACATCCAATGCGTGGTCTGTGGCCGGATCGAGGACCTCGATTGCGTCATCGGCCAGGCCCCCTGCCTCACCCCCTCGCAGACCCACGGGATGCGCGTCCTCGAGGCGCAGGTCACCTTCCGCGGGGTGTGCTCGGGGTGCGAGACCGCCCTGGCCGACGCCGCGGCGGCCGACGGTACGCCTCCCGTCGACCCTGCGACGGCCGACCGTACGACACCGACCGGCCGTACGTTCCCCCTGTCCCCCTCCGGTTCCGCCGACCGCCCGTGAGCACCCCTTCGTACGAAAGGCTGACAACGATGTCCGACGACCCGATCCCCCAGCTGCCCCACCCCACCGAAGCCTCGGCCAATCCGTCGTGGTGGCCGCACCGGCTCAATCTCAAGATCCTGGCGAAGAATCCGCAGGAAGCCGATCCGATGGATCCCGGCTTCGACTACAAGCAGGCCTTCCTCGGCCTGGACCTTGCCGAGGTGAAGCAGGAGATCGCCCGCGTGCTCACCACCTCGCAGCCGTGGTGGCCCGCCGACTTCGGCAACTACGGGCCGCTGATCATCCGGATGGCCTGGCACAGCACCGGCACCTACCGCGTCTTCGACGGCCGCGGAGGTGGCGGCACCGGCCAGCAGCGGTTCGCCCCGCTGAACAGCTGGCCGGACAACATCAGCCTTGACAAGGCGCGCCGGCTGCTGTGGCCGGTGAAGCAGAAGTACGGCCGCGCGCTGTCCTGGGGCGACCTGATGGTGCTCTCCGGCAACGTCGCCCTGGAGATCATGGGCCTGCAGACCGTCGGCTTCGGCGGTGGCCGCCCCGATGTGTGGGAGCCCGACGACGACGTCTACTGGGGCGCCGAGCCGACCTGGCTGGCCGACGATCAACGGTTCACCGGCGACCGGGAGCTCGACAAGCCACTGGCTGCCACCCACATGGGCCTGATCTACGTCAACCCGGAGGGTCCCGAGGGGGTGCCCGACCCGCTGGCCGCCGGCAAGGACATCCGTACGACCTTCTCCCGGATGGGGATGACCGACGAGGAGACCGTCGCGCTGATCGCGGGTGGCCACACCTTCGGCAAGACCCACGGCGCCGCGCCGGACGCCGAGCACCTCGGCCCGGCCCCCGAGGCGGCTCCGATGGAGCAGCAGGGCCTGGGCTGGAAGAACTCGTACGGCACCGGCGCCGGCGACGACACGATCACCAGCGGCATCGAGGTCACCTGGACCTACCACCCGACCCGTTGGGACGACGAGTTCCTGCACATCCTCTACGCGTACGAGTGGGAGGTCGTCAAGGGACCGGGCGGCCACTACCACTGGCGACCGAAGCAGGGCGGCGAGGACATGGTGCCGATGGCCCACTCGGAGGGCCGCCGCGAGCCGCGGATGCTCACCACCGACGTCGCGCTGCGGGTGGATCCGATCTACGGGCCGATCGCGCAGCGGTTCAAGGACGACCAGCAGGCGTTCACCGAGGCGTTCGCCCGGGCATGGTTCAAGCTCACCCACCGCGACATGGGCCCGAAGTCCCGCTATCTCGGCGCCGAGGTGCCGACCGAGGACCTGATCTGGCAGGATCCACTGCCGGTCCGTGACCACCAGTTGATCGACGCCGGTGACCTGGAAACGCTGCGCCGGGCGGTGCTGGCGTCCGGGCTGAGCGTCGCCGACCTGGTGTCGACCGCCTGGGCCTCGGCCGCCTCCTTCCGGGGCAGCGACAAGCGGGGCGGCGCCAACGGCGCCCGGATCCGCCTGGAACCGCAGCGCAGCTGGGAGGTCAACCGTCCCGGCGAGCTCGCCCGGGTGCTCGAGACCCTGGAGGCGATCCAGCGCGACTTCAACACCACGCAGGCCGAGCAGAACACCGGCAAGCAGGTGTCGTTGGCCGACCTGATCGTGCTGGCCGGGGACGTCGCGGTGGGCACCGCGGCCGCCGCCGGCGGCGTCACGGTGCAGGTGCCGTTCACCCCGGGTCGTACGGACGCGGTGCAGGAGCAGACCGACCTCGAGGCGATCGGCTACCTGGAGCCCAGCCACGACGGCTTCCGCAACTACCTCAAGGAGGGCGTGCACCGGATGCCGGCCGAGCACCTGCTGGTCGATCGCGCCAATCTGCTCACCCTGACCGTCCCGGAGATGACCGTGCTGGTCGGCGGGCTGCGGGTGCTCGGGGCCAACTGGGACGGATCCTCCGACGGCGTCCTCACCGATCGGCCAGGCACACTGACGAACGACTTCTTCGTCAACCTGCTCGACCTCAACACGGTCTGGGCGCCGGCGGACGAGGAGTCCCGGACGTTCCGCGCCACCGATGCGACCACCGGCGAGGCCACCTGGACCGGCACCCGTGTCGACCTGGTCTTCGGTGCGAACTCCGAGCTGCGCGCCGTCGCCGAGGTGTACGCCAGCGACGACGCCAAGGAGAAGTTCGTCCGCGACTTCGTCGCGGCCTGGGTGAAGGTGTCGGAGCTGGATCGCTTCGACCTGCGATGACAGAAGCGATGGCCCCGGCTCTGATCAGGGCCGGGGCCATCGCACAGGACCGGGCACGCTCAGGAAACGCCAGTCAAGGACCGCCGTTCAGGGGGACTTCACAGCGACATCTGCCGTGGCCAAGGTCACGGGAAGATTACGATGGCGCCATGCAGTCCCGCCTTCGTCCTGTGCCCGAGCCGACGCCGTCCACCCGTGACGACGGGCCGCTCGCCGGAGGAAGGCGCTGATGGGGCGGGCCCTTCTGGTCCTCGGCACCTACGTCGTCACCGCCACACTGGCCGTCCTCACCTTCACCCACCACGCACGGCCCACCGACGAGTACGCAACCCTGCGTCTGGTCATCTTCCTGCTGTTCATCCCCAGCCTGTTCAAGTACCTCGTCCAGATCTGCGTGGCCCCCTGGTACGAACTGACGGCGTGGTGGCGCGCCCGGTGCAGCCGGACGCCCGCTCGGAGGGCACGCACCTACCAGCCCCGGATCTCGGTGATCGTGCCCGCCTGGAACGAGGAGGTCGGGATCCTCACCACCGTACGATCCGTCCTCGCGAGTCGCTACCCCGACGTCGAACTGATCGTCGTGAACGACGGGTCGACCGACGGGACGGACCGCGTGATGCGGGCCTTCCTGCACGAACACCAGCTCTCCGGACACCGCATCCCGATCATCTACGACGTCCAACCGAACGGAGGCAAGGCGACGGCCATCAACCACGGGATCGGCCTCGCGTCGGGCGAGATCGTGATGACGGTCGACGCCGACAGCGTGCTCCGGGCCGACGCCCTGACCAACATCGTCCGGCGTTTCGAGGACGAGCGGGTCATGTCGGTCGCCGGCAACGTGAAGATCGGGAACCGAAGCCACACGCTGGGGCTCGTGCAGCAGCTCGAGTACCTCTACGGCTTCTACTTCAAGAAGGCTGATTCGCTGCTCAACTCGATCTACATCGTCGGCGGCGCGGCCGCGGCGTACCGGCGTTGGGTCTTCGACGAGGTGGGAGGGTTCGATCCCTCGATCATCACCGAGGACATCGAGATGTCCACCCGGATCCAGGCGGCCGGCTACGCGATCGCCTACGCAGCGGACGCCGTGGTCTACACCGAAGGAGCCGAGGATCTTCGCGGTCTCAGCCGGCAGCGCCTCCGGTGGAAGTACGGTCGGCTGCTGACGTTCGCCAGATATCGCTGGCTGTTCTTCAGCCTCCGGCGCCATCACAGTGCACCACTGACGCTGCTGATCCTGCCTGTCGCCGTGATCTCGGAAGCGCTGCTGCTCCTCGAGTGGGCGCTGCTCGCGATCTTCTTCTGGTACACCGCGCACACCCAGGACTACGCGCCGATCCTCCTCTACGCGGGGCTCACCGCCGTGCTCGTCACCCTCCAGGTGCTGACCGACCCGGAACGCCGACAGAACCTGAATCTCCTGCTCCTGGCTCCCGGGGCGTGGTGCGTCCTCTATCTCGTCGACGTCGTGGAGTTCCAGGCACTCGCCCGTAGCATCCTGCGGATCATCCGCGGCGAAGGTGTGACGTGGCAGCGGTGGAACCGCTGTGGCGTCTTCCAGTCCGATGCGATGGCCGTTGCGAGCGCGCCGGTCACCGAAACCACCGCTCACTGGGCCCCGCCGCCGCGATGAGCGACCTCCGTGGCGGCGCTCCCGCCGGCCGAAGCCACCGGATCGGTCGTTTCCGGACCGTACGGGGGCGCCTGGAATACGTCGAGGCGTACGAGGCGGCGATGGCCGCGCTGCCGATGCAGGTGGCCGGCCCGCTCGGGGCCCGTCTGGAGCGTTTCTGGGCTGAGTCGGAGAGATAGCGTCCCGCCCGACGCCTCACGGTGCCAGGATGGAGGCATCTCGACAAGGGGGACGTGATGGCGAAGAAGCGTTGGCGGGACCTCACCAAGGGACAGCAGGCGGCGATGCTGGCACTGGCTTCGGTCCAGCTCTCGTTGGCCGCGACGGCGTGGGCGGATCTGGCCCGCCGCCCTGCGAAGGACGTCAGAGGCAGCAAGGGCGTCTGGGCCGCGGTGATCGCGATCGACTTCATCGGCCCGATCCTCTACTTCCTACGCGGCCGCCGGAAGGACTGAGCGACGGGATGCTTCACCGTCCACCCCTGCCGCCGTTCGGCCCTCCCACCCCTCGCCTGCTTGCTAGCCTGACCGCGTGACACGCAAGCTCTACACCGGTCCGCTCGTCGATGTCTCGTTCGACGGGGAGATCTGCCAGCACGCGGCGGAATGTGTCCGCGGGATGCCTGAGGTGTTCGACACTGCGGCTCGCCCGTGGATCAACCTCGCCCCGGCCTCGACCCCGGAGGGCGCCGCCCGAGTGATCGAGGTCGTCGGCCGCTGCCCGTCGGGTGCTCTGCGGATCGAACGCGGCGCCGAGCACGCCGGGTGACCGATCCCCTCGCCCTGGCCGAACAGATCGACGCGGCACTGCGGGCCCAGGCCCGCCCCGGGCGGGCGGCCGCCGAGAAGGCCTACCTCAAGAGCGACCTGGAGCATTACGGCACCCCGATGCCGGCGATCCGTGCGACCGTACGCACCCTGGTCGGGCGGGGCCGGCTCGCGCACGACGACCTGATCGCGCTGGTCGAGGCGCTCTGGGCGGTCCCGGTCCACGAGCGTCGGGCGGCCGCGGTGGAGGTGCTGGTCGCGTCCGTCGGATTGCTGCGGGCCGACGACATCGCACTGCTCGAGCGGCTGCTGCGCGCGTCGGGCACCTGGGCCCTGGTGGACAGACTTGCCGCGTCGGTGGTCGGCTCGCTCGTCGAGCACGACCCGACGCTGAGCGCGGTGGTGGATCGTTGGGCCACCGACGACGACTTCTGGATCCGCCGCTCTGCCCTGCTGGCCCTCCTGGGCCCCCTGCGTCGAGGCGACGGCGACTTCGACCGGTTCGCCCGCTATGCCGACACCATGCTGGAGGAGAAGGAGTTCTTCGTCCGCAAGGCGATCGGCTGGGTCCTCCGCGACACCGGCCGCCGACGCCCGGAGCTGGTGTTCGACTGGCTGCTCCCCCGCGCCCGGCGGGCTTCCGGAGTCACCGTACGCGAAGCGGTGAAACCGCTCAGCGCGGCGCAACGCGATGCGATCACGGCGGCACAGCGATCACGGCGGCCCGACGATCCGCCGGGACGAGCAGCGCCTCCCGACCGGCTGCACGACCGCCTCACCTAGGCTCACAGCATGCTTCTTCACGTCGACGCCATCCTGTTCGACATCGATGGCACCCTGGTGGACTCGACGGCGGCGGTGACTCGCACCTGGCGCACCTGGGCCGGGGCGCACGGCTTCGACGCCGAGGAGATCCTGCGCGTCTGCCACGGTCGGCGCAGCGAGGACACCATCGCCGACTTGCTGCCCGCGGAGCACCGTGCGGCCGCGGTGATCGAACTGGAGCAGATGGAACTCGCCGATCTGGGCGACGTGATCGCCCTGCCCGCGACGCAGCGACTCTTGCCCCTGCTGCCCGCACATCGGTGGGCGGCGGTGACCTCCGGGTCGCGACGCCTCATGCTGGCGCGGCTGGCGGCGGCCGGCCTGCCGACGCCCGAGGTGCTGGTCTCGGCGGAGGATGTCGCGGTCGGCAAGCCCGATCCCCAGGGCTACCTGCTGGCCGCCGCAACCCTGAGCCTCGACATCCGCCGCTGCCTCGTCGTCGAGGACGCCCCCGCCGGGATCCGCGCCGGGCGCGCCGCCGGCGCCCAGGTGCTGGCGGTCGCGACGTCCCACCCGGCTGCGGAACTCAGCGCCGCCGATCAGGTCATCGCCGACCTGACCGCCTGCCGGGTCGAGTCGACCGCCGAGGGCCTGGTCGTCCGGACGACCGACCAGGCCGACGAGGCTCACCGGCCCCCGACAGGGCTCACAGCACGCTGAAGCCGCTCGGCAGCCCACTCCGTCCGGTCATCGCCAGCACCAGTCCGATCCGCTGCTCGGCCGGCGCCATCGCCGCGCCGAGGGCGATCGCCGGGACAGTCGCCTCCACCAGGGCGGCCGGGACCGGCTGACCGGTGGCGCGGGCCAGATCGATGCCGTGCACGGTGAGTTCGAAGGCGCGGGTCGGCAGGTAACCCTTCAGCCACATGGTGCCGAACGGGCACTCGACCAGGCAGTCGTCGGGGGTCCGCTCGACCAGGGGGATGACGCGATCCGCGATCGCCCGGACGGCCGCCACCGGATCCTCGCCGAGGGCGATGCCTGCCTGTCGTCCGCGCTCAGCTATCCCCTGCGGATCAGCGGAGGTGGCACGTACGGCGATGAAATAGTCAGCGGCTGTGGACAGCTCCGGTGGGGTGGTCGGCCCGGGTCGGAGGTAGGACTCGATGGTCACGAAGGCCCGCGCCGAATGCCCCAGGAGGGAGCGTACGTCCCACTCCCCCAGCCCGGGATCGCCGAGGGCGGATCGATCGATCCGCTCGACGACCTGCAGATAGCCCGCCGCAGCGGTGGTGAACCAGGTTCGAGCATCCATGGCCCCAGTCAAGCACCGGACGGTCCACGGCCGGTCTCGCCGCTCCACGGGTCGGTCGACGTACGCTCAGTCGTCCGACGCGAGCACAGCCTTGACGCCCGGCTCACCGGCCGCGGCCGCCGACAGCGCCGACCGGTAGTCACGGAGCGGGAACACCTGTGGTCGCGGGGCGGTCAGCTCCCCGGTGCTCACCCGGCGGAGGACCTCGCCGAGGATCTGCCGGTAGCCGGCTCGGTGGACGGCGACGCTGACCGGCACGGACACGATCCGCTCACTCGGGCGGGCGAACCGGTGCAGGCCGGTGAGGAGGGCACCCCTCGCGGCGGCCGCGCGCTGCCGGCCCGGGACTCCGCCGAAAGCGATCCGTACGATCCTGCCGTCGCCGCGGACGGCGCGCCGGATCGAGCGGTCACCGGTGTGGTCGATCACCCCGGCGACGCCACCCCCAGACGCGGCGATCACCCGGTCGATCCAGGTCGGGTCGCGGTAGTCGACCACCGTTGCCCCGAGGTGTTCGGCCAGCGGGCCCGAGCGCGTCGAGGCGGTGCCGTAGACCGTACGACCGGCCGCGCGGGCGATCTGCACCGCCCAGGCGCCGACGGCGCCGCCGGCACCCTGGACGAGGACGGCACCCCGATCCGGGGACAGTGCCCGGAGGGCGAGGCTCGCGGTCACTGCATCCAAGGGCAGCGTCGCGGCCGTGGCACTGTCCAGACCGTCCGGCACCGGCACCAGCAGGGAGGGGTCGATCGCGACGAGGGTGGCGTGGGCGCCCATCCGGGGCAGGATGCCGGTGACCCGCTGCCCGACGGCGAATCCGGTGTCGGTGCCTGCCGGGAGGGACTGGATGGTGCCGACGACGTCGTAGCCGGGGACGAACCCCGGCAGCGGGTGCAGCACGTAGTCTCCCCGCACCGCCATCGCATCGGTGATGCCGACCGAGGCATGGGTGACCTGCACGAGCGCGCACCCGAGGAGCCGGCGGTGTGAGAGGGTCTCCCCGCTCGGGGACGGGGCTGCTCCGAACCGGTCGACGCGAAGGACGTGTCGATCCGGCCCCTCCGGATGAGGTGTCATGTCAGCCGCGTACCTCGTGACCGAGGCCGACGAGGAACCTGGCGATCGCCTCTTCGGGAGTCGGCACCGTGCCGAACACCTGGCCTTGTCGGGTGGGGTCGGCGACGTATTTGCCACTGTCGAACCAGTCGATCATCGCCTGCATGTCCGCGGTCATCGTCCACGTCCGGCCGCCCGAACCGCCTGCCGGTCGTGGCAGGTCCGCCGCGGCGCCCACCTCGATCCGCCGGCCGAGGAGTCGGGAGGCGATCTCGGCGACCTCGGACGCGGAGACTGGGCGGGTCCAGCCGATGTCGATGCGCTCGCCATCGACGCCGGGTGCGTCGACCGCCTCGGCCAGGTAGCCGGCCAGGTCGGCGGTGCGGACGAAGGTCATCACCGCGTCGGGCCGCCCTGTCGGGATCAGTCGTCCGGTGGCGAAGGGGTCGGCACCGTAGCGGGTGAAGTTGTCGAGGAACGCGCCCGGGCGCAGCGCGACGAACGGCATCCCGATCGCCTCGAGGTGGTCTTCGGCCAGCTTCTTGTGCCAGAAGTGGGGGACCTCGGGGGTCTGGTCGCAGGTGAGGATGCTGGTCAGGACGAACCGCCGGACACCCGTACGGGCGGCGGCCGTCCCCAGGTTCGCCTGGCCGATGGTGTCGACCTCGTCGGCGTTCGGCAGCCCGCGGGTGTATCCGGCGGCAGTCGTGACCACGGCGTCCGCACCGGTCATCGCGGTCTCCAACGACCCGAGATCGAGCATGTCGCCGCGCGAGACCTCGACGCCCAGTGCCTCGAGCCGGCCGGCGTCGGTCCCGGGGCGGACCAGCGCCCGTACGCGTCTGTTCCGTGCCAGCAGTTCGTCGACCACCTGGCCACCGACGTAGCCGGTGGCCCCGACCACGAGGACGGGTTGGCTCCCACTCATGATGAGCTCCTCTCCGGCGGTGCCGGCAGACGTGACCGATGTGACGTGGCAGCCACCTCATCTCCAGTGTGCGCGGCTCCACCTGCCACCGGCAGACCCGAGGCGGCCCCGCCCCCGGACGATCCGGACGACGGGGCCGCTCCGCGGGTGCTACCTGCCGAGGAGCTGGGCGACCAGCCCGGCCGCCTGCTCCTCGAGCTGGGGGTTGGCCTCACGCAGCGCCGCGATCACCTGCGGGATGTCCGCGGGATCGATGTGCCGCTCTTCGAGCACCGTACGGGCCCAGTCGAGGGCCGGGCCCGCATCCTGGATGTTCGCCGACTGGAGGAGACCACCGAGGGCCTCCATCGGGTTGCCGTTCTCACCGGAAATCATGTTGCCCAGATTGCTCAGATCCATGGGCCCAGCCTGACACATGCCGGCACTGTGACGACAGCGCCGAGCCGCGACGGTCGGAACACCCCTGCTCGCACGGCCGCAGGCCACCGGAAAGGAAGCACGAGCGCCGCCAGACGTCCAGCCTGGCGGCGCTCGGGGCCCACCCCTTCAGGGAGACTCCGCAGATCAGTGCTGACCCGGCGACCGGGTCAGCACCGCATCACTTGTAGTGCTTGATCTGGGCGAACGGGCCGGAGACGGCGAAGGTGATGCCCGGCTCCTGGAAGGCGAAGAACAGCGTCTTGCCGTCGGGCGAGAAGGTCACGCCGGTGATCTCCGAGATGCCCTCGGCGGTCGGCTTGATGATGTCGCGCCGGTTGCGGGCGAGCAGCGAGGTGCTGCCGTCCTCAGCCACGGCGAGGACGTTCTGGCCGCCGTTGGAGTCCTCCGAGATGATGAGGCCACCGAAGGGAGAACCAGTGATGCCGTCCGGACGGTCCGGCACCGAGTCCTCGGCGCCGCCACCGGCGACGACGGTCGGGTAGTAGACCTCGAGCTCGAGGGTGGAGGTCATCGGGTCGTACGCCCAGACCTGGCCCTCGTGGAAGCCGTCGGCGAAGGACACGACGAAGTGCGCCTTGCCGTTGCCGAACCACGCGCCCTCGATCTTCTGGCTGCGGGTGACCTGGTCGTTGGCGAGCTGCTTGCGGGTCGAGGTGGTGGTGGCGTCCGGATCCGGGATCTTGACCCACTCGACGTCGAGCACGGTGCCGACCTTCGAGAACGGGTGCAGCGTCGGCTGCTGAGTGCCGTTCAGGAAGCAGTTCATGGCGTAGAGGTCACCATCGCCACGGAGACCGCCGTACTGCGCCTTCGGCGACACCAGAATGGCCTTGTAGAACAGGCCGAACGGACCGGAGGCGTCCTCGGTCAGGTAGACCTCGAGGGTGCGCGGGTCGACGACCGCGGCCTCGTGCGGGAAGCGACCGAGCGCCTTCAGCGGGAACGGGTTCTTGTTGTTGTCCTTGTCGAACGGGTCGACCTCGAACACGTAGCCGTGAGCCTTGGTGGCGCCGTTCTGACCGATCTTCGGGGACTCGGTCTCCTCGCAGGACAGCCAGGTGTGCCACGGGGTGGCGCCGCCGGCGCAGTTGGAGTAGGTGCCGGCCAGGCTGACGTACTCATCGACCGTGGCGCCCTGCTTGTCGAGCGTCACGGTGCTGGTGCCGCCGTTGGCAGCGTAGATGGACGTGCCGTTCACCAGGCGGGCGCCGGCGTCATAGACGAACTCCGGATCGGCCGAATCCTGGGCCGCGATGCCAGCGGTGGTCGGTGCGTCGTACTGCTCGTGGTTGCGCACCATGACGAGCGACTTGTCGGCGCCGGCGAACACGGCGGCACCGTCGAAGCGGTCCGGCAGGCGACGGCCGTCGCCGGGCATGATGTCGCCGACCTTGGAGACGACCTTGTAGCTGAAGCCGCGGGGCAGGTCGAGCAGGCCGTTCGGGTCGGTGATCAGGTCGCCGAACGCATTGACGGTGCCGGTGCCGCTGGCGATCTTGCCGGGGGCGGCCATCGCCGCCGGAGCCTGGGCGATGCCGGAGAAGGCAACGAGGCCGGCGCTGATCGCCGAGCCCTTGAGGACGCTTCTACGAGTGAGAGCCATCGAGCTCTGACCTCCTGGAGTCATGGGGTGCGCGGGTGAACTACCAGGGAAACTTAAAAGCGCATAAGTAGCGGCTGGATGACAACCCGATGACATGCGCCAGGCGCCAACATGAACACCCTGTGCCCGAGATCACACCTTGGCAGGTCAGATCCACTCCCGTACGGCTGTCAGCGGTGGTAATGCGGCAGCTGGATCCGGAAGGTGGCGCCCTCGCCGGGTGGTGACTCGGCACGGATGTGCCCGCCGTGCGCTTCGACGATGGCCCGGGCGATCGCCAGACCGAGCCCGCTTCCACCGCGATCCCGCGAACGGCCTTCGTCGACCCGGTGGAAGCGCTGGAAGATGTGGGTGAGCTGGTCCGGCGGGATGCCCGGCCCGGTGTCGCTGATCGCCAGGTCCAGCAGGCCGTCGTACGCCCGGGCACGGACGGCGATGGTGTCGCCGGCCCGCGTGTGTCGTACGGCGTTGCGCACGATGTTGCCGATGACCTGGGTCAGGCGCTCCGGATCGACGTCCAGCGTTCCCCCGACGGCCTCGACCGAGAACCGGCGGTCGCCGTACAGCGGAAGGTCCCGCCGCAGGTCCTCGAAGTAGTCGTCGAGATCCACCGCACGGGGCTCGACCAGCTGCCCCGCCTCCACCGTCGTCAGGGTGAGCATGTCGCCGACGAGCCGGTCGATCTCGTCCAGCCGCCGGAGCAGCGCCACCGTGCTGCGGTGCTCGGGACGTCCGGTCAGGTCGCACTCCAGCAGTTCCACCTGGGTCCGCAGCACGGCCAACGGAGTGCGCAGCTCATGGGAGGCATCCGACACGAAGTCGCGCTGCCGAGTGAAGGACTGCTCCAGCCGGTCCAGCATGCCGTCGAACGCGGACGCCAGGGTCTCGACCTCGCGGCCCGACGCGTCGGCGCCGGCGCGCACCGACATGTCGCCCGCCTCGATGTCGCGGGCGATTCCGGCCATACGTCGCAGCGGCGCGGCGATCACCCCGGCGAGCCACAGCCCGGCCACGGCCGCAAGCGCCGTGGTGATGGACCCGACGACGACGAACGTCTGTCGCAGGCTGGCTCGCGCACGCTCGATCGGCCGCTCCGAATCGGCGACGCGAAACACCCCGGCCTGTCCGCCGGACGCCTCGATGGGCTCGACGAGCACCCGCATGGCACCCACGCCGGCGACCTCGACCGACGACCGCCCCGGCGGAGCGTTGATCAGCCCGACATGTGCGTGATCACGGACCGTCTGCTGCCGCTCGAGCTCGACCACCGGTGCGTTGTCGGTGATGACGGGCCCGCCGGTGACGTCGAAGACGACGATCAGCGAGGCGGGGTCGAGGCGTTGCCTCTCGAGAAAGCGCCGCGCCAACGAGCGCAGGTCGGTCACCCCCGCGGCCTCGCCCTCGGCACGGAACTGGTTCCACTCGCGCAGCTGCCGCTCGAGGTCGGAGTCGATCTGGGCGCTCATGTGCCGGCCGGTGTCGGCGTAGAGCGCGAGGAAGCTGGCGGTGACGCCGACCACGGTGACGACCACGATGGCCAGGGCGAGTTGGGCGCGGAGTCCCAGGTGCGTCAGGCGGCTACGCATGGCGGGTCGAGAGCCGATAGCCGACGCTCCGGACCGTCTCGATCGGCGACGGGTCCCCACCGCGGCTGGTCCATTCACCGAGCGGGCCGCCGTTGTCGACGCAGAGCTTGCGGCGCAGGTAGCCGATGTACACCTCCAGCACCTTGGTGCCCGGGTCGAAGTCGAGCCCCCAGACCGCGTTGAGGATCTGCTTGCGCGACAGCACCTGGTCGGGATGGCGCATCAGGAAGGCCAACAGGTTGAACTCGCGAGTCGTCAGATGCACGTCGTGCCCGTAGCGTTGCACGCGACGGGTGCGCAGATCGAGATGAATGCCGGCGTCGTCCAGGGCGGACGAGACGGGCTGGTTGGGGCCGCGCAGCTGCGCGCGCACCCGGGCCAGCAGCTCCTCGAGCGAGAACGGCTTCGTGACGTAATCGCTGGCGCCACGGTCCAACCCCTCGACCTTCTGGGCGACCGTGCCGCGGGCCGTCAGCACGATAACCGGAAGGGTCGGCAGGCGCTGACGCACCGTGCCGAGCACCTCCAGCCCGCTCTTGCCCGGCAGCATGAGGTCGAGGAGCACCAGCGCGAAGTTTCCGGTCAGCGCCAAGGACTCCCCCGACGGACCGTCGTAGGCGACGGTGACCGCGTGTCCCTCTCGTCGCAGCACCTTCCGGACCCCGTCAGCCAGGGTCCGTTCGTCCTCGATGACCAGGAGCCGCATGGCGCCGATCGTAATGACGGCTGGTGTCACGAGGACCGTGCGCCGCAGGGACGGGCTCACTGAGGTCGACCAGTGGGCGTGCATCGCCGGAGAGGACCGTACGCCGAGCGGACGGGCACCGCACGGATCCCTGCGCGGTGCCCGTCACCTGCCGGGGTCAGTCGGTGGCGTTCGCCCGCGCCTTCGCGAAGGCGTCGCGGTGGTCGGCCTCGTCGGCGCCGATCTCCAGGAAGCGAGAGGCCGCAGAAAGGTCTCCGGCCTCGATCGCCTGCTGGGCGAAGGTCGGGTACATGGTCGTCGTCTCGTACGACTCGCCGTCGATGGCGCTGGTCAGGTTCGCGACCGTGTCGCCGGCGAGACCGGACAGGTTGCCCTCCTCGCGGAAGTGCTCGGTCAGCTCGACCTCGGCCGTACGCTCGAACAGGCGGGCGATCGCGGCGTGGCCGGACTTGCGGGCCTGCTCGCTGTAGGCCATGTACTTCGCGTACGCGAAGGACTCGCCGTGCATCGCGGTGTCGAGGTTGGCCAGGGTCCCGGCCGAGGCGCCGGACCCGCCCGCCACCACGGCCGCGCGCGAGGCGGTCGGCCCGGCCGGCACCCTGGCTCCGGTGGTGAGGGAGTCCAGGGCGGCCTGGAAGTTCTGCGCGTGGGTGGTCTCGTCGGCGCCGATCTCGGTGAACAGCTCGGCCGCTGCGGTGTCGCCGGCGGCCGCCGCCTCACGGGCGAACGTCGGGTACATCGTGGTGGTTTCGTAGCTTTCGCCGTCGATCGCGGCCTGCAGGTTCTGCTCGACGGACCCGACGAAGCTGGCCTCATCGGCCAGTTCGGCGAAGTGCTGGCCCACCTCGACCTTGGCGGTCTTGGTGAACAGGTGGGACACCTTGTTGTCGCCGGAGCTGCGGGCGATGTCGCCAAAGGCGAGGTATTTGGCGTTCGCGTACGCCTCGCCCTGCATGGCGGTCAGCAGATTCTCGGCGGTCTGCTGCTGCACGGGCGCATTGGCGGGCGCATCCTTCTTGGGCGCTGCCACAGCCGCGGCAGGGCTGACGGCCAGCACAGCCAGGCCGACGGCGAACAGAGCGGTGGTGCGCTTGAATGAGGTATTCATCGATGTCTCCCCTTGTCGTTGGAGGTCGGACGCTGACGACGCTAACGACCAGAGGTAAGACCGGGGTCAGAACTTATGGCCGGACGGCGAATTGGGCGAACGGCCCGGGTTACGGCAAATCGGGGCGCTTGTCGCTGGTGCTGACCGGCAGCTGTGCCCGGAATGCGACGCGTTCAGCGCCGGGGATTCCATCCGGTCAGCCAGCGTCGCTCCGATCGCTCTCACCGCGCTGTCCGAGGCCTACCCCTTCGCGAAGCGCCACGAGTGGTCTTGCAGTTCGGCGTCGCGGGCGCTGCCGCCGTGCAGCGTGGTGTGAGCCATGACTGCCTGGACAGATATTCTCGATCAAGTGTCCACGACCGGCTACGATGGTGGCATGAGCGACACGTTGACGGTGAACCCGTCACACCTGAGCGACGACGACTGGGCACGCGTACGCGCGTTCCTCGACGCCGCGCGCGCCAAGGGCGAAGTCGTCGACCTGTCGAGCCGCGTCGAGATGCTCACCCCGGGCGAGGTCGCCAAGCGCCTCGGGATGTCCCGCTCGACCGTCCGCCGCCGGATTCTCGACGGCGACCTCAAGGCCATCAAGGTCGGCACCCACCACCGCATCACGCTGGCCGAGTACGAGCGCTTCAGCGACGATCTGATGCTCCGCATGGCCCAGGCGTCCGCGGCCGACATCGAGGCCGAGCTGTTCGGTGAGTGAGTCACCGCTCCTCTTCCTCGACGCCAACACGCTCGCCTCGCCGGTCACCCGCACCCTCATCATCGCCGGGACGATGGCCGACGGGCTGAGGTGGACGTGGTCGGCCTACGTCGAGGCCGAAGCCGACGATCACGCACGCGGCCAGTCGATGCCGACGTCGACGGTGCGCGCGACGATCCTCCAAACCGAACTCTCCCCGACCGCATCCACTACCAACGGGTTGACGACCGACCCGAAGGACCGTCAGGTGATCGCCGACGCGATCGAAGCCGGCGCGCGGTACCTAATCACCACTGACGTGGACGACTTCGCCCTCGCCGACCTGGCCGCGCACGAGATGAGCGCGGTGAACCCGGACTACTTCATGGCGCTGCGCCTTACCGAGAACGCCTATCGCAAGGGGGTCGGCCTCCTCGCCGCCGTCCAGAGCAATCCGGCCCGCACCGAAGCGGAACTCCACCGGGTTCTCGGCCGACGGCATCCGCACCTGACCACACGCTTCGCGGAAGCGTACGACACCACGCCCGTCGAAGCCGACCCAGACCAGCCGAATGAGGTCTTCCGCGGCGTGGCGTGCATCCGCTGCGACGCCCACCTCGACAACGACGAGCAGCAGCGCATCGGGTTGTGCGCGGAGCACCTACCAGGCTGAAGGTCCGCTCCGTCAGGGAGCGACGTCAGTCATCGAGGTCTCCCTCGCCGAGTTCGGCGTCGATGTCGGTCGGCACGGTTGTCTCGACGGGCGATACGACCGCGGCGCCCTGGGTTTTGAGCTTGTCTTTGACGCGGGTGATGAGCAGTTCGCGGCGGGCGGTGGAGAAGGCCAAGAAGTCGTCGACATCGTGCGGCAGCACGCTTGGCAGCGCGTTCGCCTTGGTGAACGCCGCTCGTTCGTCGGCACCGGCGTAGTGCTCGGCAAGCCACGTGTCGGGCGCGGCGTCGGACTTGCCGACGTTCTCCGGCCCAGGGAGCAGTTCGAGGTTTGGGAGCAGGTCGCGCTTGTCGACCAGGTCGTTGACCACGGCGTCGCTGTAGCGGCGGCTACCGTCCGCGTTCTCAGCGGCCTTCAGCACTCGGGCGTCGAGCTGCGACTTCGGGAAGACGTGATCGACGTGGTATTGCATCCGGGTGTCGACGTGATCGAAAAGGGTCGCGAGCACCGCCCAGGTGCGGCCACCGCCGTACCCGAGAGATAGCACGTCCTCGACGAGTGCGTCGGTGACCTCCAGCGACTTGCCGCGCAGCGCCATCACATACTCAATCTCTGCCAACGGGAACCGGTCGGCGCCGTCCCTACGGATGACCACCCGCAGGTCGCGCAGCAGCGTGTCCAGGCCGGAGCCCCACACGCCGCGAACGATCAGCGAGCGCAGTATCCACGAGCGCAGCGCGGCACGGTCCTCGCGGTCATCCTTCTTGTCGGAGACACGGTAGGCGGGCGTGAGCCCGCGGCGGTGCACGTAGTACGCGACGGGGATGAGCACGCTGTCGGCGGTCAGGGTGCCGCCGGAGAGACCGAAGTCGGCCAGCAGCTCAGCGGCGATGCGCAGGGACGTGCTGATGTCATCCCACTTCGCCTCAAGGGTCGCCATGTTCGCTGTGGTGAAGTTCTTCACCTTGAACCCGACGTCGCCGACATCGGCGAGCACGAGGCCGGACTTCAGCACGGTGTCCTGCGAGAATCCGAAGCCCTGCCCGGTCGCGTTCAGCGCATCGACAAGGTCGTGGACCGCCGCGCGGGCGTCTCGTTCCTTCCACTGGGCAGTCGCGATCGACATCAGCAAGTCGCTATACGACAGCACGGTGCCGCCGGAGTTCACGCGCACGAAAATGTCGAGCACGCGCTCGATGTCCTGATCGCTCTCCTCGTAGAAGTGCAGGCTCTGGTTGTGGTGCACCTCCTGCCACAGGACGCTGATCATCTCGACGGCTTTCGCGTCATTGCCGACGCCGTACTTCACCGGGATCTGCGCCATCTGGAACGCCTCGCCGGCCTCGAAGATGTCGCTGATCGGGAACCACTTCTTCGTGTCGTCCTCGACGGCCTGCTCTACCTGCGCCCTCGTGAGGAACGCGAGGTGGTACTTCAGCCCCGCTTCGTTCTCGGGCGCTTCGCCGAGCAGGTTCAGGTAGAGCCGCCGCTCCGGGTAGGACCACGCCTTGTTCGCCCACGCCCGCGGGTTGCGGTAGGCGTAGGTGCCGCGCAGCCCGATGTTCAGCGACGTGAGGCGCTGCTGGCCGTCCAGCACCGCGATCACCTCGCGGTCGGTCGGGATGTCGACGACCGGGTTGTGCTTCTTGTCGAAGCCGCTGTAGTCCTTCAGGAAGCCGTAGAACTTGAACTTGCTCACCGTCTCCGGCAGCACCTTCCACGACAAGAAGCTGCCGACCGGGTAGCCGCGGAGCACAGAGTCGAAGATCTTGATCACCTGCGACGGCTTCCACACGTATTCACGCTGAATGGCCGGGAGGATCAGTTCGTTCTTCTGGACCAGCTTCAGCGCTGTCGCGATTGTCATTGGTTCCTTGTGCCCCACGCCCAAGACGTTACCGGCGCGTACGGACACTCGTCGGTTCCGACCCTCCGCCTCGCCGCGAGGACGGCGTACGACCTCTCCTCCGCTCGGCTGGAGGTACGAGATGCCGACGTTCGATGATCCGCGGGCTGACGGCAAAGAGACCCGGCAGGCGCTACGCACGCTCGCCCACGCGACGCGCGCCCTCGCTAGCCCGTCACAGATGTACGACGTGATCGGCGAGCTACCGGGCAGGCTGCGCAGCGGCGCGCGAAGGGCGACGGCGGCTCGGCCCACCGCGCGGACCCTGGCTCCAGCGATGCCAACAAGAAGCCGAAACGAACTCAACCCCCGACATGTTGAATGTCGGGGGTTTGAAACATCGGTCAAAAGGGTGGAGCATAGGGGATTCGAACCCCTGACCTCTTCCATGCCATGGAAGCGCGCTACCAACTGCGCCAATGCCCCGGATACCTCCGTACGGAGACCTCCGGCCGCCCGGAAACGTCCGAGCAAACAGAGAGTGGAGCATAGGGGATTCGAACCCCTGACCTCTTCCATGCCATGGAAGCGCGCTACCAACTGCGCCAATGCCCCTTGCGGGTGCCCGTCCTGCGCGGACCGACCAGAGAACCTTAGCGCGAATCCCCCACCGCGCCAAATCGCCGATCCGAGGGCATCCGTGCCCGCCGAGGCCGCCCGGACAGCACTCCCGTCACGCGCCACCGCGCCCGGTCGGTGCCGTTCCGGCCGGCCCTCTGCTCAGACGTGCACGTTGTACTGCCGGATCCGCCACACGCCGTCCCGGCCGGTGTCGATCACGATCCAGGCACAGTTGCGTACGCCGCCGAGCAGACGGGTGTCGACGTACGTTCCGCCGACGAAGAAGACCGAGCCGATCCGCGCCGCCATGCCGTGGGTGACCACGACGACGGTTTCGCCGTCCTCAGCCGCCTCGGCGATGTCGACGAGCGCGTCGGCGATCCGCTCCCCCATCTCGGTGGAGGTCTCTCCGGTCTCCGACCGGCGGACGTCCTCCCCGTTGCGCATCCGCACGCCGATGCTGGGGTCCTCCTCGATGATCTCGAGGATCGTACGACCCACCCAGTCGCCCACATTGATCTCGCGCAGCCGCTCGTCGACGGAGACCGGAAGGTGGGTGATGTCCGCCAGGGCCTGGGCGGTGCCACGGGCCCGGGCCAGGTCGGAGGAGACGATCGAGGTCGGCTCCCATTCGGCGAGGAACGGCGCAGCCGTCCGGGCCTGCTGTTCACCCACCGCATTGAGCGGGATGTCGTGGTGGCCCTGGAAGCGGCCGGTGAGGTTCCAGTCCGTCTCGCCGTGCCGCCAGATGATCAGCCGGGAGGCGGTCACCGCGTCTCCTCGACGGCGAGCTCGACCCGGGGGCAGTCACCCCACAGCCGCTCCAGCGCGTAGAGAGCCCGCTCGTCGGGCTGCATGACGTGGACGACGAGGTCGAGGAAGTCCACCAGCACCCAGCGCTGGTCCCGGTCCCCCTCGATCCGGGTACGTTTCACGTCCTCGCGGTGCAACGCCTCCTCGATCGCATCGACCACGGCGCCGACCTGGCGGTCGTTCGCGGCGGTGGCGACGAGGAAGATGTCGGTGATCGCCAGCTGCTCGGAGACATCGAACGCCACGAGGTTGGTGGCGAGCTTGTCGGCGGCGGCCTGGGCGGCGACCCGGGCGAGATGAACGGAACGCTCGGTGGCGGTCAAGAAATCACAACTCCTGATAGAGACCACGTTTGTTGATGTAGTTCACGATGCCGTCCGGCACGAGGTACCAGATCGGCAGCCCGTCCCGCACCCGGTGGCGACAGTCCGTGGAGGAGATCGCCAGCGCCGGCACGTCGATCAGGGTGATCCGATCGGACGGCAGATTGTCCACCGACGGCTGGGCAAGCGAGGTGCCCGGGCGGCTGACGCCGATGAAGTGGGCCAGGTCGAACAACTCGTCGGCGCCGCGCCAGGTGACGATCTGGCCCAGCGCATCGGCACCGGTGATGAAGAACAGGTCGACGTCGTCGCCCCGTTCGGCCCGCAGATCCTTCAGCGTGTCGACGGTGTACGTGTCGCCGGGCCGCTCGATGTCGACCCGGCTCACCGTGAAGCGCGGATTCGACGAGGTGGCGATCGCCGACATGATGTAGCGGTCCTCGCCGGAGGAGACCTTGCGGTCCTTCTTCTGCCACGGCGTGCCCGTCGGGACGAACACGACCTCGTCCAGGGCGAACCGGGCGGCGACCTCACTGGCCGCGACGAGGTGGCCGTGGTGGATGGGGTCGAACGTGCCGCCCATCACCCCCAGGCGATACCGCCGTCCGTACATGACGTCACGGCGGCGCGCCAGGCCGGTCTGCGTGGTGGCCAACCGAGTGGTCAGCTGTGCGGGTGGGTCCGGCCGATCAGCTGGACGGCGAGCATCAGCCCGACCAGGATCAGGAACGGGATGGCGAAGAAGGCCCACTCGGGCAGCGGCAGCGGGTTGACGAGGCCTTCGCCCGCCTGCAGGAGTACCAGCGCATTGGTCATGCCGGTCATGCTAGCGGCTCGGCCCGATCGTGTCCCGGCCGGATCCGGTGGCGGGACACGTCGGCCCTGTCCCACCGGGGCCCGGAGGCGGGACGCGTACGTTCCACCGGGAGCCGACCGGGCCCCTACCCCCGCGCCGCGGTCAGCTCCGGACCTGGCCCTCGCCCTCCACCACGTACTTCGTCGACGTCATCTCCAACAGCGCCATCGGGCCGCGGGCATGCAGCTTCTGGGTGGAGATGCCGATCTCGGCCCCGAAGCCGAACTCGCCGCCGTCGACGAACCGGCTGCTGGCGTTGACCAGCACCGCGGCCGCGTCGATCGCCGCGACGAACCGGTCGGCCGCCGTCCGCGAATCGGTGATGATCGTCTCCGAGTGCCCCGAGGTGTAGCGGCGGATGTGCCCGATCGCCTCGTCGAGGGAGTCGACCACCTTCACCGACAGATCCAGCGACAACCACTCCTCGTCGAAGTCGCCCGCCTGGGCCGCCACCACCGCGCCGCTGTAGCCGGCCGTCCGCTCGTCGCCGTGGACCGTGACGCCGCACTCCCCCAGCCCCCACAGGGCCCGCGGCAGGAAGGCGTCGGCGACGTCGCGGTGCACCAGCAGGGTCTCCAGCGCGTTGCACACGCTGGGCCGCTGGGTCTTCGCGTTGACCATGATCGCGTACGCCATGTCGAGGTCGGCGGCCGCGTCGACGTAGAGGTGGCAGTTGCCGGTGCCGGTCTCGATCACCGGCACCGTGGAGCCCTGCACGACGTGGTTGATCAGCCCAGCGCCGCCGCGCGGGATGAGCAGGTCGACCAGACCGCGGGCGGTCATCATCTGGTCGGTGACCTCGCGGGGACCGGCGACCAGCTGGACGGCCTCCTCGGGCAGCCCGACGCTGCGCAGACCGGCGTGCAGGGCAGCGACGACCGCGAGGTTGGAGGCGTACGTGGACGACGAGCCGCGCAGCAGGGCCGCGTTGCCGGACTTCAGGCAGATGCCACCGGCATCGGCGGTGACGTTGGGCCGGGCCTCGTAGATGATCCCGATCACGCCGAACGGCACCCGCAGCTGGCGGATCCGCAGCCCGTTGTCGGTGGTCCAGCCGCGCACCACGTCGCCGACCGGATCCGCCAGGCCGGCCATCTGACGCAGCCCGTCGGCCATCCCGGCGATCCGCTCCGGGGTGAGCCGCAGCCGGTCGATCATCGCACCCGTGGTGCCGTTCGCCTCCGCCGTACGGACGTCCTCCGCGTTGGCGGCCAGGATCGGCTCGGTGTCCGCCAGCAGTGCGTCCGCCATCGCGTGGAGGGCGGCGTTCTTCACCCCGGTCGGGGTCACGGCGAGCACCTGGGCGGCGTCACGAGCGGCAAGGGCCTGGTCACGGAACTCCATGCCGGACAGGATATCCGCTAGCCTCCGAGCCGGACCGAGGTCCACACCTCGTCGGCGTACGGCCGGACGGCGAACTCCTTGACCCGCCGGCCGAGGGCGACCCGGTCGGCCGGTGCCGCCAACGGCACGACGACCGGATCGGTGACCAGATGGTCCTCAGCGGCGACGATCGCGGCATCGCGCTCGGTGCCGGCGGGCAGCGCGGCCAGACCGGCGAGCGTGTCGGAGGTCCACGACGGGTCCAGGCCGAACTCCGTCGCCCCGGCCGACACCAACTGGGCGACCGTCGAGGACGGCTCGGGGGTGTCCATCGCCACGCCCATCAGCTGCAGGTCGGGCCGGTTGGCGCTGCCGGCCGGGGTGCCGAGCATCTGCAGGTACGCCGGCCACGACATCGCCACCGGCTCGGCGGTGATCCCGACGGCCTTCAACTGGTCGGCGACGGCGACGTAGAGGTCCTCGGGGGCGGGCAGGTAGCTCTGCTGCACCCCGCTGGGGTAGGCGATCCGGACCGTCAGCGCCGTCGCGCCGGCCTCGTCGAGCAGCCGGCGGGCCTGCTGCGGGTCGTACGCGTACGCCCGCTCGCGCGACCGGCCGGGCACCAGGTCGTCGGCGACCTCGGAACCGGGCGGCATGGTGCGCACCACCAGCGCCTTCGGGTCGATCGCCATCGCGACCGCCCGCCGGACCCGCTCGTCCTGCATCGCCTTCGTACTGCGGTCGATGCCGAGGTAGGTCAGGTCGCGCTGGGCCTGCGGCAGCACCCTGGTGCCGGCCTTCGGGTCGGTGGTCAGCGAGCCGGCCTCCAGCGGTGTGATCTGGTCGTACGCATCCACGGTGCCCTTGACCAGCCCGTCGCCGCGCGCCTTGGGATCGTTGATCGTCTTGACCAGCACCCGTTCGACCGTCGCCTTCGCGCCCCAGTAGTCGGCGTTGCGGAGCAGGACGACCTGGACCCCGGCCTCCCAGGCGCCGAACCGGAACGGTCCGGTGCCCGTCGGATGGGCCGTGGCGTACGCCGTGGCGCGCGGATCACCACCGGTGTCGTACGCCCCGTACGTCGCCATCGCGGTCGGACTCTGGATGCCGAACTGCGGGCGGGTCAGCTGGGTGAGCAGCCCGGGCATCGGGCCGGTGAGGTCGATCCGCACCTGCTGGGTGCCGAGCACGGTGCAGCCGGCCAACCGGGTGCCGGGAGCGTCGATGAAGCCACCGAAGACCTCCTGGTAGACCGCGGAGACGTCGGGGTCGGCGGCCCGCCCGGAGAGGGTGAGCCAACGGTCGACGTTCGCACACACCGCGGCGGGGCCGAACGGAGTGCCGTCCTGGAAGGTGACGCCCTGGCGCAGGGTGAAGGTGTACGTACGTCCGCCACGGCTCGCCGTCCACGCGGTGGCCAGACCGGGAGCGACGGCGTTGTCCACCTGGGCCGGTGCGGTCGCGGCCGTCGGGGTCGGCGTCGCACCGCCGGGAGTGGCGCCGGCGGTGGGCGACGGAGTGGCGGCGCCCGCCCCGTCCGGCAGGGTGACCAGCGTCTCGAAGATCTGTCGGGCGATCCGCAGGCTGTCCGGATCGGTGACCAGGGCCGGGTCCAGCGCCAGCGGGTCGACCGCCGCGGCGACGACGAACGTGCCCTGACCGGATGCGTCCGCCGAGCCGGACGGGGTGGGCGAGGCGCCCGGCCGGCCGCACCCGCTGAGCATCACCAGGGCCGTGCCGGTGAGCAGCGCCAGAGCGACCCGGGGAGCACGGGTGATCCAGGGAGCACGGGTGACCCGGGGAGCGCGGGTGACCCGGGGAGCGCGGGTGGCCGGGTGGAGGGTCCCGACGCGGAGTCGCGCGCTCCGCGCCCGCCGCCGCCCCGCCCCCTGTCGCCGCACCGACCCCCGTCGCATCAGCGCAGCACCACCAGAGAATCCCGGTGCACGGCGGCCCGCTGGAAGCGTTCCCCGTACGAGGCGGCGAGGTCCCAGGTGTGGTGGCCGATCATGCTCTTCAGGTCGGCGGAGGCGTAGTTGACCAGGCCACGGGCGACGACGGTGCCGCGCTCGTCGACGAGGTCGACCGGGTCGCCCACGTCGAAGGTGCCACGCACCGCGGTGATCCCCGCCGGCAGCAGGGACGCCTTGCGCTGTTCGACGGCGCGGACCGCCCCCTGGTCGAGCACCAGCGCGCCGTCGGGGTCGCTGATGTGGGCCAGCCACAGCAGCCGGGCCGGGCGACGCTTGCCGGTGGGCATGAAGAACGTCCCGACGTCCTCCCCGGAGAGCAGGCTCGCGAGATGCTCCAGGTCGGTCAGCCCGACGGCGATCCCGGCGCCGGTGGCGATCCGGGCCGCCTCGAGCTTGGTCACCATCCCGCCGGTGCCGACGGTGCTGCCGCGCCGCGAGATGTCGATCCCGGCCAGCTCGTCGGCCGACCGGACCAGACCGATCCGCCGGGCACCCGGCGTCTCCGGATGAGCGGTGTAGAGGGCGTCGACGTCGGAGATCAGCAGCAGGGCGTCGGCATGCAGCAGGTGGGAGGTGAGCGCGGCGAGGCGATCGTTGTCCCCGAACCGCAGCTCCTGGGTGGCGACGGTGTCGTTCTCGTTGACGATCGGCACCACCCCGAGCTCCAGCAGCCGGTCCAGCGTCTCGCGAGCGTTGTGGTAGCGCTCCTGGTACTCCAGATCGCCGGTGGTCAGCAGCACCTGGGCGGCGGACAGCCCGAACCGACGGAACAGCGCGGTGTAGAGCTCCAGCAACTGGCCCTGCCCGACCGCCGCGGCAGCCTGCTGGGTCGGCAGATCGTACGGTCGGTGGCTCAGCCCCAACGGCAGCAGGCCGGCGGCGATCGCGCCGGACGACACCAGGGCGACCTCCTGGCCCCGGGCTCGGGCGGCGCCGATGGTGTCGACCAGCATCGCGATGTGCATCACGTCCAGGTGGCCGTCGGCGCGGGTCAGGGAGGACGAGCCCACCTTGATCACCAGCCGATCGCACGAGGACAGCGTGGATCGGTCGAGGGACGTCTCGACGCCGTTGCTCACCGCTCGGGCTCCTCGTGCTCCCCGTCCTGCGCGGCGGTCTGCTCCGGCTGGGTCGCGGACCGCTCCGCCTGGGTGTCGGGGGCGCCGCCCTCGGCCGGCTCGTCGTCCTCCTCCGGCTCCGGTCGATCCGGGACGGTCCACGGGCCGAAGACGTACGCCTCCTCGTCCTGCGCGGCGTGGTAGGCGGCGTCCTTCTCCCGTCGCCGGCCGACGGCCGGCCGCTGTTCCTCGAGCCGCTGGTCACGCCCGCGGCGGGCGAGGATCTCGGCACCGCTCTCGAGCTGGGGCGCGAAGTCGAAGATCACCGCATCGTCGCCACCGATCGCGACGGCGTCGCCGGCGACCGCACCACGGTCGAGCAGGGCCTCCTCGATGCCGAGGCGATTGAGCCGGTCGGCCAGGTAGCCGACCGCCTCGGCGTTCTTGAAGTCCGTCTGGCGCACCCAGCGTTCCGGCTTCGCGCCGCGGACCCGCCACAGGAAACCGCCGTTGCCGTCACCGATCCGGCGGATGGTGAACTGCTCCCCGGTCTCCCCCACGGCCTGCGGCCGCAGGACGATGCGCGGCGCGGCCGGCGCCGGCTGGTTCGCCCGGCGCTCCTCCACCAGCTGGGCCATGGCGAACTGGAGCGCCTTGAGACCCTCCCCTGTCTTGGTGGAGATCGGGAAGACCCGCAGGCCACGCTCCTCGATGTCGGCGCGGACCAGGTCGACCAGGTCGCGGGCGTCGGGGACGTCGATCTTGTTCAGCGCGACCAGGCGAGGGCGGTCCTCCAGACCGCCGTGGGCGTGCAACTCGCCCTCGATGATCTCCAGGTCACTCACCGGGTCGCGACCCGGCTCGAAGGTGGCGCAGTCGATGACGTGGACGATCGCCGCGCAGCGCTCGATGTGACGCAGGAAGTCCAGTCCCAGTCCCTTGCCCTCGGAGGCGCCCTCGATCAGGCCGGGGACATCGGCGACGGTGTAGGTGGTGTCGCCGGCGACGACGACGCCGAGGTTGGGCACCAAGGTGGTGAACGGGTAGTCGGCGATCTTCGGGCGGGCGGCGGAGATGGCCGCGATCAGGGACGACTTCCCGGCGCTCGGGAAGCCGACCAGGCCGACGTCGGCGACGACCTTGAGCTCCAGGACGACCTCGTGGGCCTCGCCGTCCTCGCCGAGCAGGGCGAAGCCGGGGGCTTTGCGGGTGGACGAGGCCAGCGCGGCGTTGCCGAGGCCGCCCTTGCCGCCCTGCGCGACGACCACCTGGGCATCCGGCGTGGACAGGTCGGCCATCATCGTGCCGGTGGCGACGTCGGTGACCACCGTGCCCTGCGGCACCAGCAGCACGATGTCGTCGCCGTTGGCGCCGTTCTGGTGGTCGCCGCGGCCCGGCTCGCCGTTGCCGGCATGGCGCTTGTGCTGGCGGTGGAACTCCACCAGCGTGGTCAGCCCTGGGTCGACCCGCAGCACGACCGAGCCGCCGTCGCCGCCGTTGCCACCGTCGGGCCCACCGAGCGGCTTGAACTTCTCCCGGTGGATGGAGGCGCACCCGTGGCCCCCGTTTCCGCCGGCCACCTCGAGGGTGACGCGATCGACGAAGGAGGGAATGGCCATGGGGCTTCCTGACTGGGAGGGTGCGGCAACCCGAGGTCGCCGGCGGATGGGGAGGGGACGGGCCGCCAGCCTACCAAGGGCGGTGCGGCGGGCAGAGGGGAAACGCAGCGGGGGCGGGCCGAGGAGCGCGCGTACGCCGGAGCGACTGCAGTGGGAAAAGTGTGGTGACGGCGGGGTGAATGCGGGAAGGGCCGCCCCCGCAGGGGCGGCCCTTCCGTTGCTGGTGGTGCCAGTGTCGCTCACTCGGCGACAGCGGCGACCTCCACCGGCTTGACGTTGATCACGCGACGCCCGCGACGGGTGCCGAACTCGACCTTGCCGGGGACCAGGGCGAACAGGGTGTCGTCCTTGCCGCGGCCCACGCCGTCACCGGGGTGGAAGTGGGTGCCGCGCTGGCGCAGGATGATCTCCCCCGCGTTGACGGACTCGCCACCGAAACGCTTCACGCCGAGGCGCTGCGCGTTGGAATCACGACCGTTGCGCGTCGAGGACGCGCCTTTCTTGTGTGCCATGCTCGGTCCTCCCTCAGGCCTTGATGTCGGTGACCTTGACCTGGGTGTACCGCTGACGGTGCCCCTGGCGCTTGGTGTAACCGGTCTTGTTCTTGAACTTCAGGATCCGGATCTTCGGGCCCTTGGTCTCGGCGAGCACCTCGGCGGTGATCTCGACCTTGCCGAGGGCGTCCGCATCCGAGGTCACGGTCTCGCCGTCGACCAGCAGCAGCGGCTGGAGCTGAACGGTGGAACCGACCTCGTCGGCGACCTTGTCGATCTCGACAACATCACCCACGGCAACCTTGTGCTGGCGGCCGCCACTGCGCACGATCGCGTACACGCCTGAACCTTCTCTCTTCGTCGAATCTGTCTCACCCGGACCGTGTCCCGCCGTGCCCGCATCCCGCGCGGGGGCCCGGAGACGTACGCAGCACGGGTCGTCGACCCGGCTGCCCTCAATCCGTCGTGCGGCGATCGGAACGCCCCCGGCTGCGAAGCCCTGAGGTCCTGAATGCGCCGAGGATCAAGACTACGCAGTCGGGGACGTCCCGGTCAAACCGATCAACCGATCAGTGGTCCGAACCGCCCTCGGGCGGGTCGAGCACGGGCTGGACGGGCACGAAGGCGTCCTGCACCGGCTCGGTCACCGGTGCCGGCACGAAGGCGTCCTGCACCGGAGCGTCCGTCGAGAGCGCCGCCGGGGCGTCCGTCGGGTCGGCGGCGGCCTTGCGGGCCCGGCTGCGGGTGCCTGACCCGGAGGTGGCCTTCGCCGCCGTCTTCCGGGTGCTCCTGGTGGTCGTACGCCGCGACGTGGCAGCAGCCTCCGTGGACTCCGTGCTGGTCGGGGACGCCGCGTCCGGCTCGGCCGCCTGACCGGTGACCGGCTGTTCGGTCGCCGGAGTGGCGGCGGCCCGCTTCGTCGTCTTCCGTGCCGTCGCCTTCTTGGCCGTCGCCTTCTTGGCTGTCGTCTTCCTGGCCGCCGCCTTCTTCGCGGCGGGCTTCTCGACCGCCGGCGCGTCCTCCGGCGTCACCACGGTCACGGTCTCGAGAGCTGCTTCGGTGACCGCCTTCTCGACAGCCGCCTCGGCGGGGGCCTTCCCGCTGGCAGCCTTCTTGGCCGTGGCCTTCCTGGCGGTCGACTTCTTCGCAGTCGTCTTGGCGGTCGACTTCTTCGCCGCGGACGTGCGGGTCGTCGACTTCTTCGCCGCCGGTGCCTCCGCCGGGGCCGCGTCGATCAGCGCCGGAGCCTCCTCACCGCCGGCGACCAGCGCCGCGACGATCTCCGCCAGGGCGTCGGCCGGAGCCGTGCCGCCGCTGGCCGGGGCCTCGGTGGCGGGCACCGTCGCGGGAGCCTCAGGCAGCGGCGTCACCCTCGCCTCGGCCGCGACCGGCTGCGGCACCGCTGTCCGAGCCTCGCCCGTATCGGACGACACAGGCTCGGACGACCCGGCCGCGGACGACACCTCCTCGGCCGCGGCACCCGGCGCCCCGGCCGGGCGACGGCTCCCCCGCGATCGGCTGGAGCGCCGCGACCGCGAGCTCGTGCCGGCGCCGGTCAGCGCCTCGGCCACGGCCTCGACCGCGGTCTCCGTCGCCTGCTCGAGGTGTCCCTCCGTGGCCGGAGCGGCGGGAGCCGTACGATCCTCGGCTTCGACGGCCGGCTCGGCCACCTTCGGCTTGGACCCGGCGTGCGCCACAGCGTTCATCGCCGCCTGTGCCGCCGCCCGGGCCTCGACGGAGACCTGCTCGGTCTCGGTCTCCTTGGCCGGGGCCGGGGTCGGCACGGAGGCCTGTCCGGTCGACTTGCCACGGCTGCGCTTGCGGCTGTTGCGGCCCTGTCGGTCACCGCCGTCGGCCGGCGCCTGGGTGGCCACCGGCATGTCGTGAATCAGGTAGCCGCGGTTGTTGCACACCTCGCACGGCTCGGTGAACGCCTCGGCCAGACCGGTGCCGATCTTCTTGCGGGTCAGCTGCACCAGCCCGAGGCTGGTCACCTCGGAGACCTGGTGACGCGTACGATCCCGGCCGAGGCACTCCACCAGCCGGCGCAGCAACAGCTCGCGGTTGCTCGGCAACACCATGTCGATGAAGTCGATGACGATGATGCCGCCGACGTCACGCAGCCGCAGCTGACGGACGATCTCCTCGGCCGCCTCCAGGTTGTTCGCCGTGACGGTGGCCTCGAGATTGCCGCCGTGGCCGGTGAACTTGCCGGTGTTGACGTCGATGACGGTCATCGCCTCGGTGCGGTCGATGACCAGCGAACCGCCGGACGGCAGGTGCACCTTGCGTTCCAGTGCCTTGGCGATCTGCTCGTCGAGGCGGTAGTGCGCGAAGACGTCGCCCTTCGCCGCACGGTCCCAGTGGACGACCCGATCCGCCAGGTGCGGCGCGGTGTGGGTCAAGTAGTCCGCAAGGGTGTCGTACGCGTCGTCGTCCTCGCCGTCACCGTCGACGATGAGCTCGGCGAAGTCCTCGGTGAAGAGGTCGCGGACCGTACGGATCGTCAGGTCGGGCTCGCTGTAGAGCAGCTGCGGCGCCCCGCCGTGCTTGGCACGGTTCTCGATGGTGTCCCACTGCGACTTGAGCCGGCTGACGTCGTGGACGAGCTGTTCCTGGGTGGCACCCTCGGCCGCCGTACGGACGATGACGCTGGCGCCCTCCTCGATCAGTTCGGCGAGGATGTGCTTCAGCCGCTTACGCTCGACGTCGGGCAGCTTGCGGGAGATGCCGGACAGGTGGCCGCCCGGGGCGTACACCACGTACCGACCCGGCAGGGAGACGTGATTGGTCAGTCGGGCACCCTTGGCCCCGACCGGGTCTTTGGTCACCTGCACGACGACGGTCTGGCCGGACTTCAGGACGTTCTCGATCCGCCGCTCGGAGTGGCCGGAACCGTACGCGTCCCAGTCGACCTCACCGGCGTAGAGCACGGCGTTGCGGCCGCGGCCGATGTCGATGAACGCGGCCTCCATCGACGGAAGGACGTTCTGGACCTTGCCGAGGTAGATGTTGCCGATCAGCGAGGAGGACGACTCCCGGTCGACGTAGTGCTCGACGAGCACGCCGTCCTCGAGGACGGCGATCTGGGAGTACTCCTCGCCCTGGCGCACCACCATCTGGCGGGTGACGGACTCCCGCCGGGCCAGGAACTCCGACTCGGACACGATCGGTGCGCGGCGGCGGCCCGCGGCGCGTCCTTCCCGACGGCGCTGACGCTTGGCCTCCAGACGGGTCGACCCCTCGACGGCGCGGATCTGATCGCCGGCAGCCGCATGGGGCTCGCGCACCTTGACGACGACCTCGGGCGGATCGTCCTCGGACCCGGTGCTGGCATCCTCACCGCGACGGCGGCGCCGACGCCGACGCCGACGGGACGACCCGGAGGAGGCAGCCTCCCCCTCGCCCTGCTCGGCGGCCTCGGCCTGCTCGGCGACCGCGGTCTGGTCAGCGGCGGCCTCACCCTGCTCGGTAGTGCCTTCGGTCGTGGCGGCTTCCGCCGTGGTGGTCTCGCTCGCGACGCCCTCGGCAGCGGCCTCCGGAGCGGCCTGGCCGACAGCGACGGGCTGCTCGCCCTCGGTCGTCTCGTCGGACTCCTCGGTGTCAGCGGTCGCCTGGCCGCCCTCTCCCCCATGGCGTCGACGGCCCCCACGGCGGCGCCGACGACGACGGGGCGCCGTGGACGCCTGGGTCTCCTCGCCCTCGTCGGCCTCTTCGTCCTCGCCCTCGGTCGGCTCAGCCTCGGCCTCGAGCGCGGTGGTCTCATGGGTGGCTTCGGTCTCGTCGTCGGGCTGCTCGGTGGCGGCCTCGTCGGCGTGCTCGGCCACCGCCTCGATCTCGATCAACTCGTTCGCCTCGGCATCCGCCTCGACGGCGGACTCGTCGGCGGCGACCTCCGGCTCAGCGGCAACGAACTCAGCGGCCGGGGCAGTCTCGGCCTCCTCGACCGGCTCCGCGGCAACCACCTCGGCAGCTGGGGTCTCGACCGGCGCCACCTCGGCGGTCCGCTCGGCCGGCGCAGCGGCCTCCGCGGGCGGTCCGGCAGGGCGGCGACGGGACCGGCGTCCCGCCGGCGGCTTCGGCAGTCCGTCGTCGAGCGGACGTGCAGTATCAAGCGGAAGTGCAGTATCGGCCGACGATGCGGCGGTCTGCTCGTTCTCGAGCATGGCTCTCCTTCACCCGGTGCGGCGTCCGCACCGGTGACAGGTGTCGCGGCGGGTCTCCGGCGCCGGCACCGATGGTTCGGCGGGCGGACGACACACGACGCGTCACAAAGCTGGTGGTCTCCGGGAGACGGCGGCCCGCCTACCCCGCCGCGGTCGATCCGGTCGTCGCGGTCTCAGGGAGCGGGGCCCGCGCTGTCACCACGGGCACTGCCTCACCGGCCCGGGGCACCGGCGGCGCCCCGACCTGCGCGCAATTATTCCACAGGATGTACGAGAAACCACACCACCGGACCATCCGACGCTCCGGGACGATTGCGAAGCACTCGCCGCCGACGTCCGGCGGAGTCACCCGGCGGGACGCAGCACGGACGACAGAGTCAGAAGATCAGCGGATCGATCGCCAGGGCGAGGAAGACCAGCGCCAGGTAGGAATTCGACCAGTGGAACAGTCGCATCGGCTTGAGCGCGGCGTCGGTCAGGCCACGACGAGCCCGTCGCCACAGCGCGATCGCCTCACCGAGGAAGGCCGCCCCGCCCGCGAGGGCGACGGCCGGATAGAGCCAGCCGGTGCCCCCGACCGGCCACAGCACCAGGGTGACCACCACGGTGATCACGGAGTAGACGAGGATCTGGTCGGCGACCACTCGGGCCGGCCGGACCACCGGCAGCATCGGCACGTCGACCGTCGCGTAGTCCTCGCGGTAGCGGATCGCCAGCGCCCACGTGTGCGGCGGGGTCCAGAAGAAGACGATGAGGAACATCACCAGCGGCGCCCAGCCGATCGAGCCGGTCACCACCGTCCACGCGATCAGCGGCGGGAAGCAGCCGGCGATGCCGCCCCAGACGATGTTCTGGGCGGTCCGCCGCTTCAGCACCATGGTGTAGACCAAGACGTAGAAGAGGATCGCGGCCAGACCCAGCGCGCCGGACAACAGGTTGCCCCCCAGGCCGAGCACCGCGAGCGCGACGATCCCGAGGACCACGCCGAAGGCCAGCGCCGCCGGACCGGAGATCTCGTGACGCGGGATCGGCCGTCGCCGGGTCCGGCGCATCTGCTCGTCGATGTCGCGGTCGTACACGTTGTTGAAGACATTGGCCGAGCCGGCTGCGGCGTACCCACCGATCAGCACCACCAGCACGTCCTGCCAGTTCGGCAGACCGCGGGCGGCCAAGAACATGGCCGGCACGGCGGTGATCAGCAGCAGTTCGATGACCCGAGGTTTCGTGAGCCGTACGTACGCCCCGACGACATCCATGAATCCGGCGCGCGCGGGGGCCGTGAGAGCTCCTGCATCCGGGGAGTCCGGCCTCGACTGGGCGTCCACTACTGACACATTTCCCTTCCGGAGGTCCGCGACCCCCGGACCTGCTCGGCTCACCCTACCTGCGAAGGCGCGCCGCACCCAGTGTCGGTTCCATCGCCGGCACACGACCGAGGGGCACGCACGTCCCGCCCCGGCCGGTGCGGGCGACGATCTCACGGCAGCCCGGTGACGACCGCTCGTGGGACGTGCGTAGGCTCAGGGGTGTGATGTCGGGGACACCCTACGCCGGGACGTCCCGAAGGGTTGGCCGAAAGGACGCAGAATGACCGTTACCTCCACCACCAGTGCCCTGGAATGGAGCGCTTCCGACGAGAAGGCGGTGAACACGTCACGATTGTTGGCCGCCGACGCCGTCCAGAAGGTGGGCAACGGCCACCCGGGCACGGCGATGAGCCTCGCTCCCGTCGCGTACACGCTGTTCCAGAAGATCATGCGGCACGACCCGAGCGACACCGCCTGGGTCGGCCGTGACCGCTTCGTGCTGAGCGCGGGCCACTCCTCCCTCACCCAGTACGTCCAGCTCTACCTCGGCGGTTTCGGGCTCGAGCTGTCCGACCTCGAGGCGCTCCGCACCTGGGGCTCGAAGACCCCCGGTCACCCCGAGTACGGCCACACCGCCGGGATCGAGACCACCACCGGCCCGCTGGGCCAGGGCATCAGCAACGCCGTCGGCATGGCGATGGCCGCCCGCCGCGAGCGCGGCCTGTTCGACCCCGACGCGGCCCCCGGCACGTCCCCCTTCGACCACCGGGTGTACGTGATCTGCTCGGAGGGCGACCTGGAGGAGGGCGTCTCCGGCGAGGCCTCCTCGATCGCCGGCACCCAGCAGCTCGGCAACCTGATCGTGATCTATGACGAGAACGAGATCTCGATCGAGGACGACACGGTCATCGCGTTCAACGAGGACGTCGCCCAGCGCTACCAGGCGTACGGCTGGCACGTGCAGACGCTCGACTGGCGCAAGCCCGGCGAGGACTACGTCGAGGACGTCGAGGGCCTGCACCGGGCGATCCTCGCCGCCCAGGCGGTCACCGACAAGCCGTCGTTCATCCGGCTGCGGACCATCATCGGCTGGCCGGCCCCGAACAAGCAGGGCACCGGCGGCGTGCACGGTTCCGCGATCGGCGAGGACGAGATCCGCGCCACCAAGGAGCTGCTCGGCTTCGACCCCGACCAGCACTTCATCGTCGAGGACGAGGTGCTGGCGCACACCCGCGGTCTGGTCGCCCGTGGCCAGGCGGCCCACCAGGCATGGCAGCAGGCGTTCGACGCCTGGGCCGCGGCCAACCCGGAGAACAAGGCCCTCTTCGACCGGCTGGCCGCCAAGGACCTGCCGGCGGGCTGGGAGGAGGCGCTGCCGACCTTCGCCGCCGACGCCAAGGGCATCGCCACCCGTGCCGCCTCGGGCAAGACGCTGTCCGCTCTCGCCCCGGTGCTGCCCGAGCTGTGGGGCGGCTCGGCCGACCTCGCCGGTTCCAACAACACCACCCCCGACGGGCAGCCCAGCTTCCTGCCGGAGAACCGGCAGTCGAAGAAGTTCACCGGCAACCCGTACGGTCGGGTGCTGCACTTCGGCATCCGCGAGCACGCCATGGGGTCGATCCTCAACGGCATCGCCGCGCACGGCGACACCCGCGTCTACGGCGGCACGTTCTTCGTGTTCTCCGACTACATGCGCGGTGCGGTCCGGCTCGCGGCCCTGATGAAGCTGCCGGTCACCTACGTGTGGACCCACGACTCCATCGGTGTCGGCGAGGACGGCCCGACCCACCAGCCGATCGAGCACCTGGCCGCCTACCGCGCCATCATCGGCCTCGACGTCGTACGTCCCGCCGACGCGAACGAGACCGCCCAGGCCTGGGCCCAGATCCTGCGCCACAACGATCGGCCGGCGGCCCTGGTGCTGTCGCGGCAGAACCTGCCGATCGTGCCGCGCGGCACCGACGGGTACGCCCCGGCCACCGAGACGGCCAAGGGCGGCTATGTCCTCAAGGACTGCGAGGGCACTCCGGACGTCATCCTGATCGGCACCGGCTCCGAGGTCCAGCTGGCACTGGCCGCCCAGGAGCAGCTGGCCGGCGAAGGCGTCAAGGCCCGCGTCGTCTCCATGCCGTGCCGTGAGTGGTTCGACGAGCAGGACGACACCTACCGCGATGCCGTGCTGCCGACCGACGTCCGCGCGCGGGTGGCCGTCGAGGCCGGTCTGCCGCTGGGCTGGAGCGAACTGGTCGGCGACGCCGGTCGTACGGTCGGCCTGGACCACTACGGAGCCTCGGCCGCCGGCGGCCTGCTGTTCGAGAAGTTCGGCATCACCGCCGAGGCCGTCGTCGCCGCGGCCAAGGAGTCGCTGGCCGCCGCGGCCGCGGGCCCTGCGCTGACGAACCGTCGGGCGGCTTCCGGCCCGGCCCGTCTCGGCGCCTGATCCCCCTCCGGCATCCTCACCAAGGAGCACCATGAATGCACGACTGAAGTCCCTGGCCGACGCCGGGGTGTCCATCTGGCTCGACGACCTGTCCCGCGCCCGGCTGACCTCGGGCAATCTCAAGGATCTCATCGACAACGACTCGGTGAGCGGGGTCACCACCAACCCGACGATCTTCGCCGGCGCGATGTCGCACGGTGATGCGTACGCCGCCCAGGTGCGCGAGCTCAAGGCCGCCGGCGCCGACGTGGACGCAGTCATCCGGGCCGCCACCACCGACGACGTCCGCGCCGCCTGCGATCTCTTCACCGACCTGTACGCCGCCTCCAAGGGCTTCGACGGCAGGGTGTCGATCGAGGTCGACCCCCGCCTGGCGAACGAGACCGAGGCCACCGTGGCCCAGGCCGCCGAGCTGCATGCGGCGGTCGACCGGGAAAACGTGCTGATCAAGATCCCGGCCACCCTCGCGGGCCTGCCGGCGATCACCGCGACGATCGCCGCGGGCATCAGCGTCAACGTCACGCTGATCTTCTCCGTCGAGCGCTACCAGCAGGTCATCGACGCGTACGTCGCCGGTCTGGAGCAGGCCGCGGCGGCCGGCAAGGACCTGTCGACGATCCACTCGGTCGCCTCGTTCTTCGTGTCCCGGGTGGACACCGAGATCGACAAGCGGCTGCAGGCCGCCGGGGCGGACGCGTCGCTCGCCGGACGGGCCGGCCTGGCCAACGCCCGGCTGGCGTACAAGCTGTTCGAGGAGACCATCGCTTCCGACCGCTGGCAGGCGCTGGCGGCCCGGGGCGCCAACCCGCAGCGACCGCTGTGGGCCTCGACCGGCGTGAAGAACCCGGCCTACCCGGACACCATGTACGTCGCCGACCTGGTCGTCGACGGTGTCGTCAACACGATGCCGGAGAAGACGATGATGGCCTTCGCCGACCACGGGGAGACCCAGCCGGACACCATCACCGGTCACTACGCCGAGGCCCAGGAGGTCTTCGACGCACTGACGGCCGCCGGGATCGACCTGGACGACGTCTACCGGGTGCTGGAGACCGAGGGCGTGGAGAAGTTCATCGTCTCCTGGAACGAGCTAATCGAGACGGTCCGGACCGCCCTCGACGACGCCTGACCCTCACCGAGGGACGCAGTGGGCCTGACCCTCACCGAGGGACGCAGTGGGCCTGACCCTCACCGAGGGAACGCAGGGGCTGGCACGATGGGTGCCGGCCCCTGTGGCGTCCCCGGCTGCGGACACCAGCTGACTGACGGACACTCTGATTGACTGATTGACGGACACGACGCCATGCCCCCAGCGGGACGGCTCCCGGTCGCCCTGGTGGTGAACACTAGAGTTGTTGAACACTGAAGCAAATCTGCGGTGGGGACGACCCTCCGACGTGGACGCCTCGACGTGAAGGAGAACAATGACCCAGGACAGCGCTGTGGTGGCACCGCCACAGGATGTCTCCCGCTATCTCAATCCACTGCGCGACGAGCGTGACCGGCGGCTGCCCCGGATCGCCGGCCCCTCGGTCCTGGTGATGTTCGGCGTCACCGGCGACCTGGCCCGCAAGAAGCTGATGCCCGCCGTCTATGACCTGGCCAACCGGGGGCTGCTGCCGCCGGGGTTCGCCTTCGTCGGCTTCGCCCGCCGCGACTGGGTGGACCAGGATTTCGCCCAGGTGGTCGGTGAGGCGGTCCGCGAGCACGCCCGGACGCCCTACCGCGAGGAGGTCTGGCAGCAGCTGCTGGCGGGCATCCGCTTCGTCCAGGGCGAGTTCACCGATGACGAGGCGTTCGACCGGCTGAAGACGACCCTGGAGGACCTGGACCGCACCCAGGGCACCGGCGGCAATCACGCATTCTACCTGTCGGTGCCGCCGAAATTCTTCGAGGTGGTGATCGACCAGCTGAAGAAGCACGGCCTGGCCGAGCAGTCCGACACCTCCTGGAAGCGGGTGGTGATCGAGAAGCCGTTCGGCCACGACCTGACCAGCGCCCAGCAGCTGGAGCGGGTGGTGTCGTCGGCCTTCCAGGAGAACCAGGTGTTCCGGATCGACCACTACCTGGGCAAGGAGACCGTGCAGAACCTGCTGGCCCTCCGCTTCGCGAACACCATGTTCGAGCCGCTGTGGAACAACAACTACCTGTCGCACGTCCAGATCACCATGGCCGAGGACATCGGCATCGGCGGGCGGGCCGGCTACTACGACGGCGTCGGGGCGGCCCGGGACGTGATCCAGAACCACCTGCTGCAGCTGTTCGCGCTCACCGCGATGGAGGAGCCGACCGGGATGGGCGCCGACGCCCTGCGGGCCGAGAAGGAGAAGGTGCTCGAGGCCACCAGCGCCACCCGCCGGTTCGACCAGCACACCGCCCGCGGCATCTACGACGGCGGCTGGTCCGGCGGCGAGCTCGTCAAGGGCTACCTGGAGGAGGACGGCATTCCGGCCGACTCCACCACCGAGACGTACGCCGCGATCCGCGTCGATGTGCACAACCGGCGCTGGGCCGGGGTCCCGTTCTACCTGCGGACCGGCAAGCGGATGCCGACCCGGGTCACCGAGATCGCGCTGCAGTTCAAGCACCTGCCGTTCGTCCCGTTCAACGCGCACGACACCTCCACCCTCGGGGCGAACGCCCTGGTGCTGCGGATCCAGCCCGAGGAGGGGG